>JAVRCF010000055.1:0-53870 GCA_034530935.1 Aulosira sp. DedQUE10 | reverse complement strand
AGGGGAGGGGTTAGGGGTGGGGTAAAACGCCTGTGGAATAAGCGTTTGAGCTTAAATTGACACCAACGGGCAGTGCCGTGCCCTCATAAGAGTATTGGACTCAACTACGCAATTGTTATTTCAGCGAACCCATTTGCTATTTCGGCGAACTCATTTGCTATTTCGGCGTACGCAATTGCTATTTCGGCGAACTCATTTGCTATTTCGGCGTACGCAATTGTTATTTCGGCGAACCCATTTGTTATTTCGGCGTACGCAATTGCTATTTCGGCGAACTCATTTGCTATTTCAGCGTGTCCATAACGCACCCCACGGCGGAAATAAACATACCATTCCCAATGGCGTAAAAGCCGAGAATATAAGTCTTTTGAATGCCAGTTGCTTCTCCCTTGGCGCTAGCCTCTCCCTTTGGGAGAAGGGGAGACGCGCAAGGGACAAGTCGGCACCGCCCAACGCACTGGCTCCTTTTGACTTCCGCACGGCGGTACTAGAGACTAGGGAAGAGAGATTTTCTGGTGATTAGCTCTGTTCAAGACCTAAATTAGGATAACTGTAGTAGCAAAATTATCGCCTAGCTAAACTTGCAACTCAAATCCAGGTAATATATCTTCTCCGGAAAGAATCGCTGGCATTGTTACAACTTCTACAGCTTTGTTGTATCGGTAAATTTCTACTCTTGCATCTTGAGGATTAATCAGCCAACCCAAACGCAAACCATTTTCTATGTATTCCTGCATTTTCTCTTGGAGAGGTTTGAGCCGATCTGTTTGAGAACGCAGTTCAATGGCAAAATCAGGTACAAGTGGCGGAAATTTTTGGCGCTGTTCTGGTGTTAAAGCTTCCCAACGTTCCAATTTTACCCAAGCCGCGTCAGGGGAACGTTTTGCACGATTTGGCAGGATAAAAATAGTTGAAGAACTAAAAACTTTGCCTAATTTAGCTTGACGATTCCAGATTTCTAAATCAGTGATTAGTCCAGCTTCTTGATTTCCGCTTTCTCCTCCTACTGGTGGCACAATGATTAATTCTCCTGCTGCATTCATTTCCAAGCTTAAATCTCTATTAGCAAGACACAATTGATAAAATTGCTCATCGGTTAAATGAGCGATCGGTTCGAGATTGAGGACAACAGTATTCATTGAACTTTTCCTCGTGCCTTTTTTGCTAACATTAGTTGCCTTTAGTTACAAGTTTAGCAGTGTCAATTAATCTCCACTCGCCTATACAAAGCTTTGCTACAGTGAGGATGATCCGGCAAATCTGAGGATTGGCAAATGGTCAGAGAGTACTCACCCCAAACACAATCCAATTCGCCTCCGCTTCAAAGTGGCGATCGCTTAACTCGCCCGGAATTTGAACGGCGCTATGCGGCTGCACCCCACATCAAGAAAGCAGAACTGATTGAAGGAATCGTTTACGTGGCATCTCCCTTAAGGCATGAACAGCATGGCAAACCCCACAGTCGAGTTATGACTTGGTTAGGAATCTACCAATCGCTGACTCCTGGTGTTGACTTAAGCGTTGAACCTACGGTACGCCTAGATCTCGACAATGAACCCCAGCCTGATGCTGTACTGTTTCTTGAATCTGCAGTAGGTGGGCAGACAAGGTTGAGCAGCGATGGCTATATTGAAGGAGCACCTGAGTTAATTGTGGAAATTGCCGCAAGTAGCGCCGCTATTGATCGGGGCAGCAAAAAACAGGTTTATCGCCGTAATGGGGTGTTGGAGTACATAATCTGGCAATCCTACGAGAATCAAATTGAATGGTTTTACCTCACCGATGGCGACTATCGATTGTTAGCTCCCGATGCAGATGGAATTATTCGCTCTCAGGTGTTTCCGGGTTTGTGGTTGGCAGTAGAGGCGCTGTTAAATAATCAGATGGCACAGGTATTGGAAGTAGTGCAAGCGGGGTTGAAGTCAGCAGAACATACTGCGTTTGTGCAGCAGTTGAGTACAAAAGAATAGCAGGATGCGCTCTATTAGCCAAAATCATCGGGACTGATACCCAATTTTCGTTTAAATGCAGTGGCGAAATTTCTGTGATTACTTTTTTCTCTGCAAAATTGCCAAAAAATCACAAGTCCTGACTCTCAGCAAAATGCAGATATTACCTTGGTGAGGCTTAGGCAGGCAAAAAGCCGCAATTATTAACTAAACTTAGCTATTTAGCAATAAATATCAATTATGTGATACTATCCCATAATGGTTTGCAAATTCCGCCCAATTTAGATAAATTCCTAAAGTGGGCGGTGTTTCTTGTTAGTAGTCATCCTGTAATTAAGCCAGAAAAAATTCTCAAATAAAATCTATCTTTGGGGTGTAGAGAAAACTCCAAGATGGAAAAACACATAAACCAGGTGATTTTGACATTGGTTGTGTAGTATTTTTGGTGCAAGTCTGTCTTAAGGTTTATCCAATGAAACAGCTCCTCAACCAAGTACTTATCATCCAACAATACCTCGTTAGGCTAATTCTGCCATTAATAGCGATCGCTCTAGTTTCTGTTCTAGTTGTGCCATCTGCCTTAGCCACTGGTACATATCAAATACCTAACCTGGCAGCTGATAATAGCACCTGGGTTGTAGATCAAGCCGACGTGATTAGCCGTCTGAATGAAGGTAAGATTAGCAGCACCTTAGAGGATTTAGCAAAGCAAACTGGATACGAAACCAGAATTGTCACCATTCGCCGACTCGACTATGGGGAAACACCAGAAAGTTTTGCCAAAGGGTTGTTTGAAAAATGGTTTCCCACCAAAGAAGCACAAGCCAATCAAACTTTATTGGTAATTGACACAGTTACAAATGGTACTGCTATTGTTACCGGAGATAAAGCCAAGTCTTTGCTGTCTAGCTCTATTGCTGAGAGCGTAGCTTCTGAGACCGTAATGGCACCGTTACGTGAAGGTAACAAATACAACCAAGCTTTCTTGGATGCAAGCGATCGCCTAGTCGCTGTTCTCTCTGGACAAACTGATCCCGGCCCTCCCAAAGTTGTGGAAAAGGTGCAGGTAGAAGGCACATTTAAGAAAGCAGAAGAAACCGACAAAGGGAATGCTACTGCTTGGGTAGTAGGACTGTTAATTGCCGCTACCGTTATCCCGATGGCAACTTATTACCTTTACCAAGTTAATCAACCATCGAACAATGGCTAATAAGTAGGGCGATGCAATTAAAGATAACTGGCTAGGGCTGTCATTCTTACAAAGTTGAGGCAGTCCGGTGGCGGGGTTCCCCCGCTTAAAGGAGCCAGCGCGTTGGGCGGGCAATGCCCGACTTGTTCGCGTAGCGTCTCCCCTTCTCCCAAAGGGAGAGGCTAGCGCCAAGGGAGAAGCGACTGGCGTGAACTGCCGTCTGTTCGGAGGAAACCTCCGCTCAACGCCACATGCTTTCCGACGCAGGGCGACACGCCACTCCCCTCAACTCTTGGAACCCTCCGAAGCTTTGATCGGAGGAAACCTCCGCTCAAACTTCTCTCCGCACGGGGGTGGCTCAGGAACGCAGTGGCTCGACTTTGCGCTTTGTCTTTAGTAATTCGTAGGCTGGGCACTAGCTATAATCAGGGTTTGAACGAAAGATCTAGTGGTGCCCATTGGTGTCAACTTAAGCTCAAACGCTTATTCCACACGCGTTTTACCCCACCCCCAACCCCTCCCCTTGGCAAGGGGAGGGGAGGTTTTGGCTTTAGACAAAACCGGGGTGGGGTAACGCGAATCGTCATGGTAAGCTAGAGAACTGAACATCACGTCTTTACAAGGGTTTCACGTTAAGTTGACACGTATGAGTGGTGCCCACCCCCTACAAAATACATTTGTTTGTCAATGGTCAACAATTAACATTTCAGTTCAATCTTGAATGTACTCTTGCCTTGTCACTAAAGCGACCTCAGCCCGAACAAATTCTCTACCTAAATAAGCTGCATGGTCTAAAAGACTTACTGGACAAGGCTGAGTTTCTTCAAATATTTTGACGCAAAGTTCTTTGGCTGTTCTCCCACTAAATACAGTTGTGTAAGTTCTTTCTACCTTTCCTTTAGCCGGAATTACCTTCCCGGTTTCGGGATCTACAGCTAAACCACGCTCATCAATTACATTTGTAAAATGCTTGGCATAAATTAACTTTGCCTCCCGATCCAAGTAGATAATGAAATATCCACTAGGGTCAAGGTCAATATGACGACCAGAAAGCTGATCATCAATTGCAGCCAAGTCTTCTACCATCAAATCCATAGTCATTATTAAAATCTAATTTCTGCAAATTTTTTCTACTCCATTTACAGTGTAATTCTTCCTTTCGTCTCTTCCTGTGCATTCTTAGCTAGTTTGTCATTTCTTGCCGCTAAACATCTCGGTTACTAAAAGGTAACTCCGCATTCATCGCCTCTATTTCTTGCTGTTCGAGTTGATTCACTTCCCTGATATAAGGCAGCAAAATTTGTTCTAAACGGCTGTTATAAAAGCGGTGCAAACTGTGATTGGGCTTAGCAGGAAACCCGCGCCGTTTTTTGTGCCTTCCACCAGCACCAGGATCAAAACTTTGGATATCGTGAGCGATCGCCCACTGAATCGGCGCATAATAGCAAGCATCAAAATGTAGGCAATCTATTTCTTGGAAACTTCCCCAATAGCGCCCATATAGCCTATCGCCTTTATATAAACAAAAAGACATTCCTATGGGGTGACGATGATCTTGCTCGCTATATGCAGCAAAAAACAACACACGATGGCGATAATTGCTATGTAACTGCTCAAAAAACCGCTTTGTCAGGTATTTACTACCCCACCAGCCAAACTTATCACAAGTATCTGCATAGAACTGGTACATCAAGGAAAACAGAGAATGGGGGATATCATCACCCGTCAGAGGTTGTAGTATTAAACCTGCTTTTTCTACCGCTTTGCGTTCCCGCTTAATATTGCGGCGTTGATTGGCGTTGAACACAGCTAAGTAATCATCAAAATTCTTAAATCCATCATTTTCCCAAATGTAGCTGTGATGCAACCAAGTTGTAAAACCTTGTCGTTCTAGCACAGCACGCCATTGGGGATCAACATAAAGAAAGTGACATCCAGAAATCCGATTTTGGGAGCAGAAAGAGTCAATCTCATGCACCATCAAGGCTGTAATTTCATCCTCATCTTCACCAGGCGCAATTAAGAACCGATAGCCTTCAGCTGGAGTAAACGGTGTCATTCCCAACAATTTTGGGTAATACTCCACCCCAATGCGTTCAGCTAAATTTGCCCACTGGTGATCAAAGACAAATTCGCCCGCACTATGCCCTTTCAGATAAAGTGGGGCGGCAGCAATCAGCGTTTTGTCGCGCCACAAGGTTAAGTGATTCGGTAACCAACCAGTTTTCCGCGTAGCACTGTGGGAAGTTTCTAGATTATTTAGCCACTCCCACTCTAAAAAAGGAGTTTTGAGCGGCAATGCTAAAGCATCCCAAGCTTGTTGGGGTATTTCAGCAATTTTGCTGATCCAAACGCTAGAATAGCGAGGTTTAAGTTTTTCTACCATCGTGTGGGTGTGTAGGGGGTTGGGGACTAGGGACTCTGGAGGACATAAGTGGTAATGGGGATTGGAAGGGAGACAAGGAAGAAATCTTGACCCTTGACTTTTGACTACAGACGCGATCAATCGCGTCTCTCCTTTTGACTCTTGCCCAATCCTTATTTAAGGTAATCTAAGATGCTGGTCGTTGCAGCCGATAGTGTAAAAACACTTCCTGATCAATTGACTGAACTTCTAGAAGTTCGAGGCGGGGAGCTAAATTAGCGGGAAATCCTTCACCTTCTACGGGTGTGGGTGCGTTAGTACCAGCCAAAATCAGTGGACATACTGTTAACCATAATTCATCTATTAAATCTAGTTCCAACATTGAAGCTACTAATTCCCCGCCCCCCATTACCACTAAGCGTGTTATATGTAGAATTATCAGGTGTTGCAGCGCGGCAGGAATGTCAATCTTGCCGTTTGGTGTTTCAAAAACCAGAATTTGCTCAAATTCTGAGCGTCCTCGCCAAAAAAGTGCCCCGGCTGTAGTCGTGAGCAACCAGCGTTTAATTGGTTGTTGAAAAAAGTGAATTTCCGGATTAATGTTAGCTGATTGTGTAATGACTATATGAACTGGCTGGGTAGATTTGCCCGCCTGTGTTCGATTTTGCAGCAATGCTGGATGTGATACGGTTAATGTAGTACCGTAGGCACGGAGAGTCCCGGCACCGAAAAGAGTGGCATCAGAGGCAGCGATTTGTTTTTCCAGGTGTGCTTTATCAGCCTTTGAGCCAAACCGAGCAGGCGATCGCCTGGAATCTGCTATCTTGCCATCTGCACTCATTGCCAAAACCACTGTGGTATGAGGACGATGTTGCACCATTGAGTTGCTTTGAATTTTTTAATATTTTCCTTGCTGTATGTTATTTAGCAAAAATTCATATATGCAAGCTGCTGTTTAGTGATTTCCCTATTGTATAGATATGCAACACAAGTCTTTTTTACATTTAACCACCAGGGGTTTTGGTATACCGTGTTTCATTTTGCAGATGCCAACTTTGATATGTTTGAAATTTGTCAATAAAGTAGTCATAACTTAATACAATGTCTCATCTAGCTGGTTTAATTCCATATCTTTGGCTGTTGTGGTTTGCAGATGCGAAGTGAGACGTTCGATGGCTAAGTCCCGTCAATCATCCTTTCGGCGTATTTTATTGACAAGAATCTTGCTGGTGTTTGTCCCAGTTTTATTGATAGGTGAGATTGTCGCCTTAAATAAGGCACGTAATAGCTTATTGAAAACTGCTAAACAAAATTTAACAGAAAGTGCGGTTATGAAAGGGGAGAAGATTGCAGATGCTGTCACTACCCTGAAGACTAGTTTGCTGATTATTAGCAAAACACAACTTATACAGTCTCGTTCTCCAACTGAGGCGGAAGAATTTTTAACTCAAATAGCACAGGAACTACCAACTAAAATTGAGTGTATTCAATTAAAGAATTTGCAAACCAACAAAATAGTTGCTAGTAGTTGTGACGACAAAGCCATTGGAGAAGAAAGTTCATTTGTACCTAGTCAAGGAGTTGATATTAGAGCAGTCTTGCCCCCTAAACTAGGAACCACTGGTTCAAGAGATCCAAAAAATCAACTGCAACTGTTACTCACTGCCCCAGTTTACGATCGCGGGGGTAAATTGCTCTATAGCTTAAGTCTTCAGTCAGCATTGTACCAACAAACTACTAATAAGCCGGGATCGCTCACAGGCTCTATGGTAGTCATTACTGAGGATGGCACAATTTTAGCGCACCCATTACTAGAAAGAGTGGGGAGTAATATCCAAGAGCATCAAAATGCTTCCCAACTGCAAAGCATGATCAAAAATGCCGCGATCGGACAAAAAGGCTCTACAGCTTTGTCTTTTCAAAAGGGGCAAGAATTAGTAGCTGGTTATACGGTGATTAACAATCCTATCCAACAAAATTCGCAGCAAAAATGGATTGTTTTAGCTGTTACTACTATAGATAGTGCTCTTTTTGGTCTAGAAGAAATAAAGCTTATCCTAATTGTTTTAACAGTTGGCTTGATAGGTGCGAGCTTATTGGCATCTTTGTATTTAGCTCCTTATCTAGCAAAACCTGTAGAAGAATTACGAGATTACGCACTCAATATTTATAGCCACCACAGCGCCCAACCAGTTCCTCATAACTTTAAAATTCGGGAGTTTAATCAACTAGCACAAGCCCTAGACCAAATGGTGGAAAGACTCAAAGCTTGGGCAGAAGAATTGGAAATAGCTTGGAAAGAAGCAAAAACTGCTAATCAAGTAAAAAGTCAGTTTTTAGCTACAACTTCTCATGAATTGCGAAATCCACTGAATATTATTATTAACTGTGTTCGCCTGGTTCACGATGGCTTGTGTGATAACCGGGAAGAAGAAATGGAATTTCTCCAGCGTGCCGATGAAACAGCAATTCATTTATTAGGAATAATTAATGATTTACTCGACATTTCTAAAATTGAAGCAGGCAAACTTTCCGTAGTTACAGAACCGCTTGATCTGCGAAAATTACTACTAGAAGTTATTAATATACAATCAGTAAATGTGCAACAAAGAGGCTTGCAATTAAAAACTGACTTGGGTAGCGAACTGATTCCCGTCAAGGCAGACGCAGCAAAGCTTAAGCAAGTACTAATTAATGTAATTGGTAATGCCACTAAATTCACGGAAGTAGGAAGCATCACCATCGCGTGTGAAATTCAACCAAGCTACGATCAATCTCAGGTGTTCATTCATGTCACAGATACAGGCATGGGGATTGATCCTACCCAACAGCACAAACTGTTTCGCCCCTTTGTCATGGTAGATGGTGCCAGTACACGCAAAATTGAAGGTACAGGATTAGGACTAGCGATTTCACGCAACTTAATCGAACTCATGAAAGGTAGCATTACCCTGAAAAGTGCGGGACTTCATCAAGGTACAACAGTGACTATTGCTTTGCCTTTAATTGATGTTTCTCTGTTATTTCCTCCAGACGGAAAAGGGAATTTAGCGGATATTGAAATCCCCACCGCAGATGATGCAAAAAGCGAAATGAACGGCTATGCTAACCTGCAACAAGAACCGCTACTCGACACTACAGAAATTAAAGAATCTACAGCAACAGAGATCGATGAATCCAAAGACCACTTACCGCTTTTAGAAGATACTTGCCCACTCACTCTCCTGACTCCACAAAGTATCTTTTCTGGCCTATCAGTGGGAGAAGCTTGTGCTAACGGTACTGTGGAAAGGTAAAGAATAGGGTATGGGAGTTTTGTCATTGGCCATAAGTTATTTCTTCCTAGTCCCCTAACCCGTAGTCCTCAGTCCCTAGTAACTAGTTCCCACTTTTTAGTACCCAGTCTCTAGCCTCTAGTCCTTTGTTCTCCGGTTTGAGAAATACAGTTTGTCCACCTCGCTGGAGAGATACTGTCAAGGCGGCGAGAATTTGCACTAACTCTGTGCCTACCCAGCCAGATGACACAACTGGGGGAGTATTTGTGAGGATACAAGTAATAAAGCGATCGCAAACTCGCTGTAATGGTTCACCTTTTTCTATTTGCAACACCTCTTGGCTTTGATTTAGAGGCAAAAATTGATTGTCTTGATATTCCAATTCACCATTTAATAACGTTAACGGCGATAAGCTAGACATTTCATCAAAAATCAAGCTCCCACGATTACCCACAACTGCCAGCCGCCTTTGTTTATCGGTATTCAGCCAGCATAAATGAATATATGCTTGAAAGCCATCTGCGTATGTCAGCGTTACCCATACTAAGTCAGCTAGTTCTTGGTGGGGGGATGAGGGGGATGAGGAAGAATCAAAGTTATTTGTCTTGTCCACCTTGTCTTCCTGCACCCCTGCACCCTGTAGCCACACCGTACCAGTTGCTTGCACTTTCACTGGTAGCTGACCCAGCCAACTGTTAAAAATGGCAATATCATGAATGGCTAAGTCCCACAATGCATCGACATCTTGCCGGACTGGCCCTAAATGGGTACGAGTGGCATAGCCATAGCGTAAATTGCCTAACTTACCCGCTTGAACAACAGCTTGACCTTGTTCTACGGCTGGGTGAAATAAATAAGTGTGATCCACCATCAGTATCAAATGCCGTTGCTCTGCTAACTCGCAAAGTTCCCGACATTCTAAGGGGTCTAGAGTTAAGGGCTTTTCAGCCAAAACATGATATCCCTGATTCAAGGCATCCTTAATCAGGTGATAATGAGTGGTAGCCGGAGTTGCGATCGCCACTGCCATTAAATCTGGCAATTCCTTAATAGCCTGCCACTCAGTTGTTAATAATACATTTTCATCTAATTTATATTGCCGTTTTAAGGCTGCTAATCTTTCCGGGTTGGGGTCTACAACCGCGCCAATACGTACTTGGGGATGTTCTAAAAAATTCCGTAGCAAATGCACTCCCCAACGCCCAACGCCCAGGATTGCAATTGTAATTTGGTTAGTCATTAGTTATTGGTCAAGAGTCAAAATTTTGACACTGAAGTCTAGGCTCTTGAGTGATAACTGCATTATTGACTGATCTATCGGCTATTGAGTTCAGGGTTGTTCCGGATTATTGATTGATAAAAAAGCTACTTTAGCTGCGGCTTGCTCCGCAGCTTTGATAGAGCGTCCCTTACCTTGACCTAACTGTTTACCATGTAACCAAACTTCAGCAAAGAAACGTTCTTGATTGCGGTGAGGTTGAGTAATTTCCACAACCCGATACTCTGGTAAAACTTTAAATTGTGCTTGAGTCCATTCTTGCAGCGCAGCTTTGTAGTTCAGCCTAGCTGGATCGAGACGAATTTCTGCGGCTAGTTGTTTAAAGTGAGGGTCTAGCCAAGAACGGATGAGATCGAGATTGTTAGTACTGAGGTACAATGCACCAAGAACAGCTTCAAAAGCATCCGCCAACCGAGATTCTTGACCAACTTTATCAGCAGTAGCACTACCAGCGACTAATAAATATAGTTCTAAACCATATTCTCTGGCTAACTGCGCCAGAATGCGATCGCTCACCAACACCGAACGAATTGCCGCAAAATCCCCTACTGGACAATCTGGATAATGTTCCCACAACACAATAGCTGCTACTAGCCGCACTACAGCATCACCCACAAACTCCAGCTGCTCATAATTAGCTGACTCAGAGACAGTGGGATGAGTGAGTGCTAAGTCCAGCAGTTGCCATTGTATAGGTGCTTCTTTGAGGAGACCTAATTTTTTAACTAAACTTTCGAGCTGACGCTGACGGCGTGGATAAGCAAGGGACATTAAATCAGAAGGGGGAGGGGAAGGGGGAAGGGGGAGCAGGGGGACAAGGAGAGCCAGGGGGAAATAACAAATGACAAATGACAAAAAAGGAAGAGAGTTGGTAGTAAGCCGGGTTCTGTTCTCTAATGTAGAAATGTTACAAGTAACTTCCCTACATGAGGGCGGTTATCTATCTGGGACGTTTGTTACCAAACGCCTCTAGCGGCTCTGTTTTAGCGGAACTGGTAAAAGACCAACCATAGTTCCTTTCGCCTTGCTCCCAACCGGGGTTTACCGAGCCAACGCCTCTCGACGTTGCTGGTGCGCTCTTACCGCACCTTTGCACCCTTACCAAAACAGTTTTGAGTTCTGAGTTCTGAGTTCTGAGTTTTTTTTCTCAGCACTCAGAACTCATTTCTCAGCACTGACTTTAGCGGTATCTTTCTGTGGCACTATCCTCACGATCGCTCGCACTGGACGTTATCCAGCAAGTTTGGTCTTTCGGGAGCCCGGACTTTCCTCAAACCAGTTTTTATTACCGATCTGCAACCACCTACGCCTACTCTCTCCCTAGATCCAGTGTAATCTTGGATGGCGTGGTGTGTCTGATTTAAATTACTTCTTTTTATTCCAAGGTAGGGCGTATGTCCAGGGTAGTTTTCTAATTGTGAATGGACAATTGACAATGCACATTTCTGGGATATTCACACCAGGGGCTAAACCAACGCGCAGATCAGATATCCGCAGCACTAGTTGTAGTGAAAATTCTAATTTTTTAGTTCTGTTAACAAAGTCGTTATACAACTTTCTTTGCGCTTTCACAGGACTTTTTTGCAAGCCACTGATATTGACTATGGGTTTTTTGGCTGAGTAAGTCCCTGTAGTTGCATCACGCTCAAAAACATCTTCTGCTGTAACTAGTTCGGTAAGTGTTTTCTTGGGAGCTATGAGGCTAGGACTTTGCGGTACAGCCAAGTCACGGGTTAAATCTGGTGATTTGCGAATTACCCGGCGAGATTGCTTGCTATGTTCGACTACCAAAGAGCTATTATCCCAGTCAATGTATATGGCAAGATTCTCAGATTTATTTTCAATGCTAATGGATAAATCTTTCAACTCATCAAAAGAGTGCGAGGGACTGAGCCTAAAAGAAATACCCAGTTGATCTTGGAGATTTTTTTCTTGGAGTTGATCGTCAACAACTTTTTTTTGATATTCAAATTTAATTTTGTCATCGATCGATTCAATCATCACGTTAAAGATGTAAGTGACACCGATGATATAAAGCGTCAATACAAGTAAATTTTGGTCGCCGCTTTTCATAAATTAGAATATAGACTCCCTGTAATAATTTTGTATATCCGATCCATACTGATGTAACATATTTAATCTTGCTTAATCGTTACAGACCTTTCTAGCCAGCCTCGCTGCCAAAAAAAGAAGAGTAATCCGCCTGCGATCGCAGCCATAACAGCCAAGCAAATCGGATATCCCCAATACCAATTCAGTTCAGGCATATTATAAGGTGATTTTTCAGTATTGAAGTTCATCCCATAAATTCCTGCTACAAAAGTTAAGGGAATAAAAATGGTCGAAACCACTGTCAATATTTTCATGATTTCATTCATTTTGTTGCTGACTGCCGACAGGTAAACATCCATTAATCCTGAAGTCAGTTCCCTGTAGGTTTCTACCATATCAATTACTTGCACCGCATGGTCATAACAATCTCTAAGATAGATTCTCACTTCGTCACTGATATTTTCTCCGCTATCACGCAGCAGAGAACTTATTACATCTCGCTGGGGCCAGATGGCGCGACGTAGTTGCAGTAATTCTCGCCTAATTTTATAAATATTCTGTAGTGTTTTTTGAGTCGGTTTAGTAATTACTTCCTCTTCTAAATCTTCAATTTGCTCTCCATAACGCTCTAGCACAGGGAAAAACCCATCAATAATTGCATCTAACAAAGCATAAGTTAAATAATCTGCTCCTGATTTGCGGATAATTCCCTTAGATTTTTCAATCCGCGATCGCACTGCTTCAAAACAATCATGTTCTGGTTCTTCTTGTACAGTTAGTAAATAAGTTTTACCTAATACTAAACTCACTTGCTCGCTGTAAAAACCAAATGTATTTTCTTTTGGTACTACCATCCGCGCAATTATTAATAATTGCTCTTCATAGTCTTCTGTCTTGGGACGCTCTGCCATATTAACTACATCTTCTAAAACTAGAGGATGTAAATCAAAAACTTGACCTACTCTTTGTAATATATCTAGATCCCCTAAGCCCCGAACATCCACCCAAGATACAGATTTGTCATCTAGATAAGGTATACATTCTTCCGGGGATTCTATTTGTTTTTTTGTATAATCATTAGAGTTGTAATCTATCAAAATAATTTCTGGATAATACGCATTCTCATCAATTACGAGGGTTCCAGGTACATTCCCAGGCTTGTGATAAAAATCACGATTAAATGGCTCTTTTTTTACTTTAGAACTGCGGTTAATTTTGCTGACCATAAACTTTTACCTCAATTAATTGTTGAACATTTGTAAGTGGTTAATTAAAAAATTTTAATTTAGATAAACTTAAAAATTTCTGTAATCCAAAAAACTAAGAATTGGAGCAATACTTGTAGGTTAATGAGGAAAGGGTAAAGGATAAAAAACAAACCTGTTTCTATAATAAATTTTGAGTTCCGAATACTTAAGAATCAAATCGGATTACTATAGGAGTTCAATTTGATTATTGAAAATAATCTAAGAGATTGTTTGAAAAGTCTAAAAGCTTACTAAAAACCTCTCTCTAAATCTCTCTCCTACTAGGAGAGAGACTTTGAAACCCTTATTTTCCTGTTCCCCTTCCCTACTAGGGAAGGGGTTAGGGGTTAGGTTTTTGAGATTTTGGTGTGACGCATGATACTTTTCAAACATCCTCTAAGTAATACATCAAAGCTTTACTTACTTAAACTGGATTTAGATCCCCGACTTCTTCAAGAAGTCGGGGATCTGAGCAACAACTTTTGCTTAAGTAAGTGCCATTCGACGTAGGGGAGCCAGTCGCGTAGGCGGGTTTCCCGACTTGAGCGAACTGGCGTTGCGTTAGCCTTTGGCGTAACGCACCACCCAAAGGTTTTGGTGCTTAATGTGTTCAAAAATCAATTAAGAATCCTATAGTATTGAAAGTTGGAGAAGTTGTTTACGTAATTCCTAAAACTATCACAATCCGTTTTTTGCATCCACTATGTTCTAGTTACCTGAAAAATTACATGGCCATTCAAGCCGATATGATATCACTACTTCACTTATGGCTCTTTAACACTGCCATAACTGTGAAAACTTTTTACTCTCGTTTTCAACAACAGTAGTCTCAGTACTGCTCACAACAACATCATCAGGGTTAGAACAAAATTATCTGGCAATGCCCACCGTACAAAAATACGGAACGCTGGGCGAACGACTGTAACGAGAGTCCTCTTGCTCCATTAAGATAGATTTATTGAAGTAATGTGGAGAAAAGTAAATGTTTGCAGTGGTAGCTTATATCGGTTTCTTGGCTGTGTTCTTTGGTATCGCTGTTGGGCTGCTGTTCGGTTTGCGTTCAGCCAAGATAATATAAATTTAAATGTAGGGTGCGTTGTCGCCCAGCGCAACGCACCATCAATCAGTCATCCCACAACGGCAGGAGTTGGCACCTTGACTTCCCTTTGGGCTGGCGGACGCATTTCTAAGCCCAGCAAGTTGAGCATTTCCCGGTCAGTGTCATAATCTGGACAGGGTGTTGTTACTGTCAACATTTTATTGTCATCGCTGGAAAAGATAGAATTGGCTCCAGCCATAAAGCAGAAGGCTTGTTCAACTTGGGATAGTCTAGCCCTTCCAGCGCTGAGACGGACATCGGCAGATGGCATAACAATGCGTGCTGTAGCAATCATCCGCACTATCTCCCATATTGGGACATCTGGCTGATTTTCTAAGGGTGTGCCTGGTACTTGGGAGAGAATATTAATTGGTACAGATTCGGGATGAGGACTGAGGTTTGCCAAAGTATGTAACATGGCGATGCGATCGCTTGCAGTTTCACCCAAGCCGAGTATACCGCCGGAACATACGGTAACATTAGTCTGGCGAACATTTTCAATTGTGTTCAGGCGATCGTCGTAAGTCCTGGTGGTGATGATGGTGCTGTAATGCTCCCGTGAGGTATCTAAGTTATGGTTATAGGCATAGAGTCCGGCTTCTTCCAATCGCTTTGCCTGATCTGCCGTTAGCATCCCCAAGGTACAACAGACTTCTAAACCCATTGCGGTGACTTCTTGCACCATTTCTAGCACGGATTCAAATTGGGAATTGTCCCGTACCTCACGCCAAGCTGCACCCATGCAAACCCGGCTGACACCTGTTTGTTTGGCTTTTTGGGCAATACTTAATACTGTGTCTTTTTCTAAAAGTGCTTGTGCTTTTACCTCTGTTGTGTAGCGGGAAGATTGGGCACAATAGTTACAATCTTCGGGACAACCCCCAGTTTTAATGGAGATGAGCTTACAGACTTGGATTTTACTTGGGTCATGATATTGGCGATGTACGCTAGCAGCTTGATAAATAAGCTCTAGCAATGGCGTATTATATATCGCCTGAATTTCTGCTTCTTGCCAATCGTAGCGTATTCTTCCCACCGACATCACTTATCCTTCTTATAGACTGGATTTATCAAGAGCTGCCTTTTCGTTGAATCTCCTAAGATACAGCATTTGGTAAAGCGATCGCATAAATTTACGTTGCTGAGTTGCGTAGACGCGTAGCGGCTTGTCGTAGACATCGCCTTTTAATCCTGGTGCTGTAGATATTAGAAATCAGCTTATCAATAATTTTGCTTGTGCAGTAGATTCACCGTCAAAAAACTAGTACATCAGAGTACTTAAATTTCAGGAATAACTCCATCAAGTTGAGCTTTTTCACCACAAAAGGGTAAGACAGTAAGGCTGACTGCTGCTAAATTAAATGGTGGGCCATGTTTCACAGATTTCTGTAACCCAGATTACATTTATCTATTCAATTTCAATGCTTTATCCCTCTCGCTCAAATGCAGTAAGCATGAGAAAGGTTACAACATCCCCAACATTTTCTGACAAGACATCAAGTTAGTTATCTACTTTATGAAACCAGAACTGCCATTGATAACGAGCGATCGCCTGTTATTAAGAATTGGTATTCAAGAAGATATACCGCAAATCCTGAAATATTTTTCTGAAAACAAAAATTATCTTACTCCATATTACCCAATTTGGGCTGAGGATTTCTTCACATTTAAGTACTGGCAATATCAGGTTGAAGGTAATCTATTAGAATTTATTAATGGACACTCTTTAAAACTATTTATTTATCCCAAAAAAAATCTTACAGCAATTATTGGCACGATTAATTTTACTAATTTTGTCCGAGGTGCTGCCCATTTTTGCTATGTCGGTTATAGTCTTGCCGAAGCTGCTCAAGGTAAAGGCTATATGACAGAAGGATTGAAAGCAGCTACATATTATGTCTTTCAAGAATTAAATATGCACCGGATCATGGCAAATTATATGCCGCACAATCAACGCAGTGGTAATGTACTCAAAAAACTTGGCTTTGTTGTCGAAGGATATGCTAGAGACTATTTATTAATTAATGGGCAATGGCAAGATCATATTATGACAAGTCTCACAAATCCTCACTGGCAAATCCCCAAATCTTAGAATTATGAATTAGGTGACTAAATCTTTGGGAGTTGTTGCTTTTGAGCAAGTTTAACCAAAAAAATTCATAGTAAATCCATACCAAATACACAATAGCTCCACAACAGACTGTAATAGTTATTGGTGTTCATACCAAGTTGCTTCAGCAACACCAGGTGAAGGGGGAAGAAGATAACCCATGTCTAATTCCCCACTTTTTTTCTTCAGTAGTAGTGGGTTAAACTAGATACTTAGAAATAAGATTTATTCCTGACTCTTCAATTGACTAGCAATATCTGCCACTTGAAACAAATTCCAAATCAACGAAACTCCTACGCTGTCTTCATTTTGAATTTTGAATTTTGAATTTTGAATTCCGCGCAGCGGTACTAGTGCCAGAGGTAGTATTAAGAGAAGAATTAATCAAGCTTTACTTCTAATGACTCTGGCTGAAACTCCCAACCAAACAAATTCTAGCAATCCTTTTCTTAGCCTCAAATACGAACCAGCCTTAGAATCTCTAGGGAATGACTACTACGACGAAGTAGCAGCAGCAGAATTTCCTCAACATATCCTGCGCTGGCGCAATGACGCAGTTCTACCTCGTTTGGGACTTAATCCCCAAGCTGTCACCGATGAAGATTTTATCAACGCCTTTGGTAAATTTCAAGAACGTAAACCATTGTTGGCGTTGCGTTATCATGGCTATCAATTTGGTGAATATAACTCTGGCTTGGGTGATGGTAGAGGCTTTCTTTACGGACAAGTGCGGGGTATTGATGGCGAATTATACGATTTTGGCACCAAAGGTTCTGGTAGAACTCCCTACTCCCGTGGTGGCGATGGGATGCTGACACTCAAAGGCGGAGTTCGGGAAGTTCTGGCTGCGGAAGCTTTACATTACTTGGGTGTACGCACCTCGCGCTGTTTAACTATGATTGAAAGTGGTTTATCTTTATGGCGGGGTGATGAACCTTCACCAACGCGCTCATCTGTGATGGTGAGAATGAGCCGTTCTCATATTCGGTTTGGCACTTTTGAGCGATCGCACTACCTTCGTCGTCCAGATTTAACCCAAAAATTATTAGACCATGTAATTGAGCAGTATTATCGCCACTTAATTACAGAACCAGATAAATATGCTTTGTTTTATGCAGAATTAGTTCAAAGAGTTGCAGAACTTGTAGCGCAGTGGATGGCGGCTGGCTTTTGTCATGGAGTCCTAAATACTGACAATATGTCAATTACAGGGGAGAGTTTTGACTACGGCCCCTATGCATTTATTCCTACTTACGATCCCTATTTTACTGCTGCTTATTTTGATTATTATAGACGCTATTGTTACAGCCATCAACCAAGTATTTGTAAGTTAAATTTACAAATGCTCCAAGAACCTTTAAAAGCAATAATTGAGCAAGGTGATTTGGACTCAGGATTAGCAAATTTTGAGCAATATTATTATGCTGCATATCGCTCCTTAATGTTAAAAAAGTTAGGTTTTGAGCAGTTAGAAAGTCCAGAACTTGATGATCTGTTGCAGCTAACGATTGAGCTTTTGCAAGATAGCCAAGTTGGTTATCATCAATTTTTTTATGAAATAGCTCGTACTTTTTCAGTAAAATGGCGAGATGATCCAGCCTTTGTTTTGCATAATTCCGATATTGCACCAGCTACAGGAGCATCAGCAATTTTTGATAATTGGTGTATTTTGTACCATAAAATCTTAAATAACTTTGCACTCGAACAAATAAATTTAATTGCTGAAACTTTGGCTATTGCTAATCCTAAAACTGCTTTATTAAGACCACTAATTGAATCCATTTGGGAACCTATCGCCCAGGAAGATAATTGGCAACCATTTTATGAATTAATTCAGCAGCTTCAGTCAAGACAATAATTATATGAATTAGTAGTAGTAGCGTGTGTTATGCCGTAGGCTAACGCACCTTGATAGCTATGCTTAGGGCTGAGCCTCTCGTAGAGAAGCTACAGTATACACACAAATGCTCCGGCTTCGTTGCCATCTCACCTTGGAATGAATTCCAAGGCTAATAGTTCAAGTCTACTGAAGTAGACTCAGCAGTATATTTCAGTCCACTTGAGTGGACTTTGACTATTAGCCCGGAACTTCAGTTCTGGGCGGGATGACGGTAAGTACGATACTTTGAAATGGTTTTTGAGTTCGCCGAAATGATTTTTGAGTTCGCCGAAATGGTTTTTGCGTAGTTTCTTAATTTAATTGAAAATCTCTCAGCTATAAGCTGTAGATATTACCGAAACTGCGATCGCCATTAATTTCAATAACCAAATCAACTAATTGCCCAGAGTTGACCAAGGGTTTGATGAATAATTCCGGGTGCAGCGATCGCCAAAAATAATGTACAAATTCTTCTATCTGTTGTTCGCTCATTCCTAATTTACCAGAAGCTATCATCTTTTGTTCTGCTTGTTTGCGCCATGCTAAAGAACAACGATAATCAGTTGGATATAAAACTATTAAACTATCCAATCGCTGCCAAAGTGGAAGATAATTTTCTAACTGGCGATTCATATCCCTAGCAAATGCCCGATCTGCATCTGTGAGAATGGGCGGTGGTGCATGATCAAAGGCTTGGGGGTCAATTGGTCTTACTCCCACAAACCAGCCTTCAAATAGCAGAATATCTACATTGGTGGCGATTTCTGGGGTGGTGCGATCGCCTGCACCTCTGTAAGCAGATTTATCAAAGCGGGGGACGAGGACTGGACTTTGTGACTGGTGAATTTGGTCTAGTAAATTTAAGCCTAGATCAAGATCGTGGGTTCCCGGCGGGCCACGCCAAATTAAGCGCGAGTCTTGTTGTGTTAAAACTAGGCGATCGCTATATGTTTTGTATAAGTCATCCAAAGATAAAGTCACAGTCCGGTATCCCAACTGCTGAAGAATCAAAGTCAACGCTTGGGACATGGTAGTCTTACCAGTTCCCTGTACCCCCAAAATTCCCTGAATTAGGGGATGTCCTAATTTTTGGCGCTGCGATGCAAGTTTGATTGCTAAAGGTAGCCACAATTCCCACAGGGTATGTAACATCGCCTGGGGTTGCACTTGCAGAGTCGTTTGGCAAAATTGGCTAAAAGCTGGTTGGATAGATTTGAGTAAATGCGATCGCCTTTGGATGACTTGATCCACATTTTCTGGTGTAATCCCAAAAGCTTGCGCCCTGACAGTATCTGCTAAGGCAGCTTCACGCGCTTTTTGTTGCCAAGTTTCTGTAGCAGTATCTGTCGCCCAAATTTCACTCAGCCATGTATTCATCGTCATTTGGTGTTTGGCATTTGGTGTTTTTCCCCAGTCCCCATTACCCCTTCGCCCCACCTTCCCCATTCCCCAGATCACGAACCCAGCTTAAACGCTTCCAGAAACAGGCTGTAGATAAAACCAACCTTGAGGAAGTTTAGTGATTCCACCCATAGCGATCGCTTAGACAAAAAGCTACGGCTGTAGAATATTCTGCTAGTAACCTCTGTCAGCACAACTAAAATCGCAGCTACCCAAATATCCAATTCTGCCCTTTGTCCAGCACTAGTAGAAACTGCCGATCCGAGAAAAAAACCAAACAAAAAACTAATTATCAGTAGCGACAATCGCCGCCAAGGGTTGAGAAACAATAGCCCTAATTGCCTAGCAATGGCATCAAACAAATTATTTAGACGAGTATTTTGCATGATTGGGACTACAATCGAAAAGTCAAGAAATCATGAAGTATTCCTCTTTTGGAGGATATCGGTTTTAGCATAAGCTTGTTTGAGTAGTGATTTAAATATCAAGTGAATTTTCAATGTTGAGCAAATTTTATACAGGGTATCATCTACAAGTAAGTAAAGCTTTTCCAAAAATTGTTGAATGTGGGGTTTCACCCCTCAACAATCAGAGTTATCTTAAAAGATGAAGTGGGAAATATTAAGAAAAATGAAGTACATCTCACAGATAAATCTGGGGGATTGCCACCATAATCTTTGTTGCTGTAACTACTTCTAAAACCAAAATTACTGTTTGTGCTTCTCCGCAGAAATTTGTTAGTGATGTATCATATTTTTTGTGCTAATTCACATTCTCAACAGAAGATAGCCTTGATTAATAGGGTTTATCCCTGATTTTTTCTTAGGTAATCAAGGTAATTATTCTTGCCAGTATGTTTTATAAAAATGCTACTTATGATACATTGCATAACTTGGTTTCAGGAGACTCTATAGTAGGCAATTCCTGTCATTGCCCATGTGGAGAATAGGCTAGTATTTGGTCAAGCCTAAACAAATACTTATTTCTAATAACTATCAATATGAAAACGTCAGTGTCTCGTAACGCTGCTGTTCTAGCTTGTTCCTTAGGACTGTTAGGGTTACTGGTGGGGTGCTTCGGGATGAGTGTTTCTTTTGAGACTACAGAGCCAAAATCAGCTTCATCACAACCAAATGAAACACCTCAGTTACCAAGCAATCAGTCTGCAACTTTTGCTCATGAAACAGTTGCCTCCACTAACGTTTCTAGTTCAGTAAGTATGCCTACTAGCGCAGTAGAAAATAGTACTGTTCAAGATACTACCCTCTTGGCATATAGTCAAGACTCCTCTGAAAATGCTAAGGGAGGAGAAGGCAAGTTGCGGATGAGCAATCAAACCAATCAGCCTGTGCGACTAGCCCTACTAGCGCGACAGTCGGCGGCGAAAGGTTCACCCTCCAAAAGCCAGCATGATATTCCAGCGCATTGGGATTTTGCGCCGCAAGAAGGAAGTGAAAAGGGCTTGCTCCTATCTCTACCGAACGGTAACTTAAAACTAGAGAAGGGAGATATTCTCGTAGCCTTTGCACAAGATGGTTCGCGGCGCTATTGGGGGCCTTATGTAGTCGGGGAAACATCTTTACCAAGATGGAATTCCCAAAACCGCGAATGGCAACTGATACTGAGTAAATAGGGGCTAGGGATTAGGGGCTGGGGAATAGAGAGAGATAACCCAATACGGTTCAGATAAGCCCAAAACCCTAATGTAGAGACGCGATTTATCGCGTCTTCAAAGACCGATTATTTACACCAATAACCCTTAACTGAACTGTATTGAGAGATAACCCGTGTTCCTCTAAGCTTACTCTGCGTACCTGTGCGTCCCTCTGCATCCCTGTGCGTCTACAGACTTCTTTAGTCAATGACTGGGCAAAAAGCTGAAATAATCAAGAACAAAATCTAACTAGTCAACGACTAGTGACTAAGTGCTGTTTGACTGTAGACTTTTGACCATTGACTGATAACTAATGAACATGAAATTGAGCTTTCCCCACAGTATTGACCAGTGGTTCAAAAATATACTAAAGCGTCCAGCCCTGGCTGTGACTGTATCGGTTCTGTGGTTAATTGTGATTGGTTGGATAGCTTATGGTTGGAATTTAGGCAACATTGGCTTAGTTGATGAGACAGAACCGCTGTTTGCCGAGGCTTCCCGTCAAATGTTCGTTACAGGAGATTGGATCACCCCATATTTCAATGCTGAGACTCGCTTCGATAAACCTGCTTTAATTTACTGGTGTCAAGCGATCGCCTATGCAATTTTGGGTGTGAATGAGTGGGCGGCGCGACTCCCGTCAGCACTGGCGGCGATGGGGACAATTGCTTTAGCTTTTTACACAGTACACTGGTCGCTAGCTAGACAAGATGAATTAGAACAAGTTTCCCGGCCTGTTCGCCGTTACTTAACTGCTGGTGTGGCTGCAACTGTGATGGCACTAACTCCAGAAATGATTGCCTGGGGAAGAATTGGTGTCTCAGATATGCTGTTGACTGGGTGCATAGCATCAGGCTTGCTATGCTTCTTTTTGGGGTACGCAGGACAAGGGGGAATGCCCAATCGCAAGTCTCTTTTACCTAATAAATGGTATTTAGCTTGTTATGTATTAATTGCTGGGGCAATTTTAACTAAAGGCCCAGTGGGGATTGTGTTACCAGCATTAATTATTGGTGCATTTGTCCTCTACCAAGGCAAGCTGCGAGAAGTATGGCGAGAAATGCGTCCTCTAATCGGGTTGCTAATTATTTTAGTTTTATCAGTCCCCTGGTATGCGCTAGTAATTTGGCGCAATGGCTGGAATTATATTAATTCTTTCTTTGGTTATCACAACCTAGAGCGCTTCACAGAAGTAGTTAATGGACACTCAGCACCTTGGTATTTTTACTTTCTGGTACTGTTATTAGGCTTTGCCCCATACTCAGTCTACTTACCCGCCGCGATGATCAGACTGAAGTTTTGGCAGCGATCGCATTGGTGTTCTCAAGAACGTTCTCAGCAATTGGGTTTATTTGCCTGCATTTGGTTTCTTAGCGTTTTTGGCTTTTTCACAATAGCTGTTACCAAACTCCCCAGCTATGTATTACCTTTAATGCCAGCAGCCGCTATCTTGGTGGCATTTTTATGGAGTGACTTGATCCCAGACGCGGAAACAGAAACCCAGAGGCGTACCCTAGTCCCCAAATCTTTTGTCTGGAGTAGTTGGATCAATGTCATATTGTTATCAGCGATCGCAGCAGGACTGTTTCACGTCGCCCAGTTAGTAGGCAATGATCCAGCTGCACCTAACTTATATCAGCTCATGCAACAGTTGGGTTTACCCGCAATGGGGGGTATGATTTGGCTAGTTATTGCCATCATTATTGCCGCGTTCATACTAACTCGCCGTTGGCAATGGATTATCAGTGCCAACTTGCTAGGGTTTGTCATATTTTTTATCGTGTGTTTGATGCCTGCTTTGTTTGTGATGGATCAGCAGCGTCAGCTACCTTTACGAGAATTATCTGCGATCGCCGCCCAGGTAGAACAACCAAAAGAAGAATTAATCATGCTTGGTTTCAAAAAACCTAGTGTGGTGTTTTACAGCCATAAGAACGTCAATTACATCTCATCTGCACCCGAAGTTGTAGACTATATTCACAAACAGAATACTAAGCCAGTCAAGGCTTCCTCTTTGCTACTTTTAGCTGAACAGGACAGATTTTTGGCAATGGACTTGCAGCCTGAAGAATACAAGCATATAGCCAGCAAAGGTGCTTATTATTTGGTTCGAGTTCCTGTGAAGAAAATTAAAAAACAAAAACTCGATATCTCCTACTCTGTTCCGACTAACACCATTAACAATTAATGGGACTTCCAGAAAATAAACTATTCCATAAACAATAATGATTATAATTCTTGAAATTAACCTGTCTCTTCTTTTTTTTTGGAATAATTTATTCTTTGGAAGTCCCGTCACAACAGGCAAGACATAGAATCGGGCGTAGACGCTTTCCTCCAGCCAGCAGAGAATAGCGCATGGATTCGTAGAGTATTTCTGGATAGACTACAGTGATTGATTCTTCAAGCGCTGCTTCAACTTGCGATCGCCGTTCTGATAAATAAGTTTTAAGGTCAAAGGTAGTTTCTTAAACAGATGACCATTCAAAAACTTGAGTATTCACCATAAAGAATTCATTTTTAAGATTACAGTACTACACCTAATCGACGAAAGGTGGTTGGAGGGAACTATCAAACAATGCTCTGCTTATTTCAAAGACAGCAATTTGTCACGACGACATTTAATTTAGTCACTGTAAAAAAAGTCAGGTTTACCCTTCCCTCAGCGCCCAATTTCGACATCTTCCAGGATGCCAAGTGCATCGGGGATGAGAATGGCTGTGGAGTAGTAGGCGGTGACAAGATAAGAAATGACCGCTTTGTCGCTGATACCCGAAAACCGCACAGACAAACTGGGTTGGTATTCATCAGGGATACCCGTTTTGTGTAAACCTATCACCCCTTGGTTTTCTTCTCCGACACGGAGTACCAAAATAGAGCTAGTACCCTCCTTGGTGATCGGAATTTTGTTACAAGGAAAAATCGGATAGTTGCGCCATGCAGGTACAATCTTTCCATTGACCTCCGTGCTTGGGGAATAGATTCCACGACGGTTACACTCGCGACCGAAAGCAGCGATCGCGCGAGGGTGAGCTAGGAAAAAACGAGATTTGCGCCGCCTTGAGAGCAATTCATCAAAATCATCTGGAGTCGGTGGCCCGGTGCGGGTAAAGATGCGTTGCTTGAGATCAGCATTGTGCAACAACCCGAAATCAGGATTATTCAGCATTTCGTATTCTTGCCGTTCCCGCAACGCTTCGATAGTCAACCGTAATTGTTGCTCGGTCTGATTCATCGGTTCGTTGTAGAGGTCAGCAACTCGCGTATTCACCTGTAAGATAGTTTGAGCGACGCTTAACTCATACTCCCGTGGACTCAAGTCGTAATCAACAAATGTCGTGGGTAACTCAGTTTCCGGATTGTGATCGGCGTCCATGGTAATCTCCGCTTGATTATGCCTATCCTGGGGTTTGCTCAATATAGCTCTCAAGCGATCGACCTGAGCCTGAAGCGTTGCAGACTGGTTCATCAACTCCCGAAACGCCTGTACTGGCAAAGACAAAACTATGCAGCGCGTAACAGCTCTCAGGCTAACCTCCCAAGTTTCCTGAGATAGAACTATAGCTTCGCCACCAAAACAATCGCCATCAGCTAAGATATCCCGTAAAGCTTCCGCCTCATATTTTCCTGCCTTCAGCTTATTAACTTTACCATGAGCAATTAATAACACCTGGTTGGCTGGTTGACCTTCCTGTACAATTACCTCACCAGGGGCAAATTCCTGTTGTACAAAGCGGTCTGCTAAAGCGTTGGGAAATGACCCGCACCTGGGCCCCTGTATTGGTAAAGCTGACCCGTCCGTTACCAACATCATAAGTCAAGCGACGATTAACCCGATAGGCCCCACCCGTGACTTGTACCCAAGGTAACATCTGTAACAACCACCTGGGGGTAATGCCTTGCATCTGGGGCGGAGTTTTCGTGGTTTTGGCTAAATTCCGCGCCCCTTTTGTGCTTAAGCTCATCTGGAGTTGCCCGTTTTCTTGGTCTAAATCAGGCCTAATCAAAGCATCTGTCATAAAGTTAACGTTTCATGCAACTAAATTTACATTCCTAAGAGAGAGCATCGGAGAGTAAGAGCGAACGACCGTACCCTTCTCCTGACGGAGACGCTGCGCGAACGGGAACGCTAAGAGCGAACGCCCCTACTTTGGAGAGGATGTCCGATTACTTAGAGACCAATTTCTACATCTTCAAGGATGCCTAGTGCATCAGGAACAAGAACGGCTGTAGAGTAGTAAGCACTAACTAGGTAAGAAATAACGGCCTTTTCGTTAATACCCATGAAGCGGACAGACAAACTAGGCTGATATTCATCAGGAATGCCAGTTTTATGCAGACCAATGACACCCTGGTTGGTTGCTCCCACACGCATTAACATGATCGAGCTAGTACGCTCTTTCGTAACGGGAATCTTATTGCAAGGATAAATGGGAATACCACGCCAAGCCGGAATTGCACTGTTACCCATAGGGATAGGGTTGGGATAAAGTCCAAGGCTGTTGCATTGCCGACCAAACGCGGCAATGGTGCGGGGATGAGCTAAGAAAAAGCTCGGTTCTTTCCAAACAATGGAGATCAATTCATCAAGATCGTCAGGAGTTGGAGGGCCGCTGCGGGTAAAGATGCGTTGTTGGAGATCAGCATTGTGTAACAGTCCGAAGTCACGATTGTTAATCATTTCGTGTTCTTGGCGTTCCCGTAATGCTTCAATGGTGAGGCGCAATTGTTCCTCAGTCTGATTCATGGGTTCGTTGTAGAGGTCAGCAACCCGCGTATTGATTTGCAAAATGGTTTGAGCGACACTTAACTCATATTCTCGTGGATTGATTTCATAATCTGCAAAAGTCCCAGGTAATATTGCCTCTGCAAGGTGGCCGGAGGTAATATCGATTGAAGCTTCCCCGTATTGGTTTTGGGGTTGGCGCAATTTTGCCCTGAATTGATCTACTTGTGCTTGCAGAGCCTCAGACTGGTTAACCAGGTTTTGAAAAGCTGCTTGAGGTAGAAACAAGATTGTGCAACGGGTAATGGCAGTGAGGGTGACATCCCAAGTATCCTGGGATTCCACTAAAGCATAGTCGCCAAAATGATCGCCATCGGCTAATACACTCAAAACAACGCGATCGTCATACTTACCCGCGCCAATTTTATTTACCTTACCGTGGGCAATCAGCAATACTTGATCGGCTTGTTGACCTTCTTGGATGATGACATCACCCGCAGCAAATTCTCGTTGCACAAATTGACCAGCCAAGGCGTTTAAGACCTCGACATCTTCAAATCCCCGCAACAAAGGTAACTCAGTAAGTTCTTGAGGAATAACCTGTATTTGAGCGCCTGTATTGGTAAAGCT
Organism: Aulosira sp. DedQUE10; assembly: GCA_034530935.1. GTDB lineage: Bacteria > Cyanobacteriota > Cyanobacteriia > Cyanobacteriales > Nostocaceae > Aulosira. The sequence goes on along the minus strand of JAVRCF010000055.1, from coordinate 27,015 downwards.
GACCCGTTCATCGCCAACCGTATAGGTTAAGCGACGGTTGACTCGAAAGCAACCACCCACTGTTTCTACCCAAGGCAGCAGTTTTAAGAGCCACCGTGAGGTAATTCCCTGCATCTGGGGTTGGGTTTTGGTGGTTGTTGCCAAATTACGCGCCGCTTCGGTCTGCAAACTCATTGGCAGTTGCTCAATTAGATTTTCTACGGGAGTGTTTGCTGTATTAGTCATGATTAATCTCCATTAGTAATATTTATTGACAAGTTATACCAATTCGTAATTGGTAATTAAGAAAGGCAGATTCCATATAGGTTTCTAGGTTTGTATCTGTCGCATTGTTTTTAAAATTGGTATTATTTGATTGACCGGAATTGGCACTCAGATTAAACTAACCTTTCGTTCCTAACAGCGATCCGATTTTGGTAGCTGAAGTCCCTAATCCTGTCGGGCCACTCAGTAAGTTCTGCACTATTGGCTGAACATTGGTTTGAGTTTTTTCCTGACCGACACTTGGTCTAATTTGGGTCGCGGCAGTGCCTAACCCTGTGGGGCCTTGGAGTAAGCGTTTTTCTGTCGAGTGATTCCGCAATTCAAATTCCTTATAGCGGTCTACTGCCCTATGCCACTTGAGTACGCCGCACATCCACTGTTCTAGTTTCTTGACGTATCCGTACAGTTTCTCACGGGCACTGGTATCCAGGTTAAAATCGTCACACAAGATAGGGAGTTCAGTCGCAACGATATGTTCAAACTGAAGGGCACGAGAGGTCATCAGGTCGTTAACAATGGCAACGGCCTGGGGGATATTGCAGTTAAGGAAATTCTGAACCGCCAGCACACCGTTATTAATCTCGCCCTCAAATTCAATTTCTTTCTGGTAAGAAAAAATATCGTTCGTCAAACAGGCGAAGTCTGCGGCTGAATTCTCAATTCCCTGCATGGTTCGGGTGCGGAAGATCTCTGGTGGGATTTCATCCCCTTGGGAAAGTCGAGACAGGCTCATGGTTAGATCGGAGCCAAAAGTCTTACGGCGCATTTCCACATAGTCTATTGGGTCTGGAATGCGATTTTGAATCTGATTAGCCAGTTCCCATAACCAACTTTCCGTCATATCCTCGATCGCCCGGCGAAACAGACGGCGAGCATTAGCGGTCATGGGGCCAGCCGTCCGCGCCCAAATATCCGCTAAACCTCGTTCAACTGGGTTCGTTGGTACGGGAATAGAACTTCCATCAAGGGGCATAAACGCCGATAGCCGAGCGTTGAAAACTTTTGCCCCAGCCATGTTGCGGCTATAACTATACAGTGCCGGGAAGTAGTCGTCAGCATAGGTTCCCCAAACAAGCCAGCAGGCTGTGATATTCAACTCAGGACTAGACCCATTGGGATGAATATAAGCACCACATAAGGCTACGTCGGCCACATCGAATTTGTGGTCATCCCAGATGTAAACACCTGGCATTCCTGGCAGTACGTCCAACATCCCCATTTGACGCGCCCATTCCTTAGAATGCCGCCGAGCCTCTTCTAGATGGGGATTCAAACTGGTGGAGAAGGGCATATAAAACTGCGGCAGAGTTACTGGCCCTACAGGCTGATAGGGAACATGGGTGAAGCTTTTGAACCGTTTCAGTCCCAAACTATCGTATAAAGCTCCCAGACAGGCCGCCGATGTGCCTAGTCCAGTGGGGCCGCCTAAAAGCCAGCTTGCTGTCGAAGATTTGTCTGATGTCTGGTTCATGTAGCGGCTCGATCTCATGTGCCACTCATGACCCCCCGACTGCCAGTCTTGAAGTCCTTTGGCATATAGGACTACTTTCAGACGCTCATCGGGACTCAGACTATATTCCTCGAACAAAGAAGGAAGTTCGGTGACAAAGGTGTTCTCGAACTGTTGCACCCGCGATGTGAGTAAGTCGTTAGTTAAATTGGCCGCCTCTTGGGTACTGACATCGAGGAATCGTTCTAAAACCAGGATACAGTTAGCATTTTCCCCTTCTTCTTCCACTTCTCTTTGGTAAGAGAAGATATCATTTCGCAGATGTACGCCGTCAGAAAAAGTGTCTTTGAGGACACGCATTGGTCGAGTCGGGGCGATCGCAGCCGGAATTTCTGCCCCAACCGCGTGTTCCACTAGGTTAGCTGACCAAGGCGCTCCCCCCACCTTACGGCGCATCTCAATGTACTCAATGGGGTTAGCGACTCGATTCTGGCTGATATTGGCGAGTTCCCACAGAGATTCTTTGAGAAGATTGATAGTACTCTCAGAAAATCGGATTACCCAGTCTTGGGAGGCATTGGGGATGGTGCGATTCCAGAGGTTTACTAAACCCCTTTCTACAGCATTAGTGGGTTCTGGTGGCGTTTCTTGGGGCTGCACAGGCATAAACGCTAGTAGTCCATTGAGATACTTCTTAGCCCCAGCCATATCTTGACTACGCTTGTAAAGCTCAAGGAAATGATCGTCGAAGAAAAATACCCAAACATACCAGTCAGTTACCAGATTGAGCATAGGTTCATCGGCATCTGGATGGGTATAGGAACACAACAACGCATAGTCATGGGCATCAAACTTGCGCTCATCCCAAATCCCATAATCTTCCGATCCCTCTGCCCCACCCAAAACTCCCATTTCATAAGCCCAAGCTTTAGAATGTACCCGTGCCGCTTCCAAGTTTGGGTTCAGCCGTGCCGGCCAAGGTACATAAAAACTCGGCAACTCAAAAGGTTGCTTGCTTGAAGTCATTGTCCATTTTAACCTATTAGTTTAAGCTCAGTGTCTTGATTGAAGTCGCGTTATAGTGGTTCTAGTTTACGTAAGTTATACCTGTAGGGGCACGCCACTGCCCATACGTGTCAACTTAAGCCCAAAGCCATACCATGCAAGTGCCCTCATCCCCTAACCCCTTCTCCCATGTTGGGAGAAGGGGAATTTAATCTCCGCCTCCCCTCTCCCAAACTAGGGAGAGGGGCTGGGGGTGAGGGCAAAACCTTGTCACAAAGCAGGTTTCACGTTAAGTTGACACTAATGGGCACTGCCGTACCCCTGCACCTAGCGATATCAATTCAATGTTGTGCCGTCCCTGAGTGGGAACCGCTATAATTTGACATTCGCTGTTAATCTTGAGTAAGTGAAATTATTTCTAGTAATCGAAAAAATTACAAGTTACTCTTGCCAAATATGTACTAAGCATTAAATTAAAGCTTATCAACAGCATTATCAAGAGTTTCTCTAAAACGTCCTACTTTTCCCACTTTTCCATTTAACCAAATCAATACTTTTATGGGACTTCCAGAAAATAAACTATTCCATAAACGATAATGATAATCATTTTAAGGGGGGATGAAGGGGCTGCCATCGGCAGCCCCTTCATCCCCCCTTTTGTAGTAATTTGAATAATGATTGAGTTTTTGAGTGTGGCAACTGGTGGCTATAGTATTAACTGATTCTCTTAAAAAGTTGTTGATTGAAACTGCATCTCAATTAAAAGGTGCAGCAAAGCGTAAATTTATGGCTTCGACAGTTCAGGGCTTAGGTTTAGGAGGGTAAAGGCTTGCAGAATCAGAATTAGGATGGAATCGAGACACAATTCGGAAAGGAACAATTGAGCGGCTAACCGATTCTACTCATGAACTTTTCCCAAATTTAGGTAATTGGTTTATTGATATTTGTTGTAGTAAAACAAATGTGATTTGATTTTAATAACAGCATTTATTTAGCTACAAAACATCCCTTATTTACACTGTTTAACTTCAAAGCGAGGACAAGTGTATAGATTCTTCATGCATATATGAGGGGGAGAAAAGAGCTTGCCGACAGCAAGCCCTTTTCTCCCCATTAAAATGATTATAATTCTTGAAATTAACCTGTCTCTTCTTTTTTTTTGGAATAATTTATTCTTTGGAAGTCCCTAAAATGATGTGTAGGTTGAGTAGTAATACTTATTGGTTAAGAGTAAAAGAGAAAGAGAAAAGAAAAAACCTTTAACCTATAAGTAGCCAATACGTTGCGCGGGTTACCCCCTAGAAGTATACCACACAACTTTCCTTCCCAAAATTGTAGTAATCATTGTTCAAATTGGTATTGAATTACCAATGACCAATGACCAATTACCCTTTTCCATTAGGACGAGTAACAGCCAAAGCTTGATTGACTTCATTTAATAAATCTTCCATTGATATCGAGCGAGGTAAAATCTGAGCAGAAATCTCATTTACCACGGTTTCTATAGTTTCTAATCCATTCTTTTTCGTTTTCTCTCTTCCTGACTGGACTCTAGTCCTAGAGGAATTTAATCGCTGGTCAAGTATTAAAATTGGTGGCAAATTGATAGGTAAATCTCCTAATGCTTTTAATGCTTTGAGCATTTCTTTGGGAATAGAAGATTCTCCTAAGCAAATTAGTAGCAAATCAACGCTTTGATGACGAATTTGTTGCATAACTTCTGTCCAACAACCACCCATTGCGGCTTTTAAACCGGCAGTTTGCAGGTATTGAATTAATGCTTGGAACCACTCAGATCCCCGTTCAGCATTTTCATTACTCACCGAGGAGTTCTTTTCGGAACAGTAACCCCTAACGGGCTTACGTCTTCCCTGTGGTAAATCGCGTAGCATTGTGATATCCACCACTAAAATACTTGGTGGACAACATATACCAGAGGCAATTTGCAGCACTGATAATAAAGCATCTGTTTTGCTACTGTTGTTGTCTTTGCCCAATGGGGTTAAGCAAGGAAACACAGATAACCCAGGGATTTGGGAAGCTGCTAAGGTAGTGACGACATCGCAAGTCACCAGTGGTAACGCCGCCAATCGCGGGTGCTGACTGAGTTGTTCCAAGTAGGCCTGTGCTACGGGAGTTTCTACATCTAGTAAAACGACATCGAACTGCCAAACTCTAGCCAAAAGTTCTGCCTGATCTAGATCATCGACTTCGATAACTCGGTGTTCTCGCAATGAAGGGTAGGGAATAACTGTTTCCAGTTCCGGATTGACTAATCTGAGAATTCGCAGTGGGGTTTTAGTGAGGGAAATGTGATTACTGTCTAATCCTAACTGCGAAATTGTTGGTGTAGCACATAGACTGTCTAACACTGGTACCAATGCTTGATGCTGTACTGGTAAGCTCAAGAATCCATCGGCTCTGTTAGCAAATGCTTGCTCCTTTTCAGCTCCCGTTCCTGTCACAATCAGGGGAATGTGGCGAGTTGCCGCATCAGATTTGAGTAAGGTTAGCACGTCCCAACCCGATAAAAGTGGTAGCAACGGATTTAAGAAGACAGCTTTTGGTTGCAAACGGCGGGCTTTTTCTACTGCTTCTGTTCCCGATCGCGCAATTACTACCCGATAACCTAGACCTTTAAGTTGGTCAGTTAAATCTTCAATATATCGAGCTACTGCCTCAACTACCAACACCAACCTTTTCGAGGATGCAGGATGCTGTGTCGATGTGTTGACTAGCTGACGCGTTGATGGAGTCAGTCCGCGTGTCCTGGTGTTAGCTGTTTCGGTGTACTCTGTATCTTCCTCCTCTTGCTCAGAAAAGCCTGTTTTGGGCGGACTAGGGGGTAAAAGCAGTGTAAATTGGCTACCTTTGCCTTCCCGCGACAAGAAGCTGACATCGCCACCATGAAGCCGTGCCAAGGCCCTAGTTAACACTAGCCCTAGACCAGTTCCTTCAAATTGCCGGGTTAAGGGATTTTCCAGTTGTTGGAATTTTTGAAATATTAAATGTTGCTGGTGTTCGGGAATGCCAATGCCTGTATCCCAGATTGTAAAGGCAATCCACCCTTCCCAATGACTCACCCGCAAGCCAATTTCCCCAGATTCTTCTGTAAATTTGAAGGCATTGGAAAGTAGGTGTACCAACATTTGCCGCAGACGTAATTCGTCTGCCACCATCTGCTCTAAACCTGGTTCAATGACGATGGTAAATTGATGATCGCCTGAAAGGTTGGCTGGAGATTTGTTAGTGGTTTTGGTTTTACTGCTTTGAGTTTGGATCGCTTTTGCTTCGGATAAAGCGCGATCGCAAACTGCCAGAATATTGACTGGGGCTAGAGTCAGATCCATCTGCCCTGTCTCCATCCTGGTTAAATCTAAAATATCGTTGACGACACTCATCAAGTGTCGTCCGCTTTGATGAATCAGTCCAGCATAACGAGCTTGACGTTCGTTTAATTCCCCCAATTGTTGGTCTACCAACAACCGCGATAACCCTAACACAGCCGTTAGGGGTGTCTTTAGTTCATGACTAATACAAGCTAAAAACTCATCTTTTAAGCGATTTAATTGAATGAGATCGGCATTTTTGGCTGCCAGTTCTTTACAAAGCTGCTGTTGCTCAGTCACATCAGTAGCTAACACCAACCATAAATCACCAGTGCTAATGTCTAAATCTTGATTACTAAGTGTAATTTCCGCTTCAGAACTTAAAACTTTTAAATCTGGACTATCTAAAGGGATTTTGGCAAATTGCCAGACTCGCTCTTGACCATTTTGTACTTCTACAATACAGGTGCAAGTACCCATCTGGCTGTCCCAGAAGCATTGACTAGATGAAGCATCTGGAGAATCTTGCTGCTCATGGAGGTTGGCAGGTAGTGGGGTAGATTGCCAACGGGCAGACAAGCCTTCTCTGGAAAAGTTTGGCTCGGAGGAAGTCTCAGAACCAACTTTTCGCTTTTGCTGGGTTGTTCCACTTCTTGGCGCTAAGGTATTCTCATCCAGATGAAGCTTGATTGGTGTGGGTTGCTCTTGTTGACTATAAGCATTCCCCGTCACCGGAGGATTAATCTGATTAACTTGTGGTGTGGCGTATTCGGGCTGTTTGGTTTTGGTGGGAGCCAGTATCCTCTCCACCTGTTTCCTGACTTCTTCGGGATGTTTCAATACTCCTAATTGCTGCCACCAAGCCGGATTTTGTGCCACCACTTCACCGCTACCAGTTTGCAACATCAAAGGCCAGGGCAGTCGCTCCAACAATTGTACAAGTGGCTGATAAACTGATGCCTGGAGTTGATCTGGGATCTGTGCTGGTGAGTGAGCTGCGATGGCAATATCTTTTCTAGTTCCGTCTTCTACATCTTTACAAATTGCCACTTTCTGCCGCGCTAATAATGCCAACAGCCGCGAGCTATCTAGCAAACCTACAAATTTGCCCTCAGGGTCAATCAGCGCCCAATTAAAATTATTGTGATTGATTTGGGTTTGTTGGTAGCGCAAAAATAAGCCAAATTGCTCCACACGCTCCACAGCTGGTATGGTTTGTATTGGCTCAATTAGTGATGCACCAAAGTTTGACAGTGGCTGTTGGACATTGAGGCGATCGCCTCCCACTGCGGCCAACAATTTTTGGATACATCTGGCAGAGTGCAGCAAACCGACTGGAGATTGCTGCTGATTTACCACTACCACGCGATCGCACTGCTCTTTCTCAAAAATCTCCAGCACCATTGCCAGAGTACTTGTTTCTATGCAGATGGGTACGGTTGCTAGAAAGTCATAAAGCGGGTACTGTAGCATTGACATAAGGCTTCGGTGGTTGTTCTTCCTGGAGAAGCCTCTGGCCTCACCATTACTTTTGGGGCAGATGGCGCAAGAGACCTGAAGCAATATCCTTAAGAGAAGAATCTGATAAAGAATTCTGGTAACAATTTCAATGCCATTGAACTATGGGCTTTGCCCTGACTGACACTTGTTGAGTCCACTCATGTTCATGTCGGTGGCATTTCCCTTTGGGTGCATTTAACTGCGGACAACTATCCTAACCAGTATTCTGACTGGTGTTAAAAATCCTCCTCGATCGCAATAGCTAAAACAATTATGGCTCTAAAGATTCGCTTTAGAACCTTGAGGAATTATAATGATTTAGAATGCGACAATCCGTTAAGTTCGTTTAAGTATCTTATCAAGGAGCGAAATTAAAAAATCCATATTTAGATAGATATACATCATGAGAATGATCTACTAAACAATGCCCTCTACGACACACGCGGCATCAACAAGTTACTAACTCTTACTGCTCACTAACTGCATTAGTCTTTTGAGTGTCCGGCTCTGGGGCTGACACAAATTCTCCTCTTGATGGGTACTAATCAGTTAACTTCAAACTTAACTTGAGCCTAGAAGTGTCTCCCAAGCTGCATCATCTCGCTAAACTTGCTCAAGGCGATCGAGGATATGTATAGACCAGACACAAATGTTATTACCGATATTCATTCTCCCACCAGATGTTAAAAAAACTTTATATTATTTATCTACCTTAGATACTTACCAAAAGCAGGCTGGGTGGATGTGGAACTTTTCTAACATCAAGACAAAGAACAAGTTTTTCATCTCACCTTTTAGGTTACTTGATATTGTTAATAAAAATTTTTTAATGAAGTGCTTGCTACCCAACAGTAATGAAAACTTCATTGCAAAATATTGCTATGGATTTGCATCTTATAAGGAAAAAGACCAGAATTTATTTCAACAGATGGATGCACATAAGCCAGAAGAGTTGTTGCAAGAAATTAAATCAGATTACCGTGAAATACTTATATACTACTTTACCACAGAACAAAGTTTAAAAGAAAAGATTGATAAATTTATCAATGCAGTATTTTGTGCTAATATTCCTGTGCCCCAAATCATTGAAATGCACATGGAGTTAATTGACGAATTCTCGAAACAGTTAAGGTTAGAAGGAAGGAGCGATGAAACATTACTCGATTATCGACTGACATTAATAGATATTCTGGCTCACTTGTGTGAAACTTATAGATGTTCGATATATAAATAAAGTAAATGTATCGAAGTTAAACTCGGCAAAAGCAGCAGCTATGACTCCCTAGCAATGCACAAACGCATTTTATCTTTCTAGTTTCAAATGTAGCCTGTACCTTTATGAATAAAGCACGAAAAACCTATGTTCTCAAGCTTTATGTAGCTGGAAACACACCTAACTCTGTACGGGCATTAAAAACACTACAAGATATTTTAGAACAAGAGTTTCAGGGCGTTTATGCTTTGAAAGTTATCGATGTTCTAAAAAACCCCCAACTGGCAGAAGACGATAAAATATTAGCCACGCCGACATTATCTAAAATTTTGCCTCCACCTGTTCGCAAAATCATTGGTGATCTTTCAGACAGGGAAAGAGTATTAATTGGATTGGATTTACTTTATGAAGAACTGAGTGAAGAGGGATGGGAAGAGTAAAAAGAAGTATGAAGCTACCTAAGCTGCTCCATCAAGAAAACACAAAAAAAGTTAGACAAAATAGCCAAAAATGTGGTTCCGTCCGTCTACCAGTGGTGAAGCATATAATCAGCTTTAACTTCATCCTTTATACTTTACACTTCAGACTTTTTTAGTAAAATATTTAAGCGTAAAAATTTGATGGACTATTCCAAAAATTAGTAACATAAAACCTGGGTATAATACCCCTTTTTTAACAAGCAATGATTGAAAACGACCAGCCAAAGCAAAGCAAAACACCGTTAATTGGGGGTGTAGAAAAAATCAGCACAATGATCGAGGGCTTTGACGATATTAGTCACGGTGGTTTACCTGTTGGGAGAACTACCTTAGTCAGTGGCACCTCTGGTACAGGCAAAACTTTATTATCTCTACAGTTTCTCTATAACGGTATCACATTCTTTGATGATCCAGGGGTATTTGTTACCTTTGAAGAATCCCCCAGCGACATTATTAAAAATGCCCATGTTTTTGGGTGGAATTTGCAACGCTTAATTGACGAAGGCAAATTGTTTATTCTCGATGCTTCACCCGATCCAGAAGGTCAAGATATTGTAGGGAACTTTGACCTTTCAGCACTGATTGAGCGTTTGCAATATGCAATTCGCAAATACAAAGCCAAACGAGTCTCGATTGACTCGATCACAGCCGTATTTCAGCAGTATGAAGCGATGGGGGTAGTGCGGCGAGAGATTTTTCGCCTGGTAGCTCGTCTCAAGCAGCTGAGTGTCACCACCTTAATTACAACCGAACGTAGCGAAGAATATGGGCCAGTCGCCTCTTTTGGAGTGGAAGAGTTTGTTTCTGATAATGTTGTCATAGTTCGCAACGTTTTAGAAGGAGAACGCCGCCGCCGCACCATTGAAATTTTGAAATTGCGCGGGACAACTCATATGAAAGGTGAATATCCTTTTACCATTACCAATGAAGGAGTCAATATTTTCCCACTGGGAGCAATGCGCTTGACACAAAGGTCTTCTAATGTGCGGGTGTCCTCTGGGGTGAAAACCTTGGATGAAATGTGTGGTGGTGGCTTCTTTAAAGATTCGATTATTTTAACCACAGGAGCCACAGGTACTGGTAAAACATTATTAGTAAGCAAATTTATCCAAAATGGCTGCCTTAATGGTGAACAGGCGATATTATTTGCTTATGAAGAATCACGCGCCCAGCTTTCTCGAAATGCTACCTCTTGGGGAATTGATTTTGAGGAGTTAGAAAAACAAGGTTTACTCAAAATCATTTGTACGTATCCCGAATCCACTGGATTGGAAGATCATTTGCAAATTATTAAGTCAGAAATTGCTGTTTTTAAGCCAGCCAGAATTGCAATTGACTCTCTTTCCGCTTTAGCCAGAGGAGTCAGCAATAATGCCTTTCGACAGTTTGTAATTGGTGTTACAGGTTACGCAAAGCAAGAAGAGATTACTGGTTTCTTTACCAACACAACTGACCAATTTATGGGATCACATTCCATTACTGATTCCCATATTTCCACGATTACTGACACAATTTTGATGTTACAGTATGTAGAAATTCGTGGAGAAATGTCGCGGGCAATTAATGTATTTAAAATGCGGGGATCTTGGCATGATAAGGGTATCCGCGAGTACAATATTACCGCAGATGGTCCAGAAATTAAAGATTCTTTCCGGAATTATGAAAGAATTGTTAGTGGTGCTCCTACCCGCGTTAGTATCGACGAAAAGGCGGAACTTTCTCGCATAGTCAAAAGTTTTGAAGGTAAACAGAGTTCCGATTCCTAAATTTGGTATCGTACTATATTCTCTTCTCAATTTAGTGACGTGCTATATTCTGTGGTGAAGAAAAGTTTTCTGCCGCTAGATTGATTTTGTGTGAGGGGATGCGGTGAAAGGACAGCAATTATTCCATAGTTTTTTGCCTGGTGTTACAGCAGCATTCTTAACAACTCAGCCCGCTTGGGCTGGGACTGTGAAAGTAATCAAGGTACACCTGACATCTTCTCCTAGTGTTTTGACTTCTACTTATGGTCAAACCTTAGTTGCAGATGCCACGAATGCACAATTGACTGATACGGTGGGTAGTAGGTTTACAACCTTAGTACCTACTACTAATTGGAATTCACGGTATGTGAAAGGTTTTAGCGATCGCACTTTACCAGCGATCGCCATAGGAAATACTAGTTCGTTTAAAGCACAAATACTTAGAGAAAATCAAAGTAGATTTTTCAATCTGACATCTACCTCATATATTTCCCAACAGCCAGATTTAAAAAATTCTCCTGAAAGCAACCAAAAACAAAATAACTTAGCCACTTCTGGAGAGAAATTAGAGAATAAAGTCATTCCTCGTTTTAGAGCAACAGTTCCGCATGTTCAGAAAAAAACTTTGCTCCTGCCTTCTTTAAAGCCAGCAACCACTCAGAAGAAAAATCCTTCCTCTCAATTGCAGGCAGTTTTACCAGATGCAACTACAAATCCAGGATCGGCAAAGTTGTTGGAGATACCCAGTTGCTTAGAAGAATCGGGGAAAAACACAACTACCTCAGCTTATTTACTCCTGAGATCTGGAACCTGTCAACAAGCAAGAACTGCGAAGGATCTGCTGGCTCAGACACCAGCAACAGTAAATCCTACGCCAGGTAGTTCTGTACAGATTCCCACTGCACCAGCAACTCTGAATCCTACACCAGGTAGTTCTGTAACTGTTCCTCCACCAGCAACTCTCAATTCTACACCAGGTAGTTCTGTACAGATTCCCACTGCACCAGCAACAGTGAATCCTACACCAGGTGTTCCTGCACCAGCAACTCTGAATCAGACACCTAGTGGTTCTGTGCAGGTTCCGGAAAACTTAATTCCTAACTCCAACCCCCTGCAATATCCCACCAAACCAGAAGAAGTCAGACTCCAAGGAAATCAGCCAATTACCTTGGCACAAGCATTGGAGCTATCACGGCGTAGCAATCGGCAGTTACAGGTGTCTCAATTAGAGCTAGAGCGTAGTCGAGCGGCTCTACGTGAAGCGCAAGCGGCTCTCTTTCCCACTGTTGGTATTAGTGCTGATGTCACTCGTCAGCGTTCTGTTTCAGATACCTATTCTGTGAAAGTACAAGAGCAGCAACAAGAAGGCCTACCACCTGCATTCCGTCAACCAATTGACCCTGCACCTAGCAATACAAATTTTAATGGTCAAGCACAACTCAGCTATGACATATACACTTCTGGTAGTCGCCAAGCCAACATTCGAGCAGCTGAGGAACAGGTACGTTTTAATGAGTTAGCTGTAGAGAATCAGTCCGAAGAAATTCGGTTGAATGTCTCTACTGACTACTACAATCTGCAACAACGTGATGAAGAAGTGCGTATTGCCCAGTCAGCTGTACAGAATGCCCAGGCTAGTTTGCGGGATGCAGAAGCTTTAGAGCGTGCTGGAGTAGGTACCAGATTTGATGTGCTGCGTTCTCAGGTGAATTTAGCTAACTCGCAACAAGATTTAACTAATGCTGTTTCCTTGCAGCAAATTGCCCGTCGTCAGTTAGCGACTCGCTTGAGTTTGTCACAGTCAGTAAATATTACTGCCGCAGATCCAGTTAGATTAGCCGGTCTTTGGAATCAGACATTAGAACAAAGTATTGTCCTCGCTTTTCAAAACCGTCCGGATTTGCAACAACAGTTAGCACAACGGAACATTAACGAACAACAACGACGGCAAGCTTTAGCGGCTCTGGGCCCCCAAGTTAGTTTGGTTGCTAGCTATCAACTTTTTGATCAGTTTAGTGATGACATCAGCGTTGCCGATGGTTATTCAGTAGGAGTAAGAGCAACCCTCAACTTATTTGATGGGGGAGCAGCCAGAGCCAGAGCATCTCAAGCAAGAGCTAATATTGCGATCGCAGAAACAAACTTTGCTGAACAGCGCAATCAAATCAGGTTTCAGGTAGAACAATCCTTTTCTACACAGCAATCTAGTTTAGAAAATGTTCAAACCGCCAATACCGCTCTAGAACAGGCTAGAGAAGCTTTGCGTCTAGCACGTTTGCGTTTCCAAGCTGGTGTAGGTACTCAAACTGATGTGATTAACTCTGAAAACGATTTAACAAGAGCTGAAGGTAATCGCGTCAGGGCGATTTTGGACTACAACCGCGCTCTGGCTCAGTTACAACGCTCTGTCACTTTAAGAGCATTTCGGTAAGGGTCAAGGGTTAAAGGTCAAAGGTCAAAGGTCAAAGGTCATTTGCAATAGGGAACAGGGAAAAGAAATTTTGGAGATTAATAGTTAGTCTCCTTGTCCCTTCCCCATTACCCATTACCCAATCCCCAGTCCTCTAGCAAAGCGGACGATGAATAATCAATCAAAATTGGAATAACATAGCTGAGTATTTAATTACTCGGCTGATAATAGACTTATGACTACAGTTACATCACAAGAAATTGCACAGTTTCGCTCTCAACTAACAGATGACGCTAGAGCGATGGAAGTACTGGACTTGATTGAGGACTGTGAGGGAGATTTAGAGGATGCTACGATGACCCTAGCCATTAAAGCAGGACAGGAACCAGAAAGAGCCAATTCTGAGTGGTTAGATGCTTTGGCGAGAAAGTGGCGTGCTGTGATTTGCGAGCAAGGCTTTCGGGAGGAATTATTGAGTGGTTCAGCTAAAGGGATGATGGCATACCTTTATACAATGCCGACATTTCCTAAGGTTTTGGCAGTGCCAGTATTGATATATGTGATCAAACAAGGCGTGAACAATTTTTGTGAGCCATTGGATTTGCTCAAGTGATATTTGACCTAGGGGAGATGACTATACAGGGAGCAGCACCCGAAATTATAAATTTTGAGTTGATTTGACTGTGCCAATTTTAGATTTTAGATTAAAAATTATTTCGGTACTCCTGCGGCATAGCTACGCTTAGGGCGCAGCCCAAGGTAGAGAAGGGAAACGTAGTCTGTTTCAATCCAAAATCCGTCTTGAAAAGTTTGCAAGGGCGGGGGGAACCCTCCGTTCGCGCAGCGTCTCCCCTTGGGAGAAGCTTTGAGCGGAGGTTTCCTCCGCTCAAACTTCTCTCCGCACGCAACTTTTGTCTCCGACACGCTACGCGAACGCAAAATTTAAAATCCAAAATCGATTGACCAGCACTGGTACGCTGTTAATTAAGGCAAATTTTCCAAAAACAACTTTTCTGAAACTAATGAATTATCTTGTTGCCGTATTAGCAGACCGTATCCAAGCTGAAGCTGCTTACTTAGCTTTAGAAAAAGAAGCTATAAAAAGTACTATCCTTGGTAGAGGGTACAAGAGCGCGGATGAGTTCGGCTTAATTGACCCTCAAGAACAAGCCAAAAAGCAAGCGCGGCTAATGGCATTCTGGCTAGTACCATTCGGCTTTTTTGCGGGCTTCACCTTCAGCTACATCACTGGTTTGGATACTTTTGCTTGGGCTGGTGAAATTGGCAATCATATCGTCGGGGGGCTATTGGGTGCAGCTAGTGGTGGTATGGGTAGCGTGTTTGTCGGTGGTGGAATTGGTTTAATTGCAGGTGGTGGAGATGCTTTACCCTACCGCAATCGCCTGGATGCAGGTAAATATCTTGTAGTAGTTCAGGGTTCTGAAACTCTAACTAGACAAGCAACTAAAATCTTACGTCAGTTTGAGCCAGAAAATATCCAGGGTTACGCAGATACAACTAGCGGATACTGAATGTATCAAAGATTACACATTACCACACCGCGCCTTGAGTTACTGCCCTGTTCTTTGGAGGTAGCAGAAGGCGCGATCGCTCAAAATAAATCCGCAGTTGAGAAGCATTTGCAGGTAACGGTTCCCGATGACTGGTATAGTTCCCATGTGCTGGATTTCTTGCCTACCTATGCTCAAATGCTCAGAGATGAACCATCTGGTTTAGGTTGGGGTGTGTGGCTAATGATTCACACTGGCGACTCTACCTTAATTGGCGACTTGGGATTTGGGGGTGAACTACCTACACTGACCTGACGGTACAGTGTAGGCTTCCCAATTCATTGGGGATTGCCTCGGTCTTCATAGATTTCTTACGTCCAGATGACTTTGGTCTTACATCCCCTCCAAGGGCAGAAGCGCTAGTTCCTAACGCCAAAAGTCGCAATCCTTCATTTCTAATGTTTATTGCAGCGTTGATATCTCTATCATGCTGTTTTTGACAGTGTGGGCAATCTACAAACCTTATACCCAAAGAATCATAACCTTGTCTTGAAAAGTTTTGTGGAAAGAGACCTTCCCCCGAAGTTTTGTGGACGGAGACCGTCCCCACAAACTTCTCTTCACAAACTTTTCGCTTTTGCAACATTGGGATTGGTAGTAGAGTTTCACTACAAAGTTGAGAAGATGGGAAGAATCGCCCTATTTCAAGATAGGTATGCCCAAATCTTTCAGCCTTGTATTTCAACATGGTTAAAAACATTCCCCACCCTTGGTCGCTAATAGCTTTTGCAAGGTTGGGATTTTTAATCATGTTCTTGACTGCCAAATCTTCTACACAAATAACTTGGTTTTCGTATGCTATTTTGCGAGATAGTTTGTGTAGAAAATCTTCTCGAACTCTGGCTATTTTGCTAGAGGCTTTAGCAACTAAACGTTTAGCATGGAGCCGCTTA
The DNA here is from genome assembly GCA_034530935.1 of Aulosira sp. DedQUE10. Lineage (GTDB taxonomy): Bacteria > Cyanobacteriota > Cyanobacteriia > Cyanobacteriales > Nostocaceae > Aulosira. Next base: position 11,156 of record JAVRCF010000055.1, on the reverse strand, counting down.
TTTGAAGCTTTATCTGTCTTTTTAGCTAGTTTGCGTTGCTTACGCTTTCTATTCTTTTCTAATTTCGCTAATTGCTTTTTGGGTAAATCATACTTTGAACCTTCGGAAGTTATGGCAAAATTCTTTAAACCAAGGTCAACTCCAATAGCATCTCTAATTGCAACGACTGGATTATCTTCTTGGTTAAAAAGAATAGATGCATGATACTTACCGTCTGCATTTCTCGATATTGTTACAGTAGTGAATTTAGCATCGGGTAGTTGTTTATGAAACACGGTTTTCATTAACCCTAAATTCCCCGGAAACTTAATTACACAATCTTCTGGTATTAGTTTTACATTTTGGGGATATTGAATTGATTGCTTACCATGCTTTGATTTGAAGTTGGGAAATTTAGCGCGTCCCTCAAAGAAATTGACAAACGCGCTTGAAAGGTTGAAGGTTACTCTTTGCAAAACTTGACTATAGGCAAGTCCCAACCATTCGTATTCCTTTTTCAAGTCCGGAAGCAACTTGTCCATTGCAGCTTTAGAAAGACCTTTTCCTGTTTCTTTATACGCGGTAGTTGTAGCATTAAGCATATAATTCCACAACCAACGAGTATTACCAAAACACTGAGCTAGATATGACTCTTGCTCATCAGTGGGATAAATTCTAACTTTGACTGCCCTGTACATGGTTTCGACCTTACCGTGTTCATTCATTTATGGTAACATATATCTTGGTGGTTGTGTTACCCAAAAACGAAATATTTTGCTCGTTTCGTCGTCGTAGTGAGACCAGCCACACGTGCGGCTTTGCCGCCGAGTGGACTGGCGAACCCGAAGGGTCTTCCCGGTTTTCCGCACTCTCGCTACGCTCAAATATGGTCAGACTACACTCCTCACTGGGCGTTCGCAATTCATGAGCGAAAATGCGGTGTAGCTCTGCTTAAGGCATTATTCGCGTCTCAACACTGAAGAGAGTACAGGTTCAGTGTGAGCCTTCTTGCTGTTAAAGGTAAACCTGATGCACAAGGAACTGTGGAACTAGGTTATGAGGTTGTACCAAAGTATCGTCATCAGGGATATACCTTTGAAGCAGTACAAGCATTAGTCGATTTTGCCTTTACTCAACCAGAGCTAAAGCGAATTATTGCCCATGCTCCTCAGGATATTTTGGCATCGTGTCGAATTTTAGAAAAGCTGGGAATGGAGCATTTGGAAACATTTGATTCACCTGATTATCCGACTGCACCGCTTTTAAAATGGCAGATGACGCTAGAATCAAACAGTAGTCAATCAATTTTGGATTTTGGATTTACGATTTTGGATTAACCTCTCCATTAATGGAGAGGCTTGAAACCTTGTTTTTAGATTTTAAATTTTGACTTTAATCTAAAATCCAAAATCTAAAATCTAAAATTGTCTCGGTCATGAGTAATTAGTCAAACAATTTGAGATTTTGAATTACCGATGTTGGATTGGCTCCAACCACAAAGGTAAGGGGCTTGAGAATTGTTGGATTTTGTTCGCCCACCAGAAGCGGCGAGCAAGCGCAAGAATTTCTCATCTAAAATTGCTACGTTCAATACTGTTTGATTGTTGACTTCAAACTCAAAACTCGTCATTTTTAAGAATGTTGCCCAGAGAAGAACTTTTAAAAAGCGTTGAAAATCGAGATAGTGTAGCTCGTGTAATTGATCAGGCTGAACAAGCAATCAAAACTTGGGAAGTGGTTTTGACAGATTTTCTGTCTCCCCCAGAATTAGCAGAAATTCAACGCGTGTTTAGTCGGTTAACAGAGGTGCAGTTGGTAGCGTGGGGTGGATATCCCCAAGCGGAACGCCAAAGACTAGCGATCGCCCGTGCAGAAATGCCTTTAGATCAATCCCAAGTCGCCTTAAATGCATTAGAAATTGCTGGTAATTTTTTGTTTGATACCGCCACACACCGCGACTTTTTAGGGGCAATGCTGGGGACGGGAATCGTCCGGGAAAAGACAGGGGATATTATTGTCTTGGGTGAACGAGGCGCACAGGCAATTGTTGCACCAGAGTTGGCAGAATTTTTAGAGATGAGTCTCAAACAGGTGCGATCGGTTCCCGTAAAAACCCAGCGGATTGAGGTTAGCGAATTAAAGGTTAGAGAACCGAAGAAAAAAGAAATGACTACTGTCGAGGCTTCTTTAAGGTTAGATGCGATCGCCTCGGCTGGGTTTGGGATGTCTCGCAGCAAAATGGTGGATTTAATCGACTCCGGTGATGTCCGTGTCAACTGGAAGGATGTTTCCCAAGCTAGTTCTCAAGTAAAAACAGGGGATTTAATCGCCATTCGCGGTAAGGGACGTTTAGAAGTTGGGGAAGTTGCTGTTACTAAAAAAGACCGTTACCGAGTTCAATTAACTAGGTATATGTAAACAGTTGTACCCATAGATTGTTGTAAAAGGCGGGGAAACCCACTAGTGTCAATTTAACGTGAGATGAACGGTTAGAAACCGCGTCTACTAGAATTAATCAATTGGGCTGATCGCTTTTTGTACATCAAAGCGATCGCCTTATTTTAAGTTGAGTTGCTCAAACACAATTTTGGGTTGAATATTACAAGGTTATTTCTAAAAACCACTCATAGCCTGCTTTCAACTGAGGTTTAGCATTTTGTTCAATTATACTGCCATGCGCCATGATAATTCGTTGAAAATCCCAAGTGAGCAGCTGTTGAATTGAACGCTTGACTTTGATTTTATCTTGAGTTGCAAATTTCTCCAATAATGATGGACGAAGTTGTTTGTAAGCGCCAAACATTTTAGCTATTAACTTTGTCCTTGGTGAACATTGCTCATCAAAATGAAAAACTATATCAGTGACAATCAAAGTCTGGCTTCTGGCATGAAAAAAGACGCATTCATTGAGTGGTGAATATCCCCTGATATCAACTGTGTTGAATCCTTCTACTAAGACATACTCAACTCCATCAATCACAGGAATGCTGTAATTGCTAAGAATTTTGTCAATCTGCAAATCTGGCCGTTTGCTCTCCAGTCCAGATACTGCCAATAGTTTTGCATGGGGGTAGTAAAGCTTAAAGTCTGCAACAAATAGATGATGATATAAGTTAGGAACAACAATGTAAATTACTTCTCCCAATTGATTGAGATCATTGATGGTTGAGTTATCAATCTTAATTGGTGATATCACCATTAATTTATTGCTGCTCAGACGAATCACAGTCATCCTCGTTCCTACTTCCAAGCCAAAATATTTTAGGGGTTGTTCCGCAACCCAAATGTCAGTATCAATTGCTTTCAGCATGATAATTTTTGAGTGAGGATTATCGCTGGACTATCAAAATTTCTGCACGCTGTAGTAAAGACAAGCCACACTACCGACTACATAAACTACCCAAGTTCCAAAGAAACCGATTGCTCTACCTGGTGATGGGCCATAAGTCTGTATTAATCCCCAAGCATGAGCAATCCGCGCAACTATTAATAGAGTACCTAGCATCCACAACAGTACCCTCTCAGCCTGCATTAACTCTAGGGCAATCAGGAACATCAGACTCAGGGGTACGTATTCTGTAAAGTTACCATACGCTCGCATAGTACGCTGCAACGCCCCATCTTCCATATTTTTGGCGACAATAAACTGTTGTGTTATTTTTTCCACAAACTGTGCCCAAGCATTAGGACGATTTAAGTAATTGGGTTGTGATGCGACCTCACCTGGAGATGCACCATGCCAAATCCGAGTACGAGTGCGTTCCATTGCCACTAGATATGACAAAAATAAGGCAAGTAGCCCATGACAGCCAATAAAGAAAGTTGAAATAGGAATAAGAATCATCATTGACAATTACTTGTTGCAAAATCTTAATTTTGAAAATACTGGGCGGCAATTGTCAGTGTCTTTTCAATTCTTGCGGAATATTGAAATCTGCTTTTGAGACAATAGGGGTTAAAACATTTAATACTTGCTTGTCTGTGCTGATGAATCTGCTCAAAGAGTTTTTGTTCAATCCCCCAGAACGCAAAATCCCTCTGGATCAGCCCCCGTTAGAAACTCTACCTCAGTGGGGACACTGGCTAGAAACACCAGAGATGATGGTAGCAATCATTCCTCCAGGACATTTAGAAGTCAATATTCGTTCACCACTTAACCTTGTAGTCACAAGTTTTGGGGAAACTCAGGGAATTGCTGCCTTCAATAGCGATCGCCTGCAACCTTACAAAGCGCTACCAGGAGGTTTTGATATTGTGCCGAATGGTACTACTTATAGTTCGGTAGAAGATGCTTCTTGTTTTGTGGTGTTTGGATATTCCCAATCTTTTCTTGAGCGCATAGTCAAAGTTGAAGCCGAAGGACAGACAATTGAATTACAGCCAGGGCAAATTCCTAAAACTCATTGGGGTTTGAGTGTTGCGATCGCTATACAAGAGTTTTTTTACAATGGACAAACTGGTGGTGCATTTTACTTAGAATCAGTCGCCACGGCAGTTTTGGCACAGATCATTTACCGCCGTTCAAACTTCTCTGGACGGTTCAAACGTCCACCAGAGTTTTTAGATCCAAAGTTGTTAAAGCTTGTCTTAGAATACATTAGAGCGCATCTATCCCAAGAACTTAGCCTGAACCAAATTGCTGCCACAATAGGATTTAGTCCCTATCATTTTGCACGCGCATTTCAAGTTACAACTGGACTGTCTCCTTATCAATATATCCTCCGGTGTCGGTTGGAATTTGCCCAACAATTATTACGCAACCAAAAGCTGCCCCTAGCACACGTAGCAGTGGCAGCAGGATTTGGCAACCAGAGTCACATGACATCTGTGTTTCAACGAATGCTACATACAACTCCCAAGCGTTATCAGCAAGAGATAAGTGGTGTTTAGACCATACACCAGAATTTTCTCTATCCGCCAAGGTCTAGCCTTTGCTATTAAGATTTAAAACTTCTTACTAACATATTCAGCAGGATTTTTCTAGGTACTACTCTCGCCAATACAGTTCTAATTTGAGTTTTAACATCACCAATCACAACAGCTGGCTGCCAATTGTCCAAAGCTTTTAGTGATTGTTGTACGACTTCTTCACTAGAAAACATTTGATTTGTGTTACCTGCCAAAGTCGGAGGAAAATTAGCTTCGGCAAAAAAGTTAGTTTCTATGGGACCGGGACAAGTAACAAGAACACGAATACCATAGGGACGATTTTCTGCCCATAGCGCCTGACTAAAACTGACAATAAAAGCTTTGCTGGCTGCATAAACAGAAAGATATGGCATCGGTTGGAATGCCGTAATTGAAGATACATTAATAATGCTTCCTGATTGACGTTGCCGCATCAAAGGTAAAAATTTATGGGTTAAATCTACTAAAGCCAGAATATTTAATTGCACTATTTTGACTTGCTTTTCGCCATCACATCTAGCAAAATCCCCATAATCACCGAACCCAGCATTATTAATTAATAAGTCAATAGATAATCCTTTTGCTTGTGTGGCTTCAAACACCGCTTGAGCAGCATTAGGTTCTGTTAAGTCTTTAACTATAAGTTCGACTTGAATTTGAGAATTTTTTTGTAGTTCTTTAGTAAGTTGACTCAGTTTCTCTTCTGAACGCGCTACTAAAACAAGATTTGTATTACGTGCAGCTAATTCTTGGGCAAAGGCTCTACCAATACCACTAGAGGCACCTGTAATTAAAGCAGTTGACATTCTAGATATTTTGCGGAAATTCTATCAACTAATAGATATTAACAATACTTATCGCTCTTTTTAACCATCTAGAGTGATATACCAAAATACCAAAAGTCGGAATCAAGGATATATGTAATTTTTTAGCAGAGAGTGGGAATACTAGAATTAGAAATTACATATTATTTCTATGTATCGCCTGAATAAAAGAGCCTGGGAAATTTTGCAGGCTGAAGTTCAAAGATGTAGTGGTCAAGATCAGGTCAGTAAAATTGAGCAAGAAATAGTAATTAAGCGATTAGAGCAACTGCGCTTGGAAAAAAGCTCTCCAGCTAAGTTTGATGAACTGCGGGATAGCGTTGTAGATATATATCCACAATTTAGCGAGAAAGTATTGAAACAAGCTGCAAAAGCTAATCAATCGCCTGGTTTTTTTTCTAAATTAAAATGGGCAACTATACTTTTGGGGAGTTCAGCAGGAATGTTGTGGGTGGTAAATTTGCCGTACCCAATGATTCGCTGGCCTGTTGCTAAAACAGCTCCCATCCTATTGTTGCCTAGCTACATAAATATGGATTATCACTATCGTGAAGCCATTAAAAACCTTGAGCAAGCCGACCAGTTAATTAATCAAGCTACTAGTCCAGCTGATATTGAGCAAGGTTCCCAAAGAGCTACAGAAGCCCAAAAAAATCTGAATAATTTGCCAGTTTGGTTTTTAGGATACTATCCACAGGCTTACTGTAATTTTTTTGGTTGCACTTGGAAGTTTACCATAGATGAGTTTGAAGCAGCGCGTCAACGGGTGGCGCGGATAGATGCTGTAGCTTTCCAAGATAGGAATGCTTTTACACCACTGGCGCAAGGAGAAATGGCGCTAAAGCTAGCACGCCAGCAACATGAAAAAGCTAGCAGTATTAAGGATAAAGAACAAGCGATCGCTTCTTGGCAAGCAGCTATAGATCAATTGGATCAAATCCCCAAAGCCACATTTGCTGGAGAAACTGCACAGACTAAACTCAAAGCTTACAAACGTGATTTTGATAACGCACGCATTGGTACATTTATTGCTGCTGCTCAAGAATTTGATTTGGAAGCGGAAAAAATCCAACCGCTACAACCCAAAGCCGCTTCAGAATTATGGGAACAAGCAATTAAGCGCCTCAACCAAATCCCAACAGAAAATCCTCGCTATTTAGAAGCACAAAGGTTGCTGGCTGGTTATCAAGTAAAACTCAAAACAGTTGCCGATCCTCGTAGCGGTATATATATCGAAGCAGCAAAGCAATTTGCCATAGCAGCTGCCAAAGCATCGCAAAATCCTCCCCACCCTGTCGTTAAGTGGGAACAAATTGAAAAATTGTGGCAAAAGTCAATTGATCAGTTAGAAAACATTCGAGTTGAAGAACCAGGCTATGTAGCAGCGCAAAAACTCTTGGCAGAGTATCAAACTAACTTAGGCATTATCGAAACTCGACGCAAAGCCGAAAGTGAAGCACAAGCATCTCTCCAAGAAGCTAATGAGCAAATCCAAGGTTTGATAGCTTCTGCTCCTGCCAATCCTCAGCAACTAAAAGGTAAAATCCAAGGCGTTATCAATCGCCTGAAGACTATCAAAGCCGGGACAACGGCTTACGTAGAAGCCCAAAAACTGCTGGTATCTGCTCAAAAAAGGCTGCAACATTGACATCCTCCCACCACTGACAAAGGTACAGGTGCAGTGGGGGATTCCAAGAATCACTTCTTGGGTTTTCTGTTTCTACGAGAAATTTTCGGTAAAACTGATGACCCGATTAAATACTTTGCTGCCTCAGAGAATCAAGACTTAGGCGTGATTAAATATCTCCGAAAGCCAGTCACCAAGCTGGATTTGTCCCCTTTTCCTGCACCCTCTTGATAAATGTGCAATTACCTTAACCTCTCACTGATGATATTATACTTACAAGAGTTTCGCCTTCTGGCGAAAACCTGTCCCTCGCCGGGACGAAAGCAATGGTTATCTCGGATCAAAAGTTGGTACTTGAATTCAGACTAGATGAATTGTTAACTCTGTATTGAAGTGACATTTTGAAGTTATTGCCCCTGGCGGCAGAAAGATAAAAATTAAATTGAGATTATAGTACTTCCCCTGTGAAGTGAGATAACCTAATTTCGTCGGCGTGGTAATTAAAGAGGAGTAACTGGTGAGAACTGATAATCTCAGAATCAATCAACTTTCACCCGAAACTTACGAGTGGTATCTGAAATATTTGGCAGCTTTGGATAGTTTAGACATCGAGGCATATAGTAAGTTTTTAGCGCAAGATTGTTCTGTGCAGTCAAACAGTAACCCTCCAATGGAAGGCAAACAGGTTGTAATGCAAGGACTTGCTGCTTACTGGAAAACCTTTGCTAGTTTAGAACATGACCTACTGAATATTTATGGTCGCGATTCATCTTTTGCCCTTGAAGCGCTAAATCATTACAAGCGCACCGATGGGAAGCTTGTAACCATCAAGGCAGTTGCTTTCACTGACCGTAATGAAGAAGGTTTGGTAACTTCTGTAAGATTCTACACAGACACCACACCCGTGTTTGCATAGCATCAATATTTCACAATCATAAGTTTTTAACATAATCATATAGAACTTAAGTAGATATATTACATATATTTTATACATTAATACTACCAGCATCAAGAGTGCTCGCAAGCCGTCGAAAATAACCTTCTATGAGTGTGGATTACAACAAAATGCCCTTTCATGTAGCACACCCTCTTTATTACTTGTGGTGTCTGCTGGCTACGAGCAAGAGAAGAAGATATTGGTTTGCAAATCGTACAATTCTCAGACAATCAAAAATTTGGTAGCAATTGTCAGGGGCATCCTTATATTGTGTAAAACTAGGGTAATTGAGGGCTATCTGGGCCAGTAGGAACAATCGGGGTTTGTGGTTGTTTCTGTTGTCGTTGCAAATATTTACTTAATACATCAGCCATATCCCCCCGTGTCATAGGACGTAATGGGAAAATATTTCCTTGGGCATCTATAGTCAGAAATCCTTCAGTAATTACTGTGGCGATCGCTTGTCTTGCCCAAGTCGGAATCGATCCTGCGTCTGGATGGGAAGAGAGAATTTCTTTGACAGTGTCATCAGGAAACTGAAATACACCATAAGCTTGGGCAAAAATTGCTAAGGCTTCGGCTTTTGTTACCCTTTGGTTAGGAAAAAACAAATTACCGCGATAACCTTTCATAATATCCGTTTTTAAGACTGTTTGAATATCATTAAATGCCCAATGGGAGGATGGTACATCTGGAGTTGCTACATTTTCTTTGCTAGTAGCCTGACGTTTATCCAATCGAAATACCTTTACCATAATCGCGGCTAATTCTGCGCGACTAACAAACCTTTCTGGATAGAAATTACCATCGGGAGAGTTGCTCATCCATTTAGTAGCAACTACTTGTTGAATAGCTTCAGATGGTTGAATAGAAGCCGCTTCTGCTGCTTGCACCTGATGAATTGTAGATAAGTTTTGTAGCAAAAAAACTAAAGATACAGTACTGATAAATTGACGCATAATTATATTTTTATTGGACATTTAGGGTTTGGTGTTTGTCAAGGGTCAAGGGTCAAGGGTCAAAAGTAAAGTATATTTCTTAACTTTTGAATTGTGAATTGTTCCTCCTCCTTTTACCCCTTATCTACCTTGTCCCCAATCTCCAATCCCTAGTTCCCATTCCCCATTACCCCTTCGCCCCTTAGGACCCCACGTTCCCCAAAGGGGGCTCCAAGTTCCCCAACCCCCAATCCCTTGAAGTAAAGCGCAAAATGTATCTAACTTTGGGTTATGTTCATTTTAGATAAGTTTTATGGAGCATTTTTGGGAATGACCGTAGCAGCAGACCCCGTGAAGTTGATGAAGCAAGAAGTTGGCAAAGCCGCCGCCGCTTTAGTCAAGTCAGGTTCGATTGTCGGGTTGGGTACGGGTTCAACCACGGCGTATACTATTCAGTTTCTGGGAGAACGCCTCCAGTCTGGTGAACTCAAAGATATTGTAGGCGTTCCTACTTCGTTTCAGTCAGAAGTGCTAGCAAAGCAATACGGCGTTCCTCTCACTACCTTGGACGCTATTGATCACATTGATATTGCGATTGATGGGGCGGATGAAGTTGATCCCCAAAAGAATTTGATTAAAGGCGGTGGTGCAGCCCACACCCGCGAGAAAGTGGTAGATTACTTGGCAAATCAGTTTATTGTCGTGGTAGATAGTGGCAAGTTAGTAGACCGCTTGGGTTCTAGCTTTGCTGTACCCGTGGAAGTGATTCCAATGGCTATTACTCCTGTTACTGATGCTATTAAGAAACTAGGCGGCAAACCAGAACTCCGTATGGGGGTCAGAAAAGCAGGCCCAGTAATCACCGACCAAGGTAACTTCGTCTTAGATGTCAGATTTGACTCAATTGACGACCCTGTAAACCTAGAAAAAACACTGAATAATCTTCCTGGTGTTCTGGAAAATGGTATTTTCGTCAATTGCGTCGATTTAGTCTTAGTTGGCGAAGTTAAAGATGGTCAACCACTGGTAAGGCAGTTTTAATTAGAGGTTAGGGGCAAGAGATGAGGAGGACAAGGGAAGAAAGAATAACTAATAAATCTTGACCCTGAACTCTTGATAAATGCCCCAATCCCCTTTGGGGATTCCGAGTTCCCCAGACAGGACTCAGAGTTCCCCGTTTCTCAATCCCCATTTCAGGAAAGTAAAATTATGAATTCTCCATTTCCCGGAATGAATCCTTATTTAGAAAATCCTGTGTTTTGGGCAGAGGTACATCATCGATTGATTACAGCCATAGCAGATAATATTGAGGAAAATATTCCTCCACAATATAGAGTTGCAATTGAACAACGTACTTATTTAAGTGATGACTCAGATTCTGTATTAGTTGGTATACCTGATGTTTCTGTTTTTTTTCAACAAACATCACCGCAGCAATACTCATCAACTGCTACTCAAACAACGACATCAGAAGGTATCACCGTAATGATACCTTTACCTGAACATATTACAGAAAATTATTTAGAAATTCGCGAAGTTTCTACTGGTTTTGTAGTAACTTCCATCGAAGTTTTATCTCCTAAAAATAAACGCCCAGGCGAAGGTAGAAAAGCCTATGAACTGAAACGCAAACAGGTTTTTGCAAGTCTTTCTCATTTAGTCGAAATTGATTTGCTTATAAGTGGAAAACCGATGTCACTTTTAGGGGAAGTTCCTGTAACAGATTATCAAATTATTGTTAGCCGCAGTGAAACACGTCCTCATGCTAAACTATACGCTTTTAGCATCAGAGAAACGATTCCTATATTTACATTACCCTTACAGTCAGAAGATACAGAAACGATTTTAGATTTGCAGTCTTTATTGCATGGTATATACAATCGAGCCAGATATAGCAATCCTATGTGAGTTACAAATAAGTGGTACATTAATACTGAGTTTGA
>JAVRCF010000054.1:0-54569 GCA_034530935.1 Aulosira sp. DedQUE10 | reverse complement strand
GGCAGTCGCTCATGGGGGAAACCCCCTTGGCGCTAGCCTCTCCCTTTGGGAGAAGCTAGCGCTGCCTCACCGCCCGCCGAGGAGGGGCATGGGGCATAGGGAATTGGTATATTCTTCCCCATGCCCTATGCCCTATGCCGGCGAAATCCCACCCCTAAAAGGAGTGGGATGAGCTTAAAGCCGTTTTCATGTATTTAGACCACACGCTGATATCTATACTTCTTTCTTCCTTTGCGCCTCTGCGTGAGATATAAAAATGTGGTTCATTTACCTGAAAATCGCTGTAATTACGAATTACGAATTTCTTTAATTCCCTTAAACCTTTCTTGTGCTGCTTTGAAAGCTTCTTGCATCACAGATTGAATTTTCTTCGGGTCTGGTTTCTTCCCACCCATTAAGTCACCAAAGTATACACAGGCTGTTTCACCAAGTGACCATGTGTAAGCAGCTGCCCAGGATGCCGCAATCACGCTGCCAAAACCGGGTATGAATTTGATTAATTCCCGTGCTACAGCTTGGGCGAGAAAACCACCTGCGATCGCACTCACAACTCCACCTGCTTGAGATGGTGTCAAAGTTTGTCCGTATAAGTTACCCAAGGCAGTTACCATAGATACTTGCAAAGCAGTCAGCACTGGCATTGTTGCAAATGGCAGTGGTACAGCTGCGAGTGTAGCTGCCATGATCGAAAAAGGTAAAATGTAACGCCGTCCCGTATCTCGGTAGAGATTACCCAGTTGCTTACCAGTTTCTTCCCGATCTAATAATTGATAAATTGCTTTGGCTTCAGCTTCTGGAAGTAGTTCGGCTAAGTTGTCTCGTAATGCTTCTAAGCCATAAAATACCGGGTTGTAACCGTCTTCTTCTAGGGTAAAGTCGATGAGGACAGATCTGTCGCAAACCTTAGCAAAATCCTCCCGAATAGCCTCAAAAGCTCGATTAATTTCCTCATAATTTGGCGGATAAGCCGGATGATCGACTGTAATAGGCGGATAAACCTCATGCAAACAGGTAACTGCCAACAAACAAGGAATATCTGGATACTGCTGACGCAATTGTTGAGCAATTTGATGCAATGTGTCAGTAGCAAAATCGTTAATTTTCACAGTCAGAATCAAAACTCTGGCACTGCGAGTTGATTGTTCTAAATCGCCAACCAATTCTCGAATAATTGCCTGAGTATCTTGTTTGACATCTCCTAATCCTACCGTATCCGTAAAAATTAGCAATGGTAAATCATCAGAAGGATAGGCGTAGCGTTCAGTATGTTGGGTGTGGGGGCGAAATCCTTGACCAACGATTTCCGCAGAAACTCCTGTCAATCCCCGCACAATCGAACTTTTACCCGCTTGAGGTTTACCAATTAACAGGGCTTCTGTGGTTGGCAGTTCGGCTCGAACTGTCTCCAAAATCTCGGCAATCTGTGTTTCGCTGACACTAAACCATTGCACAACCGTCTGTGCTAATTGATCTACGGGTAGTAACTGCCCTAGGCGTGGTGTAGCCTTGCGCCAAACATCAGCAATCCGGTTTTTCCAAGAATCATCAGCAGGTAGGGCTGTGGGTAGGTTTGGCGATTCCAGGCGATCGCTTTCACTTAACTGCTGAGAATCTGCTGACAATGAATCAGCATCACGTTGCTCAGTCATTGGTATAAAAACGGCAGATAGATGCCACACTAAATCCTGTCTATTATTTTAGGATGAGTCGCAGTCAGTTGCTATTTGTCAATGGGTAGTTATTGTCTGGCTACTGGCATTAATTTTGATCAGTTTGTAGTGAGTTAACGCGGTCTTGTCAATCTCCAGACTCTAGACTGACAGTCAGCAAGTATGTCATAAGTTAAAAAGGCTGTTGAGCGCAAATTAATCTATGACTGCTGCTGTAAATAATGCTCCTGGTTTAGCTTCCCGGTTGGTAAATGGCGTATTGGCAATCAAGCCTTTAGCCAACTTAGCCAAGCACCAAGCCAGACAGATGATGATTAAACGTGCTGAGAAAATGGGCGTACCTTGGACGAAAGAAGTACAGCAACTTCAGGCACGTGATTGGACGAATGATTTAGCGAAAGTAGAAAATCCCCAGCTTTCGTACCCAAACTACTATCTCACTTCATTCCACGCCTACGACACCGGAAATATGAGTTGGCAAGCGGCTTTTGAGGTAGAACCTGCTGCTTATGCTGTTCACGCTAAAATTTGGCAAGGTGCTGAGGCTCAAGGTGATGACAAACTGCGCCAAAGTTACCACGATATCCTGAATAACCAAATTCCTAACGCACCACAAGACATCTTAGATATCGGATGCGGTGTCGGCATGAGTACCTTTGCCTTACAAGCGCTTTATCCCCGAGCTAAAATCACCGGATTAGACTTATCTCCTTACTTCTTAGCTGTTGCCGAATATCGCTCACAGCAACGTCTATCAAAAATCAACTGGGTTCATGCGCCAGCTGAAACTACTGGATTACCAGATGCTTGTTTTGATTTCGTTTCGATTTTTCTGGTTTGCCATGAATTACCCCAGTCGGCAACTAGACAGATTTTTGCAGAGGCGAGGCGTTTGCTACGACCAGGTGGTCACTTGGGAATTATGGATATGAATCCCAAATCAGAAGCTTTCGTGAAAATGCCACCTTACATTTTGACGCTGCTGAAAAGTACTGAACCATATCTAGATGAATATTTCAGCTTAGATATTGAACAAGCTTTAGTTGAGGCAGGTTTCCAAACTCCCATAATCACCAGCAACAGCCCCCGTCACCGCACTGTGATTGCTCAAGTAAGTGGCTGATTTCTGGTTTCTGGTATGGGCAGTCATCCCACCATTACTACTGCTTTATTACTACTATTACCGTGTTTTCACTGCCCCACCACTGTTAAAGTTGCTGTTGTTATTTATATGTGGGGCAATATCTGGTTTTGTCGCCCTCGGCTTAGAAGTGGTTTTTGAAACTGTAGCCAACTGGGTTGTGAACTGGCGGCAAATGAACTACTCGCTTCCTGGTATCGCCCTGCGGCAACTTGTGGAAATAGGGCCAATTGAAGAAGGTTGTAAGTTGGTAATGGTGATTGCCGCAACTTACTATCTGCAACGTCGGTATCGATTGCGCCTCAGTACGGTTTTTATTTTTACCATAGCTGTTGCCCTAGGATTTAGTGCCCAAGAAAACTGGGTTTACCTTTTCTACAACACAGCATCAATTCCTGATCGGATTATTGGTACGCCAGTTCATGCCATGTTCTCTGCTCCCTGGGGCTATGCTTTAGGGATGAATTTAAATCACAATCGAAATTTGCTGTTTCGGGCTTGGCTAAATTCTGTTGTCTGCCATGCCCTAGTGAATGTTTTATCTAGTGCGGGGCGATATCCATTGCCATTACGTTTTCTCAACTATGCCTTATTTCCATTTCTGTTGTGGATGTTTTGGCGGATGGAACAACTACTGCGAAGATCTCAAGGTAAACCCCCCATTACTTTGATTTCTGGTAACACACCCCAACTCCGTTACTGGAAAAAGGGCTTAGTGCTGTTTGCCCTTGTGCTGGGTGGCAACGCGATTTTTGGGTTATTTATCTTAGCCAGAAATCTCAGTCCCTTGAGTTGGTCGCAGCTTTTTTATCCTCATATTTTGTGGTTTATACTGAGTAGATTGTTCATCAATATAATTTTCGCAATTATAGCGTGGTTGATTTATCTTTATTTGCGACGTTCAGCCCAACGACGCTATTTTTAAATATATATGAGGAAAATGCTAAAGGGGTTTTATGCAAACAACTCCAGTGCGTTGGACAACTGCTGACTTAGAGTTATTCGCAGGCGATTCTCGTTCCGAGACACTTCGTGAACGCAAAAATCGCTATGAGATTATTGATGGAGAATTATTCGTGACTAAGGCTCCTCACTGGGATCATCAATCGAGTTGCGCCAATATTGTTACAGTTCTTAATAATTGGTCAGATAAACTGGTCTTGGTAAGGCGGCGATCGCCCCAGGTATTATTTTCTCAGATGCTGACAATGTGATTCCTGATGTGGTATGGGCAAGTTTTGAACGCTTAGAACGCTTACTAGATGAGGCTGGACACTTAACAGGGGCACCAGAGTTAGTTGTAGAGGTTCTATCTCCTGGTGAAAAAAATGAGAAGCGCGATCGAGAGTCAAAGTTAAAGCTTTACTCAGTACAGGGAGTTCAAGAATATTGGATTTGCGATCGCCTGGAGAGGAAATTAGAAATTTATCGTCGTGAACAGGCGACTTTAAAGCTGGCGTATACTTTATTTAGTGAAGATGAATTAACAAGTCCTTTGCTACCTGGCTTCCACTGCTTAGTGAGCAAACTATTTTAGCTTCGGATACTCTGAATTTGGCTTTTACTATTAATTTTTCTTTGACAAATTTTGTCATTGGTAATGGGTAAAAGGAGAAGTTTCTTACCAATTACCAATTTTTAATTATTAAACCTGCGCTAATACTGGCTGATTTAGATTTGCACTGGCTGAATTTGATTCCGAATCAGTACAGTAAATTTCGCAAGAATTATTCGGGCTTTCAATCAGCTTTACTTTGTGCAGCTTGGCTCCTAATTTTTGCACAGGCGATCGCAGTAAATTACTAATGTAAAGTGCGATATTCTCAGCAGTCGGCACGACTTCCGCAAAGTAGGGAATATCTTTATTTAAAAAGGTGTGATCAAATGGTTCTACCACATAATCTTCTATTACCTGATTCAACGCGCCTAAATCCACAATCATACCTGTGCGTTGGTCAATTTCCCCTTTGACGGTGACTTCTAAATGGTAATTATGTCCATGTCCGTGGGGACGCGCACACTTACCGTAAATCTGTGCATTTTCTTCGTTACTTAAATTGGGGTGAGCCAGCCGATGGGCGGCGCTAAAGTGAGTGCTAATGGTGAGGTAGGCTTCCATTGAGTTTCCCATATAATCTGCCCAAAGTTCAGGATGTTCAAATAACTGTACGCGGACTAAAGGCAAGTGGGGCGCTAACCGCTGCCAGATAACCCGTGCAATATTCTCCGTTGTGGGTAGAGTTTGTTGAAATTCTGTCCACACATCGTTGAGATAAGAAAAGTCCAGAAGGCTTGTCACTTCCTGCTTGATTACCTGTTTCACATCAGACAAGTTCAATACCATGCCATATTCATCTAATTCCCCGATCAGAGAAATAAATAAGACATAGTTATGCCCGTGTCCAGGGAATTTAGCGCCAGCACCAAATTGCTGAATGTTTTCAGCTTCACTCAGTTCTGGTAGCCAATAACGATGACTTGCCGAAAACTGAGCGCGGCGGTTTACAATACATTGCATGAGTACACTGGGAAAAAAATTTAAAATTTCTTAACTTTTCACTCTTTCCAGCATAAACTAATTTCAGCCGCTTTGCGGAGTCAAGAGGAGCCAGTTAACTGGCGTTCCAAAGTCCGGACCCTTGACCCCTGACTTTTAACTATTTCACAGATGCTTGCGCTTCGTAGTGTAATCTTGTGGCGATGCGGAAGAGTTCTTGACCTGTGTGCAAATAATGCTCATCGTAGTTTAGAGGGAAATAGGCTAACTCTTCCAATCCATCGGCTACTTGATTCAGGCTGTAGTAGAGATGAGCCGCTGTTCTGGCTAGGCTGGGCGGATTGGGTAGGGAACGGAAAGTTATTTGTGCCTGCTTGAGGTCATCTCTACAGCTAGTCAAGTAATCTTGAAATTCATCTAACAATTCATCATCAAAAGGATCGGCGGCGAGTGTGTCAATTTGCTCTTCTAAAGAATTGAGAATGCTATCCAGCAAGCGATTCACTGGTTGATAAACTAGGCGCAGCCATTCTTCAACTTGATCGTCAGCATCTTTTCCTGTTTTGCGTGTGGCTTGGTAATGCCTTTGAGCAGATGCTGTACGCTGTTGTCGGCTATTTAATTTATCGGAAGTATTCTTAAGTTCTTGGTCGTAATTTAGGCGTGTTTGGCTGTCGCCTAAAACTTCATAAGCTGCATTTATGCGGATAATCTGCTCTTTATCTGCTGTTTCCTGATTACTATCAGGATGAAATAATTTCACCAGACGGCGATAAGCTTGCTTAATCTCCGTCTGGCTGGCATTGGGACTAACTTTGAGAATTTGGTAGTGGTTATCGACCATTAATTGAATTTATAGCTAGCTGATGCTAGCTGCTACTCTGTCCTCCAGGTCTTGGAATAAGGGTGTAGTTAAATACCTTTCTCCAAAACTTGGCTGAATGACGACAATTAAACGCCCCGCATTTTCTTTTCGTTGGGCAACACGAATTGCGGCACATAACGCTGCACCACTGGAAATGCCAGATAGTAAGCCTTCTTCTCTGGCTAAACGCCGACCATAGGCGATCGCTTCTTCATCAGTGACCGTAATCACTTCATCAATCAATTCTAGCTTCAGCACTTGGGGAATAAAACCAGCACCAATTCCCTGAATTTTGTGTGCGCCTGGTCTTCCTCCAGATAATACTGGGCTATTACTTGGTTCAACTGCGATCGCCTGAAAGCTCGGTTTGCTTGCTTTGATTACTTCTGCTACACCTGTGATCGTACCACCTGTGCCTACCCCTGCGACAATCATATCTACCTGGCCATCAGTATCTTCCAAGATTTCCGCTGCGGTAGTTTCTTGATGTACTTTGGCATTAGCTGGATTGCGGAACTGTTGCAACATATAGGCATGGGGTGTTTTGTTAACTATTTCCTGTGCCCGTCGAATTGCCCCACTCATGCCTTCAATTCCTGGTGTCAGTTCCAATTCAGCCCCATAAGCCCGCAGCATTGCCCGTCTTTCCCCACTCATAGTTTCGGGCATTGTCAAAATTAACCGATAACCCTTAGCCGCTGCTGCCATTGCTAAAGCGATTCCTGTATTGCCTGAAGTCGGTTCTACCAATACTGTTTTTTGAGGATTAATCAGCCCTTCCTTTTCGGCAGCACTAATCATACTTACCCCTATCCGGTCTTTCACTGATGCCGATGGGTTCATACTTTCCAGTTTCACCACAATTCGAGCCACACAACCTTCTGCTTGGGGAATACGATTCAACTGCACTAAAGGTGTACGGCCTACGAGTTCTGTTATGTTACTAGCAATTCGCATAATTAGTTTTTAATCCTTATGTTATTAGGTAAAGGTTAAAGGTCAAGAGCCAAGAGTCAAGGAGCTAATAATTAAGAGTTATTATGCAACTGACTGTGGATTCTTGACTAAATGTAGTACATGATATCCAACTGCCGCCGGGAATCTCTTTTTTCGCAAAGATCCTGAAGCGTGTGGTGTTGGAACACAGAGTTTGCCGCCTGACAAGCTTCTTGCCAGATTTCTTCTACAACAAAATTGTCTACAGTTCTGGGTTTGATGTCTTGTTGATCGGTTCGCACATCTAACCCTTCCAAGCATTCCAAAACTTCAAAGAGGGTGATTCTCCTAGGTTCTCGCGCCAATAGATAGCCACCTTTAGAGCCTCGTTGACTTTTGATGATACCTCCACGCCTCAAGGTTGCTAGCAGCTGTTCCAGATAGCGATCGGGTATGTTTTGTTGTGCTGCAATTTGTCGAATTTGCAACGGTTCACCGCTTTGATAATGAGTTGCCATCTCTAATAAAGCAAGAATTGCGTATTCAGACTTACATGATATTTCCACAAGCAGCAATCAAGAATGAAGGATAAAGCATGAAGGATCAAGATTTTTCATACTTCATTCTTCATACCTTTTCTTAGTATACTCCGGTTCCTCACTGGGGTTTATGTGCAACTACTACCGAAAACAAAAAACCCCACCAACAGGCGGGGAATAATCGAGTTTCAATTTTATTGGTGTAATTATTTACCCTGGAACCAGATTCTAGAAGGTAAACGTTGTTCTGAGTGTACCGATGAATGCGTTTTCTTCAGCATCGTTTTGACCAGGAGCTCTCAACCAGATTACACCTGGTGTAACAGAGATATTATCAGACACACGGTATTTGTAAAAGCCTTCAACGTGGATTGGCAGAGTGTTGCCGCTATATCCACCTGGTACTGCACGACCACGTGCATAAGGTTCAGCGCCAGCGAAAATACCAAGTACGTTACCTCTCTTACCGAAGTCAGGTAGGGCTATACCACCACCGTAACTCCAAGCCTCAAAATCATCTCCAGCACCTACGCCTGTAACATCGTGATAAGTGATGAAGCCACTAACCGACAAGTTGTTACTGGGTCTGAATGCTGCGGAAACACCGTAGGAGTTACTGTTAGCTGCGGTTTGTAAAACTGAGTTTCCTAAATAGTTTGCTTGACCAGTACCAACAAGACCGCCAGTTAGACCATTGTTGCCAGACAGACCAGCTCCTGAATCAAATAGAGCTGTACCAGCAGTATGATAACCGTGGACGTAGGTAGCAGCCAGCGCCACGCGATCGCCAACCGCAAAGTTCAACTGTCCTAAGGCAGCATAGCTACCATTGAACAAACCAGTATTAGTACCAGGATTATTTGCATCTGATGCCAAGTAACCTAAAGTAATAGAGCTTGGTTTGAAAATACTGCCACCGCTACTAAAAGGTAGGTTTACTGCTATACCTGCACCACCACCAATCCGATAGATGGGGCTTTCAGAGGCAAAGGTAGACAAAGCGCCATTACCACCGTCATCCCCATCGTTGAAATAAGGATTGTTGACAGCAGCATATTGATCGTGGCGACCACCGGAGGCTGCAATATAAACTTGAGCCGGTCCAATAGGCGCTTCATAGGTTAATCTGTCAATTCTGACACCATTATTACCCGTGCTACCAGATTGATAGGTTTGGGTACCTTCTCTTGTGCCATTAAGAGGGGTATTCAGAATAGTATTATTTTGGTCTCTTAAATTAAAAGCTGATGCGTTACCAGCAGCCAGACGAGTTACCAACTTGTCTCTACCAGTGAAGCTAGTTTCCAATCCTAAACGTACTCTGTCTTGGAAGACGGTATTATTGGCGGTGCCAGTGTTGCCACCAAAAGCATCGCTAACAGCAAAAATAGCTTCACCGACTAGCTTGGTGGTAGTAGAAAACTGATTGGCTTCCAATTCAGCAGTACGTGCTTCTAAGGAATCGACACGACCGCGTAAGGTTGCTAGTTCTGCAGAAAATTCTTCTTGCAACCGCTGCAAGGTTGCTAAATCTTGTTTGGTTACCAAGTCAGCTGTCGCTGTGGCAATCAATTCGTTAACCCGGTCTAAACAAGCATTCAAACCAGCAGCAAATTCGTAACGGGTTAAAGCACGGTTACCGCGATAAGTACCATTGGGATAACCTGCAATACAACCATAGCGCTCAACCAATGACTGCAATGCTTGGAAAGCCCAGTCAGTTGGTTGGACATCGGAAAATTGCGAAACTGATGTGACTTGAGCTTGAGAGTTACTGCCTTCTTTGCTGTAGCGGTTAACTTGATCTAGAACATTGGCATCGTTGCTGGCGGGAGCTGCTTGAGCCAAGATTTCGGCAGCCTTTGGAGCCACTTCAGCCGCAGCTTGTTTATTGGCTGGTGATACTTCTGTTGTGGTATTTGGAGCTGCCATTGCTGCTGCTGAAACTAACAGCGTTGCTCCTAAAACTGCTGGAGTGACGACCAGGGATTTCCACAAAATATTAGACATTTTCTCTTTTCTCCTCACACCTTGTATAGATAATTGTTTTCGTTGCACCTAATTCTCAAATATGCGACATCTTGTTAGGGCCTTTCGATGAGGCATAGTTGCCACTACTACAATTCTAGTTTTTGCCAAGCTAATAACCGATTAACTTGATGTTAAATATTGATGGAATTAACTTATGCAAAAACACACCTTCATAGCATATCATTATAAGACATTTCAGGCAGATGACAACATCTGAGGGATCTCCTAAACAACTGTCACACACATAACCTAATCTATTTCAACAGGAAGTAGGTTTAGAGAATTTACTACATTCTCATTCACCTAAGTAGTAAGTATGAACTACGTACATCAGAATGCATCAAAATCCTTGATTGCTTTCTGCCTCCTGTCTTTTTTCTTGTCATATGTTGCAGAAAAACTGCTAGTTAATTTGGGAAATTACCTCTGCTAGCTCAAAGTCCTTTGGCGTTAAACCACCGGCATCGTGGGTTGTTAATTGGATTTTCACTTTGTTATAAGAAATCTCTATATCAGGATGATGTCCTGCGGACTCAGAAGGTTCCACTAATTTGTTAACAAATTCAATTGCCTGAATAAAATCCTTAAAGGTGCGGCTAGTTTTTAATTTAGCTCCTTCAACAGTCCAGCCTGACAGCACACGTACCCGTTCTTGAATTTCCGCCTCAGTCAGTAGCTGCGCCATATTCAACAATTCCTTTTGTTGTAATATTTCGGTTACTTTTGATCTTTCAGGGTGATACTAGTATTTTTACCGCATCTACTGTGAAGATTGTATAGATGCTGATTTTACCCGTTTGATAGTTTGATATATTTACCCCCATATAAAAACTATCCGCTCTGATTTAGATTGGTTAATCTAAGTCAAAGCGGTCTAGTCGGGTCTTCAGGTTGCAACCAGACTGCCGGATGGAACTCCGAACACTAGCCTAGCTACTTGAGCTACACTTAGTATCTACAAGAGAACTAAGGCTAACTTTTAGAGAACAGCCCCGGCACACAGCCGGCTAACTGCAACCTGATGACCCACGCATTTACTACTTTCAATCATGGGCATCACCTCCTTGTTGCCTAAGCGGTCTTAGTCTCAATAAGGCAGAGCATTTAACTCTGGGTTCAGAACCTTTATCAAATATAGCATATAAATTTTCAATAATTAACTAAAACAATAGAAAAAAATCCCCCACCTAAAATAGGCGAGGGATTCTGAAAAATGGGGAATGATGAATGCTAAAGGTAAATTAACTCATCAAGATTAGAGAGCGTTACCACGAGGTAGAACTTCCTCAGGGAATACAAATTGTTCGTGGGGCTGATCTTGAGGAGCCATCCAAGCACGGATACCCTCATTCAGCAAAATGTTCTTGGTATAAAATGTTTCAAATTCTGGGTCTTCGGCAGCGCGCAATTCTTGCGACACGAAGTCATAAGCCCGCAGGTTCAGTGCTAAACCGACGATGCCAATTGCCGCCATCCATAGACCAGTGACTGGCACAAACAACATGAAGAAGTGCAACCAGCGTTTGTTGGAGAAGGCAATCCCGAAAATCTGTGACCAGAATCGGTTTGCCGTCACCATTGAGTAGGTTTCTTCTGATTGAGTGGGATTGAAGCCACGGAAAGTGTTAGCCGCTTCGCCGTCTTCAAACAAAGTATTTTCGACTGTCGCTCCGTGAATGGCGCACAGCAATGCACCACCCAACACACCTGCAACTCCCATCATGTGGAAAGGGTTGAGGGTGAAGTTATGGAAACCTTGTACAAACAGGATGAAACGGAAAATACCCGCGACTCCAAAGCTGGGTGCAAAGAACCAGCTTGATTGTCCCAAGGGGTACATCAAGAAGACGCTGACGAATACCGCAATGGGAGCTGAGAATGCCAATGCGTTATAAGGGCGTATTCCCACGAGACGCGCAATTTCAAATTGCCGCAACATGAAGCCAATCAAACCAAAGGCTCCGTGTAGAGCTACGAATGGCCATAAGCCGCCGAGTTGAAACCAACGGGTGAGGTCTCCTTGAGCTTCCGGTCCCCAAAGTAATAATAGGGAATGTCCCAAACTATCGGCAGGGGTGGATACGGCAACTGTGATAAAGTTACAGCCTTCTAAATAAGAAGATGCTAAACCGTGGGTGTACCATGACGTGACGAAGGTCGTGCCTGTGAGCCAGCCGCCTAGTGCCAGGAAAGCGCAGGGGAATAATAAAATCCCTGACCAACCTACGAATACGAAGCGATCGCGCTTCAACCAGTCGTCTAGAACGTCAAACCACCCTCTACTGGGGGCGCGCCCAACTGCGATGGTCATTAGACTAAATCTCCAAATGTTTATAAGTACAGGTTTTTACTTCTGTATTATAGATCGCTATTATTTAGCTCTCTATGAACAGAAAGTGAACTGGCTTGTTAATCCAGTTTACAATTTTTTACTGTCTCTAATCATAGTAGGTGCAAATCGCTAATATTTCCAGGTAAATTTTAATTTTTTTTAAGATTTGTATATATTTATGGGAATGGGGCATGGGTGAAGAGTCAAGAGTCAAAAGTCAACAGTCAAAAGTTATTTCTTCCTTGTCCCCTTATGCTTTTCCCCTTCCCCCTCATATCCCACACCAGTAATCAGGCAGCTAGCGCTAGAATGAGTGCTACAGTTAAATTGATTAATGCTAAATGTTTACCATCGACTTAACCGTCAGAAATACGGCTTACCCAATATCAGTACAACGTAAGTCAGCAGAGGATGCTGAGGCTGTCTACCAACTAATTTTGGCAGCGATTCGGTCTGGTAACCCTGACATTGTGGAACTCAAGTGCGAGGGCAAGACAGATAAAAAAATTGCTGTTCGTGCCAGTGAAATTTCTGGGGTACAGATTCTGCAAAAAGATGGTGTCACTACTAGTAGTGGTAGACCACCTGGCTTTGTCTCCCTCACTGCTGAGTAAGCAGGTTATCTAAATGGTGGAAGTGGGGATTAAAGTCAAAGATTTACACTTTAGTTGGCCAAGTGGAATCAAAGCGATTAAATCTTGCTCTCTAGAAGTACCTAGAGGGGAGTTTTGGATGCTTTTGGGTACAAATGGCAGTGGTAAATCAACCTTACTCAGACTGTTAGCAGGATTATTAGCGCCGACATCAGGAGAAATTGGGGTTTTGCATCCCGTTGGCTTTGTCTTCCAAAATCCCGATCATCAACTGGTAATGCCAACAGTTGGTGCAGATGTGGCTTTTGGGCTAGTAGAAGAGAAATTGCCGCCTGCTATAGTTAGAGCTAGAGTAGAGGAGGCTTTAGGGGCAGTGAATTTACACACTCTGCAACGCCGTCCGATCTATGCTTTGAGTGGCGGACAGAAACAGCGAGTCGCAATTGCTGGTGCGATCGCTCGTCGCTGTGAAATCTTACTATTAGATGAACCCACTGCCTTATTAGATCCAGATAGCCAACTGGATTTGGTGGCTGGTGTCCGGAACCTTGTCAAAAGTCGTGGTATTACAGCGCTGTGGGTTACCCATCGCTTAGATGAGTTGAATTACTGTGATGGTGCTTTCTTACTGGAAAATGGCTCGCTTGTGGATCAAGGTGAAGCCCAAAAACTCAGGGAGAGGCTGATGGGGCTTGATAAAGACTAGTCGCCGCCCGATGTCCATACCTGCACCCATTCTGAAGACAGATTGGGTGTTTTTATTGGATTCTTTACCAAAATTTACACTAGCGATGTCTGCAATAACTGGGGTACTGTTTCATTTTTGCTGCGATCCTTGTTCGGGGGTTTTTGGTGTTTTCCCCCACTTTCGCCGGGATTTCGGGAAATCCTCCGAATCTGGCTGCGGCTCTTGTCCGGGTCGGCTGGCAAAGTGCCCGACCTTTTAATTCAAAGATAATGGGAGCATTCTGGAGATAGCCCAAGGTTTTAGGTGGTCGGTTGGGCGGGGGTGTGTTACCTTGGTACGTAATATTTTATACTTATGTCTCCGGCTGCGCTAATGGGTTTGCTGTGGGGCGGAACCGAGGCGGGACAAGGGCGCGGGGGTGTTGTCTTTCCTCTCCGGCTGTGACCGTGGGGTTGTCATTATTTTTACATGGTCGTACAGTTCCCGTTTGAAACGGGGACTGTACTCCCTTAATATTTGGTATAAATTTGGTATTAAACTAAGTGAATTTACTGCTATAATGGATACCAGGAGGGTACCAGAGTGGGAGTACTTTGTAAGCTTTGCAGATTGCCCGCCGACGTGCGGGAACCCGTGGATGAGATGTTGGATCAAGGATTGCCTGCCAGTGCGGTGCAGTCTTGGTTAGAGGGGCAAGGGGTTGAGGTTTCCGTCAGTGCCATAGGAAGACATAAGCGGGCGCACCTGGGGCTATTAGCGAGAAACTTTGACTTTGTAGGTTTGCCCCCAGATGATGCACCCTCGCCCCTTCCTTTGGCGGAGTACTCCCGGAGAATGTCGGGGTATCTTCAAACCTTGTCGTTAAACCAAAGCCGATACATTCAGGATCGCCAAGAGGCTTGCTTGCAAGACCACCAAGAGCCGGACATTGATAAACCCGTGGTTGTCCTTACGCGGCTTGTGTCCTTGGCGAATATGTTTATGGGATTTGCCAGTACTGCCAGCTTGGATGCCGCCATTGAGGTTTTACGAAGCGCGGGGTATGAGCTTAAAGGCAACGAGGTACAAGCCCAAGTAAATGGCGATCAGTTTCCCACATTAGCGGAGGTGCGGGCATGGCGAGATCGAGAAAAGTAAGGGGTCATCTGGGGGATGCCCGAATCCGTAAACCCAAAAACTGGGAAGCAATTTTCGGAAAACCGGAGAGTACGGTTACAGGTGTTTCAAAGCAGACGATCGAGGACATCAGAAACGAGATTGTACGCCGCCGTCCTAATGGGGGATACTCACAACCCACCCAAGAAGAATATGAGCAGGATGCTTATGAGTATCTGATGAGAGGGGGAAGGGGAGAAACCATTTTAATGATCCGCGATCAAATCATAAAGAAAAGGGTCGGGGGGATTCATGACGCGATCGCAAAAGTTAAGGAGGAATTGGGATTATGAGAACAATTACCGAGATGTCATTGCGAGAGATGAGGGTGAGGCACGACGAACTCCGCCGGAAAAACATCCCCAGCGCCGCCGAGGTGATCGAGCGCCAAATCCTCGCCGAGGAGATGGAACGTGCCCGCGCTATTGAAGCCGCCGGGAATCCGGGGACGCGTCCATTGTCCGGGTTTGTGGAATTGGACGAGAGCGTCGGCGCGGGTTTGATCATTAAGTTGTGTTCGGAGAGACTGGCGCAGCTTTACCCCCAATGGGAGGAAGCGAAGGTGGAGGCGCGGAGAACGACCCCTAAACCTACCGAGTCCCCCGCCCCTGGGCGACCCAAAGTATTAATGAATGGGAGCCAAGTTAATGTTTAAACGCCCCGAACTTTCCGAGATCGAGAAACTTAGACACAAGCAAAGAAAAGACCTTCTCGCCCGGGTCGAGGGGCGACTTAGGGCACTCCCCGAAGACCCCAAACCGAAGCCCAAGCCACCGGGGGAAATCTTATGAATGTGACTTTGGGAGGGACAACGATCGCCGCCGCAGGGGTTTATCACGTCGAAGTTTGGATGAGGAAAGCCACTAAAAACGCGGGTTTGCACATCGGGACAAACGTTGAAGGGGCGATGTCTGACTACCTCCAACTTCTCGCAATGGAAACCCTGATCAGCTACGGGGAAGCCTTGGCGCGGGCACGGCTCGACCGTGGCGACAAACTTGTGTTGGAGATCGAGTTTTTCCTCCAGGGAGATGTCCCAAAGACCCTTGTCCGTGCTGGGTGGCTGCGAAAACCCGCCGCGCAACTGACCGCCCACAAATACCTTAGACCTAAAAATTATGTTTAATTTACCAATTACTCTTGACCGTTTCACCGTGACCAACTCCGGGAGCAATCCCCTGATTCTTTTTGACAGACCCACCGAGCCGAAAGGCTACGGGCACTCGTGGCTTATCCCACCGGGGAGCAAGGTAGAAATTTATTCTAAGATGCGTTTCCACGACCCGATCGCCGGGGCAATGGGGCGGCTTTGGTTTGTGGGCACGGAGGGCGACGCGGTGATAGCGCCTTTGTAAGGTTTATCCGATCGGATAAGTATGTTCACTGCACTAGAAAAACCCGCCGTAGGAAAGGATTACGGCGGGTTTTCCACCGATCGGTGGAAAAATATAAGTAGTAAGTATTATACCTGTAACAGGTTTAGAAGGGTGATGGACTAAACGAAGAAAAACCCCCAACCCCATACAGGGTAGGAGGTCTAAGGTGATGGAATGTTACTTGTAACAGGTTTGGATAAGTTCATCGTAGGCAGCTTTGATCACGTGGAATCTTGCCGCATCCCCGCCCGCGTCTGGGTGGTGTTTCTTGGTTTGTTTCTTGTACGCCGCTTTGATATCTTCCCTTGATGCTCCCGGACGAATGCCGAGAACGCGCCAAGGGGAGGAGCCGTTTAAGTATAGTTTGATGATTTCCTCCACCCTCGACCAGTCGCAGGAGAAGCAAACCTTAAATATTGCCTTTAGTTCCACCTCCGTGACCAAAGCCGCCGCCAATTCAAACCAGTTATAGAAAGCATCAAGCAAAGCTTCTCGGTTCTTGTCCTCGTAATGTGAAAAAGCCCCTTGATCGCCAAAGCTGACCGATATAAATGTGCCCCTTTGTTGCGTTTTTGCGGCTTCTCTGTGAAAGGGGTTTATTCTATTTCCGATGTTGTCTAACACTCTCTGGGCTTCGTAATCGGGGCGTGGGAGCTTTGTTATAAGTTGCGTTAACTCCGGGCAGATTTCCAAGCTTTCGGGGTTTCCCGCCCATTTCCAATAATCGAGGCTTTCTTTCCCCAATCTGTTAGTGTAATATTCCCGCCAATACTCCCGGCGATCGCAGGGTTGTCCTTTGTATAGAGCCGCTACTATATCCCACCGCCCGGACTCAATGGCGCTAACAATGGAGTATTTCACATCCCCATCCATAGACAAGGTTTCTAGCCATTGGGCGTATTCTAGGGTGGTGCAAGGGGCAACATAGGGACGGATTATAAGTTGATATTCTATGAGCTTACGTAAAACCCCTGTAACCTCGTCAAAGTTGTCCGTGATGCCGGGGAAACCATAATCAAACTGCCAAATGATCTGATTAATCTCGTCCCCCAAGGTCAAAAACTCCTCCAGCCGATCAAGATGCTCCTCCATCGGGTGTGGATCGTCTAACCAACACCGGGTAGGGGTGTAAATGGTTTCGCAATCGTCAAACCCCCTGGGGTCTGAGGTAACCTCATAAAACCTTTGAACTTTCTCAACGGCTATCTGCCTGATACCTGTTACAGGTTTGGAGTGAAATTCGGTTATCAATTCCTCGACCCTCCCCCGGATTGGATCGGGGACGCGGATCACGGTGGTTTTGTACGGGGCTTTCTTTCCCTTGCCGCCTTTGTTCTTTGTCATTGGGTTATACCTGTTACAAGTTTGAAGTGGTTTATAATCCCGGACTCAGCCGGGATTATTGGTAAGATATTGGTATGGTTTAATTTGCTGGTTGTGGGTTCGCCCGCACCCAGATTTTTATTTGTTTAATGCTTCTACAATCTGCGCCGCCTGGGAGAGGCAAGAAGACACTTCAGTTAACGGTCTTTCCCATTGGGTCAACTCCGCGCCCTCTCTCCATAAAGCGGTCTGTAGGCTTCGGTATGGCGCGGCTGTGGTCATTACTACGGAGTAGTCCCCCATTCCGGCGATGATCGCCCACCCTTCGGGTTCTTGCTCACAGTGTTGGATCTCAAGTTTGTGATCGATGATTGCGTTTAAGATTTGACTTGCAACTATTCTCATAAAATCTCCTCAGTTTTATATGGAGATGCACCCCGATGATTAAACGGAAACGATTTCAACAACTTTTTTGAATAGGTCGCTGGTGTTCTTCCCATACTTGCGATCCATCCAGTAAGACCACTGAACGAAAGTATCTACGTCCCACCGTTGAATCCGATCTTGAAGTCGTCCAATAAATAATTCTTTGCCAGCCTCCCTGGGGAAACCCAGCAAACCCGCCGCCGTTTCACAAATCGCGGCTCTTTCGGTCAACCCCTCGGGGACTTCTCCCCGGTTGATCGCCTCAAAGGTTTTCTCCTCGATCCGTTTGTGGGCTGCGCCGAAGTTTCGGACGGGACAATCAGCCGCGTACTTTCCAAGGAAGTAGCCGTAAGACTCATCAATGTCGCCCTCGTAGGTCTTTAACTCGTGCCAAAACTCGCGGGGAAGGTCAAGTTCCCGCGCCGAATATTCTGGGAAGTCACTGGACAAAATGACATCGCCGATCGCGTCGCAAACAACCCCAGTTTTATTTTTGGGGAAGTAACTCTCGGCAATACTTTCTGTGTCCCACCAAAATTCTGATCGCTGGGTGGCATAATCAAGGACTTTCTCGTACAACTCCGCCCCAACTTCTGCGGGGAGTCCGTGGGCTTCTGCAATGGCGCGGGCTTCTGAAATATTCATGCTACTAAATCCTTTGTTTCGTAAGTTCTGTACTTGAATTGCTGACTAACTTCGGCTTTCTTCTCGTCCACCCTCGCGGCGATCGCTTTGGGGTCAACGGCGCGGCGTTTGGCTTCTTGTTTGAGTACCCATACAATCCCATTGCTCGGATCATCAAGGGCGACCCACGAAGCCTTTAGCCGCAGGTTTAGATTATGCCCTTTGGCAACGAGGGCGGCTTTGAGTTCTTTCGTGGTCGCAAACCCGAAGGAGGCGAGGACGCGGGCTTTGATTGAGTTCATGGTCTCCGCCTTGACCTTGGCGGCTTTCTTCTCCGTCCGGGCTTGGGCTTCCTCAATGGCTTTGACCTCGCTCGGTAGCAAAGGCATGGGGCAGGGTAGTGACCAATTTTCCCAATCAATTGTCCGCATCTCTCGACCTCCTCTTTAGTTTATCCACACTACCTAGTATAGCTAAAAAATTGGCTTATACACACTAGCTGGAAACTTTATTAAATAAGTATTTTGGTTGAATATTGCTAACATAATAGGTTTTGTCTATAGGTTGTACACACTAGCTGATTGTAAGGTACAACACACAGGCTGATACCCCTATTGTTAAGGTGATACACACCAGCTAAAATAAAGATACAGAGTTAGGAATTTTTCGTATGCCTATAAAAGGGAAGAAAAGCCAGGGGGGACAGGGGGATTTATATGATGAACCCAAAAAACGCTATAACGTAATGCTTACCCCTACAGCTAAAAACATCCTAGAAACGATCGGGGAAAAGGAAGGATTAAGCGTTAGTGAAGTATTAGAGAGGTATGCTAGAGAATCGCAGGGGGAGAGCCTAGCCGCCTAGACATTGGGGAGGTTCTAGAGCAGTTAAAGCAACATATTCTCACCCACACCCCACCCAAGGAACGATCAACATTTTCCCGGCGATGGGAGCAAGCAATTAAAAATATTCATTAGCCGCCTACCGAGGCGGTTTTATTTTTGGTAGTTGGTTAATGAGTAATTGAACCTGTGCCGGACTCGCAATATATTACTAAATCATTCTCCAATGGCGAGTCCGGCACAGGTAATTATAAGCCCAACCACTTCAAATCCACTAATTGATAAGTAGGAGTTATCCTTGGGGATAGAGACGATCAACTACTCGTTTTACACTCATGGGTTTCCACTGTGTCCCGCGCTTTGTTTTGTAGCCGTTGCGGTTCATCCACGCGGCGATCGCCTGGAAACTCTTCCCGCTCTTGTGGTGTCGGCGGATGGCTTCGATCGTGTCCACTTCTTCTTGATCTGGGATGAGTTCCCCGTCCACGGCTTTTGTACCAAACGCAGGGGAGCCGTAGGCGTATCCCCCTTTCTCGGCTTTGGCACGTCTGCCCCCTTGGGTGCGTTCGCGGATCATCCCGGCTTCTAACTCTGCCACTGCCGCCATCATTGTGAGGATCATTCGCCCGGTTGGGGTGCTTGTGTCTACTTGTACATCGAGCAGGATTAAATTTTTGTTTAGTGGTTTAAGAACATCGTCAACTAGTATGAGAACGTCTTTGGCATTACGGGCTAGGCGATCAAGTTTTAGGGCAATTATTCCATCGGCTTCGCCTTGGCGTAACATATCAAGCGCTCTGTTAAATTCCGGTCGTGTGCCTACATCTTTCTTTGTCCCGGTGGCAACTTCACGGACTACCTCGACTAATTCATAATTAAAGGCTTCACAATAAGCGTTTATCCTGCGCTCTTGATCAGGTAAGGAAGTGTTGTCTTCCTGCCCAATAGTGGAAACTCTCGTATAACCTATTAAGCGCATAATGCTTTACCTATAAAGCTTTTATACTTTTTATTATCACATTAAATTCAATAGATGTTACAACACAACTGGCACATATAGACAAAGCTCCCGAACTATTTCAAAATTCGGGGGCTTTGTCTATGGTTAGTACTACCTCGGATGTGAGGTTTTTGCTACTTAGTATAATCATATTCTCACACAATATTCAGTATTATTCCTAGTTCCAAAATACACAAGTTGGTACGAAGGTGGAGCAAGAAAACGTTTTACACACCTATGAAAGTAACCAAAGCATTAAAAATAGTTGTAATCCCTGTTTTAGCTGTATTAAGCTTCGTCAGCACCGCAAATACAGCACTAGCCGACTATTTAAACAGTGAGGGGAACGGGGGCGAGTATCGTTATGAGTTATGGTCTACGGATGACGGCAGCGCGTACTACTTGAAGATATGGGATCGAGATGCCGCCCCGGAAAGCTCCCCAAACGCCACAACCAGAGCATTTGAATCCAGTAGAAAAGCTTTAATTTATTTCGATTGTAATTACGCTAAAAAGAACCTGGCAGAGTGCAACCAATAAATTTACTCGGACGTGGGTCGTAATACTTCTCTGCGCTCCATTGGTTTCTTACTCTGCCTCATAAGTAAAAACCCCGACCCCCGCACCCCGTATTCATCCTGGGTGCTGCACTGTGATTATAGTCCCATAAGCCCAACTTATGTTCGTGGCGCGATCGGGGGAATGCGTCATGGGGTATTTCTCCGTGCCAAAAACGGAAAATTCAAACGCGACCCTAAGTAGGGGTGATGGGTAATTTCTTTGCTTCACCAAATTTTCACAGTTAGAGCAGGGAAAATACTATTGGGGATTTATGTTGCTATTGAGGACACTTGATATAGGATTACTAAAATCTAAATGTAGTGACAACTTTATTGTCACTACATTTAGATTTTATGCCATAATGTAGTGACAACTTTTTTATCACTACATTATGGCATTTGTAAGAACGGTTAAATCGAAAGATAACGAGTATATACAACTATTAGAGAGCTATCGAGAAGATGGGAAACCTAAACACCGAGTAATAGAAAATTTAGGGAAAGTTTTACCGCCCAGTGGTATTGAAGCAGCTATATGGTCAAAAGCTCATACATTAGGGCATATTACGATAAAAAAAGCTGATTCACTATTGAGTTCAATACCCGAAGCCATTGACAACGGGGTCGCGGATTTACCATGTTGTTTGGTTCCAGCAGGTAAATTTAGAAATGGTCGCCCTCGGTGGTGGTGTCGAACTCACCAGGTACATTTTGGTAAAAAATCAGACATTCATCAGTGTAGTCATGCGAATTATGAGATGAATATAGCCAAAAAACCAGTGGAGATTGATCCAAGAAAATATCCGGGTGAGTTAGCCATTTGGTATGCTTTGCCCCCTGCTATATGTACCCGTCCTGATGGGTGCGATCAAAAAACAGGTATTCACGTACATGGGCGTGTTGAAGCGGGAGGTAAGAAAACATTAGATAAAACTTACCCATGTGTCGTTGTTGGAGTAGAAGATAAACTTCAAGTAAGTTGTGATTGGATTGTTATCACTCCTCCTGCGGCTGAGGCTTGGCTATGGGCTACAGAAAATAAAGTTCCGATGGTTGTGGAAAAATGTAGTCATTGCAGCGCACCACATTTAGACCTAGGGTATTTTGCACAACAACCCCACAAAATGCATCTTTGTGGGAATTGTGGGAGAGAGTTTTGGGCTAAATCTCATTGTGTATCCAATCCTCTTATTTTACTAGCGGATTTATTAGAGACTAGAAACCGTACTTTTGAACCTGCGCCTATATCTATAAACATCAATTCTAATGATTACCTTGGTGGGTTTGAGATTTACCCTAGTACTCCCGCTATAGTTTGGACTGCTGATCGTCCTCAACAAGTAGGAATCCATGTACACGGTTATGATGCTAGTGGTAAAAGAACCCTTGATGAAACTTTTGCTGGAGTTTCATTAGATGGAACTAACTTGGATCGTGTTGACCTTGTAAATAGATTACTTCACACCTACCACAAACCTAAAGCTGGGGATTTGTACACTGCTCACCCATCTGATTTATAAGATATTGTTACTATTAGCCTAACACCAACATAGGATTTGTACACTAAACAATGCATTAACATATACACATTTAGCACTACCGAAGCGTTAACGGAGGTTAGCCCTTGCGGTAATGCCTCGGTAAAGTTACCGCCTTTATGGAGCAAGGATTACCGGACTTTGGATGGTAACCGTTAACGGCTCCGTTAACGGAATGGTAATGGGTTTACCCCCACTTTTCCCCCCGTTAACGGAGCTTACCAGTTTACTTTTAAATAATTGCCCTCTTCGTCAATGTCCAAAATCTCCACCGCTACAAGTTGGGCAAGTGCCTTCATTAATTGAGCTTGGTTAAGAGCGCGAAGTTTATTAGCTTCTCGCAAATCTTTGGTAGACTTAGGGCTTTTTACTTTGACATTATCGAAGTAGGAAAGCACTGTTTGAGCTTCGGGGGATAGGGAATTATTTTTAAGTTGTGAGGCGGAATCTTTTATAGGTTCCTCCGTTGTTTCCAACTTAAAAACTTTTTCAAGTTGGTTTCTAGTGGTCTGATAACTAGTGGTTACGGGTTCTTTTTCTGCCCCAAAATCCCG
Organism: Aulosira sp. DedQUE10; assembly: GCA_034530935.1. Taxonomy (GTDB): domain Bacteria; phylum Cyanobacteriota; class Cyanobacteriia; order Cyanobacteriales; family Nostocaceae; genus Aulosira. The sequence goes on along the minus strand of JAVRCF010000054.1, from coordinate 31,878 downwards.
GATCTTGGACTCTATTTTGGGGGTGAGAACCTCGATCCATTTATCACTACCATCCAATTTAATTAAAGCCTTGCCGCTCGCCACTGGTTGAGCCGTGGTGGGGTCTGTTGTAACTAATAGCTGGATTTGTTGCATACGGGCGATTAAATTGGCTAAACCTTTGATATCTCCCAAGCAGGTTTGAGTATTGTTATGGGCAACAAAAACGGCGGGCATTTCTTGCTTACGGCTCAGGGTCGTGGCGACTTTTACGAAAGTGGCTAATAACTCTTTGTCCGTGATGAAATCCGTGTAAGTGGTCGCTTCCTCGCAGATGAAGGTTGTTGCTTTACCCTCCGCCCAAAGTTGCGATCTCCAGTCTTCTTCACTAATATTTGACTCCCCAAAATCGGCGTACCTACTCATAACCTCGGCAACGTAAAGCCTCATTTGCTCCTCAATGTCTTCGTATCTGTTGAATAACTCCACGCCGCGCCACTCGTGCTTATTCGAGTTCGGATCAAAGACAACTACCCGATAACCTGCGGCTATCTTCTCCCGTACTAGATGACGGACAAACCAACTTTTTCCGCTTCCTTGGTTCCCCCACACCAGACAGGTGCTAGATAAAAACCCTTTGATCCAGTTCTCCGGCGCGGGCACGGGGGAGGGCGAAGTTTTAGCTGGAGGTAATCCCACTGTGGGGGGCTGAGGGAGTTCCGCGAACTTTGCGGGAGGTATCCCAATATGGGTTTTAGATCGGATTTCTTGGATCGCGGTAACGTGCCCATAGTTAACATTCGGGTCAATGGTCACGCTGGTTAAATGACCCCGTAACTGCTCTGTGGTCGGGAACATACCTTTTAGTTGGATAAACCAATCTAAAAGCCATCTGTAGGCGTAAAACCGCTTCCCAGGGTCAACTGCTGCTAGATAGTCCGTGAGTACGTGGGCAGAACCTTTTAACATTGCAAACTCGAAACGCTCCATAGGTTCGAGGTGTTGCATAAGATCCACAAGTTCATTTTTCCCGGCGAACCAGTCCGCCCGAGCTTCCGAGTCCCCCATCGCTTGCAAAAACTCAAACAGAGACCCTCGAATAAAAGGTATGGGTGCAAACTGATGAGTCTCTGTAACATCTTGTGCCACCGACCAAACGTAACCAAACCCAGCGATCAAAGCACCAATAGGAGCTAAGGGGGAGGTAGCATAACAAACCGCTCCGACTGTAGCCCCCGCAACTGTGATTAATTTTGCTAAGTTCATCCCCGCCCTCTCTTCCCTGGCGCGGACTAATAACTGGTCTTGACGTTCCTGTAACCATGCTGATGTATTCCCGGCTTCCAAATGTTCGATACTTGGGTAATCCAAGCGTAGTTTGGCGGTTTCTTTGGTGGTCAGAGATGGTAAATTAGAGTTAGAAGAATCCATTTTTTACTCCTTAAAATGTGGATGTCCCCTGCAACTGAAACTTGCAAGGGACTTAAAATTATTTCTTGGTTTGTTTCCAGATCGAATACCCAATCTCGCCCGCCATCATGCTTCCGAGATTATAGGCAAAGCAAGCAACGATAGTTCCGGGGTTTGTGTAGCGGAATGGGTTACGACCTACAAAGGTAGTTGTAAGATCAAACACCCAGAAAAACAACGCAATCCCGCCGCCTGTGTGCCGTTCACGCATCCCAGCCCTTTTGTAATCGCCCCATAACGCCTTGGTAAGGTCGATGTTTCCACTGGGGGAAGAACCGAGGGTGAAACCTTTGGATTCCTCGAACTCGGCGCGGGCTTGGTGGGGTGCTTTTCCCCTTAATGTTTTCGCCTCCATAATTTGGATTAGGGCACTGATACCAAATGACAACCAGAACAAGGGGTTAAAAGGTAGGGTAAGCCAGCCAAGCCAACCGATCCAGGTCTCCTCGAACCAAGGGAACATCGGGACACCTTGGAAAAATGTTTGCCAAATACCATCAGTAGATAACAGTGTGCCTGCGAAGAATCCGATCGCGCCTAGTATCTTGGTTCCGCTTGCCCCAGGGGTGACGAATTGTCCGAGGGTGTGGGCAGTAAAGGAGACAGGGACGGCGATAATGTCTACCAGCCACCCGGCGAGAATCTCGGCGTAGTCGGAAAAATTCTTTTTATGCTTCGTGGGTATGGGTGTACTTTGATCGTCCGTTTTCGTGCTTCCTATAGACATAATTACTCCTAATTTAAGCTTGGGGCATCGTTGCAAAGGTTTTTATAGTGATACTTCCATTTCCATTCGCGGGCTTGGATTTGCCCCACACAGACCCCCGAGGAGTCGTAAACAAAGACTGTCTCATCTTCCAAATACCCACTGGTATCGATCCTTGGGTTTCTTTTGGGTGTGTCTAGGTATCCTCTGATCCTCAACTTCCGAGCGGAAGGAATTACCCCGGCTTTGTTGATAGCGTCCGCCGTCTCTTTTCTCTGGGCGATCCGACTTCGTTCTACGTTTTCGCTTGCCTCAATGTTTGCGGCTGTATTGAATGCTCGGAACTGTGCGGGCAACTTCATGAGGAGAGGGGAGGCAATTAACCCAATCCCCAAAAGCCCCAGTACTGCTTGTTTCTGATACTTTTTTGACATTGTTTCAGGGGCGGTCGCCGCCCCGGTTAGTTTTTACTTTAGTTGGTTGATCAATGCTTCCAGCAATCGAAGCTTTTCTTGGGGTTTAAGCTCGATCTGTGCCCTTGCGATCGCTTCCTCAGCCTCATCGGTAACTTGCCCTTCTGCGTCGTTAAACCAAAGTTGATATCCCAACTGGTAAATCATCCAGGCTTTACTGGCTTCGTTAAGATTCTCAAAACGGCTTCCCCAGCTTTCTTCCATGTCCGCGATCAAGGGGTTTTGATTGTTGGCGTAAAATCCTATTGGTTTCATTACGTTAAAATCTTAATGTTCTATGTTTTTGCGGCGTAGATGCGTCCCGTGGGCTTGTTCCAGCATTTCTTCTGTACACCCCCTGCCCTTTTTCTGATTGTTTTAACCATGTACCCAAACTTCTCTAAAATCGTCCTAAGTAGTTTGCATTTGTCGTAATTTTTATGTAACGAAACCCCGAAGACGCTGATCATTAACTTACGGCAACTCATCCCCCGTTTTAATACCTCGTCCAGCCACACCGTTTCCGCCGTCCATGTTACCGACTCATCAAGGAGTACGAAAAGCAAAGAAACAATATCCAACTTTTCCGCCGCTTCGAGCAAAGGGGCGTAACTGCGAACGTCCCACAGTTGCCGCCCATCTTCCACGGCTTTTGGTACTTTCTTGGTATCCCGATCAAGGATCACTTGGGGGTTGTTTATGATCCATCGGCGCTCGATCGCGGGGATAAAGTTTTTGTCTTGCAATATGAACTTATCGATAAATTCTGCTGTTAGATTAAACCCCGGCAACCGATTTACCCAGTACGCCCTTTGGTATTCGTAATGCTCTTTTAGTGTCGCTTGAGGGTCTTTGCGTTTCTCGTCCGCTAGTGCCAAAGGAACCTCGGCGGCGTTGGCGATCGCCCCCGCTTTCTCTTCCCGGTACTCTGCTGCCTCTATTTTTAATTCGTGATCGGGCAACGTGGCTTGATCCGAGTTGACCTCTTCAATGGTGTGCCCGCGCTCCAATAAGTCCCGGCGAAGCAATTCCCCAAGATTCCCCATACTGTGGTTTCTCATGGCTTTATACGCCGTGAAAGCTGCAATATGGGGGTTAATCCAAACATCCGACTTCGGATTAAGAATAGCTGCAAGTTTTCTCAATAGATCGGTTTGGGACGTTCCAACCTCACCAACTAAACCGAGTTTATTCAGGGTCTCGGCATGGTCATTAGATAGTGTTTCGCGGACTCTCTCCGGCAGTGGGGAACGGCTTCCCTCGTCCGTAATTTTGGCGTAGGGGGCAATGTGAATCTTTCGGGGTACTTCGTTATCCCTCAACCGAGCCAACATTTGAATCACGCTCTGATGGTTGATTACCCCATAAAAAAGCCCGTAAACCTCATTAAAATAACCGTGAGAATCTACCGAAACCGATGACTCTATGGTTGGAGATCCGAGAATGATTTGGGGTTGGTTAGCCTCGATCCAAGCCGATGGATCTTTCAAAAACTCACTGACCCGTGGGCACTTGTCAGTTACGCGATCGCCGTCAATCAAGAGAATCTTATCTTCAGGAACCGACTTTTTAAACCTGCGGTAGAAGTTGTTTAACGTCGCTTTGGCATCACTGACCACAAATACTTTTTTACCCTCCGCCACCGACCCAATCAGGGAGTCGTCAATGGCTTTCTTACTCCGGGGTTTGCCTTCGACGTTCAAGAAAGAGCAAGCCCAGCCCCCTTTTCGATATTCGTTTACAATCAGGTGGGCTTTGTGTTCGCTAAGTTCTTGTAAGTATTTAATGTCTACCGCCCGTATGTCCGCATCAAGGCAAATTATTTTTGATGCGAATCTAAGGTGTTCCTGAAACTTTTCCATAATTTGGGTGCGGAACTGGCGGCAGGTTGACCCAGTAACCATCGACTCTACAACTTTGCTTACTTCCTCTAAAACCAAAATAGGTTTAGGTGGAAATTTAATGATGCTTTCAATTGAAGAAGCCGACCAAGTATTAACTTTATCCCAACGCCCCCGCAACACTTCTACAGACTCAGTACCATTACCCCACACAAAGTCCGCCCCAGTGTTTGCGGCGAACTGCTGACAAAGACTATTTCGGTAAGAGAATACGTTGCCTGACTTGTTGTCTTTAACTATTTTACGAGTCCCGAATGTTTTCCCGGTTCCGGGGATGCTGGCAATGATATTAAGACCAAGGGGAAGATCATCAAAAAGTTCTTCAGGAAGGTAACGGGCGTTAAGCCTTTGAGTAATGTAAGGGCTAATGTCATAAAGTTCTCGCTGTACCTTATTAACTTTTTGGGTGTACGCGGTCTTCCAATCGTTTTCCCCGTTAGCGCTTACCCAATTCTCAACACGGGCACGGATTTCGTCGGCAGGTAGGGAAGGACTAGCATCAAGTTTGTCATGCCCCCTTTGCCAGTGTCGATCAATATCTGTTTGATCAAGGGGAGGGAAACAGCGATCGCCGTGTTGTTGCAGTAATTCTTGAATATCTCCTGTAAAAGATACCCCCTCGGTTTCAAGAAACCTAGCCGTGGCAACTAAATTAGTTGCGAGGTAATGATTATCTTTATGCCTGGTTCCTTCGGTGCTTCCGTTATAGATTAACTCACGATCGCGTTTTGTAAGGGCTTGCATTAAGGGGAACCCACCTAACCCCTTTATGGCTTCGATCTCCTCTACGGTGATACGCGCCGTTCTCTTGGTAGTGGTTTGGGGTGTAATTTCTTCTTCTGGGACTGTAAGAACCTCATCACCCCTCTTGCTCCAAGCATCAAACCGGGCTTTGGTCATCCCCTGGGGGAACTTAGCGGAAAGTTTTGAGGTTATTTCCTCAGCGGTGTACTCTGAGCTATGAGCAATAATCAGCTTTTGGTGCTTACCTTTGGACTTCCGATCAAACCCCGCGATCCTCATTTCCCGGTTCACATTTTGGATATTTTGATCACCATCCGCAATTATGATTAACTGTCGCTGGATTGCTTTAAATGACTCGATATCGCAGCCTGTGACTTTGTAAAAACAATGTACAGACTTGCCGCCTGAGTAAACAACGGCACTCGGAACAAGCCCAAATTCTTCTTCTATATCGGAAATTCTTGCTAATTGCGCCCACAGATCGCTTTTATCGGATTCAAAGAAAACCGCCCGGACTGACTCCACGTGATTGGCGGTTATTCCTCCTACAACTTTGTTAACAATAAAATAAACCTCAGCACCGTAGCGGGCGCATCTAGCAATGAAGCTGTAACCATCAGAATGTTTCTGGGTTAAATCCCTTGTGGTTCCGCCTTTCTCATCTTTTAAAGCTTTGCCGTCTTCGCCGTACACATTGCGGGTTTCTTGAGCGATGAAGTTATCCACCGCCATCACACATCGAACGGCGCGATTACTATTCAACTTAATCCAAAACTCCTCTCCCTCGCCAACTCCCAAAGCTCTCAAATGGGCTAGTGTGGCGGCTTTTCCTCTCAAATCCTGGGCAATGATTTCGGGCTTTGCGTGTGTTTCTTGGGTGTCAATTGTGATATAATTATGAAAAGTCATCAGTGTTCACCAATAATTTTTGTGGTGAAACCTTCGGAGAATTTGACTAATACCAATAAACACCCTAAAATATAGATAGAATTTTGATTTAGTTGCTTTTGGGCGGTGTCTCTTACTTAGTTGTCGCTAAGTGGTACAGGGGCATTCTCGAAAGCTTCTTTTTTAGGTATTCAGATACACTAAATATTTGGTATCCGTCTTTATAATGCTGTCGGGGCGACCCCGTGGATTAGGTCGGCTCGATCCAGTAGAACTTCTGCGGGCATCCGCGAGACCCGCTTCGCTCCTCAATCAAAATAGTTATCTCTTTATCCAACATCACCCGCAAGGTCTCTCTGATTGCCATTGTGGTTACTCCACAATGTTTAGCTAACTGGTTGATGTTGTAGCGGGTATCCGGGGTTGTCCCTGTGTACAATAACCTGATCTTAAGTTCTATTGGTAACTTTGGTAAATATTCTCTCGGAATCGGGAGATACTCTTTTTGTGCAACCACCATACTAATTTTCCTCGCTTCCTTTATCTATTATAAACCTATTCTGAGAGTTTAGACAAAAAGTCAACGGGAATTCTACTGAACCTATATGTATCCACATTTAGCAACAATATAGGATTAAGGGGTGAGTACGATCGCCAATTTTTATATAACCCATTATTATCGATCGTACTCACCCTTGCGCCCTTGCCCCGCAACTGTTTCAGCCGTTTTTATTGACACTTTTTTGAAGCAAATTTTTCCACGTCCCGGCGACCTTGTTTTGAGTACAATTGCTCATGATTCCTCGCCCGCGCCGCCGAAGAGTTCGGGGAGTTTATTTTCGGAGAGACTGCCGTAATAGTAACGAAGAACTATCTGTGGGCTGTTTCCCAGAATCCCGGCGACGTGGACGGGGTTCACCCCCGACTCGATCAAGTGGGTGGCGCAGGTGTGCCTACAATTCCCCGGTTTTCGGTAAGCGACCCCGGCGGTTTCTAGGAGGGGTTGCCAGACCCGTGAGTTAAAATTATTTGTCCGCACCGCCGCGCCCGACCGATCGGTAAAAACCCAAGGACTCACGGCGAGGGCGCGGCGGTTTTGGAGCAGGGCAGTGACGTTTGGGGGCAAGTGAATTTCCCGAAGTGAATTGGTTTTGGTGGCGTTTATGGTTATCCTGCGGCAATCCTCACTGACACAATCCCAAGTCAAGCCCGCCGCCTCGCCCATGCGGCAACCCGTGGAAAGTAAGAATTTGACGAAATCCTCATAATGTTTGCCCGTGATCGCGCCGAGGATTTTATCGACCTCGAGCCGATCAAAGGGCTTGGGCTGCGGCGGGGGGACTTTTACGAGATCTTTGATTCGCAGCCACGGGTTACTTGTAACAAGTTTCTCCCCCCAGCCCCACAGCCAAATTGCATTGAGCCGGACAATGTAAGCCCGAGTAGTGGAGGCTTTAATTTGGGGACGGAGCCAAGCCAAAAAGCCCTCGGCTTCCCCTGGGGACTCGATTAAACGGTTCCCGAACTTTTCCCGGTATCTTCGTATGGCGGCGCGGTACAGCCCCATTGTTCTCGGTGCCAGGGGGCGTTTGAGGAAACTTTCAAATAAATCTTTCCGGGGCGATCGCTTTTGGTGGGGGAGAAGGTATTTTTCCAAGGATGGATCAAAGTCCCCGGTTACGATGTCCGCCTCAATGCGCCGCCGCAGTGTTTCGGCTACCCCGAGGTTAAGGGCGTTGTACGGAAGCCCCAGCGAGTGATGAAATCGCCGCCCCTGGTAACGCCACCGTAATACTAGGTTTCCGCCCCTATTTAGTGCGGCTACTTGACCTTTTCCCATGCGCCTGTTGTGTTCCTTTTGGGTGCATTCGTTGGGTAAAAACATCGGGAAACGGCGTTATCTGGCTCGACAGCCCCTCTTACTGGAAAATGGCTCGCTTGTGGATCAAGGTGAAGCCTTGCGCCTCAAACAGCGTTTGATGGAAGTAGACAAAGAAGTGTCATAAAATCACAATTTCTTTGCTAGTTCTTTGCCTTAAGCTCATAATTCAACAAAATAACTTCAAGAACTGCAACGCGCCTTTCACGGGCGCGTTTCCAGTTTTTAGCTGTCTTTTAAAACAACTTTTATGTTCTGTAACATAGTGTGACAAGCGGTGCTTCAATTACTATAGAAAGTTATGAACGAATCTTGTCAACTCTAGATAATTGTGATTAAAAACCATGCCCCGTTCCTTATCCCAAGCCGTTTTACTAGTAGACGGCTATAACATAATTGGCGCTTGGCCTTGTTTGAAAAAAACTCGTGATAGTTCAGGACTAGAAGCAGCACGAGTAGAATTAGTGGAAACGATGACTAATTACAGTTCGTTTCAAGGTTATGACACTCAAATAGTTTTTGATGCCCAATATCAAAATGCCTCTAGTAATAGAGAGATTGTTACAGATTTGTTATCAGTTCATTACACTGATTTTGGGCAAACAGCAGATACCTATATTGAAAAACTCTGTGCGTCTTTACGATACCAAATCATTCAATCTCGAATTGCTCGCGTGATTGTTGCCACCTCAGATCGGGCACAGCAGTTGATGATACAGGGGTATGGTGCTGAATGGTTGTCGGCACAACAACTATGTGGCGAAGTAGAAACTACAGTTTGTCGGATGCGACACAAGTATCAATCACGTAAACAACATAAGAGCAGATTTTTGGCTAATTCCATTGATGCCAAGTCTCGGCAGCTTTTGGTGGAACTGCGAATGGGATTGAAATAGATAAATATTTTAGGCTTTTAAATCTCTGCTTTAAATCCAGAGTCTATTTGGACTGCAAAAATCATCAAGTTAAGCATTTAAAAAAAATTGGCGCAGGTACTTGCCAAATCTTATATTTACCCTTAAGATTATAAATCGTGAGCGTTCCTCAGTAGCTCAGTGGTAGAGCGATCGACTGTTAATCGATTGGTCGCTGGTTCGAATCCAGCCTGGGGAGTTAAAAAGGATAAAAGGTGAAGAATGAAGGATGAAAAAGGAAATTTCAAACTTCGTACTTCAGGCTATAGAGGATTTTGGACACTTGATCCAGAAGTGACATTTCTGAATCATGGATCTTTTGGTGCTTGTCCGAAAGCAGTGCTAAGTATTCAGCAAAAACTGCGATCGCAGCTGGAACAAGAACCCATACGCTTTTTTGGTAGAGAGTGGGAACTACTCATAGATAACGCCAAGAGCAAGCTAGCAGAGTTTGTTGGTGCTGACATCCAAGATTTGGTATTTGTCAACAATGCAACGACTGGTGTGAATTCAGTGTTGCGTTCCCTTTGCTTCTCAGCTGAAGACGAAATCCTGACAACCAATCACGAATACAATGCTTGCCGCAACGCCTTAGATTTTATTGCTAGTCGGACTGGGGCGCGGATAGTAATTGCCAAAATTCCTTTTCCGATTGACTCGCCACAGCAAATAATAGCAGCCGTAATGGAGCGAGTTACCCCGAAGACAAGGTTAGCGCTTTTAGATCATATTACCAGCCAGACAGGGTTGATTTTCCCGCTTCAGCAGTTAGTCAAGGAATTGCAACAGCGAGGTGTAGATACACTAGTAGATGGTGCCCACGCTCCTGGAATGATCGCGTTGAAGTTGCGAGAAATTGGTGCAACTTATTACACAGGCAATTGCCATAAATGGCTATGTGCGCCAAAGGGAGCCGCATTTTTATACGTGCAACGAGATAAACAATCAGCAATTCGTCCCCTGACAATTAGCCACGGTGCCAATTCACCCAGAACTGATAAAACGCGCTTTCAATTAGAATTCGATTGGACTGGTACAGACGATCCTACAGCTTATATGTGCATTCCCGATGCGATCGCCTTTATGGGTTCATTGCTACCTGGGGGCTGGAGTGAGTTAAGGCAGCGCAATCATCAACTGGTATTAGAAGCAAGACAGCTACTTTGTCAATCCTTGGAAGTATTACCACCTTGTCCAGAAGAGATGATTGGATCGATGGCAGTTGTACCAATGCCGACTGAATTGGAAAATCGCCATTTTATGTCTGTACACGATGAATTATTTGATCAATTTGGCATTCAGGTACAGGTTGTACCGTGGCAGGAATCGCCACGGCTGCTGCTGCGAATATCGGCGCAAATTTATAATATGCTCGAGCAGTATGCATATTTGGCAAAAGCACTGAGTCAGATTGTGTCTGCTTAGGAGCAGAAGAAGGGAAAGGGGGAAGAGGGGAAGGGGACAAGGGGGAAAATGAAGCAGAGGAGAAATAACTAATGCCCAATGCCCAATGCCCCATTCTATAGATTTTCCAAAGTAGTCAAGACTTCGCTCGCTGACTGATATCTTTGGGTAAAGTCAATGTGTACCATTTTATCCAAGACTCTGGCAAAGACTTCAGTAGTTTCAGCTATTTCCCACCAATATTGCCAAGTCTGATCGTCTGTTTGAGATCCGACTGGAATAATTACTGCACCTGTATTGATATCTCTGCGGAAGACTTTTGGGTATATCCCTGTGAAAGCTTGGATACCAATCATCCCTAGTGCAAAAATATCACTGTTGAGTGTGGGTTGACCACTCATTTGTTCAGTTGCAGCATAGCCAGGAGTACCAATTGCGATCGTTTGGTTGTCTTGATCTTGCGGTTGAACCTGCTTCACAGCACCAAAGTCAATGACAACAATGTGCCCGTCTGCTTTTCGCCTAATTAAATTACTCGGTTTGAGATCGCGATGAATGACACCATAACTGTGAATAAAAATTAGCACCTGCAAAATATCTTTGAGCATATCTATAACTTCAGCTTGTTTGAGGCGCTTATCTGAAGTGAGTTCATCGGAAAGAGGATGCCCAGAAATAAATTCTTGTACTAGATAAAACTGCTGACTTTCTTCAAAAAAAGCTAGTAAAGATGGTATTTGGGGGTGGTTACCCACTATTTCTAAAATTTTTGCTTCAGTTTTAAATAAGCGCCTCAGAATATCTAAATATTCTGTATCTTGGCTAGCAGGTCGCAACTGTTTAACTACACACTGAGGATAACCAGGACGCTGAGTATCTTCTGCCAAGTAAGTATAGCTAAATCCTCCCGAACCTAAATTACTAGCAATTTTATAGCGCTTATTGAGTATGGTGTTTGTTTGTAGTTCTGGGGTGATGGGAGAGAAAGTATGTGTCACTCCTCCGGCTACTGTTGTAGCGTCGCTACTCTGGCTGACAAAGGCTTGCAGTTTAGCAATTAGTTCTTTTTGCTCTTGCACTCGTTGGATAATTGCTGCTTGTTCTTGCTTGCTTTGATAGGCTGTATAAGCTAACACACTTCCACCTGCAAATACTAACCCCAATGCTGGAGACACGACTGGAAACCATCCTGCTTGAGTAAAAATCAGAAAATTGCTTCCAAATAACACTACTATGCTTGTGGTTTCTGCTAGTCCTAAGCCTAGTGGATGGTGAATGCGCCAAGCTATTAATCCCCCGACTAAAGTCCATCCCCAAATCCACAGGATTTCTCCCCACTCAGGTAAAAACCAAGATAGCGGCTGTTTGTTGAGAACTACACTAAGAATTTGACTGACGCTGTGGGCGTGAATCTCAATTCCAGCCATTTTGCCAGAACGATCTGATTTACCACTGCTATAGGGTGTATTAAAAAAATCATTGAGACTAGATGCGGTGGAACCGATTAAAACGATGCGGTCTTTGACTAAATCTGGTTTTAAGGAGTCTGAAAGCAGTTCGGTAATTGTAACCTGCTGGGCAATTTGGCGGGGAGAACGATAATTGAGCAGGATTTGGTAGCCATTTGTATCTGCGTGCTGATAAGCACCAGAATGAGGTTGCAAACGTTTAAATATAATATTACGCAGTTGTAGTTCTTTGTTAGAGGTTAATTGTGGTTGAATGCCTCCTACAACCAAATATTTGAGTGCTAACTGCAAGCTAAAGGAAGAAATAGTTTTACAAGGATCGGCTGGATCTGTGCTGACTGATAAGAGATTGCGACGAATTATGCCATCAGTATCTTCTACAACATCACTGAATCCGACTCTTTCTGCTTCTATCCCTTGCGGGGGCGCTGTTCCCGGACTACCAGAATTTGTGTTTTCAGAATGTTTACATATAGGAATGATAATATCACTGTCTTGTAGGCGTTTAAGTAGTTGGTTATGACCTGGTTGCACTGGGAGATCTCGAAAAATATCTAGACCAATGGCGCGTGGCTCATATTCTTCTAGTTTGCCTAATACTCGGTCTAGAACTTCACCAGAAAGGGGCCAATTCCATTTTTTCAGGTCTTTTTCGGTGACAGCAACAATTAACAAACGCGGATCTTTACCAGGATCGGCGCGCATTTGCATCATTTGGTCGTAAACCTTGAGTTCTAGAGGCTCTAAAACTCCGAGTTTTTGCATCCCCAGCATTAAAACGGTAATAAAAGCACTGGTAATAATAGCTGGCTGTGTAAATAAAGTTCTAAAATTTGCAAACATAATTACTAAAGTAGATTTTACCAATAATAAATATTTTTTATCCTAAATTTTTCATAGGGACTTCCAAATAAAAAAATATCCAAAAAACTGACGGAAAAACTCTCTCTTCCTCATTCCTCTGTGTTCTCTATCTTATAAAGTAGGGATTTCAAATTAAAAAAATATTCAATTTGTAGTGGATTGACACGACTAAAATGATGCAATAGATGTAGGTTGGGTTGAGGAACGAAACTCAACATCCTCAAGACTTTGTTGGGTTTCACTCCGTTCAACCCAACCTACGCCTAACACACTATTTTAGCTGTGTCAGTCCAGTAGGGTGTGTTATCGCTGAGAGTACGGCACCATCACTATCTCTAGCGGTGCGGACAGACAGCCGCCGTCTGGCGCGATGATAGAGTAGCGATCGCTGCATTGGCAACAAGAACAATTCCGTTAGCAGTTTTAATCCAGCCTTGCGCTTCGATAATTTCTGGACTTGGATTACTTACTGGTGCGATCGCCCCATCTATTAGCGTAGCTGTTTGCTCCTCTAAAGTCGCTAGGGGAATGCTAATGCTTGTACCCGTCAAAAATTCTAGAGGGCTAGGTGGTAAACTACCGCGTCCGGTAACAACAAATTTGGCTAACGGTTTTGGGTTGGGGTCTCTGGGGCAGATTTGGGAAAATTTAGTACTAGCGTCAATTACCTCAGTAGGTAGTTCGGTTAGCCCTTTTGTAGGGTCAACATCGGGAGTATTAATTTCCGTAGTACCACTTAAATCAGGATTTGCACCTGTAGCGGTGATGTCGCTTTCTGGGGTCAGGAAATTACGGGGTTGAGTGCCAAAGATACCTTGGGCAGTGATTCTGACTCGACCACCGCGAGAGTCGGTAGAGTTGGCGCTGATATCGCTGTTTTGTAAGGCCGCTAAGATATCGGTGTTGATGTTGATATTTCCACCAATAACATTTTCGCCTGTGGCGTTAGTGGTGATGTTGCTGTTGCGAAGGAGAAGTATAAACGGGGAGTTGAGGTTAATTGTTGCTTGTTCGCGGTTTGGGTCTTTATTTGGGCTGCGGGTGTTGGCATTGAGGGAGCCGTTGTTGTTTAAGCGGATAGAGTCGGCGTTGATGCTCATAATACCTGCGTTACCTGTTCCTTCGCTGGTGACAGAGACTTGTGCGCGATCGCCTACAAGTAAATTAGGGGTTTTTATCGTTAAATCGCCTGCATTCCCGCTTGAGCCTTGATTTGCAGCAGATATTAAACCACTAAAAACACTACCATCAACAGATGTACCAACTAATTCTATGTTTTTGGAAGCATTAACAGTTAAATTTCCTCCCTTACCCACAGCAAAAGTCTCTGCACTGACTACTGCCCCGTCTCGTACAATTAAATCTTGAGTATTAATCGTTAAGTTTCCAGCATTTCCTGTTGAATCAGTTTGAGCAGAGATATATATCCCACTGCTAAGAAGACCATCAGCAGACTCACCAATTATTTGAACCCTATTTGAGGCATTGACTGTCAATTTTCCCCCATCCCCTGCACCAAACGTACCAGCACCGACCTGTGCCCCATCTCGCACGAGTAAATCAGGGGTATTAATAGTCAAGTCTCCAGCGTTTCCTGTTGAATCTTGTGCAGAAGTAAACAAACCACTGCTAAGAAGACTATCAGCAGACTCACCAATAACTTGCACACTATAAGAAGCATTGATACTTAAATTTCCCCCCTTACCTGTACCAGCTGTAGCAGCAAGCACCTGTCCCCCATCGCGCACTAATAAATCTGGGGTGTTGATTGTTAAATTTCCTGCATCTCCAGTTGAGAGAGGTTCAGCAGAAGCAGTTAAAGTACCACCCACCAATTCAACCCTTTTAGAAGCATTGACGCTTAAATTTCCTCCTTTACCTGTACCAGATGTACTAGTAGCAATCTGTGCCCTATCTTGCAGAAGTAAATTTTGGGTATTAATCGTCAAATCTCCTGCATCTCCGGTTGAGCCTAGTTCACTAGAAGAAGCCAAGCCAGTCAGTAAAGCCCTGACCTCCTGATCAATTAGTTCGACTTTTTCAGAAGCGTTAACAGTCAAATTTCCTGCCTTACCCACACCAAATGTTGAGGTGTTAACCTGTGCCCCATCCCGGATAAATAAATTTTGGGTATTAATCGTCAAATCTCCCGCATCCCCAATTGAACCTTGTTGAGCCGAAGCAAACAAGCCACTGACAATACGAACATCCTTAGATGTCCCAACAAGTTCAATTTGACGCGAGGCGTTAACAGTCAAATCACCTCCCTTACCTGCACCCAATGTGGCAGCAGCTACCTGCGCTCCATCTCGCACAAATAAATCTTGGGTGTTTATAGTTATATTTCCAGCATTTCTTGTTGAGGGTTGCAGAGTGAAGGTAAACAAACCACTAGGAATAAGACCATCAGCAGATGTACCAACCAGTTCTATCTTATCTGAAGCATTAACAGTTAAATTACCACCCTCACCCTTACCAAGGGTACTAGCCTGAAGTCGTCCGCCACTTTGCACAAGTAAATTTTGGGCATTAATAGTCAAATTACCACCATTACCAGTAGCATTAGAAATCACTGCATTTCTTATATAGCTTCCTTGTTCTACTTTAATTTCTCTCGTAGCATTGAGAGTGATATCATCGGCTTTACTATCAGCTGTTCCTAAACCTCGCCCAATCCCAGCCAAAATTAGACTTCCTCCCAAAATATCTATATTTCGGGCATTAATAGCAACACTACCTCCGTCCCCAGAAATTACCGATACTCCAGCGCTATTGTTGAGTAAAACATCTGCACGTTCTACCTGCACAGGAAAATTTAAACTTAGAATATTACCATCTTGCTGAATCCCCACATTTCCAGCTTCTGCCAATCCTCCCAATTCAACACGTCCACCAGGAGCAAATAAGATTCCACCATCCATGCTTATATTTCCACCAACAAGTAATAAACTTTTTCCTTCAGTAACTTCCAAAACACCATTATTTTGAATCGCTGCATTTTGATTAATCTGATTAAACAACAAAGCCGAAGGATTCACGGTCAATAATGGCGGTGCTTGGGGATTTGTGGCACTAAAAATTCCCTGATTTCCAAACTGCACAGCGTTCGCAGTTGTCCCCACAAACGAACCCCGGATGTCTAAACTTGCATTCTGTCCAAATAAAATCCCATTGGGATTAATTAAAAACAAATTTGCATTTCCATTGACACCCAAAATTCCCAAAATATTCGACGCATTCCCACCCGTCACCCGTGTCAAAATATTTTGTACACCAGAGGGATTGCCAAAATACACACTTTGCCCATTATTAATATTAAACTCAATAAAACTATGAAAAAGATTGCCACTACGTTGAGCGCCACCATTAATTAAGTCTGCGTTGGCACCATTAATCAGCGCGTTGGGTGTAATGCTAGAAGCCTCTGCTCCAAGGGTATTATCAGGAGTAATTTGTGCCTGGGCTGGTGTGCTGGCAAGTAGAAATAGTGAAGGTATAAAAATTTTGGGAAATAAACTTTGTATCTTAGGCATCATTGATTACCGTAAGAGATGGTAGATACGCCATCGATGAATTACATATATCACTATTTCTGGCAGATCTGAACTTATGCAACAAATCACAAAAAATAGTGAACAAGGGTCAGTAGGGGGTGTTGTGTGAAATATTCTGTTGAAAATCAGATGGCAATAAATTTGCGATCGCCGTCTTAGTGCAACTGCTGCAATCAAATCTATCTTTGTGATAAACGCTGAAGCAAAACTTATGAATGTAGAAACATTTGTTGCAAATGCTTGAGGGTTAATAACAACAGCTTGAAGATTTGCAGCAAACACTTATATGTTTGTGATAAACGCTGAAGCAAAACTTATGAATGTAGAAACATTTGTTGCAAATGCTTGAGGGTTAATAACAACAGCTTGAAGATTTGCAGCAAACACTTATATGTTTGTGACAAACGCTGAAGCAAAACTTATGAATGTAGAAACATTTGTTGTAAATGCTGGAACGTTAGCAACAAACACTTATATCTTTGTAAGAAATGTTTAAATAAAACTTATGAATGTAGAAACATTTGTTGCAAATGCTGAAACGTTAGCAGCAATTGCTTATAGCTTTATTACAACTGACTTGAAAGTGCTGAGTCCTGAGTCCTGAGTAAAAATATTAGTTCCCAGTCGCCAGTCCCTAGAACATCGATTCATTAATCAAAAATGAACGATTTTTGGAGATTTTTCTGGGGTGGGCACCTTGAGATCTTTCGTTTTAACCCTGGTAATATCTAGTGCCCACCCTACAAGTTAACTACTTTTGATTTTTGACTTCCGCCTTGCGGTACTAGCTGCTCGATAAAATCTATAATTTTATCTTTACCTTTAACTATGCATCAAAGTTCTGGTCGCTGGCGTTTAGGGCTGGCTTTGTCGCTACTGACGGTATTATTGTGGGGAATTCTACCTATTGCCCTGATGGTGGCATTGCAAGCACTTGATGTTTATACAGTTATCTGGTTTAGATTTTCAGTGGCCTTTGGCTTGCTAGCTGTATATTTGGGGGTACAAGGTAAGTTGCCAACTTTAGCACAATTACGTTCTAGTTCTTGGAAACTGTTAGCGATCGCAACCACTTTTTTAGCGCTTAATTACTTTTTATTTTTGCAAGGTTTATCACTCACCTCACCTGCAACGGCACAAGTAATTGTTCAGTTATCTTCGGTTTTCTTAGGTTTGGGAGGGTTAATTTTTTTTAAAGAACGTTATCACCTGCACCAATGGATGGGAGTATCTGTACTGACTCTCGGCTATATTTTATTTTTTCACGAACAGTTGACTAATTTAATTACATCTTACCAAACTTATCTTTTTGGCAGTAGCTTGATTGTATTAGGAGCCGCAGCATGGGCTATTTATGCTTTGGCACAAAAGCAGTTATTAAAATCTTGGTCTTCTGCCCAAATAATGCTTGTTGTTTACGGTGGATGTGCTGTTTTATTCACTCCCTTTGCTACAAATAAAACAATTTTTACACTCAGTAATTTGCATTTTTGCACATTAATTTTTTGTGCTTTGAATACAGTGATTGCCTATGGTGCTTTTGCTGAATCATTGGCACATTGGGAAGCCTCACGAGTAAGTGCAGTATTAGCTTTAGCCCCTATTGTGACTTTAATCGCGGTTTGGATAGCATCAGTAATTGCACCTTTTTTACTTCTAAGAGAAAAATTTACATTTTTAGGATTAATAGGAGCTGCTTTAGTTGTTACTGGTGCTGCGGCAATTGCCATAGGAAAAACTGAATAAATGGTAGAGATTTCAGAGTTATTACTGTCTCTTGTTTGTAGTAAATTAATCATCAATGCAAAGCTACATTATAAATACTGAGGCAGGGTATTTTTTTCTTTGTTATGATTTCACAGTAAGCATCAACCAGTTGAGTAAATCTCTTGCCAAGTAGATATTTTTAGTATCAGCATGGCTTTGTTACATTTAATTTTTGGCATTGTAACAAAGAGATAAATACTCAAAAAACTTCTAATTAATAAGGCGATTAATATTAAATAACCTTACCAGGGTGTCCAAATAACTACCAGAGCCAACGCCTTGTGACACCACATCACCGAAACAGTTGAGCGATGATTAGTTCGTATGGTAAGTGGGCCAGCAGCCTGAGAAAAATTTCACTATTGCTGGTTCTTTCAGTGTTGCTGCCAACATTTGGAATTAGTAATTCTGTGATGGCGGCAGAGCAAGTTTATGGTTCGTATTCAGCTTTACACCTTTCTATACCAATAACTTCTTTAGAAAAATATTCCCAAACTGGTGTAATTGACAACAAGCTGAATGTTTACCAACAGTATCTACCACCACAAAAACTCCAAGAATTACGGAGAATTTTACTCACACCTGTAAAAGTGAGTCCGGTAGTAGTATCACAATTTCTTTATACCCCACAGGGGGAATTTATTTTGCGACGGTTAGCAGAAGCGATTAAAACAAAATCGCCTCAAACACAACCAAAATTTCAGACTTTGCGATCGGCGTTTATTTCAGCCGCTACGGAACCTGGAGGGCTAACATTATTAAATCTGTTACGCAAGTATCCCACTAGCAGTATTAATATCGATTTAGCGCACAGCATAGGGATAGCTGGAGAACTAGAGAAACTGATCAATGAAACTACTCTAGCGATCGCAGAAGTTAGCAGAAAGTCCAATATAGAAGCTACTAACCAAGAGTCAATAAATTTCTCCCAATTACCAGATTTACGGCAACAAGGACAATTTAAGGCGCAAAAATATACAGTAAAATTCCTTGATTTGTCACGGCGCAGGGAGTTGTTGACGGATCTTTACATACCTAATGTCCAGAGTCCTGCACCGATAATTGTGATTTCTCATGGTTTGGGTACAGACAGCAGTAACTTCCGCTATTTAGCCGCTCATTTAGCTTCCTACGGATTTGCCGTCGTTGTGCCCAATCATTCGAGTAGCGATACCAAACAATTGCGATCGCCAATCAATGACAAGGCTATTGAAGTTTCACAAGCAAATGAATTTACAGATAGACCTTTAGATGTAAAATACATCCTGAATCAATTGGAAAAGGCGAACCAGTCTGATTCTAGATTTAAAGGTCTGTTAAATCTGCAACAAGTTGGAGTCTTTGGTCAATCTTTAGGAGGCTACACAGCCTTGGCCTTGGCGGGCGCTAAGATTAACTTTGGGCAACTGCAAAAAGACTGCCAGCCAGAGTTACTGCAAGATACCTGGAATATGTCTTTACTACTCCAGTGTCGCGCCTTGGCGTTAAAAAATGGGCAGTTTGGGCAAGAAATGAACTTGCGAGACGAGAGAGTAAAAGCCGCGATCGCAGTTAACCCGATCACTAGCTCTATTTTTGGTAAAGCGGGCTTGAGCCAAGTTAAAATTCCCGTGATGCTGGTTGGTAGTAGTGATGATACGGTTGCACCAGCTTTATTCGAGCAAATTTTACCGTTCTCCTGGTTTGCTAATTCCCAAAAGTATCTGGTAATGCTTGTCGGTGCAAGTCACTTTTCCACCATTGGCAATGGTAATAGCGATCGCGAGTCGGTGGGGTCGATTTCTCAAGTCATTGGCGATAATCCAGCTCAAGCACGTCGTTACATGAATGCTTTGAGTTTACCTTTCTTCCAAACTTACGTTGCCTTAACGTCAAAATACTTCCCCTATCTCAACGCCGCCTATGCCAAAGCTATTTCTAGTCAGCCTTTGAGTGTGAGTTTTGTGCAGTCTCTACAAACCACCCAATTAGCACAAATTGTTGACACCGAAGGTAAAGCAGCCAAAGGACTGAGCAAAAAGTCATTTACCTCCATCGTCAATTTTGGGTTTTGGATGTTGGATGTGGGAGTGGCGTTGCTTCATGTAATTATGTTCCTGTGAATTGGGGATTAGGGACTGGGAAGATGAGGGGGATGAGGGGGACAAAGAAAGTATTAATTTTTGACTTTTGACTTTTGACTCTTGACTTTTGACTCTTGACTCTTGACTCTTGACTTTTGACTCTTGACTCTTGACTCTTGACTTTTGACTCTTGACTCTTGACACTCACGTAAATCCTTTAAGTCTTTACATTATTTTTGTGGGAAAATATCATCTTTGGTTTCTAAAATTCAACTGTGCAAGGATTTCTCAATTTAAACAAACCATTTGACTGGACTTCTCATGATTGTGTGGCGCGGGTGCGAAAACTCCTGCGCCTCAAACGTGTGGGACACGCAGGGACTTTAGATCCAGCAGCTACGGGAGTTTTACCGATCGCATTTGGTAAAGCCACTAGACTATTACAATATTTACCAGGTAATAAAGCTTACAATGCCACCATCCGGCTTGGTGTGCGGACTACAACCGACGATTTACAAGGGGAAATTATTACCTCTGCGCCTTGTGCAGGGTTGAGTTTGGCAGAGGTAAAAACAGCATTACCGCAATTTTTAGGAAAAATTGAGCAGATTCCGCCTAGTTATAGTGCAATTCAAGTAGATGGCCAACGTCTATACGACTTAGCACGGCGTGGCGAAAAGGTGGAAGTGCCGGTACGTACAGTAGAAGTGTCGCAGATCGAAATTTTGGCTTGGCGAGAAGGGGATTTTCCCGAATTAGATGTTGCGATCGCCTGTGGTTCTGGTACATATATTAGAGCGATCGCGCGCGATTTAGGTGCAGTATTACAAACTGGTGGAACCCTCGCCGCCTTAACACGCACGGCCAGCAGTGGTTTTGACTTAGCAGATAGTTTAACCTTGAGTGATTTAGAAACTCAACTGCAAACCGGGACATTTCAAGCAATTGCCCTTGATGCACCCTTGCAACATTTGCCCTTAATAATTTTATCAGCAATAACTGCTCAAAAATGGTGTCAAGGACAGAAAATTGCTGTCAGTCCAGATATATCTGGAATTGTGCGAGTTTATGAAGAAGAGACTCGTTTTTTGGGGATTGGGCAGGCAAATGATCAACTGTTAATCCCAAGCACAGTTGTAGAGATTTAAATCGTAATTTAGCAAAAATTTTCTCTAAAGTCCCACAAATACCGTATTTTCAACCTTTAAATTCCCTCCTACGGACTCAAGACTTACCTAACCAACCGCATCGAAAGCTATTTTATACAGGTAATGCCTACCATATCGGGATAGTCAATGTAGTCCTGCCAGAACTCAAAGCCAAATTTCTGTATGCCTTCAGGACTGATTGTTGGTTGATGCCAGCAGATCTCTTTAAAACCAGCACTCATCAAGGCCCATTCATAAGTCGCTTTGCTGAGGTAGTAGTTGTCAAAACTGATACTGATAGACTCACCTTCATTAGGAATTGTTAATGTTAAAGTTATGGGAGTACCTTCTTTGAGCGACTGGGCACATTTTCTAGAAATGCCATATTTCTCATGTTTATGATAAAACTCTCTTGGCAGTTCTAAATTATTGTTCAAACCGACAAATCGACCACCAGGTTTGAGATGAATTGCTATAGCCTGACACATTTTGAGTAGTTGCTCTTTAGTTGAAGCGTAATTCAGCAAGTAGGAGGATACCACAAGATCGAAGCTGCCAAGAAAACCAACTTCGGTGACATCACCGATGATATATTCAATTTTCTTGGGATCAGAGGCTTCTTCAAGTCTTGCCAGTTCTATCATTTTTGAGGAAATATCCACACCAACCAAACGTGCAGCGCCATAAGAAAAGAGCAATCGTGTGAAAAATCCTTCTCCACAAGCTAGATCGAGGATTGATTTCCCGGCAACATCTCCGATGAGATTTAAGTATGTATATGCCTCACCATACAAGCGATAAGGCAATTTGTTAAGTTTTTGAAACTGGAGAGCTATACTATCATACACAGATGCCATTTTTTCACCTAAGTTGCAAGTTTTTTATCAAAGGATCTCTGATACAGTTCGGTCTCGTTGTTTTAAATTACCGATACACTTATTGATCAAATTTAAACACTGCACTTCGAGTAGAAAAGCTATGAAATCAGGATAGTGGTAAATATGAATTTGACTGTCTCAAAACTGATGTCAACTTCCCGACCTACTTGCCCCAATTGCGGTTCTCAACACACTGTCAAAAATGGTAGTATCCATAATCAAAAACAAAAATATCAGTGTCAAAATTGTCAAAGACAGTTTATAGAAAATCCCACTAATAAAGTTATTAGCAAAGACACTATAGAACTGATTGATAGACTTTTACTTGAGAAGATACTTCTTGCAGGCATTGCTCGTGCTACTCTTGGTTTAATAATACAATGCGTCAAAGAATTTCTCGTTTGGTTAGAAAGACCTTATCCTTCTCTAAAAAGCTAGATAATCACATTGGTGCTATCTGGTATTTTGTTCATCATTATAATTCTTGCTGTATTGGCTAAATTTATTATCACTACATATTTACCACTACCCAGAAAATAATCTTTCTTAAAACGTAAATATTTCAAAACAAAATTACTCCCAAGTTGAGACATCGCGGAGCAAATCGGGAATTTGCTCTTGAGATTGGGGAAATTCTAGCAAGGTTTCTCGATAACCTAAATACCCAGACTCAGCAAAGGATAACAGCATTCGTGTCAGCGCTAACCACACCTCAGGCTCATATTCCCAATCACGATAACGTCCAGATTTACAAGCAATTGAACGTAGTGCCCAGAAATAAGAATTCCTCACCACAGAACCGCCTTTCTTAAACTCTGGTAAGTCCTCATGGCTAATAATCAGCACTTGATTTTCAATTCTGGCTTTCATAGCAGCCATTGTATATTAAAGAATACCAAAAATAAATTATCCCATAGATCTTACGCCTGGACAGGCAATTCAATTACAAATTTAGTTCCTTCACCAAGAGTAGAAAAACACTGCAATTTGCCTCGATGTTTTTCGGTAATAATTTGATAGCTGATTGCCATGCCCATACCTGTTCCTTTACCCACAGGTTTAGTGGTGAAGAATGGATTGAATATGCGGTCTTTCACCTGTTGCGGCATTCCTAAGGCATTATCCGCGATCGCAATTTCCACCCACTGCGAATCCTTAACTGAAGTCCGGATGGTAATTTGGCTGGGATTTTCCTCTATCTCCTGATAAGTGCGCTTGAGGTTTAACTCGTCTAAAGCATCTATGGCATTTACCAAAATATTCATCAAGACTTGATTGAGTTGTCCGGGATAGCATTCTACTTGAGGCAAGTTACCATAATCTCGAATTAATACAATTGCTGGACGTTCTGGTTTATCTTTCCAACGGTGTTGCAAAATCAATAGTGTACTTTCAATTCCTTCATGAATGTCAACTTCTTTGATTTCTGCTTCATCTATGCGGGAAAAGTTCCGCAGTGATAGCACAATCGAACGAATCCGATCAGTACCCATTTTCATAGAAGCTAGCATCTTCTGTAAATCCTCAATGAGGAATTCCAGATCGATTTCCTCCGCTAATGCTTGCACCTCTGGATCATTGCTGGGATGGCGTTGTTGGTAGAGCTGGATCATCCTTAGCAAATCTTGAGTGTAGTCGTTCAGATGGGTAATATTACCGTGGATAAAGTTCACCGGGTTGTTGATTTCATGTGCCACACCTGCCACCAGTTGACCAAGACTAGACATTTTTTCACTTTGAATTACTTGTGCTTGGGTGCGCTGCAATTCACTCAAAGCAGTTTTGAGTTCAACAGTGCGTTCTTCTACCCTATCTTCCAACTCTGCCTTACTGTTTTCTAACGCTGTAAAAGATTCGCGCAATTGCCCTGCCATGTGATTAAACGAGTGGGCAAGTGTATCGAGTTCCTGAATGTTACTGATATCTAAAGTTTGGTCTAAATTGCCAGATGCCATTGCTTTACTGGCGCGGTTCATTTGCAGAATTGGTTGTGTAATGTAGCGGGAAGTGAAATAACCCATGACAGTTGCCACAGCCAAAGCTCCCAGACAGAGCAAAATGGTAGTTTGGGTGTTAGCGTTGATTTCTGCCATAAAAGCTTGTTCTGGCACACTTACCACCACTAGCCAATCTAGTCCATATTGGTCACGCCAGGGAGTAACGTCTATAAAATTTGGTTCTCCTTGCCAATTGAATCGCAGTTTTGTGGGTTTGGCGATCGAGTCAAAGCCGTTAAACTGTTGTTGAATCTGTTTAGCAATTGACTGAACTACCGGATCTGGACTTTCGATAGCTTTTACCCGCCGAATACCTTCCTTGACTAGGGTAAAGGGCTGCTGCTTGCTAGAATTTGCTATCAGCATTCCATTCCGTTCTAAAACGAACACCTGTCCAGAACGGCTGATATCCAAACGCCGTAAAAACTCACTCAGTTTCAACAGATGGATATCTGCGGAAATCATCCCCAGTAAGTGATTTTGCACGTCATAAATAGGGCGAGCTGCGGAGGCAGCAATGTATGGATACTGATAATTGATAGTAAGGATAGGCGACCAGATCGGTCTTCCTGCTTTTATAGGTTCTAAGTACCAAGGTTCGTTGAAGTTGTTCCAATCCATAGTAGCAATGACACGGGTACGATTACCTTGGTTATCTGTGCCATAGGTAGACCAATTTTTTGGAGGCTTGGCACCCCAATCATCGATTGTGACAGTTTTGCCATCGTAGCGAGCGGCTCCAGCACCTTCACCCGTTGTTAGCCCAAGTCCTATATAGCTCAGGTCGTAAGCGTGCATTTGTTTCCAGAAATACTTGGCCACAGTTTTGCGATCGCGCACATCTAATAATCCCATTTGAATGGCGTCAGCGTTAATCTGATTTATCTTTTGGGGAACCGATAAATAAGAATTTAAATGTTGATCTACTATATTGCTAGTTCGCTCCATCAACTTGTCTGCTAACTCGTTTACAGCTTTCTGCCCATTCTTAAATGACAAGTAGCCTACTAAACCCACTGCGCCAAAGATTTGCAGGGCAAAAGGCACAATCAGAACCATCTGTAGTGGAAACGTTTTAAATTTGCCGGAGTAATGCTTGTTCATGGGTAAGTTCAATTTTTGTCCCGCGTTAGTGCTTCGCCTCGCGAATTCTAAGTAATTTTACGTAAAAGATTAAAATAAATACTGATGTGCTTAGTATTCCCACATAAAATATACAATTAACATCCATGTTTAAGAGGATGTTTCAAAAGTCCTTTTGTTAATAGCAGCAAAAGATTGTATATCCTTCTAAATAACCCTTAAAAAGAGAGATATTGAGAGATTTTCCTGCTTTTTAATAACAAGGCTGTTTTCAGTCACTATAAGGCTTGTAAATGCAAAATTTCAGGTAGATAAAAAACAAGCTTGGCATTCAATCTTCGGTATCAAAATGGTCACTAACTCATGGCTTTTTTCCTGATATTTATCGCCAAAGATATTGACAAAATACATACCTTATCAAATGAAACAGCCCTCCTTAAAAAGCAGGGCTAAGGAGGATGAATAAGTGCTTACAATCACAGCCAACCACTTTTCAAATAACCTCTAAAAGTTCTACATCTAACAAAAACAGTCATATAGGACTATGATTTGATTTCTGAAAAAATTTAAGTACCTGTAGGGGAGCCAGTGCGTTGCGGAGGTTTCCGACGCTCGATGACTCGCTCTAAGCGCAGCTATACCGTAGGCTTTACGCTGCGCTATCCGTTGTAGCAACTGGCGTTGTGTTATCGGCGAGAGTACGGCACCAAAGCCTCGGATGGTGCGTTAGCCAGAGGCATAACGCACCCTACTGGACTGACACGACTAAAATGATGCAATAGATTTTTGAGGTATTGATATAAACCAACATATTTGAGTTTTTCTAATGCACGAAATTAGCTGTGTCAGTCCACTACTGGACTGTTTCAGCTAAAATAGGGCAATAGATTTTTGAGGTATTGATATAAACCAACATATTTGAGTTTTTCTAACCCACCAAATTAGCTCAAACAGTCTACTACGTATATTTCAAAAATTAAGTATGAATCCTATATTTACTGAAAAAAATGGTGGTTGCGTGACGCGCAACCACCACCTTGAAGGCGATCGCCTTCGGTAGTAAATTTTTATTCCATAACCCGCAACTTGGGTTTAGTACTACAACTCTGACGATAAACCTACGCGGAAAGTAAACCCAGGGCTATAGATACGATTAACTCGTTCATATTGTTCACCTAGTAAATTTTCTAAGTAAACTGTCAAGCCCAAATTTCTAGTTAGCGGAATACGACCGCTCAAGTCTAAATTTAGGAAAGATGGAACAAAATCTGTAGACTTGTCGCCAGCCTTAGCAAAGATGGATCGACGAGCGCCGCTGTTGTAGGTAACATACAAATTAGCCTGCCAACCTGAATTTTGATAACCAATACCTGTTTGTAATACAGAGTAAGGAATTAAACCCAACTGTAACCCTTTTTCATCTCCGGTTTGGATTTGGGCATCTGTATAAGTATAGTTGACAAAAGTTGACCAACCTGGCGCAAATTTTAATTGCAAAGCCGCCTCTAAACCATTGGTATCCACTAAGCCAATGTTTTGCCATTTTCCAGCTATTACTCCCAGGCGATTGTCTAAACTACTGCCGAAGTAAGTAAATTGTCCAGTCAAATTTTCAGAAAAATTGATATCAACTCCCGCAGTCCAAGAGGAACCTGTTTCTGGTTTTAAATCAGGATTGGGTTCCCAACCATGAACTGTATCGTAAACATATAACTGATCTAAACCAGGGTTACGCTGTCCTCCTGTCCAACTACCACGTACAGCAATGCTTGGTACGACAGCATAACGTAAACCAACACTAGGATTGAGATAATTTCCAAACTGACTATCAAAGTTTTGCCTTAGCCCTAAATCTATTAGAAAGCTATCGCTGATGTTTAATGTATTAACTGCAAATAAGGCTGTGGTAAACACACTCTTATTTTCAGTTTCGTTAGTAGCAATTCTATTAGGGCTACTACTTAAAACATCACCGTTTAAGTCAGTATTTTTTAAATCTAATCCCCACCGCAATTGATTGTTAGGGGTAAATCTCCATTGATGATCCACCCTAGCTGACAATTGTTGTGTATCTAAAACACCTGTACGATAATATTCTTGCCCTTGAAAAACGGTTGGCCCGTAGGTGCTGAAGTAGTCTTGGTTGTAACCAAGTGTGGTTGTCAAAATTGAATTTTCACCATTTCCGAGACGAGTTTTCCAAGATAAGCCAGCATTTAATCCATCATGGTCTAGTCGGTCTTTTTGTAACGGGAAACCAAAATAAATTAAGCCCCGACGACTGCTTAATTTAGTAATATCGAAATTCAAAGAATTTTTTTGATCTAAATCTACACCGATATTGCCAAAGTAAGTACTTGTGGCTGTATCTGCATTGAAGAAAAAGCCTTGTGGATCGCGATTGGCTGCTCCTATGGGAACACGGTAACGGTTATCTGTAAAGTATCTCTCAAAGCTAAAGTTATATTTTACCGAACCAGTAGAACCACCATAACTAAATTGTTGATTATTTTGGCTTAATGAGCCAAAATCTACACTGCTAGTTAGTTTGGGTTGACTATAACCTTCTTTGGTGATGATATTAACTACTCCCCCAAAGGCTGATGAACCATATAAGGCAGATGCAGCACCACTATATAGTTCTACTCGCTCAATCGCTTCTACAGGAATACTATTTAAATCAGTTCCACCATGATAAGTATTGATGTTGGTATTAATTGGCCTACCATTAATCAGAAATACAGATTGATTGATGGAAGCGCCTCGGTAGTATGTACCTGTGTGAATATCTGCACCATGACCTGCATCATTGATGGCAAATCCAGGCATTCTTTTCAAAACATCGGCTACGCTATTAGCACCTTGTTTTTTAATTTCTTCTTGATCGATGACATAAGTTGGAGTTGATTGTGGGAGGGTATCTTCTTCTCCTACTACTTCTATGGTAATGTCTGCTTCATCGCTAGCATTTGGCTCTGTTGTTGGCTTATCTGCTGGCTGAGTTTCCTGATTTTGTTCACCTGTGCCAGATGTTTGCGTTAATAATTTAGCATTAGTGATGGGTAACTCAATTTCACTGATAGTCGGAATGTTGGAAATTACCTGAGGCAATGTATCGGTATTTTCATGGTTGATTTCAGCCTCGGCCCCAAAGCCAACGCAATCTACCAGAACAGTTTGGACAACAACTGGCAACAACAAAAGACACTTATTCACGTTATTCTCTCACACCCGTCAAAACAGTCACCAGGTACATTTTTTGGGTTATTGGTAAGAAATGTCAAAAGACAAGCTGTCATAGTTAGTTTCTCAAGCAATTCTAAATAATTGGTGAAAAACCTAGATTATCGAATATATCGGTTCTCGTTTAGATGCAATACACATAAGGGCACAGCAATGCTGTGCCCTTACAAATTATCTGTATTCTATGCAATTGATAACCGTTATAAATCTGGAATATGGATTGGTCAAGTTTCAGTTATCAAAATGTCAATCAAAAATGCTAATTTAATGAGGGAAAGTAGTAATCTTTTACATAGATTTTGACGTATTAGTTAATTTATATCTAAAGGTAGATGTTTAATTAACAAGATAAATATTTCAAAAAAATTAAGATTTTAATTGTTTCTGTGATGTTGAATTGGCAATTTTATCGTGAGCTTAACTCCTGAGAATTTTTCAGAAAATGCAGCGATCGCACCTTTTCAGGTTGACCTGACAAATTGCGATCACGAACAAATTCACATTCCCGGCTCAATTCAGCCGCATGGTATTTTATTTGCCTTGGCTGAACCGGAACTAACCATTTTGCAAGTCAGCCAGAATACGGCTGAAATATTGGGCATTGATGCGGCTGAGTTATTAAATCAACCCCTGAGTCGGTTGCTGGATGCACAGCAAATACAGTTTTTACGGGACTGTCTAGTTCAGGAGGATTTGACACTTGTTAACCCCATCGAACTCACGATTGCGGCTGGGGAGAAGGCGAGCGCTTTTGATGGGATTATCCATCGCTCAGATAATATCCTCGTGCTGGAATTGGAACCAACGCTAGATGAAAAGAACTATACATTCTTTAATTTTTACCATTTAGTTAAACTGGCATTATCTAAACTTCAAAATGCCAACACTTTAGATGAGTTGTGCCAGATCATCGTCAAGCACGTGCGGCAGATGAACGGGTTTGATCGCGTCATGATCTACCGCTTTGATCAGGACTGGCATGGTAGGGTGATTGCAGAAGACAAACAAGAAAATCTCAGTCCGTACTTGAATTTACGCTATCCAGCTTCCGATATTCCCAAACAAGCTAGACAACTCTTCAGCCAGAACTGGTTACGGCTAATTCCCAATGTGGACTATCAACTAGTCCCTTTGCTACCCAGCCATCACCCTGTAACTAACCAACCAACAGATTTAAGCAAATCAGTATTACGCAGTGCCTCCATAGGGCATATTGAGTACCTGCACAATATGGATGTGAAGGCATCAATGTCGATTTCGCTACTCAAGAATCAAAAACTTTGGGGATTGATTGCTTGTC
This sequence comes from Aulosira sp. DedQUE10, assembly GCA_034530935.1. Classification (GTDB taxonomy): domain Bacteria; phylum Cyanobacteriota; class Cyanobacteriia; order Cyanobacteriales; family Nostocaceae; genus Aulosira. Next base: position 2,175 of record JAVRCF010000054.1, on the reverse strand, counting down.
ACCATAAATCCCCTAAGTATGTGCCCTATGAAATTCGTAGCGCCTGTGAATTTCTCGCTCAAATGACTTCCCTGGAACTAGCAGCTAAAGAAGACAGCGAGAACGCTGAATATAAAATGCAGTTGAAAGCTGTGCAGGCGAAGCTGGTGGAATATATGGCGGCGGCGGACAATTTTATTGAAGGCTTGATCGACCAGCAGCCCAATTTGCTGGATCTCGTCAATGCTACAGGCGCAGCCGTCTGCATTCATGGGGAGTACCAAACTTTAGGGAGAACGCCACAGCATCGGGAAATTGAGCAATTAGTAAATTGGCTGAGTCGGCATTCGCAAGAAGAGGTTTTTTATACCAATTGCCTCTCCCAGATCATGCCAGAAGCTGCCGAATGGAAGGATGTTGCTAGTGGGTTAATGGCGCTGTCGATTTCTCAAAGTCAAAAAAGTTATCTGCTATGGTTTCGCCCAGAGGTGTTGCAAACTGTAGATTGGGCGGGGAATCCCCATAAACCTGTGGAAGTGTCAGAGGATGGCAGTTTACGTTTATCACCGCGCAAATCTTTTGAATTGTGGAAGGAAACAGTGCAGCTACAGTCCTTACCCTGGAAAGTTTGCGAAGTTGATGCTGTCTGGAATTTTCGTAGTGCGATCGTTGGCGTGGTGTTGCGGAAAGCCGATGAACTGGCAAAGATAAATATTGAACTTCAGCGCAGCAATGATGAATTAGATGCCTTTGCTTATATTGCTTCCCATGACTTGAAAGAACCTCTGCGAGGCATTCACCACTACTCCAGCTTTCTGATTGAAGACTACGACACTATTCTAGATGAAGAAGGCAAGTCAAGGCTGAGAACCCTGATTAGGCTAACACAGCGAATGGAAAATTTAATCGATTCGCTGTTGCACTTCTCCCGGATGGGGCGAGTGGAATTGCATATCCAGCCTACTGGCTTAAACAATTTAGTGCAGCGAGTTTTAGATGTGCTAAGTGCCAGAATTGAAGAAACAGGGGCAACAATTCGCATTCCGCGACCTCTACCTGTGATTTTATGCGATCGCGTTCAGGTAAGTGAAATCTTCACTAATTTGATTTCTAATGGTATCAAATACAACGATAAGCCAGAGAAATGGGTTGAAGTCGGCTACCTCGATCCAGCATCTACTTATGAAGAACCAATCACCTTCTACGTGCGGGACAATGGCATTGGCATTCGCGATCGCCACTTTGAGTCAATTTTCCGTATCTTTAAACGGCTGCATGGCCCGTCGCAATATGGGGGTGGTACGGGTGCTGGGCTGACAATCACTAAAAAGGTGGTTGAGCGGCATGGTGGTAAGATTTGGGTTGAATCTACCTATGGAGAAGGTAGTACCTTTTACTTCACACTACAAGAGGTTAAATAATCAAATGTTAGGAAACGCTACTCAACCTTTGTTAGTAGTTGAAGACAGTGATGAAGACTTTAGTACTTTTCAGCGATTGTTGCGGCGAGAAGGCGTGATCAATCCAGTTTATCGCTGTATCACTGGCGATCAAGCCTTGGACTTTCTCTACCAAACAGGATCTTACTGCAATACGGAAATCGCTCCACGTCCTGCGGTGATTTTGCTTGACTTGAATTTACCTGGGACTGACGGGCGGGAAGTGTTGCAAGAAATTAAACAGGATGAAGTTTTAAAGAAAATTCCTGTCGTAGTCATGACAACCTCTTCTAACCCCAAAGATATTGAAGTTTGCTACAGCTACTCCATCAGTAGCTATATTGTGAAGCCCCTAGAGTTGGATCGCTTGATCGAGACTGTGCAAGCATTTATCAAATATTGGTTGGATATTGTTGTACTTCCTGAGATTGATTAATACAAGCATAAAAACTCGTCTTGAAAAGTTCTGTTCGGAGGAAGCCTCCGCTTAACGCCACATGCTTTCCGACGCAGGGCTACACGCCACTCCCCTCAACGGGGGCAACCCTCCGTTCGCGCAGCGTCTCCCCTTGGGAGAAGCTTTGAGCGGAGGAAACCTCCGCTCAAACTTCTCTCCGCACGGGGGTGGCTCAGGAACGCAGTGGCTCGACTTTCCGCAAAATTCGTCTTGAAAAGTTTGCTCAACTTTTGGAACCCCCCGAGGTTTTGTGAACCCAAACCGTCCCCACAACAGCACTCTCCGCACGCAACGCCAGTT
>JAVRCF010000053.1:0-54636 GCA_034530935.1 Aulosira sp. DedQUE10 | reverse complement strand
TGACTCTAATACACCCCATTTCCACTTTAAAAGATGTTGGTAATGACAAGCCTTTTAAGGTAGGGGATATTTTTTTTAACACAGAGAAACGTTTTCCTCTATGTCCCTTTACGTTTAAATATCTTTCACAAACTCCGTCAAGAACCTGAACGCCTTGAGAATATAACTAGCGCCATCTCTAGGAGAGGTATTGTAAAACGATCGCCAAGCACTCGCCTTATCCTCATCATAGCGATCGCCTCTTTCGGGATGAGCGTCTAACCATGCTAGTCTGACTGCATGACCAATCAACACATCCAAGACAATATATTCTTCAATTTGCAGGTTGGGGTTATTGGCTGCGATCGCACCTAGTTCAGCTAAAGCTTCTATATTAACTTGTCGGTATTCTGGGGCTTCAATTTTATTCAGCAGATGTTCGACTAGTAAGGCAAAATTCCTTTCTCCGGCTGTCATCTCCGACAACATTAATTCACTATCTAAGCGATTGCGGCGTTCTAGTTTATCGCCAATTACTAGACCTTTGCAATGTTTCATTAGTTGCCAAACTTGCTGAAAAAAGTCTTTGGGTACACGTCCTGTTGCTCCCTCAGCTTGGCGAAATCTCCGCCATCCACCTGTGGGTACTTCTATTTCGGCATCAGTTGTGAATGCTAATACCCAATCAATGTCACTTTCTTTTTGTTTGACGTGCAGTGATTCTTGCTGACGCAAAAGGTTACTCATACCTGCATATCCAGTTAAAACATTTTGCAACCGCGTTTTGACTTCAAAGGGCGACAGTTGCATCAAATATTCATAGGCTTCATCTTGAGTTACTCTTAATTCTCGTGCTAATTTGCTCGTAATTAAGAGGATGAAATAGCCAACTTTTAGCGTCAGTAGCCCTTGAAATAATTCTGGTTCCGCTCTGATCAGCACACCCAGATAAATGATAATCTCTTGAGTAAGAACGCGATCGCGGATATCTTCACGACAGAAGTGATTAATTTTCTCGGCTATTTCATGGTGAGACATCGGCACAGCAATTAACGAATCTTCACTGTAGGCTTTACCCACAGAAATTTGCTTACCCCGCACCAAAATACTGGTGACGACATCCGACAAGCCAATATCTACCATTTTTCGTAATCCCGCAACACGGCGCACGATCGCCCAAAGTCCTAAATCCCCAGCTTTGGTATATACTTCATTTAGTAGATAGTCTACTGTGACAGCAGACTTAGGGCCACCAAACCCAGTATCAAAATCTAGTCCTTGCAAGCGAGTTAAAGTTTGCAATAACTCGATTTGTTCGTAAATATTCTCTGAGCTACGTAAAGCAGACAGCAATAATCCCAAGTTAGTTTCACATTCCATTTGGAATTCTTGGGTATGCTCCAATTGCCAATTTTTCCCTGGATGATATGCCAAATAATAGCAATGCAGTGCAGCATCTTTGACTGCTGGTAGCGAAAATTCTTCATTTTGCAGAAAATCAATTCTTTGAATTCCCGCTGTTAGCATTAACTGATTTAATCTTCCTAATTTTACTCTGACACCATAACAAATACCATCTTTCAATTCTTGCATCAGTTCTAATAATGCCTCAGAACCGATTTCTAACATGGTATGTGTCAACATTAAAGTTAGGGTAGGACGACCTAAATCACTCCAATATTTTTGAATGTAAGCAAGTTCACTTCTAATTTGATCCAGCAAGAAATGATAATCAAGGGTTAAGTAAAATTGTTGGGCATCCAAAAAAGATGGTAAAAATACAATTGTCTGGTCGTGAATGCGAAAAATTCGGGATGTTGTCAAACTCCGTAAACGCCGCACTGGCCGCCCAGTTAAACCTAGTTTATCGTTGCGCCCAATTTGGGTATAAATAGCTGAAAGATCCCCGGCTTTTCTGACTTGTATCGGTTCTAATTGTTTGGGTGTTTGCGTTTCAATACCGTGAACTTGGAGTTTTCCTTGTAAATCTTCATCTTCTGCTAGCAAGGCAATTTGTACTAGTGATTCTCTAGTTTTACCGACACATAAATGTCTACCCAAGGGGTCGATATCACCAATTGCTAGCAATCCTTCACTTAACATTTGTGCGAGAAAATATAAACTTTGTGCCCATACTAGGGGGACATTTTCGTTAGGTAACCGGGTTTGACTTTGGGGTGATAATTTTTCTGCTTCTATATTCTGCTCGGTAACATAATATAATTCTGGTAATAATCGTAATCCATCCTGTTCGACGAGTAATGATTCTAAACTTTCCTGGTAATATTTAACTTGTGCTTTGTCGTTACGAAATAACCCATCTAGAACTAAATAAGTGCAAAATAAAGGCCATTCACACTCTATATGCTCAAATTGCTTCAGTTCCCAAGGTTCATAGTGTAGGCGTTGGTTATCTTCTAAAACAGTTTGGTGTCCGTCACGCAGGAAGCGTTTGCAGCCGTATTTACCTTGGAGTTTGTTAATAATATCGTTAAAAGTGCGCGATCGCAGTTTCTCGTTTTCTACTGCAAAGGCGGGAAAACTAATAATACTCAACAGCGCCGCATCAATTTCTTTTGAGCCAGATTCTCTTGGTAATAGTGATTCTAATGTAATTCGAGCGCGGGCAATTTCATCTGGTAGAACATGAATTACCGAAGCTTGACTTCCACGCACACCAAATAAATCTAGTCCGTTGATGGCTTCTAATGCAGCCTTAGCCATACCTACAGAACTTGCATTTAACTCCGCATTACCGCGATTAATCTTGTTACCACGTTCCCAAATGCCATAATCTGGTGTGCGATAGGCTCGTCCTATGTAGTAAACCAAATTTTGGACAAAATTTACTTCATCAATGGTATAAATTATTGGCAAGCCAGAAGCGGTCATTTGAGCCAACATCAACAAGAATATTGATGTAGCATCGAGTTGCAAATGTCCCCATTCATCATCACCTACCACAATATCACCAGTAGCAGTGTTGTATTTGGCGTGTAAACCATCTAATGGTGACTGAGTATGTTTAAATCGTTCCACTTTATGAACTTGTCGCATCATTGCAAACAGCAATCCACGCATCAGCTTGATTGCGCTATGTTCTAGTTCATAGGTGTATCCTTTGTTTTCATCAATCTTGCGGTATGCAAGCGCTAAACCCCAAACTGCCAAAATGCTATAAACATTGTCTCGTACCCAGGCATCTGTATAATCACCGTGGGCGGTGATAGCCGTACTCGCAGGTAGCAAACCAGTAATGGGATTTTGACGGGTAAGAATAATGGTTTTAATTTGCTGATAATAATCCTCTAGGCGAGCATACAATTCTGAGGTGGTTTTCATGATGTTAGTAGCTGCAACTGCCAGAAATCAACCCTGTTGCTGTGAAGTTAAAGATGTGAGCCAAGCCAGAACAAGTTCTGCGATCAGTAATAGTATTACAGCTGAGAGCGGTATAGGTTTATTATTATCTCCTGTTTTTAACCGCCTGGTGACAAATTTTTTAGGAACTATAACTGAGAAGATTTTTGATCATCTTTATCTTCATCGACACATCCTTATACCTATCTTTAACCTGTTTTATTAATTCTAAAGTAGGATAAATAATCATTCATAAGAGGCAATACTAATCAAGAAAAAATTTAGTAGATTATGAGTAATATAACTTTAGCAGACAATAAGTTTGTAGAAAGGCTAAGTAATTATGTCTATACGTTATAACCAAAATAATGCTCCCCTAGTAAAAGTAGTTTACTCCCAAGTTAAAGTTAATGGGAAACTTGAGCTAGTACCACTAGAACTATATGCTGATGGTTCGCTTAAACGTTCTAATGGCTAATAATTAACAGCTATAAGCGAAATTTAAGCGAAGAAGAGGATTTATTGAAGTTGCTGTGAATTTAGTTCGTTACTATATAAGTTATATAAGTAAAGTACAGAACTACATACAATTAGTAACAAATTAAGTTCAAAAAAACTATTTGTAACTATGCGTTTAAAACCGCTACCAAATAATGCAAAGCTTTTCTAAGTGGGTGATTGATAAAAACACTTTTAAAAAATTGTTTGAAGCGAAATATCGGATATTTTGCGGCTGGAGTATGTGTGTAAGATAACCTGCTAGCAAATGTAATTAAGCAGATTTGTCAATGTTTTAATTGATGAGAGCTATAAAAGGTATCGAGTAAGTTATGTAGCAGCCCCAAATGATTCGTCAATGAGTTTTTAATACTCACTAATAAGGCTTTGATACTCGCCAACTGATACTCGTTCACGAGTAATTGATGGTGCGTTGCTATAATTGACGGTTTACTTATTACTAAACTAAAGCTTTTAATAAAGCCTGAAGTTTCAGTTGCACCTCTGCAAACTCTTTTTCAGGATCAGAACCAGCGACGATACCGGCACCTGCGTAAAGTCTAGCGCGATCGCCATCTATGAGTGCAGAACGAATTCCCACAATAAACTCACAGTTACCCTCGGAGTCTACCCAACCCAGGGGTGCAGCATATAAACCTCGCTCAAAGTTTTCGTAACGACGAATTTCGGCACAGGCAATATCTCTGGCTGCACCGGCGACAGCCGGTGTAGGATGCAGTTGAGCCACAATTTTTAAAGGATGTACGTTAGCTGGAACTAAGGCGCTGATTGGTGTCCATAAATGCTGAATATTAGATAATTGTCGTAGACGCGGTGGTAGTACTTGGGGTAATAAACCTATCTGGGATAGGCGTTGAGTAATAAAATCAATAACTAGGGAATGTTCGTGCTTTTCTTTTTCATTATTGATTAAAAGATTGGCATTGGCTGCATCTTCAGCAGGTGTTTTACCTCTTGGTGCAGAACCCGCTAAAGCATCTGTAATTAACTTTTGCTCATGAATACAGATTAAGCGTTCTGGACTAGCGCCAATAAAGTTTTGTCCTTTGCCATTAGTTGTAGAAAATATATAGCAATTAGGATGTATTTGTCGGAGATTATTTAAAGATTTAAATAAGTTAAAATCATTGCTTGAGCTAACATCTAAAGCATCAGCTAAAACAATTTTTGTTAAATGTTGATTCTGAATTTTCTCCAAAGCCGAAATTACAGAACTTTTGAACCGAGTCGCATTGGTCACAGATTTTTTGTTAAAATTGGCGGGAAACACCTCAAGATTCGGTGAGTAATATTTTAAAGAATTGATAGCGTCAATTTTATTGCCGAGAGTTTGTAGGATTCTATTAATATTGTCGCTGGCATTGATAACTGAATTCATCACTAAAATGCAGCGCTGATTTTTTACAGATATTTGCCAACGTGGTAGAAAAATTGTCGCTGAAGAAAATGGGTAATCTGCTTGAGCATTTTGCGGAAAAAAGCTGAAGTAGCAGAAAAAGTGTGGGCCTGAAAAAGGTAAATTATTGTTACCAAAGTTAATTATACTTTTGAGGGATTTTTTGATAAAATATTCAGCTTTCCTAAATCGATCAGTTCCATCAATATGTAATTCTGCTACAGAATCAATGGCTGCGATCGCTTCTCCTTTGCCCTTATTCTCAAAATAAAAATTTATCTCATTTACTTGGGCCAGTTCATCTAATACAACTAGGGGGTCTACTAGATCAATTTCTAGCGAAATACTCACAATTTGCTTGCAATTATTGTTGAGGCAATTTTCCTGAACTGCTGTTAGAAATTGGTAGAGGTCTTTGTACTCTACAAAGAAGCTGTTGCGACATGGTGAAACTGTCATGGATCTAGTAATAGTAAATTTTTTTTAAGTTAACTTCCTAAAGTGCAATTAAACATGGTCTATTTCTACAGGTAACATATTCAGTCGCCATTTCACCAGAGTATGGTTTGCCTTGTTTTTGGTGTTACAAGACCACGACAAGCTATGCTCAGTTTTATGCTGCAAAGGTGGGAAGTTTGAGCAGCACAAAATTAACCAGCTACGGAAAAAACTGCTGTTTTTTGCAAATCAATAACATCTAGTGTCTCTTAGACCCATAAAATTTAATATGAGTAAGGTTCTGGCAATTTAGTTAATCACGACTGATGACTACACAGCAGATTTTATATCCCAAAAGCAAGTTATGGATGGCAGCGATTAAACCGCCGATGTATAGCGTTGCCATTATGCCCGTTTGGATAGGAACAGCGGTAGCATTTGCAGAAACCCAAAATTTTAACGCGGCAGTATTTTCTACTTTTATGGCGGCAGCGATTTTAATTCTGGCGTGGGAAAATATCAGTAATGATGTATTTGATTCAGAAACAGGGATAGATAAAAATAAACATCATTCATTAGTAAACCTAACTGGTAAAAAGTCGTTAGTATTTTGGATAGGAAATCTTTGCTTAGGTTTGGGGTTGCTGGGCATACTAGCGATCGCAACTTGGCAACAAGACCCAACTGTAATCGCGATCATTCTGCTTGCCTGCGCTTTGGGTTATATGTACCAAGGGCCTCCCTTTCGTTTAGGATACCAGGGTTTGGGGGAGATTATTTGTTTTTTTGCCTTTGGGCCGTTGTTAGTGACGGCAGCATACTACAGCCAAACCAAAGCTTGGTCAACGACAAGCCTACTAGCTTCAGTGATTGTCGGCATTGTCACTAGTTTAATTTTATTTTGCTCCCACTTTCACCAGATTGACGATGATATAGTCGCCGGGAAGCGATCGCCTATTGTCCGCCTGGGAACCCAAAAAGCATCTCAAGTTCTTACTTGGTTTACCGCGAGTATTTATCCTCTCACCTTGATGTTTGTGTTATGGGGAATTTTTCCTGTATGGACGCTGTTGAGTTGGGTAAGTTTACCCTTCGCTGTTAAGTTATGTCGCCATGTCCAGCAATATCATAACCAACCAGATAAGGTGAATAATTGTAAATTTCTCGCCGTAGCTGTACATTTTTGGGCTTGTTTGCTGTTAGGTGTGGGATTTGTGCTTTAGCTTTTATTTCGTGCAGAGGCGCAAAGAAGTACGCACAGTGATTTACAAATTTGAGTTTCGTCCAATAGCGCGAAGATTTTTGCGATCGCTTACTACTAGTCATGGTAATTGGGATGTCCGCGAAAGTATTATTATTCGGCTGATTGATCGAACAGGTAGATTCAGTTGGGGAGAAATTCCGCCGATTAGTTGGTTTGGTTCTGAAACTCTGCAACAAGCTTTAGATTTTTGTCGCCAAATACCACAGGAAATCACAGAAGAGACGATTTTTGCGATTCCCGATGATTTACCCGCCTGTCAATTTGGTTTTGAGTCAGCGTTTGAGGGAATGGGGACAAGGGAGACTGGGGGGACAAGGGGGACAAAGGACAATAATCAATGCCCCATGCCCAATGCCCAATGCCCAATGCCCAATGCCCAATGCCCAATGCCTCATAGTAGCTTATTACCAGCCGGGGAAGCGGCGTTAAATGCATGGCAAAAGTTGTGGAAGCAAGGATATCGCACATTTAAATGGAAAATTGGTGTTTATGCGATCGCTGATGAATTGGAAATTTTTCACTTGTTGATTCACAGCTTACCAGCCTCTACAAAACTGCGATTAGATGCGAATGCTGGACTTAGCTATCAAGAAGCTGAGTTATGGCTAGAACAATGCGATAAATTTCCTGAAAACATTGAATTTATCGAACAACCGCTAGCCGTTGAAGAATTTGAGGCGATGTTGCAGCTGAGTAGGCTTTATCATACAGCGATCGCCTTAGATGAGTCTGTCGCTACAATCTCACAACTCAAAGCCGTTTATCAGCAAGGTTGGCGAGGCATTTTTGTGATTAAGCCAGGGATAGCTGGTTCACCATCGCGCCTGCGACAGTTTTGCCGACAGCATAACATTGATGCTGTCTTTTCATCCGTATTTGAAACTGCGATCGGCAGACACGCAGCACTCCAGCTAGCAGCAGAATTATCCCAGCATCACCGCGCAGTCGGCTTTGGAATCAACCACTTGTTGGAAAAAGAAGAAGAAACATGGCTTCAACGTCTATGGCAAGTCCTGTAAACTATCTTAAAAATTTAGGCGTAGCCAACGGCAACCCGAAACGGGAACGCGATTGGCTAATCGGTGCTAATAGTTATCAATTGCAGCAACTAGCTGAAGAATTGTATTTAGAACTCATGCAATTGTGTGCATCAGGTACAACACCAAAAATTATTTTAGCCGAACGCCAACCAGAGCGATTTTTAGCAGGTTTTCTCGCAGCTTGTGCAGCTAATTGTCCAGTATTTCTCTGTAACCCCGACTGGGGAACACAAGAATGGCAAAAGGTTTTCGATTTAGTAAAACCAGACATAATTTGGGGAGATTTAAAAAAACTAAATCTTTTATCCCCCTCATCCCCCTCATCTCCCTCACCCTCCCACTCACCACTAATTATGATTCCCACAGGTGGTTCATCAGGACAAATTAAGTTTGCCATCCACACTTGGGAAACCTTAATAACATCTGTACAAGGATTTCAAAAATATTTTAATTTAAATTCTATTAATTCTTTTTGTGTATTACCGCTTTATCATGTAAGCGGTTTAATGCAATTTATGCGTGCTTTTACTACTGGTGGTCAGCTAGCTATCTTACCATTTAAAAACTTGGAATCTGGTCAAATATATAATATTGAAACCTCAGATTTTTTTATTTCCTTAGTGCCAACTCAGTTACAACGCCTACTACAAAACCCCGAATTAACTAAATGGATATCAAAATTTCAAACAGTAATGTTAGGCGGTGCGCCTGCATGGGATGAACTGCTAGAAAAAGCCAGATTTCACAGCATTAGATTAGCACCTACCTATGGAATGACAGAAACCGCATCTCAAATTGCTACCCTTAAACCTGATGATTTTCTTAATGGTAAAGTTAACTCCGGTCGAATTCTGCCTCATGCTCAAGTGACAGTTCGCAATGAAAAAGGTGAAATATTAAATAACAATCAAATAGGAAATATCGTAATTAAAGCTAAATCACTAGCCCTTGGTTACTATCCAAAACTTTGGGAAAATCAGGATTATTTCCAAGTAGATGATGTTGGTTTTTTAGATGCACAAGGATATTTAAACATTCTTGGGCGTAACAGTGACAAAATAATTAGCGGAGGTGAAAACATTTACCCAGCAGAAATTGAATCAGCCATTAGAGCAACTCAAATGGTAAATGATATTTGTGTAATTGGTGTACCAGATACCCATTGGGGACAAGTATTAACAGCTATTTATATTCCTAAAGAATCCTATACCTCATTAGAAATTAAAACAGTAATTCAAGATAAACTCAGCAAATTTAAAATTCCCAAACACTGGATTTCTGTTACCACCTTACCCTGCAATCCCCAAGGTAAAATTAACCGCCAAAAGCTACAGCTATTAGTATTTCCTGTTATTAATCTCAAGATGTGAAGAAGTTCGTATTTAGGACTTTAGTCCTGTATTTTAAATCACGAAAGTGCTTACTACGAATTACATCACTTCTCTTGCCTTTCTTCTCTCTGCTTCCTCTGTGTCTCTGCGGTACCCTTCGGGAAGCCACTTCGTGTCTATGTTTCCAACCAATCAACTATCTCAACAGGCAATTCCTGCTTACTTCTACTATTTACATCAATACAAACGTGCCTAGTAATTGCCTTAGCAACTATTACCTCAGCCACAGAAATTTCATAAGCAATTTCAAACTTCTCACCACCTAATTTTTGCGGCATTAAAGTAACTAACAACTTATCACCACAAAAAACCGGGCGGAAAAAATCTACATTAGCATGAACAATCGGAAAACCCACCGAGGGATTACTAAAAAAAGCTTTTAAATCAATACCTGCTGCTTCTAGAGATTCTTCATACCCTTCATGACAAATCCCCAAAATATTTGCAAAATACACTACCCCAGCAGCATCAGTATCTTGGAAGCGAACGCTACGGTTATATGTGAAAGGCATATTTCAAAAAGTCAAGCATATAAATAGCAGACTTACAGCCTACTCTACATAATTTTACCGTAACTCAGATAACACACGTACATATTGCACTTTTTTTCGTATTCGTGCAGCATCTCCCACAAGAAAAGACTGTTATTAATCATTTGTCATTTGTAAATATAGCAGTCCTAAATCATTCATGAAAAATTAGATCCCCGACTTCTCAAAGAAGTCGGGGATCTAGACAGCTTATAGTGCCCACCCTACATTTATTGAGAAATGCTACAGATATCAGTTTAAGGGAGAGTAAATATCTTTAGAGCTAGGATTGAGGTAGGGACGCTGCACATCAACTAGATGACGGGTAAAGTGTCGGTTAATTGCTTGCATCCGTTCATCAAAGGCATTTCTTCCTTTATACCAAGCTTCCAACAAAGCATTCGCAACAATTTGACAGCGATTCATGCCAAAACTCTCTTGTATCGCAAACTTTTTGATTGGTTCCTCAGCTAAACTCAGCCCAGGTGCCAAAAACTTGGTGAATAAGGGGATTTCAGAATAAAAATGGGACTCATGTTCTGCATACACACCTTGTAGAACTTCACGGATTGCTAGATAGTTGTTACGTTCAAAGTAGAGTACCCCTGAATCGTAACGTCCATAAGCAGCGGGATTATAGGGAACCTGGAAGCTAAAAGGAATACCAGCCTCATTCAGTTCCATTGTCAGACTATCCATAACAGCGATCGCACCAAATGGTGTGATATTAAAATAGATTCGCCCTGTGCCTAAATCGTCCTCTGGGTTGTCTTGTCTTTCTTGCCCAAAATTGCTAACTGCCAAGTAACAACCGTTTTGCAGGCGATTTTTGGGCATCCATACTGCTACTAATTCGCCAGCTTTCGCAGATTGAGAATGAGGTTTGAGATGGCAATCTGGCTCGATGTACAATGTCAAACCGCCCTTATTCACAGCCATACTACCATCAGGTTCATGCCGCAATACTTCCCAACTTGGGTCAAAATAACCTGTACCGTGATTGCAGTTATGCAGTCGTTCATAAAATTCCCCATCAATCCCTAAAGTGGAAGTGTTATCTAAATTTTGGTGTGGCAGATGATTTGCAGTATCAGCATTTACTGCCAAAATATTTTGTAGAGAGCCATTGTAATAGATACCGTAGAGGAAATTCCGCAGTAATAAAGTTAGATATTTATGCTGTAAATCTGCTGAATTGTGCTGAAATCTATCTGCTATTTTTGCGGGCAACGCAAAAGGTTGATAATTGGGATGGTGAATACAAAAGTTCGACTCAATGTGAATATTGCTAGCAATATCAGATAGGGAGGATAGGGGTTGATGAACAGAAGAGTATACCATTAGTTAATTACAACCTCAAAATTTAGAATGGGAAATTAGACAACCAACAGATGGTCAAAACTGTATCTTCCCTAATGCAAACTTAGGGGCATGAAGAATTTATGGAAAATTCAGTGTGAGAAATAGAATAGGGAAAAATTTCAAATGCAAAAATTACAATTTTGCATGGTGACTTGTGCTGCTGACTCGCACTAGCAACCGCGTAAGCGGGTCTTTTCGTAATAAAGGCGAACCAACTGCTTCTCTCTTTCTGGCTGAGCCAAATCATGCACTTTCGCCACAGGTTTCAAGATTTCAGACTCGGAAATCCCAAAAACATTCAGTATACCTTGCTCTGGCATAGTCAATAAATTTTTGGCAACCGATAGCATACAAAGGTCAGCATTATCAAAATCTTGGCGACACTTAATCTTTTCTTGAATTTGATGAATTAATGCCAATCCAGCAAACTGAACAACTCGCAAAATCAAATCACTACGGTACTCCAAAATCATCGGGAAAGCATTGAGATAACCCCTGATTAAAGCTAGTATTGAAGGTTGAAGAACCTCCAGCGGTGTTACCGCCAGACGCAGAGATTCTTCTAACTCTAAAGTGGGGTCTACTACAAGGCTTGAGAGCCAAATTTTTAAATAGCTTGCTAATAAAGTGCCTAAATCAAAAGCTGGATCTCCCCAAGCACAGGCTTCCCAGTCAATCAATCTTATCAAGCAATTATCAAGCTGCTGCCATCGAGAATGAACCAAAATATTGTTCAACTTCAAATCGTTATGAGTTAAACAGCAAGGATTCCATTCATATGCTAAGTCTGCAATTGCTGATTCCAAGCTTTCGTAACGTTGATAGAGAGTATAAAATTGCAGCGCTTGTGTGGGAATCTTACCAAAAATCTCTGGTGCAATCGACTCTAAACCTTGAGCCGGATTATAGAAGTGATAACGAAACTGTCCTTCAGGCGCAGTGTTCATAAAATCGCGATACTCTCGACCATTGAAAGTAGCACGGTGTAAACCCGCCAAAGTAGTTCCAATAGCCGTAGCAATTTCCGAAGCAAAGATATCAGTTTTTTGGTAAAAACTCCCTAGCTGTTCATAGTCACTTAAGTATTCACGGACAAGGATAGAATTTTCCTCGTCAAAATGTAGTAATAATGATGCGATCGCAGAAATATTTCCAATAACCGGAAACTGCTGTAGCAATTGGTGAAACAGCCACTCATTGAAAAACTCATGGGGAGTTCCATCATGATTATTGCTAACTTTTTGTTTAACCAGTAGTTTGCGATTATCTGCCAGATTAACTATTAAATTGAAATTTTTATTCCTATCTAGTAACTCAGATTCGCTCGATGCTCCATCTTCTGAGCTACACAGACCTGCACCTTGCAGATACTGGATAACGTTTTGAGAAGACAGTGATAATACCATGTATTATAATTTCCTAGTACGTAAAATTGCGGAGAGAATCACCTATTTCAGGATTACCTGAACTCTAGTAGTTTTCGGTAGATAGCAACTAACGTATGAATATCAATAACTATTCGTACTATCTATTAATATCCCATCTAAATTAGAAAAATCTGCCAAAATGCCAATATATCCTTTACTGTTTCTTTAAATTTTGATTGCCTAAATTGTTCAAGGTTTACATTTCTGAGCATAGTTACGTAGGTATATATTGATTTCTGCGGTTGTGTCTTTTGATCTAGCTCGGTTTTCACCTTTTGACAGATTCAATAAAAACCCATGATTTTATTCATACAGCACTATTGTTGTATTTAATTAGGTAGTAGCAGTTATCAACTGCATACACCAGGAGGGATATTTTAGGCATTTAGTATTTGTTCTCCCTCATCCCCATTTTCCATTCCCCATTCCCCGTTCCCATCTCATTTGTTTTACACATTTCAACTGAAAAATTATTCATTGGTAAATGAATAACTAGGAAAAAACTCTTAGTAATGGATGTTGTTAGATGCCAAAAATGAATTTTTGGAGATGAGAAAAAACGGTATTGTACATCACATTTATTGGATGATTAACACTGCTACCAATCTTCTATACCCTTCGATTCTTAAAACATGATATTCAGCATTCATATTTTTATTTATCATCACCAACCGAACAAAACCGGATGTTTTAGCTGGGTAAGAATTATTTTTTTTGGTTAAATTTTAATCCTTATTGCCTGAATGCACTGTAGCCAGTCGCTTTTATAACTTAATCTTCAAGCATCTGTATACACGCAGAGCAAAATTTTCCCGAAGGGCAGAGTTGGGTATGAAGATATTACTAGGTCAAACTTAGATGTTACACCATTTCTAACAACTACCTGAGAATAAATGATGTTGTGGATCAATTGATGGGGGGTATAACCCATTATTCAGAATTTATTCTAATTCCCTGGATTTAGATCCCTGACTTCTTGAAGAAGTCGGGGATCTGGGCAACAACTTTTGCTTAAGTAAGTGACATTCCACCCTACAAAGACTTAGATTTTTTCAAAAATCAAATCGGATTGCTATATCAGGTAAGGAACATTACTGTACCCTTAAAATCGCTGTATGTGACTCTACCTTCTGTTTTTGATATCACAAACGCAATTATACGGTAATATAAATGTACTATATAATTAGCTGTAGCGGTTTGTAAGCTAAGGGACTTTTAATTTGCATAATCAGGGCGGACAAGATGCCTACCCCACAAGAGTTTTATCTCTATCTAATATGCAAGTTAAATTTCCAACAGCTTAGTTGATTGCTTGAGCATGGGGCAAAAGTCAAAAGTTAAAAGTTAAAAGTTAAGAATTCTTCCTTGTCCCCTTGTCCCCTTGTCCCCAGTCCCCAATCCCTACTTCACACCAACCATTTGATTTACCATCAGTACCAATGCCAACACACCCAAAATAACCATTAATCCTGAAGGCATAAACTTGCGTGTTTTAGCTAGTCGCAAGCTAAAGAAAACCACCAAAACAGCAGTAATTAAAGCTGCTGCAAACAAACCCCAGATTTGTCCTTGTAATTGCAAAAAAGCGGCAAAAATTAGTAATAAACCGCTAATAGTGCCACTTAGTAGTGAAACTTTACTACTTGCTTGAACATAGCCAATAATGCCGCCAATCAATGCCAAAATACCATAGACAAGCGCGGCAACTATACCTAATTCCATTGTTAAAACCTATGTAGATTTTGTTTTTGCGGCCACGGTCGCCAGACAATTTACCATAGCTGTTGAAGCTCATTACCCAATTGATTGATGGATAGTCAAGCGATGTCTACGGGAAGCACTTCATCCTATGCCAAAATTCAGTTCCTCCAGCGCCAAGCAGCCTCACTCTTACTTTACCAATCTGTCCTCCAAAGCGAAGTGGGGATCGCCTTTCTGGATTTGTTGCAAGCGATACGATACACTGATGCCGATGCGCGAGGTTGCCTGCAAGCTTACGGCAATTACTTTCACGCCTTGGCTGCTAGAAATCAAAATTGGGAAGATTACTTAATTACTCAAATTCTGATTACTGAAAATCCATTTACTAGGCTGGCTCAACAGCAAGAATTTGAAAATATGCCCGTTGCATTAGTCGCAGCAGCGCAGCATGATTTACACGTTTTGCAGAGTTTATATGAGTGTAGTAGCGCTGCTTTAAGTGAGTGGGTACAAACTGTAGCTTATCTGCCAGTTTCGCCAGTTGTGTGGTATAGAGAACAAGATAAAACAGAACTAGATACAGGATGGACGAAGCAGCGCTTTGAGTCTGAAGCCGTTGCATCTCTCCATCATTCGGATCATTGGATTGATACTGTAGAAGATTTAGCTGCTTATTATCGGCAATTTGGCACAGGTTTATTTGCAGAATATCGTGCTTTACGCTGGCAAGCAGGGAAGTTTGTTGGTATCCAGCATCCCGATCCTGTCAAATTGGATGTACTTACAGGTTATGAGTCACAACGGGACGCTTTGTTAAAAAATACAGAGTTTTTATTAGCAGGCGAGGCAGCACTGCACGTATTACTTTATGGTAGTCGTGGTTCAGGCAAATCTTCCTTAGTCAAAGCTTTGTTGAATGAATATAGCGATCGCAATCTCCGTTTAGTAGAGGTGACAAAATCGGAGTTGCGAGACTTGCCGATCATCGTAGAACAATTGCGGGGGGTGCCACAGAAATTTATTATTTTTGTGGATGACCTATCCTTTGAAGAAGATGACGATGCCTTTAAAGCACTCAAGGTAGTGTTAGAAGGGAATTTAACTGCACGCCCTGAGAATGTAGTCGTGTATGCTACATCTAATCGCCGTCATTTGATTCGGGAGTTTTTTACAGACAGACCTGCGCCCAAGGATAAAGAAGAAATCCATGTTTGGGATACGATGCAAGAAAAGCTTTCGTTTAGCGATCGCTTTGGTTTAACCTTGACTTTTGAGGGGGCAGATCAGAAAACATATTTAAAAATTATCCAGCATTTAGCAACACAAGCAGGAATTAATATTAGCCAAGAAGATTTGGAGTATCAAGCATTACAGTGGGCTACTCGCCATAACGGTCGTTCTGGACGCACAGCACGGCAGTTTATTGATTTCTTAAAAGCTGATTTAGCAGTTTTTGGTGCAAAAAATAACACAACTGCTCAAGAATAATCCTATTGCTTAGTTGTTAATTTCAATCTTTAGTTATTTACAAAACCATGTTATGTACAAATATTCACAACCGCAGACTTCCCAGAGACAAAGTGAGGGTTCATGTCCTTAAAAAGGAATGAGTTTGATAACTTGACTAGGCTAAAAATAAGTAATATGCACTCAGCAGTATTAAGCAATCGATTATTTCTAGGAATAGTTGCCTTTGGTGTTAGTTTTGGTATTAGTCTTGTCCCAAACTGGGATTATTCTAAAGCCTTTGTCACAGGCATTATTACTTTAATTGCTACTTATGCAGCCGCATTCTGTGTAGATAGGCGGCGCAAGAATTATGAAATGCTGATCTTAAATTCTCTGCGTAAGAAAATCAAAGAACTGGAGGAATTGAAGTCTCGAATTTCTAGAGAAATTCACCAAATTGAAGAACATCGCAGTTTATTATATACAGAATCAAAACACTTACAAAATAAAGTAACTGAATCCCGCAATCAAAGAGATAATATTCAACGCGAACTCAGCACTTTTGCTGGACAAAAAAAACAGTTAGAAACTGAACTGACTGTTCTGAGTACAGAAATTCATAGCTTAGATAAAAATAAAGCAGAACTGAATAATTCCGTTTCAATGCTCACAGCAGAAAAACGTCGTCTAGAATTAAACTGTAATGTCTCTCGTTCAGAGATTAATCAATTACAACATCAAATTAGCGGACTCCTGCAAGAAAAAGAAGAAATTGAAAATCATATAACCCTACTAGGTAGACTTAAACCTCAAATAGAAGAAAAACTCTATGAATTGCGAATTGAACTGCAAAATTTAGAAGTAGAGTTTAACCATAAAAATCAATCACTTCTGAATAAAACAACTAACAAAGAAAATATAGAATCTAACCTTAGTGACTTACAAACTAACATAGGAGAACAGCAAGCAGAACTTCAGAGATTACAAGCGCAAGTGTTCTTATTACAAGAAGAACGTGACTTGTTACAAAGCCAAGTTTGGGAATTACTTCAGCAGCTTGAAACACTCAATCCTGAACCATTACCAGAAAAGAGCCACGAAGAAAATTTAGAATTTTTTCCGTTTGCAGAATTAATTGAAACCCTAGAAACACAAGATACAAAAGCTGATATATATGAGACTTTACCTGAAGAATGGGGCCATTTTTTAGAGCAGCTACCAAACCATGAAATTCAGATAATAAAAGCCCTCTTAATGCCAGAGAATACCCAAGCTACCATTAAAAAGATTGCAGAAGCAAATATTACAATGCCAAATCTACTAATAGATTCAATCAATGGTAAAGCCAATGATACTTTAGGCGAATTAATAATTAATCCCAGTGTAGAACCTCCTGAAATTTATCAAGAGTATATCAACAACGTCAAAAAAATGCTGGATACCTATGAACATCATATATAGCTTTCCTTAATAATTAGTCAAATTATTTCTTTTATGGGCGGTTTCACAACTGAGATAAGATTGCCATAGGTAGATCAGCTTCATCAAACTAATTAAAATATTCATACCGTTGTAAAATTATTAGTAGGTATGGTATATACCTGACTTAACTTGCTGGCTACGAGCCTCTGCTTTCAAAATCAGGTGAGATCAACTACATGGCAAAGCTCAAACTCTCGAAAAAAATATCCACTGCTTTAATTAATTCCTTAGGTGCAGGAGTAGTACCAAGGTTAGGAGTTGAACATATAGCAGTTGGTCGAGAACAAGAACTCAAAAGCCTGTTACAGAATCTCGACGATATTGCAGAAGGGGTATCGGTATTTCGGTTTATAATTGGCAACTATGGTTCCGGGAAAAGCTTCATCCTGCAATTGATTCGCAGCCGTGCTATGGAACAAGGTTTTGTAGTAGCTGATGCTGATTTATCCTCAGAACGCCGCCTAGCAGGAAGCAACAATGAAGGTTTAGCAACCTATCGAGAATTAATGAGCCGCCTCGCTACAAAAACTCGTCCCGATGGTGGTGCTTTAGTCTCAATTTTGGAAGGATGGATTAATAAAATTCAACAAGAAGTAGTCAAAGAAGCTGGATTACGTCCGAATGATGAAGGTTTTGATGACAAAGTTGAGGAAAAAATTCGGGAAGTTGTTCAGTATATTGAAGATTTAGTTCACGGATTTGATTTTGGCAATGTAATTATCGCTTATTGGCGTGGTTATCGATTGGATGATGATAACTTAAAAAATGCTGCCATGCGCTGGTTACGGGGAGAATTCACTACGAAAATTGAAGCAAAAGCTGCTTTAGGTGTGCGCGTCATTATTGATGATGATAGTTGGTATGACTACATTAAGCTATTAGCCAAATTTGTCGCTGAAATTGGTTATAAAGGGCTATTAATTTTAGTTGATGAATCTGTACATTTATATCAAATATCTACTACTGTTACGCGAGAGAAAAATTATAATAGACTGCTCGCAATGTTTAACGACACTATGCAGTGCAAAGCCGAGCATCTTGGTATTTTGATTGGTGGAACCACAAAATTTTTAGAAGACCAAAATCGGGGATTATTTGCAGATCAAGCTTGGCGCAGACGCACCAAAGAAAGCCGCTTTGTGGCTCAAGCTGGTGTACAAGAATATTCCGGGCCAGTAATTAGACTCAATCCCTTGAGCCAACAAGAAATCCTCACACTTTTGCAACGCATAACTGAGATTCATGCTCTGAATTTTGGCTATGAAAAGCCTTTGACTAATCGCGAGTTAAATGATTTTGTGCAAGAAATTGTCAATCGCTTAGGTGCAGAAGCCTTGTTGACACCAGGAGAGATTGTTAGGGATTTTATTAGTGTGTTGAATATTCTGCATCACAACCCCAAACTAGTATTTGCTCAATTGATTCATGACTCTAAATTTAAACCCACTGCTGCGGGTAAAGATGCAAATTTAGATGAGGATAATGCAGCAGAATTTAGTTTGTAATTTATATTATGTTCTGTAAATTAAATGGTAGCGACTGTCTTGAATGTCGCTACCATTTAATTTTTTAGTACCTATCTTTCTGCTGGAACGCAGATTAAGTATCTATAGGACAATACGGTTCAGATAAGCCCAAAACCCTAATGTAGAGACGCGATTTATCGCGTCTTCAAAGACCGATTATTTACACCAATAACCCTTAACTGAACCGTATTGATCTATAGGAATCCGATTTGATTTTATGAAAAAATCTAAGTATCTGTAGGGTGTGTTATCGGCGAGAGTACGGCACCAAAGCCTTTGAACGGTGCGTTATACCAATTCACGAAAACCCTAATACCGTAAGGGCACGGCATTGCCGTGCCCTTACCAACGTATTTGTATCATGATTAAAGTGAAATGGTATTAGCCTGCGGCATAACGCACCCTACGTATATTTCAAAAATCAAATACAGCGTATTTCAGGTAAATGAGGTACGCGGGTAGGGGCACGGCAGTGCCGTGCCCTTACAATTATCTGTACCTAACCAACTTGCAATCTGCTGTATGAGTCCTATCTCATTTCTTGTATTAGAACGTATGGCTGGACAATGAGTGTTTGAAAACGCTTTTGAGGATTGCTATTCCACTCTCCCAACTGTACTGTAGAAGGTTTGGTAATTAACTGCTCATCAATCCATAGTTGCACTTGGGGAATATTATCACTAGCGATCGCTACTCCTACATCTAGCACATCTAGCCCTAATGTTACTAAAATTACTGCATCCCTTTTGACATGAGGAATTAGCCATTCCCACTCTGCTTCATCTACATTCTCTGCTAATTCCGCTCTTAAATCCGGCATAATTCCTCAATTGTTTTATGACCTTCAGCTTGATTTTACATTAATATTAAATCTCAAGTTCAACCTAAAAAATAAAATTATCTAGGGTGTTTGTGGGCATTTATTGGTTTTCGTTCATCAACCCAATCTACCAACTATTGGCTAGTGACACATGACAAATAACAAAACACTAACTTTCCGATTGCATTTCTTCAATTTCAAATAAAGATACAATTACACCAGCTATCGGAATAGAGATAAAAATGCCT
The DNA here is from genome assembly GCA_034530935.1 of Aulosira sp. DedQUE10. Lineage (GTDB taxonomy): Bacteria > Cyanobacteriota > Cyanobacteriia > Cyanobacteriales > Nostocaceae > Aulosira. The sequence goes on along the minus strand of JAVRCF010000053.1, from coordinate 34,704 downwards.
AGTAAACCTGCTACTTTCGCACCTACTAGCAAAGCAAAAAATATGACGATAGGGTTTAGATTTAGCGCACCTTGCATGATTCGCGGCGAAATTAAGTTATCTTGGATTTGCTGTAGTACAATGCAAGCTATAAATACTTTTAATGCTAACCAAACATTTTGAGATAAGACAATTAAAGTTATTGTGCTAACTCCTAATGTTGCTCCTATACCAGGGATAACATCAAGTAACCCAACTATCACTGATAAAATTAAGGCAAAAGGTACATTTAATACCACAAATACAATAAAGGTCGTACTTGTTAAAAACAGAGTTAATAACAACTGACCTCGAAAAAAGCCAAGAAAACTTTTCTTTATTATATTAGTAAATCTAGTTCGCCGTTGCCTAGGGACTATTTTGAGAATTAAATGCCAAATTCTCTCTCCATCCAGCAGCATAAAAAAGGCCACAACGGCAATCAATATAAAAGTTACAAAATTAGTTAGAACTTGTTGCAAAATAGTTAGACTACTCACAAGACTGTTTATTGCTTGATTCCGTAACTGGTCTTCAATAAAATTTAAATCTATTTGCAGATTGCGGCTACGCAGGAATTGTTCTAATCGCTCAATTAAAGGTGCTAAAGAGGTTAAAAAACTGGATATACTATCAATTAGTTGTTGCCCTTGAGATAAAACTGCTAAACCCAAGGTAATTGCTATTCCTCCCAGCACCACAATGCTGAGTAAGAAAACTAAAAAAACTGCTATACCGTGGGGTAAAAAATGACGCAGCCATTGTACAGGGTAGCTAAGTAAAAAAGCTAAAATGGCGGCAAATGTAAAAATTACAATTACCTCTTGAAAATACCCTAAAAGTTGCACAATTGCCCAACCAGCAGCCACCAAAAGCAAAAAGCGGACTAGCGCCAGGTTGTTCAATCGCTGCCAAAAATTCTTGGCTTCAAAGCCGCTCATATTAATTTGAGAGTTGAGATTTGGATTGTGGATGACAAATCGTAACCACAATATTGAAATTAACTTTACATAAACATAGACGCGATCGCACCATCCCTTGAGTAGATTTTCTTGATTTTCTGGCTCATCGGCCTAAATCATGCATCTGGTTAATTACATCTGTACATTTTTGTGTCAAAGCTTGCAATTCCTCTTTATTTGTAGAATTAGGAGCATCAATCACCTGACCAATCCTGACGGTGATGGGAACTGCACGGGGTATAGTCGAGCCTTTTTGCAAAATCCCCTCAGTACCCCATAAACTTACTGGCAATATGGGCGCTTTTGCCTTAGCCGCTAAAAGGGCTGCGCCTCGTTTCGGGTCTGTAATTCGACCATCGGGTGTGCGAGTACCCTGCAAGAACACACCCACAGCCCAACCATTCTGAATACACTCTAAAGCAGAACGAATGGCAGTGCGATCGGCCGCGCCTCGACTGACTGGATAAGCACCATACAATTTAATTGCTTGCGCCAAAACCGGAATCTTAAATAACTCTTCCTTCGCCATGTAAGCCACTGGGCGAAGTACACAATTAGAGACAATTGGCGGGTCAAAGTAACTAGCATGATTACTTATGACCACTAATGGCCCAGATTGCGGCACATTTTCCGCCCCATGAATCTGCACCCGAAAGTAAGCATGGAGCATCGGACTGACAACTGACCACTTAAAAGCGTGATAAAGTGCCAGACTAACTAAAGGTTCACGGCTTTTGCTCATAATTAGGAGATTAGGTGTTGGGCAAGGGGGGAAGGGGAAAGGTTAAGAGTCGGAGAGACGCGATTAATCGCGTCTGTACAAAATTTATCAATTATTTCTTCCCTAACCCCTAGTCCCTAATCCGGTAACTCAGCGGCATTCCGGATGTTTTTTAAGCTTAAACCAGGACTGGTGCGTTTAATCAAACCAGTTAAGACATTACCTGGGCCAATTTCTATTACTTGCTCAATACCGTGGGTTGGAAGCAGCAAGGAAATTTCTCGCCATCTCACAGAACCAGTCATTTGTTGAATCAGGCGTTCCTTTAAAATCTCTGCATCAACAGTTGGCAATGGTTCTACATTAGAGACTACGGGCAGATTAGCTGGCTGAAATTCCACAGCATCAAGGATTTCTTGGAACTCTATAGCTGCTGCGGCTATTAAGGGTGAGTGAAATGCCCCAGAAACTTTTAAAGGAATAGCACGCTTAGTTTTAACTTGAGACATTACCTGATGTACGCCATCTGGAGTGCCAGAAATGACGACTTGAGCCGGACTGTTATCATTTGCCAGCACTACATCAGGTGTTTTGGCAATAACCATGTCCAACTGTTCGCGGTCAAAATTCATCAGTGCCGCCATCATCCCACCGGAAACAGCATCCATGAGTTCGGCACGACGCTTGACTAAGTGTAAGCCAACAGCCCAATCAAAAACACCAGCAACGTAAAGGGCGGTGTATTCTCCCAAACTGTGACCAGCAACTAAATCTGGCTGGTGTCCCCGTTCCCGAATAAGATCGGCGAGAATCGTTTCTACTACATAAAGACTTGGTTGAGTGTAGAGTGTACGCAATAGCTGTTCGCCATCGCTTTGGCAGATGTCTGTAACAGACCAACCTAAGATTGCCTCAGCTTGGGCAAATTTATCCTTAGCCGAGGGTATATCTAATAAGTCTATTCCCATGCCAGGTACTTGGGAACCTTGTCCGGGAAACACCCATGCAGTTTTAGTCATTGCTCAATAGTCAATTGTTATTGGTCATTGGTCATTGGTCATTGGTCATTCACAAAGGACAAATGACTAATGACAGAGCGCAAAGTCGAGCCAGTCGTGTGGGCGGGTTTCCCGACTTGAACGAACTGGCGTTGAGCGGAGGTTTCCTCCGAACAGAACTTTGTAAGAGAGGACAAAATACTATTTTCCCCACTGAAAAATTGCTGCACCCCATGTGAGTCCAGCACCAAAGCCGGATGCCGCAATAATGTCATTGGGTTTAATTTTGCCTTGCCGCACTGCTTCATCTAAGGCAATCGGAATGGAAGCGGCAGAGGTGTTGCCATAGTTGGCGAGATTGCTAATAACTTTATCTTTGGGAATATTAAGGCGTTGGGCAACAGCATCTAGAATACGCTGGTTGGCTTGGTGTAAGAGTAGCCAATCTATTTGGTCAATGGTGAGGTTAGCCTGAAATAAAGTTTTATCGATGACTTCTGGCACTTTTTGCACAGCAAAGCGGTAGACCTCTTTGCCATTCATCGTAATCGGCTGGTAATTGCTTTGGGAAATATTGATGTTAGGAATCAATTCTTGGGAAGAGGCTTGATAGGCAAGGTTGAGGTAGTGGTTTTGGCTGCCGTCACTTTTAAGTGTAAATCCTAGCAAGCGATCGCTCTCATTGGCCTGCAATACTACTGCACCAGCTCCATCACCGAACAATACACAAGTACGGCGGTCTTGCCAATCTACCCAACGAGAGAGGATATCTGCTCCTACCAAAAGCACATTTTGGTAAACGCCTCCTCTAATGTATTGGGCTGCGGTTACTAGTCCAAATATAAAGCCAGAACAAGCAGCAGTTAAATCAAATGCTACGGCTTTGGTCGCTCCGATTTCCGCCTGAATTTGACAAGCACTGCCAAACAAATCATCAGGGGTAGAGGTTGCCAAGATAATTAAATCCAAATCTGCTGCTGTAATTCCAGCAGATGCGATCGCTTGACGACTGGCATGAGCAGCGAGTACACTCAAAGATTCTGTTGGATGTGCCAACCGCCTTTGACGAATTCCGGTTCTCGTGGTGATCCAATCGTCTGAAGTTTCCACCAGTTCCGTCAGCGCTTCATTGTCTACGGAAGTTTCTGGTACGGCCGAGCCACTGCCAGTAATTGCTATGCCTAACTTATGCACTCCTACGTCTCCCACACTATCACCTATCAGCGTTTAGTCATTAGTAATCATGAGTAATTAGTCCTTGACCATTGACTAATTACCCCTCTTGTGATACTCATTGCTATCTTCTGGCTGATTGCTAACCACTTTCACGCTCTAGGGCTTGATACTGGGAACGAATTCGTTGCAGCACTTGGTTGTCTACAGCTTCTTTGGCCATGCGAATTGCATTAAAAATTGAAGGTGCTTGTGAGCTACCATGACCAATAAAACAAACTCCGTCCACGCCTAAAAGCAAAGCACCGCCATGTTCTGCGTGATCCATTCGCTGCTTAACCCGCTTCAGGTTGGGTTTTAAAATCGCTGTGCCGATTTGACCATGCAATCCTTGGGGCAATTCTTCCCGCAAGATTTGTAAAATCACCTCTCCCACAGCTTCAGCAAATTTTAATAACACATTACCGACGAAGCCATCACAAACAATCACGTCAAAATTACCAGAAAGCACATCACGTCCTTCGGCATTCCCAGCAAAAGAAATTTGGGAATTTTCTTTTAGTAGTTGGTGGGCGCGCAGAGCCACCTCATTACCTTTAGTGTCTTCCTCGCCGATGTTCAACAAACCTACTTTCGGTTCGGGTGTACCCAACACATATTGACTGTAGGCCGACCCCATAACAGCAAATTGCTCTAAAAATTTAGGGCGACAATCGACATTTGCACCAACATCAAGTATTAGTACTGGCTTGCCAGCTTTGATTGTGGGAAAAACTGTCCCAATTGCTGGGCGGTCAATTCCCGGCAAGCGTCCTAGGCGGAGCAAAGCGGAGGCCATAGCAGCCCCAGAGTGTCCGGCGGAAAACACAGCATCTGCACGCTGCTGCTTCACCAGATCCATCGCCACATTGATCGAAGCCTTCCGCTTGCGTCTAACTGCGTTGAGAGGCTCCTCATCCATTGCGATCGCTTCCTCAGCAGGAACGATCTCTACCTGCGCCAGGCTGATGTTTGGCGGCAGGGCAGCTTCAATTTGTTGGGGATCACCTACCAACAAGACTTCTACACCCAATTCCTCTCGTGCCCGCACAGCGCCAGCCACGATTTCAGCGGGTGCATGATCCCCTCCCATTGCATCAATTGCGATCCTTACGCCAGTCGATCCCATTGCTCAAAGCTTTTAGAAACCTTACAAATTTTACCAGATGGCTTCGCCCAAAAATCGGAACTTTTCGACTGCCTAATAACTTTTCTTACTATGTGAGGGACTGGGGACTGGGGGGACAAGGGAGATGAGGAAGCAGAGGAGAAATGCCCCATGCCCAATGCCCAATGCCCTATTACCTATTCAACTGGACTTAGTACCCAGTCAACTAGGGTTCTTACGCCGAAGCCGGTAGCACCGGGGCCGTTGTAGCCGTTTTCTTTATCCGACCATACTGGGCCAGCAATATCTAAGTGTGCCCAAGGGGTATCTTTAACGAATTGCTTGAGGAAAAGAGATGCAGTAATCGCACCTCCTGGACGGGGACCTGTATTTTTCATGTCCGCGATGCCAGATTTTAGTCCTTCAAAATATTTGTCTTCCATTGGCATCCGCCAAATCTTTTCGCCTGTGTTAGCCGCAGCTTTTTCTAGTTGGGAAGCTACAGCATCATCAGGGGTAAACAAACCAGCAATATCGTCACCCAAAGCGATGACGTTGGCACCAGTTAAGGTGGCTAAATCAACGATCGCATCTAATCCTAATTTATCGGCATACACCAAGGCATCTGCTAAAGTCAAACGTCCTTCAGCGTCGGTGTTATTCACTTCAATGGTTTTGCCATTCGATGCGGTGAGGATGTCGCCTGGGTGCATGGCATGACCGCTAATCATGTTCTCAGTTACTGCTGAGATAAAGTGAACTTCGACACTTGGCTTAATTTGGGCAATTGCTTTGGCTGCACCTAAAGTTGCAGCTGCACCACCCATATCCATTTTCATAGTTTCAATGCCACTACCAGCGCCTTTAATATTGAGTCCGCCGGAGTCAAAGGTTACGCCTTTACCAATAATTGCTAGTTTGCGTGTCGGTGTGCCTTCTGGCTTGTAAGTTAGGTGAATAAATTTCGGAGGTAAATCAGAAGCTAGGGCGACTCCTAAAAAAGCTCCCATGCCCAACTTTTCACACTCTTCCCGTTCTAAAATTTGGATTTGCAAACCGTGATCGGTGGCGATCGCTTGGGCAGTTTCTGCCATTGTAATCGGTGTTACAGCGTTTGCCGGGGCAGCTACTAACTCTCTGGCTAAAATTACCCCAGAAACTATTTGATTAGCGAGGTTAATGGCTGCTTCCTGCCCGCCAAAACCTAGTAAATCTACTGTCTCTACTTGTGAGCGTTTTTCTTCTGGGTCTGACTTAAAGCGGGTATCTTGGTAAAGTGCTAGTTGCACACCTTCTGCGATCGCTTGGGCTGTTGCTGCCGGATCGTTGTTCCATAATGGAAAACTAAAACCTAAAACTTTACTTTTTTGCTTTTTGGCTGCTCTGCCCACAGCCGCAGCTGCACGTCGTAAAGAATCGGTTGTCAGCGCGTCTGGTTTCCCCAAACCCACGATAATAACTTTCTTAAGTGGGGTACTAACAGCTATCCGGGTGGAGATAGTGCTGTTGGCTTTCCCCTTAAATTCCTCTTCAGCAATCAGTTCTTTTAAAATGCCGGCAAACTTGCCATCCAAGGTTGCCAGTTCACCAGTTAACTCTAGTGCATCTTCAAATAATCCAATCGCTAATGTATCCCCTGCCCACTCTAAAAGCGGCGTATCACTCGGTCGAATTACCATGTTTGGATTTTGTGTAAAAGTTCTTGTACCAGTATTGCGTAAAATTCTCTGTTCGTGCTTAGGGGGATTGGGGAATGGGCTTTGACTATGCACGATGCAAAACCTCACCCAATACGGTTTGGATCAGCTCTTTTCATCTCCCTTGTAGTTTGGGCAAAGGGTAAGGGAAAAACGGTTAAGGGTGAATTTAAACCTTTCCCTTTTTCTCTTTCCCCCTTAACCGAACCGTATTGAAACGTTACCAACACCCTAGCTTGAGTTGCTTTTTAGCTGGAATCTACGGCAATCTATATGTAGATATAGCAAAGAGCATTTATGCGGTAGAGCCGCTATTAAGTAGATATACTGGCAATTATAGAAAATTAACTTAATTAAAAAATGCCTAAACACGACGGTGCTAAGTTGAAAAAAGTAGCTGTAAGCCTTCCCTTTGGTATTGGTTCAGCAGAATGGGAAGCTGACCCCACAGAACGCAGGGCTGCATGGTCACTTTATGTTGAACTGGTTACACGGATTGCGGTTCAGCCTTTGGAATCTAGCGAAGGATTACTGCGTGAAGCGCTGAATTCTTTATACAGTTTGTTTGGCACAACCAGAGAAATTCTTAAACAGGCTGGCCCTGATGTGGGTGCATCTCACGATTCAGTCGGGGGAATTGCCATTGCAGTGTTGAATAATGGTTTACGTCCAGTTTTGGCTAAATGGCATCCCATATTACAGACATGGGAAGCTCAGCGTCAATCTGACGTGAGTCCTAAAGACCATGAGCGCAAATGGTCTGAGGAAGCGAATTTGCGGACTGAGTTGGAAGCGTTGCGGCAGGATTTGGAGCAATATGCTCATGCGTTGGCGATTATTGCGGGTGTGAAGGAATAACACAGGAACTTGTAAATGAGTAACCAAGAGCAATTTGATGTGTTCCTAGCTCACAATAGTCAGGATAAACCACAAGTTAGAGCGATCGCCAAAGAACTCAAGCAGCGTGGTTTAAAGCCTTGGTTAGACGAAGAGCAAATTCCACCGGGACGACCGTTTCAAGATTATATCCAAAAAGCAATTCAAAGTGTTAAATCTGCCGCTATCTTCATTGGCCCTCAAGGATTGGGAAAGTGGCAGATCATGGAACTGCGATCGCTCATTGGCAAACTTGTAGAAGCAGATATCCCTGTAATTCCCGTCTTGCTACCTGGAGTTACCGGAATTCCAAACGATTTGGACTTTCTCAAGCAACTGAATTGGGTGAATTTTACCAATGGGATTAACGATACTCAAGCTTTAGAAAATTTAAAGTGGGGTATTACCCAAGAAAAGCCCATAACAGAAGTTCAAGCCGATGACCTCAGTTCTGAGAAGGGAGTAGACTACACGCGATTGCGAAATTTGCTGGAAGCAGGGAAGTGGCAAGAAGCGGATGAGGAAACTTTAGCTGTCATGCTCAAAGCATCTGGCAGAGAAAAGAAAGATTGGCTGAAAGGTTGGCTGAAAGGTGCTTTAAATGTCGAATCCATCAATAATTTTCCCTGTACAGACTTACGCACTATTGACCAACTTTGGGTAAAATACAGCAATGGACGCTTTGGCTTTAGTGTGCAAAAGCGTATCTGGGAAAGCGTCGGCGGAACTCCTGATGCTGATTATGAAACACATAGGAAGTTTGGCGATCGCGTGGGATGGAGAGTGAAAGAAAGCTGGATAGATTATCCTGATGTTGGAATTTTTAGCACTTCAGCACCTAGTGGACACCTCCCTTTGTGGTTTTTTCGCAGGGATTCGCGTGGGATTCGTTGTTGGTGGGGGAAGCTCTTCTCTCGCGTCGAGACTTGTAAAGTTTAACATCTAAGACTTTCCGGGATTTGTGAATATTTATTACAAGCCCCTTACCTACAGTGTAATCAGCATTTCATAAATTCGTTACCTGGCACTGCGGGGTTAAATCCGTTAGCGCGGATAAATTTTTCTGCTACTTCATATACATCAACAGTTATTCAGTTAAAAAATCTCAATTTAACGACTGTCTTGAAAGCCAAAAGATCACTACCAGAAAATGCAATTCCCATTTTGGGATTTTGGGAGTAGATTAAAATTCGTTATTAGCTCGGAGAAACTAACTAAGTAGAACGGCTGAAATAATTCATGCTATGTCATTGCGCTAAGCGTTGGCGCAGCCTCTCGTAGAGAAGCCATGCCCGAAGGGCTTTATGAAACGAAGTGGAATGTTCGCGGAGCGTTCCCGAAGGGTAGCAATCGCAAGGTTTATATCGATTTTACATTCTGTTACATAGCTAGGTTTATTTTCACAGACTTACTTATAATCACTTTGAGATGAATCCCAATAGCCAAGATGAACCTTCTCAGCCTCAAAAAGTAGATCCCTATGAAGAAATTTTATTTAGCAGATACACAGAGGCTGAAATTGCTGAAATGAAGACACTCATGGAGAATTGGGATAAAGCCACCTATCCAACTTTAGCTAATAGCATTGTTAATCATGCTAACAGATATGATTTTAAGAACAATTATTTAAAATATTTAAGAAAAGCAAATAATTTCACTAAAAAAGGCGCTCGAAAGACAATACTTAGAGATGGTGCAAATAGATGGAATAAAGGAAATGAATTTATAATTGAAAGAAATGGCAAGATTATTTCATACGGTTAAAACTAGTAATTTGTATGCAAAACCTCACAACATCAAATAGCCCTAAAAATTTCCAAACTGCCAAAAACTACATTAGTAAAGTATTGCACCAGTTGTTAATTGATTATAAAAATACACGCGAAGAAAGACGGCAAATAAATATATGGGAAGAATCAAAAGACTTTAGCATATTAGGAGAAATAGAAATTTTTACAACTGATATTGAGGGATCTGCGTCTCAAGTGATTGCTAATGATGACTTAGAAAATTATCAAGATATAATTATAAAATTAACAAAAATGAATATATTTGATATTTCTTATTTTGCCGATTGGTACTTTTCAGAAGAAAGTCAATTTCCCCAAGTAAAACTTTATATAGAAAAAGTTAACTATTTACGGTTATTAATTATTGAATATATCAGCCAATATAGTTCAGTTAAGGCTAAGAATTAAAACTGGACTAGATTGGGGAGCCGTTGCTTTGGGCGGGTTCCCTGACTTGTAGTAAGTAGCGTTTGATGAACAAAACCCAAAATTGTTCAGGTTGTTAGGTATCATACTTTGACCTTCTAATACATTATTTTATGCTTACCACGCCACTACGGAAGATTTATACTTCTTTATGTACTTTTGCGATCGCTTGTTAGCCAAAATTTCCGCAATTCAGAGGCGATCGCGCTTTTGGTATCTTCATCAAAAAAACATATAAAGTCGATTTCAATCATCTAAAAGGCAGATTACTTCATAATTTATTGAAAAAACTAACTCATTTTGCCTTTTTGCTTACTCATTAATCTAAAATGCTTACTCAAAATGCCTAAATGCTTTCTCATTTTGGTGTTTTCCGCAAGTAAAAAGCCTTAACGCTTACTCAAAATGTCTAAATGAGTTCTCATTTCAGTAAATCACGCACTCATTTTGGTGTTTTCCGCAAGTAAAAAGCCTTAACGCTTACTCAAAATGCCTAAATGAGTTCTCATTTCGGTAAATCACGCACTCATTTTGGTGTTTTCCGCAAGCAAAATGCCATATTGCTTTCTCATTTTCCCTATTTGCTAACTCATTTGAGAATTTTACGCACTCAAAAAAGCAATTAAGTAAGTCGGCGAGAAAAATTCAATGTATGTGAAGAAATATAAATTGTTCGTAGGGTGTGTTATGCCTTATAGCAACGCACCTTGAATTGTTGATGGTGCGGCGCTTGGCGACAACACACCCTACCTTTAATTTTCTTAACATAGCGTGAAATATTAGCGCCGACTTACTTACCTTCCCTCTCTTTCTCAATAAACCTTATCATGAGTGCCAATATCGATTAGTACAATCGCATCCTCATCTTCATTGGGATTTGGCCCAAATGTATAGATAATACGGCAATCATACTCGACCCAACAAGCCTACAAACCCTCTAAATCACCTTTTAACTTGTGTGGTTTTAAACTAGGTGCAAATGGATCAGCGACAAGCAATTTCAAAACTTCAAAAATTGTTGATTTTAAGAGGTTGTTTGAAAAGTGTTTCACTGTGACTTTAGGCACTTTTAGATCCCCCCTAACCCCCCTTAAAAAGGGGGGAACCGGAATCAAAGTCTCCCTTTTTAAGGGAGATTTAGAGGGATCTAAAACTTTTGATACCAACAAGAGGACTTTTCAAACATCCTCTAAAAGAGGATTTTTACGAATAACTTGTTTAAAAGCACGTTTAAAACTACTATCCCAAAAAAGAACTCTCATTCTTCACTTAACAAATCAGCCCGCAGATCCACAAGAGTCCCATGCTTGGCTGTACCTGTTTTCATTGCTTTCAGCGTTTGTGCAGCATTTCTTGCAATGTCTTGACGGCGTTGTTCAATCCGTCTTTTAGAAATTAGTTCTAGTAGTAAATCTTGCTCTTCAGTTGAAAGAGCCTCTACATATTCAATGACTGTCTGAAAAGATACAGTTTTGCTCATCGACAGTGTTTATTTTTTTTGAAAATTCGATAATTTTTCATCTTATACCATTTTAATATAGCGCTTCTCGTTTTTTGATGGTAAAACAAAGCGATCGCCTTTCCCTATTCTGCATTCCCAAGATTAAACTTAGTAGCGATCGCAGTCATGATATTTTGCTCTAACTCTGTAGTTTCACCGTTAATTTCCGCAATTTTTTGACACTGAGCTAACAAAGGTATGGCAAAATCACGATTGAGTTTTTCTAGCAAGCTATTTAAAGGCTGGGGTGATTTGATATTTTCGGAAATCTGTTGTAATGAATGTTCACTCAGGTTGATGGCTTGCAACTCTGGGCGAATTTCTTCCCAAGTCTTGTCTGGATTACTGGCGAGGATCATGTGTACTAAGATTTGATCCATGATCGCTTTTTGGGCGATCGCTGTTTTTAGGTACTTTTCACTTTGTTGCTTTAATGTTGCCAATGTCTCTTTGGAAGTGAGTGAAGTGGATTCATCTAACTTGGCTTCGTAAAATCGACAAGCAGCATAACCTAAAGAATAGATCATCGTTGCATTGGAACTAGCTGCGATCGCTGCGCCAGCAAAAGGTACATTTCGCAGCAAGCCTAACCCCGCAGCTTTTAAAAGACGGCTACCGCCCAAAGCTAAACCAAAAATCGCTAACACTTCACCCTTACGCCCAGGGTCTTTTAAATTTAACCCATAGGCAGCTGCAATTTGATAAAGCATTTCTGACTGTAATTGCGTTGTTGCTGCTAAATCAATTGCTAATAAAGCCGCCGCCACTCCTAGCAAAATACTAGTTGCTAAACCAATCCCCCCAGCTTTAGTAGCTTTTTCTACCATAATTCTGTGGGAAATCTGGCTGGGTGATTCCTGGGGATACTGTTGTTTTAGTTTGTTGACTGTATCTTGTGCTTTTTCCAAATCAACATTTTCACTAGCACCAATCAACCAATTTAGATTTAATACACCAGATAATTTGCGAATCAACCAATTTTGACTAAGGTTATCTACAACCTTACCTGTTGTTTGAGTTGATTGTTCAATTAGCTGATGTGTTTGTTTAGCAACTGTTTCTCCTACCCCAACAGCCGTCTCTGCTACCCAGCTTAAAGTTTCGGCAACTGATGTAAAAAATGATTGTTGAGCTTTTTTTGTATTATCGGGTAAATTATTTAATTTTTTGTGTTCTATTCCATTAGGAAATTTTTCTGCCATTGCTTGGTACCTTCAGTGTACAGCTTTGCTATTTTGGTTTTAACAAAGTTGCATACAAGTTGGCATCTTTCTAAAAGGATAAGCCGATAGTTAAAAATCTAATTTTTCCTTATATAACAGATTAGGATAACGCGTTATTTTAATTTACATCTAGCTATTTGTGGCAGCACGTATTTCTTGAATAATGTTGGATATTTCTTCTTCAGACTGTATATGCTGTGCTAAAACTTCAGCAGTTGATTGCAGCACGCGTTCGGAAAATAATTTGGCTAAGTCTTGCCGTAAACCCTGCCCAATGTAAAATTTCAGCAATGCTTCAAGCACCATATCTCTATTGACTGCTACTTTTTTGAGTGAGTCTAAAGTGTCCTTTGGTATTTGAATAGATACGGTTTCCACAGGACGAGATCTTAAGTGCAATTGGAATTCTTCAGGTTTGTTTATAGCGTTTCCCGGTCTAATGAGGTACACCTGTAGGGGCACGGCAGTGCCCATACGTGTCAACTTAACGTGAAACCCTGATGGAGGCTTGATTTTACGTTTTCTCAATTCCTATCAAGATCCGCGTTACCCCACCCCAGTTTTGTCTAAAGCCAAAACATCCCCTCCCCGCAGGCGGGGAGGGGACTAAGGGGAGGGGTAAAATGCCTGTGGAATAAGCGTTTTAGCTTAAGTTGACACCAATGGGCAGTGCCGTGCCCTTACAATGCGCGATATAATTTTGTACCTCACCTGAATGGGAATTGCTATATATAATTTTCTTTCAGTACGATAAGTCAGTAGCATCTCCAAATTCTGGAGATGCTACTTTCTTTAACTGACTGTATCTCTCAGTTGCAGCGCTTGCATAACCTCAATACTATTTTCCAAGAAATTATTAGCCTTCATGATTTCATAGAGATTAGTATCACTCTCTAGTAAGCAGGCGTGTCCACTATGGGGTAAAATTGCCGTTCTGCTGTTCATTAAGATACTATTTAACCGTCTTACTTCATCCACAGAAGGCAAAAGCCGATCCTGTCCACCACCTATGAGCAAAACTGGTTGTGTGAGACAGCGTAACTGTTCTGCTTTGACATCAAACTCCCGCAGTAAAGACAATCGCCAGAGGATTGTTTCCGGTGGTACGGAACGCATACTTTTGAGCAGTTCTTGGCGATCGCTTCTTGTCATCCGTTGTAAAGATGCTAGAAATGGTAATAATGCTAGTGCGCCAACTTCATAAAGGCGAGAATGCACCAAGTAAGTTAGTTGAGATGCCCAATTTAACCAAGGGCGTAAATGAAAGCTAGAAGCTGGGTTAATTAGGATAATCCGCTTAAACAATTGTGGCGCTTGGACAGCTACTTTCATCGCTAAACAGCCCCCAAACGACTCTCCACAGAGATAAACTGGTCGCTGAGAGCTTTTTTCCAATTCAGCGTAGATTAAATCTAATACATTCTGGGTGAGTATATCCCAGGTGGTGAGGTCTTGTCTTGGAATCGCCAAGCAGCGAACATCAAAACCAACTTCTAACCCAGCAGTTTGCGATCGCAATAGTTGACCTGTTCCATCCATTCCTGGCAAGTACACAAATAGAGGATACTGTGGTTGTATGCGTTTAGTAGTCAGGAAACACGGCTTTAACTCAACTTCCAGCATTGTCAAATTTTAATTAATTTTGTTGGTTTTCTAAAATTTACCTTGTGAAAGCTCAATATTTTTTAAGTTTGAGCGATCGCCAGGGTTGATTTGTGATCTTACATACAAATTTTTCGGAAAATCGTAGCTTGTCACAAAAAAATCACGATATATATCAATTTTTCAATTAAGCGCTTTATTATTACCGATTAACATTAAGAAATTAGCAAATTTAAAACTCCTTGACATATGATTTGGGGGAGTGGTATCAATAAACTGATTGCACTCTGCCTGATCAATAGGTCTAAAATGCATAGAGGCAATCGTTATTATTGAGTGGATGGTTAGTTGATCCATCCACAGTGCGAGATATTTTAATAACAACCTTGACTTAGTAAGTTGGCAATTTCATAATGGCAGTGTTCTGTCAGTTCAGTGACAACAGTTTTGGCTTGTTTTCCCTGATATTGTTTTTGATGTTGGGGTTTAATCCAATAAGGATTGCCAATTAACACAGCGACCCGACGATAGATGACCAAAGGATGCCAACCTGGTTGATTAAATAAGGCTTCGGAAGGGTCAAACACACTTAACATCCGCAAAGGCATACCAGCGGTATTTACTTCTTCTAGGGAGGCGATTGCGATCGGCAAAATTGCCAAGTCTCTCACAGATGCTCGCAATGCCAAATGAGCAAATCCTCGCTGAAATTCACCTACCTGATTTGGCTGGGTAAATTTTACCATTGGTTCGGTGCCTTCGGGAAACACGCCTACCATCTGTTGGGATTGCAATAGTACCTGGGATTGGGCAAAAAAGCTCTGCTGGCGATGTTTAATATCGGCCAAGGGAAAGCATCCCAATTGGACTGTCACCAGTTCCCGCAGAATTGGTACTTGGCCCATGTAGTGATGACAGGCAAAGCGAATCGGACTCGATAGCGCCGACATTAAAACTAAGGCATCCATAAAGCTGCGGTGATTGCTGACGACTAACACGCTAGCATCAGAGGGAATCCGATCCTCGTAATAACGAAACATTTGCGTTGACAGTGCCGCCAATGACCAACGAGAAATTTCCAGAGGGCTATTTAGACTCATAACAATCAATATATTTTTCAGAAAATATCGCAGCTGATCTTGACTTAAGATTTACATTTCTTCATCCCTATCACGACCGTCTTAAGGTAGAAATGTCTAATTCTCAAAATCAACTATATTTTCTGGGTCTAGTACAAGACGGCGTAAATAAGCGCAAAGTTGAGCCAGTGTGTTGGACGGGTTTCCAAGGCAGCCGCTTGCGGAGAGAAGTTTGTGGGGACGGTTTCCGTCCACAAAACTTCGGGGGGTTCCGCCCTTCAAGCGGACTGCCGTCGGCTTAAAGGAGGCAGTGCGTTGGGCGGCTTTGCCGACTTGTACCCCTACGGGGAAGCAAGCTACGCGTAGCGTCTCCCCTTCTCCCAAAGCTATCCATTAGTCACATCTTTCTTTACAATCTTGAAACGCCTGTTTTGTAAGCATCTTGAACACCGAGGTGTCAGACATACTTGACAAATTAGCTCTTAATATTCTCGCTAAAATTAGGTTTTTATTGAGAATAAATGACGAACTAATCAGGGTTATAAAAAACGTGAGTGAATACTCTGGCAAATGTTGAGAAAGATCCGGGTAATGGATAGCTCCCAAAGGGAGAGGCTAGCGCCAAGGGAGAAGCAACTGCCGTCAACTGGCGTTGGCGGATGCCTTAACCGTCCCCGAAGTTTGCCGGAAAGAACATCTCCCCGGCAACTTCTCTTCGCCAAACTTTGTAAGACAACAACCAATTCCAATCAATGAAATGCTGATGCTGTATTAATTTTGAATTTTGAATTCTGCCTTGCGGTACTAGTTTTTTGTGTTCTTAGCCACAATAATTCCCATAAAAAGCTTTACTAACTATTGTTAGCAGATGGTTTAAATTAATTAGCGATAAATTAGCTGGACTTATGTCAAGCATAAAATAAACTGTGGTCTATCTAGATTTGCTAATATTAAAGTGCAATTTGAAAAAACAGGAGTAATGTTATATAATTACGTGATTTTGCTCACATAAATAAGATACGAAAGGTTTTAATAAGTAACTTTTTATTTTGCATGAATCTAATAAATAAAACAGAAAAGACATTTGCACTCACCACTCCCCTATATTATGTAAATGATGTCCCCCATGTAGGTAGTGCTTATACAACAATGGCTGCTGATGTAGTCGCAAGGTTTCAGAGACTTTTGGGGCATCAAGTACTGCTGATTACAGGTACCGATGAACATGGGCAAAAAATTCAGCGTTCAGCAGAGAATTTAAGCAAAGCTCCCCAAGAATTTTGTGATGAAATATCTCAGAGTTTCTTTTCTCTGTGGCAGTTACTAAACATTAAATACGATCGCTTTATTCGGACTACCGATACTCGTCATGAAGCAATTGTAAAGGAATTTTTTGGGCGAGTATGGGAGAGCCGCGATATCTACCAGGGACAACAAAAAGGGTGGTACTGTGTATCTTGTGAAGAATTTAAAGAAGAAAGAGAACTGCTAGAGGGAAACCGTTGTCCGATTCATACTAACAAAGAAGTTGAGTGGCGAGACGAACAAAACTACTTTTTCCGCTTATCCAAATACCAAAGTCAACTCCAAGAACTTTACCAGTCTCGACCGGATTTTATCCAGCCAGTGAGTCGTCGTAACGAAGTCCTAAACTTCGTTAATCAGGGGTTGCAAGACTTTTCTATTTCACGGGTGAATCTAGATTGGGGTTTTCCCGTACCCGTAGATCCCAAACATACTCTTTACGTCTGGTTTGATGCACTGCTGGGTTATGTCACAGCATTGTTAGAACCCGATGCTGAACCAACTTTAGCAAATGCCTTAGCTAAATGGTGGCCGATAAACTTGCACTTAATTGGTAAGGATATCCTCCGCTTTCATGCAGTGTACTGGCCAGCAATGCTAATTTCAGCTGGCTTACCATTACCAAAACAAGTATTTGGGCATGGCTTTTTGACCAAAGATGGCCAGAAGATGGGTAAAAGTCTGGGTAATACCCTCAACCCCATAGAACTAGTCGAGCGCTATGGTAGTGACGCTGTTCGTTATTACTTCCTTAAGGAAATTGAATTTGGCAAAGATGGCGATTTTAATGAAGTTAGATTCATTAATGTTTTAAATGCAGATTTGGCAAATGATTTAGGTAATTTGCTCAATCGCACCCTGAACATGGTGAAGAAGTACTGCGCCGGTAATGTGCCACCAATTGCCCAGGAAGTGATTCTGGCTGACAATCCTTTAAAAGCGATTGGGTTAACTTTAGGGGAAAAGGTGAAAGATGCTTACGAAACGCTAGCTTTTAATCAAGCCTGCGAAGAAATCCTGTTGCTGGTGCGAGCTAGTAATAAGTTTATTGATGAACAAGCCCCTTGGACATTATATAAGCAAGGACAGCAGCAAAAATTGTCCCAAGTGCTGTATGCAGTTCTAGAATCAGTTAGACTAGCAGCTTACCTGCTGTCCCCAGTGATTCCGAATATCAGTAGCGATATTTATCAGCAATTGGGTTTCGGAATTAACTTTAACGAGCAACTAGAAAGCGCAAGTGCTGCACCTTTCAGCTTTCATGCAACATGGGGGATACTATCGGATAAACAACAGTTGGGCACGCCCCAACCTATATTTAAGCGTATAGAACCCCCAAAAAATGATTAGTATTTTCAATTTTTGATTTTGTTCAATCTCTAATTTTGTCAAAAAATATCGGGACTAGACTATTTAGTCCCGGAACATTATCATAAACCGTTCTAACTTGCCTGTGAAAACTATTTTTCTCGTATCAAAAATTACAAAAATAAAACCGAGGTATGAAATCAATGTTGAATAATTTAGAAAATGACTCGATATTTACACCGGAACAAGTTTTAGAGAATAGAGGTCGTGTAGCTATATTTATTGATGGCTCAAATCTATTTTATGCTGCACTGCAACTAGGAATTGAAATTGATTACACTAAGTTACTGTGTCGATTGACTGGCGGATCTAGACTGCTACGTGCATTCTTCTACACAGGAGTAGATCGCACCAACGAGAAACAACAAGGGTTTCTTTTATGGATGCGTCGCAATGGCTATAGAGTCATTGCCAAAGATTTAGTCCAGCTACCAGATGGCTCAAAAAAAGCCAATCTAGATGTAGAAATAGCAGTAGATATGATGGCTTTAGTTGATTCTTATGATACAGCAGTCTTAGTCAGTGGTGATGGCGATTTAGCCTACGCAGTCAACTCAGTTAGCTATCGGGGTGTACGAGTAGAGGTTGTGAGTTTACGTTCCATGACCAGTGATAGCTTAATCAATGTTAGCGATCGCTATATTGATTTAGAAGCCATCAAAGAAGATATCCAAAAAACCCCTCGCCAAAGTTACCCATATCGACCTTTATCGAGTATGGGCTTTTTGGAAGACCCACGAGATATTGACGGACATTTAGAAATTCAAGATTAATGAAGCAGGAAGCAGACAAGCCTCAACAAAGCAGAGGTTTACAACAACAGGGGGGAAGTAAACAACATTCCCCCCACTTCTTTTTATTGCAATATCTCAGCGTCGCACCAATTAGAATAAATTGGTTTCGCCTATCTTTGACTTTATTTTTAATCATCGGTTTAGGTGCTTGTGCAGGTAAATCCTCTAACAATCAAGCAAATAATTCCGGTTCATCTGGACAAAATCCAGATAGCAATTTGACTTTTTTTAATGTGGCTTTTGAACAGTTTGATGAAGTGGGGCGACCAATTTGGAAGGTTAATGCTAAACAGGCCAAATACACCAAAGAAAAACAAATTGGTCAAGCTGAAAGCCCCTATGGTGAATTATATCAAGATGGGCAAATAGTTTACCAAATCAAAGCAGAACGAGCAGATATTGAGCAAGATGGGAAGCAACTATTTCTTAAAGGAAAGATAGTGGCTACAGATCCTCGTAATGGCATTGTGTTGCGAGGTAATGAATTAGAATGGCGACCCAAAGAAGATTTATTGATTGTCCGTAACCAAATTAACGGAACTCATCAAAAACTACAAGCAGTAGCGCAGGAAGCGCGAGTAAAAACCCGCGAACAGCGCATGGAATTTTCCGGAAAGGTAGTAGCAAACTCTGCCGAGCCCCCATTAAGAATGCAAACTGAGCATTTAATTTGGCAAATTAAAGCAGAAAAATTAATCGGCGATCGCCCTGTACAAATTGACCGCTACAAAAACAATCAAATTACTGACCGTGGGCGTGGAAATGCTACGGAGATTAATTTGAAAACAAAGATTGCTACAGTCACAAAAAATGCCCAGTTAGAATTACTAGACCCACCAATGCAAATAGCTAGTAACTCTATGAACTGGAACATGAATACAGAAACTGTCACCACAACTTCGCCATTGCGTGTTTTTCATAAGGCGGAAAATGTGACAGTCACCGCAAATCAAGGTGAAATGAAGATACCACAAAAAACAGTTTATTTAACAGGCAATGTCAACGCTATTGGCCAGCGTCGCCAGTCTCTTAAGTCACGAACACTAACTTGGTATCTAGATAATAAATTAGTCGAAGCGCAGGGTAATGTAGTGTATCGACAAGTTGACCCACCACTAAATTTTACCGGAGAGACAGCAGTGGGTAATCTGCAAACAGAAAACATTGTCGTCAAAGGTGGCAGTACTAGCGGTAGGGTGGTTACAGAGATTATTCCTCAGGAAAAAGTTAAGGGGCAATAGTTAATGGTCATTAGTCATTGGTCATTGGTCATTGCACAAAGGACAAGTGACAAAGGACAAATAACTAACTTTTAAACAAAACTTGATTCCGACTAGTTGCGCCTAGTTCCGGTAAAGTGTTGATAGTTGAGTGAGGAGTAAGGGCCGCGGGGATTTGTGGTGCTAATTGCAACTTTTGCACCAGACGTTGTAATAGTTGGTCTTGTCCAGTCCGGAAACCTGAGACATTGTTACCACGGTTAAGGATAGCAAACCAGACCAAACCGCGATCGCGTGTTGGCATTACACCAGCCAAAGCACTAACATCTCGCAGAGTTCCTGTTTTCATCACTGTACCAACAGGCATATGTCTGGAATGCAATGTTCCCCGATGATCGAACCCAGACATGGGAAACAGGTCAGCTAAAGTGAGATTACGAGCGACTGCTTCTTGTTGCATTGCCATAAACATCGCACAAACAGCTCGCGGAGAAATGCGATTTTCTGGGCCTAATCCCGAACCATTGATTAACTGAATTTCTGCATCTGGAACTCTAGCCAGCCTTGCAGCAGTTGATTGGACTACAGTATATCCCCCCACTGACTCCGCCAGCATTTCTGCTATATCGTTGTTGCTAAAAACGTTCATCTCTTTGATGATTTGTCTCAAAGGTAAAGAGAGATGACGAATCAACACAGCTTGTTGAGAATTTGCTTGCGCTGCAACTTTCACCGTACCCGCGATCGCTACTTGTGGCTTTGGTGTTCCCTTCGGCATAATCGAGTATGTGTAAATCGCCGGACGAGTCCAAGTAGCAGAATTGAGTGCTTGCTTAAATAGTTGACCTGCTAATAGCGGCTGACGTTGGAAATTCATGGCAAAAGCGCCAGTAATCACCAAATTTCCTTTTACCTGCTTGATACCCATCCTGTTGAGAGTATTGCCAATTGCGATCGCTTCTTCCCAAACCATCATCGGATCGCCGCCACCAGTAATCACCAAATCACCTTGCAATACACCATTTACTACTGGCCCTGTAGTACTAATCACAGTCTCAAATTGATGATCTGGCCCCCAAGTTTTGAAAGCAACTAGTGAGGTAGCAATTTTAGTTAAAGAAGCCGCAGGTAAAGGCGTTGTCCCTTGATGATTAGCCATCAGCATCGGCCCCGACTGCATCCAAATTCCCTGACTTGGGGTCAGATTTTGTGCAATTAGTTTCGATGTGATCAGTCCCTTTAAATACTCCTGCACTGTATTAGCGCTAGCTGGATTGGGATCAGGGGCTATAACTAAGCCAGGGCTACTTTGCCAAGCCAATGCATCTAAAGCATCTAAAGGCTTGATCTGTAACCCCGCCATTTCCAGCCAAAGCGATACCAAACCTGAACTCAATAATTCCAGCATTCTTTAGTCCTCTATCAGGATGTATGAAGTTATTTACTGTGCTAATATACAGGTTTTTGTTATGCTCATCAGCATGGAGTCATAATAACTGGTGTTTTCCCCATCGGGAAGTAGGGTAGATAACATATATAAGGTGTAACTTTTTAATCAGCATTCAACTAGGGCATTGTAGAAGTTACTTACTATCAATATGCTTGGTGAACTCCAAAAAATTAATTATCCAATTTTTGCATCTAACAACACTATTAGATTCTTCTCCAGAGAGCTTCCCCAGCTTTAAAAGCTATAGGAGATTTTTTTAATTGCAAGTCCTTTGAGGCTGCGACTCACAGTATATACTAAAAATTTTTAATGTAAATACTTTGAAAAAGTATAAGACTATTGATGTCACTTAATAACCAGCAAAGACAGCCTTGATTTGATAGCCAAGCCAGTGCGCGGGTTTCACAACTTGTAGCAACTGGCGCACGAATTCTAATCGTCTGAAGATAATCAAACTTAACTGCTCAGACATCTTCTTAATGTCTAATATCCAATCTTTTTATATCCAAATTATTTCTTATATCATGTCCGGCTGATTATTTATGATTTCCGCATCTGTGCAAAAACCTGACAACTCTTTTCCCCCTGCTCCCTGCTCCCTTGCTTACTTATCTAGGAGCGCAAACTATTGCGCCCCTACAGATGTAACTTAATCAGGTGAAACTGCTATAATTTACATCTTTTTTATAGGTAAAATTCTTGTGGCTTTGGGCATATTGATACCCTAAATTATGCAAGTTAAATGTGAAACATCTGGCTATTTTCTTTCTGGATGTCCTGTCTCCTCTATAGAATGAATGCCCATCTTATTTATAACAGCAATCATTTGATATAAGCGCCCTAAATCGCGTTGATTGAAGTACAAAACAAGACGGGGTAGATTAACTGTTTCATCTTGCCCTTCTTGAGATAGCGCTTTACTTTTTTCAATCTTGCCTTTAATGAGAATGTCACTGAAGTCGGCATTGAGTTTTTCTACCTCAACGTTTGATAAATCTGTCGTCAGGCGAATAACCAACTGCTCGCCTACATAGCGGCTAGAGTGATAAACCTGATAAAAACGGGTAATAGCATTGCAAGCCACATCCAGGTTGTCTGTCACTGTGTAAAGGCTGGGGTCATCAGGACTGACAAGACCTTTTTGTACTAGTTGCTGATCGATGTATTCACTCCAAGACCGCCAGTAATCACCACCAGGGCAATCGATTAAAACTAGAGGTACTGGGCCAAATTTACCTGTCTGGCTTAATGTCATGCACTCAAAAGCTTCATCTTGGGTGCCAAAACCACCGGGAAATAAAGCTACAGCATCACTCTCTTTCAAAAGAAATAGTTTGCGCGTGAAAAAATATTTAAAATTAATCAGCTTAGGATCACCCTCAATAAAAGGGTTAGCCTGCTGCTCAAAAGGTAATTGAATATTTAAGCCAAAAGAATTTTCTCGTCCAGCACCTTCGTGACCGGCTTGCATAATCCCACCACCACCGCCTGTCATTACCATAAATCCCAACTGCGAAACAGCACGAGCAAATTGCAATGCCATGTTGTATTCTGGGGTTTCTGGTGCTAAGCGAGCAGAACCAAAAATCGTTACCTTACGAACGTGTCGGTAGCCATAAAAGAGTTGAAAACCTCGCTCCATATCTGCTAGAGAAGCAGACAATATTTTCCAATCGAGGCGCTCAATGTTACTATCAGCCAGATGCACTATGGTAGCAAGTGCCTGTTTGATAAGTTGCTGATTTTTTAACGTCGGTAACCGATCAATTAATTCAGCGATATCCGCCTGTAGAGACTCTAATGTATCAAACGACGCAGATGAAGTCATGATAACTGCTGCCACAATGGCTTTATATTTTATCTAATTTTGGTGTGCTATTTATCAGCTGCTTCACGGAGCCGTTACGCCGATCGCCAAAAATTTTTGTCTATAGACCGACTGACTAGAAAAAGTGCTGAGTTAAAAGTCAAGAGTCAGCCAATACGGGGAAGTCAAGAGTCAAAGGTCATTAGTTATTTGTCACCTAAACCTCTGCTCCCTTGTCCCCCTTTCTTTACTCCCTTGCTTCCTTCCCTGTTCATGATGACTATCATTGATAGCAACAAAAAGCACCTTTGGTTAATTATTAACCAAGGCGCTAGTACCGCTACTCTACGGACAGATGTTTTACGTATACGCGGAATTAACAACTCCAAAAGCCTTGATTATCAGCTTTTTGGTGCTTTTGTAGACGCATAGCGGTGAGACAGCGTTGCCCAGATATGCAAGCAGGGGTTTGCCCTTTAGACCCCTTCTAGGGTGCTTACCGTTAGGTATGGGATGGTGATCTTCGCCACGCTGTGATAGGGATTTATCAACAGGAATAAAAGAATAAATTTAGCTGAGGTGAGTTTATACAGATTGAACACTGTAAAAAGTTTTATTGAGACGCGAAGTTTCGCGTCTCTCAAACTTGTTTACAAATATTGACCTAAAAGCTAGATCAAATGGAAAAATCAGAAGGATCTGACTGCCGATTGAGTTTCAAAGATACTTTTCCAATGTGGTAGCTAATGTAGTTTTAGGCACCGCACCGACGACCATATCGACTTTTTGCCCACCTTTAAAAATCATTAATGTGGGGATGCTGCGGATGCCGTACTGACTGGCAACATTAGGATTCTCATCAGTGTTGACTTTTACGACTTTTAGTTGACCTTCGTATTGAGAGGCAATTTCTTCTACAACAGGGGCTACCATCCGGCAGGGGCCACACCAGGGTGCCCAAAAATCAACTAAAACAGGTACATCACTGTCGAGTACTTCTTGCTTAAAGGTAGAATCGGTAACTTGTGCGGCTGCTGACATGCCTAAAAACCTTGCCAATTATATTTCTGCGTTTCGTGAAAATTCTACCATAGCAAAAACAGTTGCTTGGGAGCGAACGGATGTACATTTGCAAAGAAGCTTTAGAATTTATTTATATACATAAGGAACCGCCCGAACAATAGTCCGGGCGGAGTGTGGTGTGAGGAGTGAACGGAAACATGCGTCTCCGCTATCTCTATTGTAGGCGACATATGTAATTTTTCCAGTCCTTGTTTAAGACTCTGGAAAAATTTCCTGATGGATTTGCAGTAAATATCTACTATGGATTAGGTATTAGTATTGGGCATAGGACATAGGGCATTGGTTCTTTCTTCCTTGTCCCCCTTGTCCCTTCCCCAATCTCCATTACCCCTTCGCCCCTCCGCCCCTTATCCCCAGAGGGGGCCCCACCATCCCCAGTCCCCAGTCCCCAGTCCCTAGTCCCTTTATTTACCCATACCTAATTGTTGAGCTTTTTGGTAGACTTTGCCTTCAGTTAATAGAGAAGGAGCAATCACAACTTCAACTTGCTGCATTTCTTTGATGTTTTTGGCTCCCAATGTGCCCATACTAGTCTTTAACGCTCCTACAAGATTATGGGTGCCATCATCAAGTCCTGCGGGGCCAATCAGGATTTGCTCTAGGGTGCCAGTCGTAGCAACGCGAATGCGGGTGCCACGGGGCAGTACAGGGCTAGGAGTTGCCATTCCCCAATGGTAACCCCGTCCGGGAGCTTCGGCGGCTCTAGCAAAGGGAGAACCAATCATTACGCCATCAGCGCCGCAAGCAATGCACTTACAAATGTCACCACCGGTAATTAAACCACCATCAGCAATTACCGGAATGTAGATACCTGTTTCCTGATAGTAATCATCACGCGCGGCGGCACAGTCTGCGATCGCAGTTGCTTGAGGCACACCTACACCCAATACACCGCGTGAGGTACAAGCAGCACCAGGGCCAATCCCTACCAATACACCAGCTGCCCCAGCCTTCAATAGATTTAAAGTCACTTCGTAAGTGACGCAATTCCCCAACACCACAGGGATGGGCATAGAACGGCAAAATTCTGCCAAATCTAGCGGCACGATAGACTCTGGTGAGAGGTGTGCAGTAGAAACTACTGTAGCTTGTACAAAAAATAAATCTGCCCCAGCTTTGGCTATCGCCTCACCATATTTACTTGCTCCGGCTGGTGTGGCACTAACTGCCGCAATGCCACCTTGTTGCTTAATTTCCTGAATACGCTTTTCAATTAATTCCGGCTTTATTGGTTCGGCATAGAGTTCTTGCATCAGGGATACGAATTCATCTTTCCCGATAGCAGCAATCTTATCTAAAATCGGTTCTGGGTCAGCATAGCGAGTTTGAATACCTTCTAAGTTGAGGACTCCTAATGCTCCTAACTGCGACAAACTTACCGCCATACGAACATCTACTACGCCATCCATAGCACTAGCAATTATTGGGATTTCTCGCTCAATATTGCCAATACGCCACTTAGTATCTGCCAAACTCGGATCGAGTGTTCTCCTGCCAGGTACTAAAGCAATTTCATCAATTCCGTAAGCTCTACGAGCTATTTTTCCGCGCCCTAGTTGAATGTCCACGCTTAAACTTTTCTCAAATCCTGTTTAAGCTAGGGTATCAAATTGTGGGTGAACTTGGTGCAATTTTTTCACAAGTAACTGTCAGGAAGTGGCTCTGAAGAGAGCTAGAAAAATTCTTACAGCAGTCACCCTGTTGAAACTGACTGTTGTAAGTACGGCTTGGTTGGGATGTGTATGTGTTATAACTTAGCAAAGACTTTGGAATCAATAGGAACACTACCAACATGGAATAATCTGTACTAGCTTTACAAGCAGTAAATATTGCGCTTTGGGCAATTGATAAGATGGCTAGTGGGGCGTTGGAAAAAGCTGGAGCAGATGTTCGAGACTTTTTGATACAACGATTTCAAGGAAAACTTGAAATTAGAGAGTCTGAACCAAAACTTCTGGAAGCTGCGATCGTAAGTGAAGCCGAGTGGGATAACAAGTTTCAGGAAGACCTTGAAAGGCTGGTAAATCAGTATCAGCAAATACAAAATACCTCTGTTTCTCAAAGTACTGAATCAGGTGTTAACCTTAATGTTAGTAGCAATACAGGTACAGTGATTGGGCAGCAAATAGGTAAGCAATTTTTTCGTTAACCAATTTTGTTTTGACCTTCAAGACTCAGATTTAGAATCAGACAGGAATTTCTTTAGAAGACTTCTAAACTACATTAAAGTAGTTGTTTTTTTGATATGTGCTTTATTTTTCTGGTTTTTATTTGGTTGGTTGGCTGATTACTCCTTTCCCTTCGGTCAGGCTCTAGAGCTAATGCTTGCTTCAAGGGTACTATCTCAGCCAAGGTTAATACTCTACAGCAACAGTTACAAAGGACAGATGTAATACCCCAGCCAAACAATAACCAGCAAGTTCAAAAGTTAAATAAATTAGAGTCTCAAGCATGGTTGTATGAGGGAATTTTAGAACGTCTTGGTGTAGATCCTTCTGCAAATCATGAAAAGATTGCAAGAACACTTGAGGCATTAGAGTATAAAAGAAGTGAAATTTTACAAGAACTAGAGCCGCGAAGGCCTCGAAGATATCGCTTCCTAGCAGAAATACAAGATTCTGTGCGGACTTTTTTGGCCAGTCAAGCGGAGAAAGACTATGAACAGCTTCAGCAAATTGTAACTAATTTAGTTCTGTTTACGAAAAATAAACAACCTTCACAAATTATTATTTCAGAAGTTATCAACAAACTAGCTACAGAAATAGCACAGAACACCAATAAAATTAGTCCTTATCGTCTACGGCTTGCTTATAGAATTGATGAATTAATACAGCTTTTATCAACAAAATTAATTTTAAATTCTAATGGCTCAAAAACTGATAGCGACTACCAGTCACTTGTTAACGAGTTGCGCTCTCGACTCAATCTTTTATCTAAAGAGTTTACAGCGTATTTCAGGTAAATGAGGTACGCGGGTAGGGGCACGGCAGTGCCGTGCCCTTACAATTATCTGTACCTCACCAACTTGCAATCTGCTGTAACAATTTACTTAGAGCTAAACAAGAGAGTATAAGTGACCTAAACAGACGTACACAAGAAATTTTTAGGCTTTCAAATAATATTTCTGATCTGCATAGAGAAATCTCGAATCGTGATGCGGATATAGCCGCTTTGCAAGAAAATATTCAAAATCTAACGAGAGCAGTTCAAGATAAACAGGATCAGATAAATAGCCTACAAAACTCAATATCTGATTTAAGAAGAGACAAGCAGAGTGCAACTGATCTCAATCAAGAAAAACAAAATTATATCAATCATCTACAGACTCAGCTTTCTCAATTGAGTCAGCAAAAATCTGGTTTACAGAAAAAGATTGAGGATCTCTCTGCTTACGCTCAAAGCAAAGTATCTGAGATTGAAGAATTACAGAATGAAAAGTCCCAGTTAAATACTCAAAAATCTGAATTAGAGCAACGGTATCTAACATTGTCTCAGTACTATTGGGACTTAGACAAAAAACACCGACAAAATAACCTCAAACGCATATACCACAAGACTTTGACATCATTTTGCTTTGTTTGTTGATATATATGGGTTTCAGGCATTTTTATGTATTTGGTGTATTTCCCTTTCCCTGCAAAGGTTTGAGGCTTGTTTTGACCTCAAAAATGTTTAAGTCCCGCTATCAACAACAGAACGAAATAGCTAATTTGAGGGCACAACTTTCCCAAGTTAACCAATCACAATCTTCTACTTATAGTTCTCCATCACAGACACAACAAACTACTAAGCCAATAGCAACCAAAAGGAAAATTTCAGTAAAGGAATATGGAATAATTTCTAATAAAAGTGATTATGAGTATGTTGAGGCGTATTATCGAAAAGATGGAACCCCTGTAAGAGGATATTACAGAAGGCGAAGAAGTAAATGAGCTTCAGGATATAGGAAAAGGCAGGAAGCATTCTACATGAAATTTGAATGGAATCCAAACAAAGCGGCGCTAAACATTGAAAAGCATGATGTTTCCTTTCAGGAAGCTGCAACCGTATTTAATGACCCACTGTCCGTGACTTTTCCTGATCCTGCTCATTCTGTCGGAGAAAATCGTTACATTATCATTGGTGTATCTCGATCTGAACAACTTTTAGTTGTTGCACATTACTGATAGAGGAGAAAAGGTACGAGTTATCAGTGCCCGAAAAGCTACCCCACAGGAGAGGAGGTTTTATGAAGAAGGAAGTTGAGAACGAAATGGAAGACGAATTACGTCCTGAGTACGACTTCGCCCAGATGAACGGAGGTATTAGGGGCAAGTATGTTGAGCGATATCGTGCAGGAACAAACTTAGTGCTTTTAGATCCCGATGTTGCCCAAGCTTTTCCCAATGATGAAGCAGTAAATGAAGCATTACGATTATTGATTCAGGTTGCCCAGCGCCAGCAAACCAACACTACGATACAGCAAACAGAATAAAAGCTTTCGTTAGGGGTTCAGCACTAGCCGCCGCGCTTGTCCCATTATGCAGCAGAGTTATCTACAAAAGCATAATTAGGGATTAAGTCATGAAGCAATCAAGAATTTTGGTGATAACTTTTACAAATTTGTTCTGTTGCAATTAACTGCAACAAGTTTAAACTTTCTGGCAGCCAGAATTGTTACCATAGATTGAGATTAGATATTGAAGCCTTGATCCAATCTGAAACCTTAGAACTACTAGAATGGAATCGCCTCTGCCAGCATCTTTCGACATTTGCGGCAACTAAGTTAGGGGCGATCGCAGCGCGTCGTTTAAAAATTCCCGACTCTCAAGCCCAAAGCACGGAGTTGTTGGAGCAAACTAAAGAAGTTTACCAACTGGAAAGCCATCTATCCCCAAGTCTATCCTTTGAGGGAATTCAAGATATTGGAGATTCCCTGGAACGTGCAGAACTTCAAGGAATTTTGGCAGGAGATGAATTGTTAGCGATCGCTACTACTCTCTCTGGCAGCAGGAATTTACGCCGGATAATTGATAACCAAGTAGATTTACCAATCCTGACAGAGTTAGTAGCCGATTTACGGACTTATCCCGAACTTGAGCAAGAAATCCACCGTTGTATCGATGAACGCGGACAAGTAACCGATCGCGCCAGCCAAAAGCTTGGAGAAATTCGCACCGAACTGCGGAAATTGCGGAGTCAAATCACGCAAAAGCTGCAAAATATTTTACAAGCAAAATCTGGAGCAGTCCAAGAACAACTAATTACCCAACGAGGCGATCGCTTTGTTATTCCTGTGAAAGCGCCGCAAAAAGACGCTATCCCTGGCATTGTTCACGATACCTCTACCAGTGGTGCCACCTTGTATGTGGAACCCCATAGCATTGTCCCCTGGGGTAATCAATTACGTCAGACGATTAGAAGAGAGCAAACAGAAGAAGAAGCAATTCGTCGTGGTTTGACAGAGCAAGTGGCAGCAGTTAAACCTGATTTAGAGAGGTTGCTAGCAATTGTCACAACCTTGGATTTGGCAACCGCGCGATCGCGTTACAGTTTTTGGCTAGGGGCAAATCCTCCCAGATTTATCAATTGGACGGAAAAAGAAAGTATTACCCTGCGCCAGCTACGTCATCCGCTGTTAGTCTGGCAAAATCAACACGAGCAAAGCCAAGCTGTAATTCCCGTAGATTTGCTGATCAGTCCGAATATTCGAGTAGTGACAATTACTGGGCCAAATACTGGGGGTAAAACTGTCACTTTAAAAACCCTAGGCTTGGCAGCATTAATGGCCAAAGTGGGCTTATTTGTACCTGCCCGCGAACCAGTAGAAATACCGTGGTTTAGCCAAGTATTGGCAGATATTGGGGATGAACAATCCTTACAGCAAAGCTTATCGACATTTTCCGGTCATATCCGCCGAATTAGTCGGATTTTGAATGTGATAGGAACTGAGGGAGATGAGGGAGATAGGGGAGATGAGGGAGTAATATCCTCCTCATCATCCTCATCCTCCTCATCCCCTTCAGCCCTCGTCTTACTCGATGAAGTCGGCGCTGGAACAGATCCAGTCGAGGGTAGTGCTTTAGCGATCGCGCTGCTACAACATCTCGCCGATCACGCCGGACTGACAGTGGCCACAACTCACTTTGGCGAATTGAAAGCGCTGAAATATGAAGATGAGCGCTTTGAAAACGCCTCAGTAGAATTTGATGAAAGTACTCTATCACCAACTTATCGGTTGTTGTGGGGAATTCCGGGACGTTCCAACGCCTTGACAATTGCCCAGCGCTTAGGTTTAAAAACAGAAGTTGTTGAACAGGCAAAAGCTCATCTGGGAGGGGCAACGGACGAAGTTAACCAAGTAATTGCTGGCTTAGAAGCACAACGCCGTAGCCAAGAAACCAAAGCAGCCCAAGCCCAAAAATTGTTGCAGCAAACCGAACGTTTATATAAAGAAGTGTCAGCCAAAGCCGCAAATTTGCAAGACAGGGAAGGCGCTTTAAAAGCTTCGCAGGAAGCAGCCGTGCAACAAGCGATCGCGATCGCCAAAGGTGAAATTGCCCAAGTAATTCGGCGCTTGCAGCAAGGGACACCAACAGCACAAGATGCTCAACAAGCTACCAATGCTTTAAATCAGATTGGGCAGAAATTTCAGCCAGTAGCACCAGCAAAAGCAAAAGCGGCATTTATGCCCAAAGTAGGCGATCGCGTCCGCATTTCTCAATTCGGGCAAACTGCGGAAGTTTTAGTTGCCCCTGATGAAGATGGTGAGTTAACTGTTCGCTTTGGCATCATGAAGATGACAGTCAAGCTGGAAGACGTAGAATCTTTAGATGGTCAAAAAGCTGAACCAGTCGTCAAATCAAAACCAGCACCAGCACCAGTTACCCCAGCCGCGCCGCCAGCCCTCGCAATTCGGACTTCCAAAAATACAATCGATATACGTGGTAAGCGTGTAGCTGATGCAGAATTGGTTTTAGATAAAGCAATTTCCGAAGCTACAGGCCCGCTATGGATTATTCATGGACATGGTACTGGTAAACTGCGTCAAGGTGTGCATACCTATTTACAACATCATCCCAGAGTCAGTAAATATGAAGCCGCAGAACAAGTAGACGGCGGTAGCGGTGTCACCGTTGCTTACGTTAATTGAAGTGGGGATTAGGGACTGGGGAAGGTGCATTGGTGTCAACTTAAGCAAAAACGCTTATTCCACAGGCATTTTACCCCACCCCTTAATCCCCTCCCCGCAAGCGGGGAGGGGACGTTTTGGCTTTAGACAAAACTGGGGTGGGGTAAAGCGGATCTTGACGGGAAGCGAGAAAACGCTTGCATCACGACTTGATAAGGGTTTCACGTTAAGTTGACACCAATGGGGAAGGTGGGGCCCCCTCTGGGGATAAGGGGATAAGGGGCGAAGGGGCGAAGGGGTAATGGGGACTGGGGAAGGGACAAGGAAAGGGAGATAAAAGAACTTTTGACTCTTGACTCTTGTCCCATTTTCTTGACAATTTCTGCCTGATGCTTTTACTTAGCACATGAAAATTCAGAAAGCTAGATAAATGTTAGTTGAAGTAATAATATTTCTGCTTTGTAGAAAATAAATTTTCATTTAGAGTAAGTAATACAGTGATACATGCTGATTCCCATTGTGATAAAAGCTAGCTAAAGCTTCAGACTAAATAGCTAGAGGAAACTCAGCCGAATGCTTGAGAGTCTGTTTCAAAATGGGTAACAGCAACCATCCCTATTAGCCCGATCACCTATGCTAAAAGTTATGCACTCGGCCACCAATTCAGCCACGCCCAATTCCCAGTGGGAGGATTTAATCAAACTTCCAGCCCCAAACTATGTTGAATGGGACAATATAAAAACTCAGTTAGACTTAGTGCTGTTGGCGCTTGAAACTTTAACTGGCATTGGTTCGGAGGCGATGCTCTCGGCAGCAATCAATCTGAATTTGGAGTCAAGAGTGCCAGATCGCGTAGCATTGTGGCGATTACGCCAGTCAAATCCCCTACGCAAAGGACAAGGAGGGCGAAAAAAACTAGATGTAGAAGAAGCGCGATCGCTTGTTCTTATCACCTGCTACCTTGCCAAACAGCACCAAGAATTAATTCGCCGTGCTGTCGGTCTATTAGAACAAATGGCGGAAAATCACCAGGAACCTCATCAAACTGCTTTACTTGGAGATTATATTGATGCTTTCTGCAATACCTACCAAGAGCGAATGGAAGAGGACGAGCAAATTTCAACAGATTTATTGACTCATCTAGCACTCAAACTGCTGGTAGATTTACTGTTTTACAGCGCGCCTGGTGGACACCGCCGTCTTTGGTTAGCACTTATAGACCGTTCCACAAAGTTTTAGATTTGGCTCCAAAGTTGAGCCAGTGCGTGGGAAGGGTTCCCAAGGCACTCCGTTCGGTTGCTAGACTTGTTTGCATAGCGTCTTGGACAGGAGAAAGAAGTGCCGTCAACTGGCGTTGGATGGACGGCTCTGCCAAGCCAGTCCGCACAACTCTTGGAACCCCCGCAAGCGGCTTGCTCGACTTGAGGAGGCAGTGCGCTCTTGCGGTTAAGAGACTTGTAGCAACTGCCGTCAAACTTTCCAAGACGGATTTTAGATCGCTCCTCCCAAATCCAAAATCCAAAATCACCAATCATCTCTTTCGCAGTTTCTGCCATGCCTCTATCTAACTCTGTCATTCGTCGCTACACACCCCCCACTTGCACCCTCGAAGTGTTGGCGCAAAGCTCACCTTTATCGCGGTGGACGGGGAAAACTGTCCTCAAGCAGCTAAGTTTTGAGCTGCGGTTTGAAGATCCGCGACTACCAGAAGAAAGCAGGTTCCCAATTCGGGGCGATCGCGATCAACTCGAAGCTTTGTGTGATGCAGTCACAAGCTATGTTCAAGAATTTCTCCAACAATCTCCAGAAAGCTTTTGGCTCAGTTTTGCCGGGCCGCAAGATTCCAGTAAAGTCGCTATAGACTCAGAAATTACAGATTTTCAACCCGCTTCGCTACCCGTTGGCACTAAGGCATTAAAATCTTTTCCCTCAGCTATCCCAAATACAAAAATATATTTAGAACCGAGCAGCTATTTGGCTCACAACCTGTTTCTCGGTTCCCTCGCCAGCCAAGCATCTGGGCCTGTAATTCAACTGAGTCTGCTGCAAATATTCGATTTGGCGACTGCTCTAGATGAATACTCGGCTGATATTATGGCGTTACCTGCTCTCGAAAATACGAGCAGTTCCGTAGCAAGTTTCCCGGTTTGGGCACCTGTTGCCGCAGTACTAGTATTAGGTGTGGGTTTATTACCAGTTACCTGGCAATATGTGAATAATATCAAGCCCAAGCAGCAACAACTCGCCAAAAAAGGCACTTCCAATTCGTCACCAATTGCTCTTCAACCCTCACCTCCAGTTAACCCAGAAGCGGGACTTGCGGCCCCAGACAGTTTTCCCCCGCTACCAACTATTGGCTCTACTGCCCCACTTCCTACTTCCAGCTTGCCAGCAGATCCTCTAGTAGCTCCTAATTCTAGCCTTACTAACAAGTCAACAACATTACCAAATCCTAATTTTTCTACGTCTCAAACCTCAGCCGGTTCTAATTTAACTAAGGGTGTACCATCGCCAGGAAGTTTACTGGGTATACCCCAGAAGACAAACCCAACTTTTCCTACTAATTCACAGTTTGGAAAACCTAGCACAATCGGCGGACAGCAAATTCCTATCCAACCAAATCTTCCACAAAGCAACCCAGGATCGATAGCCCAAGGTGATCTGGGTCTTCCTAAAAGGCGGGAGTTACCACCAAGCTTATCTGGCGATAGAAGCAGCCGCAGCATCAGCCCAAATATCTCAACAACAGCGCCACCTCTTCCGATCATTCCCAATGAACCTACAAGTACTCGAAAGGTTGACGGAGAATATAATCCTGCCTCTGCGGCCTCAAGAGGAACAACTAGTGATAATGTATTAGTCGATAAATTGAGGGAAGGGCGCAAAACACCAACCACATCGCCACAGGTAGCTACCAACGGTACATTGTTTGATACACCTCAAGTAGCAGAAGCTAGACAATATCTCCAAAAACGTTGGCAACCACCCTCAGGATTACGGCAAACACTAGAATATAGTTTGATGGTAGGTGTTGATGGCACTGTTGAACGAATTTTTCCCTTAAATAAGGCAGCCAGAGAATACGTAGATAGCGCTGGTATGCCTAACATAGGCTCACCCTTCGTTTCTGCCAATAGATACGGTAAAAATGTCAGACTTCGAGCTGTGCTTAACCCCGATGGCAAAGTTCAAATCTTTCCAGAAACTGAGTAATTATAGTGGTTCTCGCTTAGGTGCTATGTACTCTTGTCAGGAAAAGGGACTAGTACCGCAAGGCGAAAGTCAAAAGTCGTCTTGAAAAGTTTGCAAGGGCGGGGGGAACCCCCCGAAGTTTTGTGGACCCAAACCGTCCC
>JAVRCF010000052.1:31756-56318 GCA_034530935.1 Aulosira sp. DedQUE10 | reverse complement strand
CAAATGTCACTCATCCCTGAATATTTCTATTCATTTCGAGTGAACGAATCGCACCCCCGGTCTGAAGACGCGGGGATTTCTGAAGAGTCCATAAAAGAACTTTCTTAGGCTGACTTAAACAACCTCTACTGATTCCACTTAAATCAAGTT
This sequence comes from Aulosira sp. DedQUE10, assembly GCA_034530935.1. GTDB lineage: Bacteria > Cyanobacteriota > Cyanobacteriia > Cyanobacteriales > Nostocaceae > Aulosira. The sequence continues at coordinate 56,168 of JAVRCF010000052.1, read as the reverse complement.
TAAGCATCATCGCTACTTTACGGATAATATTTGCAGCCCCATTGCAATCTGCATTTATTTTTATCCCTGTTCCTGTTTTGAATAAACCGCGATTTGTTCGTACGCCTGAACTTTTCCACCATAAGGGTTTTTCACCGATTTTAGGTAGGACATCATTATCTAAAAATGATGTCTTGGAGGTATAAGATTCTTCGGTTTCAATGAATTCAATCCCGGATTGTTCAGCCAACTGTTCAATACGGTTTTTGAGTTTTGCTGTCGGGATGGGAACAAATTTTTGATTATTCTTTTTTCCCATGTTTGCGCTGTCTTTTTGACCAACATTCCAACCAAAAACAATTGAACCAATTTGATTGTCAATGCAGTGGTTAATTACGAGTCTTGCCGCTTTATTAACAGCGTCACGCATTTGTCTATTGCGTTTCTCTGTAATTGCTGCAAGTCTGTTAGACCAAAAGCCTTGGGGTTTATTCTCTTGAATTTTGGCAATTGATTTGTTGTACCACTGGTTTAACGATTTAAGATGTAAACCATCAACAATAAAGGAAATGCCAACATTAGAAACACAAGTCAGCCAGTTGTTTAACCCGTGGTCTATACCTAATACTTTTGATTTATCAAGTTCAATTACATCTAGATTTTGCTGATAAACAAATTCAGCATAAAAACATCTGTTTCGTGGCAACAAACGAATTTCTTTGATATCCGCCCAATTCAAATTAGCAGGCATCGGCAAGAAAAATTCAGTAATACCGAACCAGGCTTTTACCTGATTTCCTAATGGGAATCTAATCCGACCATCTTTTAGTTTTAACCAACGTTTTGGGTATGTGACAGTGAACAATCCACCAGGTTTTCTATAGTTTGGTGCTTTTGGTTTTTGGTCTAATTCTCCTTTTCTGGATTTGGATAATAACTTTTTAAAAGACTTAAAAGATTCTCCAACATTTAAACAAGTCTGTTGCATTGCTGAAGCATAACCAGCGTTGAAATGTTTATTGTTTTTCATCTCAGCAGTCAAATCAAAACCACTAACAATCTTGCCAGTTTTAAACCACATTTGACGAGCATAATAAACCGAGCAATTGTAAAGACTATTTGATTCAAAACAAAGATATTCAATAATAGCTTTTGTTTCTTTATCACACTTTATCAGTTCTTGCTGACACCCAAACACTTGAATCGCCTCCCTGAAAAATTTGCTTATCTATATTTACTATGTTAGATTATTGGTTGATAGATGTCAATCTTTCGACCAACTATTATGAGAAAAGATTCTGTAGGATATAGGCATAATGAACATTCCGTAGGATTGGCTACGGTTCACCTGGTTTGGATTCCTAAGCGGAGAAAACCCGTATTAAAAGGCGATGTTAAGTTGCGATTGTCTGAGATATTAGACTCTGTTGCAAGTGACAGAGAATGGATTATCAAAGCAAAGGAAATTGCGTCAGACCATGTACATCTACTTGTAGAATATGACGAAAAAACGCCTATTTGTGATGTTGTCAAAGCTTTTAAAGGTAGAAGTTCTAAGCTTTTAAGAGATGAGTTTCCCGAACTAAAAAAACTCCCGTCTCTCTGGACTAGGAGTTATTTTTACGATACATCTCTTAAAGTCAGCACTAGCAAAGTAATGACTTATATAAATGACCCACATCACGAAAGGCATTAATACTGAATCAGTAAACCAAAAAGTTTTTTAGAAGTCTTACCATCTAAACATTTCAGCTAAAGCCAGAGCTATCACAAAACTCACAAAACAACGTTAATTTGAGCATTTCAGACGATACCCTTATTTACCTAAAAGCGATCGCTGTATTAGCAATGGTCTTTGCTTCCTGATTCACAATGGCTGAAACCACTATTATTACGTTTGTTTTTCAAAGTTTGTGGTTTACTGTGAATGCAGATAAATCTGCCCGTGTCGCTTTTCCACCCCGGTTTAAAAACACGGGGCTACCAAGCTCCCGGATGTTTTACGTGTCAGCAACTTGCATATTGATTGGTAGAGATCGTCCCAAATCCTCATAAGCCTCGACTACAGCAGTCAAAGCATCTTTAACATTTGTTAAAGCCTCCTCAACTGTATCCCCTTCAGTAACCAGTTCTGGTAGCAAGGGTGATGTGACGGTAAACCCACCTTCAGGTTGGGGTGTCAGCAATAATGGAACTTTATACAGTATCACGCACTTGTCCTTTTTTCACTAAATTGTAATGCTCTCAACCAATCAAACAATAGCTGCTTCCGGAATCGCACCCTGCATTTTACTCATCGCATCAAGTAAACTCTGTAATTGTTTATCTGCTTTGAGAACTGCTAAACCTCTCACTGTTACTTTCCCCGGAGAGTAAACAAAGCGAGATTTAAGACTCTCCGGTAAATTCGCCGCGAGTAAATTCCACGCTGGTTCTTCCATTGGAGTTTCTAAAATGATGTGCTGTTTGTTTTCTGGTTTAATGCGGCTAAAGCCTAATTTCTTCGCTAACTGTTTGAGTTCCATTACCCGCAATAATTGACTAGCTGGGGCTGGAATTGCACCATAGCGATCGCTCCATTCGGCTTGAATCTGGGTTAATTCTTCTCTAGATTTAGCCGCCGCTACTGCACGGTAAGCGCTCATCTTTTGATCTATATCGGGGATGTAATCGGCGGGAATAAATGCTGTGAGGTTGAGGTCAATCTGTGTATCGTCAACCTGAGGAATTTCCTGTCCGCGAATTTCGCGAATCGATTCTTCCAACATTTCCATATACAAATCAAAGCCGATCGCATCCATTTGACCAGATTGTTCTGCACCTAGCAAGTTACCCACACCCCGGATTTCCATATCCCGCATTGCTAGCTGGTATCCAGAACCCAATTGAGTAAATTCTTGAATTGCCCGCAATCTCTGGCGTGCAGCATCAGATAATGCCCGTTGCTGCGGGTAAAATAACCAGGCGTGAGCTTGAATCCCTGCACGTCCCACACGACCGCGTAATTGATACAGCTGTGACAAACCAAAGCGGTGGGCATCTTCAATTAAAATGGTGTTGACTCTAGGGATATCTAAACCCGATTCAATAATTGTCGTACAAACCAAAATCTCAGCATCACCATTGTTAAAGGTGAGCATGGTTGATTCTAACTGCCCTTCATCCATTTGACCGTGGGCAACAGCAAACCTGGCTGAGGGAATGGTTTCTCGCAACTTTGTTGTTGTCTCTTCAATTCCTTCGACTCGTGGAACTACGTAAAATACCTGTCCACCTCTGTCTATTTCTTGACGAATAGCTGTACGGATTGTTTCTTGATTCATCTGGGCGAGATGAGTTTTAATCGGCCGCCGGGATGGGGGTGGTGTGGTAATTAAGCTCATTTCCCGAATTCCGGACAAAGACATATATAAGGTGCGGGGAATGGGTGTAGCAGAGAGTGTCAGCACATCTACCTGAGTTTTTAGGCTTTTAATTTTCTCTTTTTGGTTAACACCAAAGCGTTGTTCTTCATCCACCACCAACAGTCCTAAATCCCGGAAGGCTACACCTTTGCCTAAAAGTTGATGTGTGCCAACGACTACATCTAATTCTCCAGTTGCTAGCCGCTTTTGAATATCTCGGCGTTCTTCAGCCGTGCGGAAGCGGTTTAGTAAGCCGACATTCACCGGGTAAGGTGCGAAGCGTTCTTTGAGGGTGTGGTAATGTTGCTGGGTGAGGATGGTAGTAGGCGCGAGTAAGGCGACTTGTTTACCTGCGGTGACAGCTTTGAAAATAGCGCGAATTGCTACTTCTGTTTTCCCGAAACCGACATCGCCACAAACTAAGCGATCCATTGGGCGATCGCTTTCCATATCGCGTTTGACATCTTGCACGGCTTTGAGCTGATCGGTTGTCGGTTGGTAGGGAAAAGAATCTTCCATTTCCTCTTGCCAAGGCATATCTGTTGGGTAGCTAAAGCCTTGTTGTTGCGATCGCGCTGCATAAAGTTTGAGCAAATCCACCGCCAATTTTTTGATGGCTTTGCGGACTTTGTTCTTGGTATTCTCCCAAGCTTTACCGGTCATTTTGTGCAGTTCGGGTGCTTTATCCGCCGTGGTGCGGAACCGAGATAAAGAACCGACTTGATCGGCTGCAACTCTCAGCAAACCATCAGCATACTGCACCACAATATAATCACGGGTTTCGTCATTAATTGTCAGACTTTCTAGCTTGACAAATTTACCAATCCCGTGGCTACGGTGAACTACATAATCCCCCGGACGCAGCTTGTTGGGATCAACTTGCTTAGATGCAGCTTGGCGGCGCTTGCGAATATAGCTAGGTGTAGCTAGGGAATGTTGCCCATAAAATTCCCGGTCAGTAACTACTACCAAGCGGAAGGTCGGGAGAATAAAACCTTCGAGTTCCGCCAATCCAGAATATTTCAGTGCTACAGGTATATGGTTGATTTGTAGCTTGTCAATTGCTAAGTAGTCGCGGGGATTAGGGATAAACTGCGCTGGACAATCATGTTCTTGCAATAGAGAAACCGAACGCGAAGGTTGAGCCGAAATTAGCCAAGTAGAAAAATTGCGATCGCGTTCTTGACGTAATGTGTCAGCAAGTTTAGCAAATTGATGTGGTGTAACGGGAACAGGTCTACTAGCTAGATTAATCCCACTGTTTTCTTCCGCTAATTCCGATAAATAGACTCGTTTAAACTTCGCTGCTGTTGCCAAACAGTCGTCAAAAGACCGATGGATTTTCGGCAATTGTAAAGCACCTAGCCCAATTTCCCCAGTCCCCAGCGACCATTGTTCCTCAGCATTTTCTACCCAGCGATCGCTATGAGCATGACACTGTTCTGGCTCATCGATGGCAACTAGGGTATTTTCGCTTAAATAGTCTAACAGTGATGCTGGTTGCTCAAAAGCTAACCCTAAAAAGCGACGACTACCTTCTAAGAGTGATGAGTCCTGAGTGCTGAGTTCTGAGTTAAATTCTGACTCAGCACTATTTTGGAGTACTTCTAGAATAATTGGAGCAAAGCTGGTAGGCGTGAGAATAATTTGGTCAATTTTGTCAAGGGCAGAACGTTGAGTTGCGGGATCAAATTCCCGGATTTGTTCGATTTCGTCACCAAACCATTCCAGCCGTACTGGTAACTCCGACGCGACAGGAAAGATATCAACAATATCACCACGCCGACTCCATTGCCCTTCTGTTTCCACCAAAGGTACTCGTTCATAGCCTAAAGTAGCTAGTTTAGTACTGAAGGTATTTAAGTCAAATTCCATACCTTTTTTTAAAGTTACAGAAAAAGGGATAAAAGCATCTGGTGGTGGTAAGTGAGGTTGTAGCGCCCCCGTAGTAGCCACAATCGCAATTTTTGGCTGGTTCCCGTTGACTTTTGACTCTTGACTTTTGACCCTTGACTCTTGGCTCTTAACCAAATCAGCCAACACCTGCATTTGTCCCCAAGTCATTTCCGTTTCTGGGTCAAATGGTTCGTAGGGTGACGCTTCAGAAGTGGGATAAAAATAAACGTTCTTCCATCCCATCGCTTCTAATTGTGCATAGGCGCGTCCCGCTTCCTCCAAAGTGGCACACACCACAAATAAATTCTTTTCCGAATTTTGTGCCAATGCGGAAGCGACTAAACCCTTAGGGAAGCGGGGAACACCATTTAGCCGTAAATCCTGTTGACGGTTGAGTTTGGAAACTAGCTCTGTGGTTAGAGGCGATCGCGCCAAAGCACGCACAATGGAAGAAAATGCCATAACTTTTACTATAAATTGGAGTGGTTGCGGGGCAGCTTATGTCAACCATTTTAAATACTGTTAACAGCCCTCTGATTCTCTCCGAGCGATGAATTTGGGGAATGTGGGGCCCCCTCTGGGGATAAGGGGACAGGGAGACAAGGGGACAAGGGGAAATAACCATTACCGATTACCGATTACCCATGCCCAATACCCCATGCCTCTAACTCAATAGAATGAAGAACTATAACTACTTCTTTATGTACAATTAAAGCGTTTATCGATGCACCTTTAATACTAGATACTAAGAGTTAAGCTAAGTTCGCTCTTTATAGCGGCAATTCTAAACATATCCTCCATGACTTTTGAAATTTTAATCATTTTGGTATTAATTATTGCCAATGGGGTGTTTTCTATGTCCGAGATGGCGATCGTCTCGGCGCGGAAGGTAAGGTTACAACAGTTGGCTAATCAAGGAGACGTGAGAGCACGAACAGCATTGAAACTTGCTGAGTCTCCAAATCAATTTTTCTCTACCATTCAGATTGGGATTACCCTGATTGGAATTTTGACTGGTGCTTTTGGCGGAGCCACTATTGCCGCGAAATTAGCAGTTTACGTAAAATTAATCCCATTTTTAGCACCATATAGTCAACCGTTCTCTTTCGGTATAGTGGTTTTGATTATCACCTATTTGTCGCTGATTGTAGGTGAATTAGTACCGAAGCGTTTGGCGTTAAACAACCCAGAAGGTATTGCTGCGTTTGTTGCGATTCCGATGCGAGCTTTAGCTGCGATCGCTTCTCCCGCAGTTTATCTTTTAAGTGCTTCTACGGAGATGGTACTGAGACTGTTAGGTATTACACCTTCTACAGAGCCACAAGTCACTGAAGAAGAAATCAAAATCTTAATTGAGCAAGGTACTGAGGCTGGTACTTTTGAAGAAGCTGAACAGGATATGGTAGAGCGAGTTTTTCGTTTAGGCGATCGGCCTGTCAGTGCCTTTATGACACCTCGTCCCGATATTGTCTGGCTTGACTTAGAAGACACGCCGGAAGAAAACCGCGAGAAAATGGTTGATAGTGCCTATTCCCGGTATCCCGTTTGCCAAGAAGGACTGGATAACGTGCTGGGTGTGATCCCTGTGACAGACTTATTAGCTAGGAGTTTTAAAGGTGAACCCTTAGATTTGACTGTGGGATTGCGACAACCAGTATTTGTGCCAGAAAGTACTCGTGGTTTAAAAGTTTTGGAGTTATTTAAGCAAACCGTTACCCACATGGCGCTGGTAGTTGATGAATACGGCGTAATTCAAGGGCTAGTAACCCTCAACGACATCATGAGCGAAATTGTCGGCGATGTGCCGGCTGACCCCGGACAGGATCAACCGCAAGCCGTACAACGGGAAGATGGTTCCTGGCTTTTAGATGGAATGTTACCTGTAGAAGAATTTTTAGAAATCTTCCATATGGAGGAATGGCAACCAGATGAGCGAGGTAGCTATCAAACCTTAGGTGGCTTTGTGATCACTCATCTAGGTCGTATCCCAGCTGCTGCAGATCATTTTGAATGGCAGGGAATGCGTTTTGAGGTCATGGATATGGATGGGAACCGAGTTGATAAAGTACTAGTGATGCCGAGAAATAATAAATCAGCAGATACGACGGCATCTTAGTCAAAGGTTAAAGGTCAAGGGTCAAGGGTCAAAAGTCAAATTTTAAAATTTTAAAAGTCATTGGTCAATAAGGAATAGGCATTAAGCATTAATAATGGCTATTCTCCTTCTCCTTCTTCCATCCCCTTGTCCCCCCTATTACCTTCAGGACTGTTTCATTCGTAATGGTATGTATTTTGTCAATATTATTGGCGATAAATATCAGGGCAAAAGTCATGAATTGGTGCCCATTGTGATGCCTAAGATTGAATGACAAGCTTATTTTTCCTCTCGTGAACTATTGCATTTGCAAGCCTTTTAGGGAATGAAACAGCCCTGCCTATTACCCTGCCCCTTCTATCTCCACTACTGGCATCCAATTACATTTGTGTCTTTTCTTCTCTTTTTGAAATTTTGATGAATGCTTTACAGAACAAGTATTTAGCTAAAACCAAACTATATTGATCATCTGGATAATTTTTCTCAATCGGGATAAATAAATTTTCGGTATTTTATCCTAATAAAAATGATAAAAATTAAAATTTATCTTTACTTTAATACACCCTATTTTTACAGCCAATACTAATACAGAAATCATTCAAACGTTGACTATTTTATAGTTCACAAGTTTGGATGCGATAGGTTACTATTGTGAGAATGCCAAAAATTTACATTAAAATAAACTTCATAATCAGTGATTTTGCTGTGCAGTACTACTGTAGGGATAGGAGCGAAAATTTGCTGTAGTTGGAGGACATTTGCATCACTAATCGAACGCATAAAATAATCGCCATAAAATTCGACTGGGCATAAGTCAATACGGTTCAGTTAGAGCCAAAAACCTTGATCCACGTAGGTTGGGTTGAGGAAAGAAACTCAACCTACTTCTGTGCTTAACTGAACCGTATTGGGATTCTTGATTCCACGAGACCAGATAAATCCTGCGGCTAGCCTTAATCCCCGTCGTAGGAGAAGCACAGAATATGGTGCTACGCACCTGGTGTTCAGGGGTTTTCGGCATCTACCTTATAATTAATCTTGCCCCATGAGAGTTAGTTACCATGTCGGAAGAAGATATCCGTGCCGCGAGGCTGGAAAAAGTAGACCAACTCAAACAGCTAGGAATGAATCCCTATGCCTATCGATGGGAATCTACTCACCACGCCGTACAGTTGCAAAAAAAGTTTGCTGATTTACCCAGTGGCGAAGAAGTTGATTTAGAAGTTGCGATCGCTGGACGCATTATGGCGCGTCGCGTTTTCGGTAAACTAGCTTTCTTCACCTTGCAAGATGAAACTGGCACAATTCAGCTTTATTTGGATAAAAATCGCATCCAAGAAAGCATGGCAGATATTGATGCTGATGCTTTCAATCATTTAAAACAACTCACGGATGCAGGCGACATCCTGGGAGTTAAAGGTACTATTAAACGGACTGAAAAGGGCGAGTTATCTGTCTACGTTAAACAATATACTATCCTCACTAAATCCCTGTTGCCCCTACCCGACAAGTGGCATGGATTAACGGATGTTGCCAAGCGCTACCGTCAGCGCTACGTTGACTTGATTGTTAACCCAGAAGTTCGGCAAACTTTCCGCCGTCGCGCCCAAATTACTGCTGGTATTCGCCGTTATTTAGAAGAACGGGATTTTCTAGAAATTGAAACGCCAGTTTTGCAAAGTGAGACTGGGGGTGCAGATGCACGTCCATTTATCACCTACCACAACACCTTAGAAATGGAGTTGTATCTGCGAATTGCCACAGAACTTCATCTCAAGCGGTTGATTGTGGGTGGTTTTGAAAAGGTGTTTGAATTGGGGCGGGTTTTCCGCAATGAGGGAATTTCGACTCGACACAATCCCGAATTTACGACGATTGAGGTTTACCAAGCCTACGCCGACTACAACGATATGATGGCGCTGACTGAAGGGATTATTACCGCTGTCGCCCAAGATGTACTCGGCACATTGCAAATTACCTACCAAGGGGAACCCATAGATTTGACACCACCTTGGCGGCGGGTGACAATGCATGATTTAGTCAAAGAATACACAGGTTTGGATTACAATTCATTCCAAACATTGGAAGAGGCAAAATCAGCCAGTAAGAATGCTGGGATTCCTGGTGTAGATGAAGCTAAATCAATTGGAAAGTTACTGAATTTAGCCTTTGAAGAAAAGGTAGAAGCAAACTTAATTCAGCCTACCTTTGTGATTGACTATCCAGTCGAAATTTCGCCCTTGGCAAAGCCCCACCGTTCTAAGCCAGGTTTGGTAGAACGGTTTGAGTTATTTATCGTCGGGCGAGAAACTGGGAACAGCTTCTCAGAACTTACAGATCCCATCGATCAAAGAGAACGTTTAGAAGCCCAAGCTGAAAGAAAAGCTGCTGGTGACTTAGAAGCCCAAGGCGTTGACGAAGACTTTTTGGCCGCCCTTGAATACGGTATGCCACCTACAGGCGGTTTAGGGATTGGGATTGATCGCTTGGTGATGTTATTAACAGATTCTGCCAGTATTCGAGATGCGATCGCATTTCCTCTACTCAAGCCTGAAGGCAGTGTTATTAAGCAATTTAGCTATGAGCAAAAAACTCAAACACTGACTATTGAATTTGAGAGTGGAAGTGTTTACGAGTATTTCAAAGTACCTCCTAGTGTTAAGGAAGATTTAGACAATGCACCGTCTAAAGGTCAATATTTTAACAAGTTTATTAAAGGGAAATTTAAGTATGAACAATTGAGTTGAGATAGTAAATCTCATTCAACCGTATGGTGCGTTATGGCTTTGGCTAACGCACCATTTTCATGACTCAATCTTTTATTAACTAATACCGTTTCTTTGTGAAGCTGCATATATTCACCCCCCGGCTACGCCGTCCCCCCTTGCCAAGGGGCAGGGCCGATTCATTCCCTAAAAGGCTTTAAAAATCAAGGGTTCAGGAGATGAAAAATAAGCAAGGTATTCAATTGGCATTCAATATTAGGCATCAAAATGGTCAACAATTCATGACTTTTGCCCGAATATTTATCGCCAATGGTATTGACAAAATACATACCTTGTCGAATGAATCAGCCCTGGGACTACAGGGGGGTCTTATGTCCATCTTCATACAGAATTGGTATAAGTTGCTCTCACTTTGATTGCCAATACAATTACTATGCAATTTAAAGGTCATACTCATCGGCTATGGTGAAAAGCGATCGCCTGCGTTGAGGTAGCAGCCGTAAATTCTAAAATCCAAAGGTGCGATCGCTCTCTAAGGACAACGCGCCCTAAAATACTGATGCGATCGCACTTTGGCACAAGCATTCTCTTCTTGTTCTCGATTCCCTCTTAGCCGTTCCCCAAACCTTCACAAGACATTGAAAAATCGGTAAAAAATATAAATTTCTGATGAAGACGCTCAAAACCCAAAGCTTTAATTGCCCCTATTTTTCTGGGTATCAAGCCCAAAAGCTAGTTTTTTAAAGGCTTTGGAGTATTTCTGAGTTTAAATTATCAATTTCTAAAAATTTGATTGTTGTAGATTTAATAGCTGCCCTTTTGCCAAGAGTATGTAAGTATTATTTTGGCTTGAATGGCTCAACAGAGTTTGCTAGAGCGTCTTTGTGCCTAAGTTCTGATTGGGGGAAACCTCCACTAGGACTTCTTTCCTGTTGACGCTGATGCGATTGCTAAAATCTAGACCTGTACACGGAAGATTGGCTAATGACATCGGATATACTGATGACACCAGAAAAAGTTTTCTTGGACGGAAAAACTTATATTCCAGCAGAACAATTACCTATCCCGGAGTGGCCTTGTGTTGTAAGTGAAAGACCACAACCAACACTGACGGTCAAAGATGATGATTTATTTTTTGTCACAGATACAATTGGGAACATTTCTGGATGTTCTCTAAACGATGGCAATCCCAGTCTGGGGCTGTTTTGCTGTGATACGCGTTTCTTGAGCCGACTAGAGTTGCAGGTTGAGGGGCGATCGCCTGTTCTACTCAGCAGTACTGCAGATAAAGGGTTTGCACTCTCAGTTCTCTGTACTAATCCCAGGATTGATGAACGACTCAAAGCCGATACTGTGGGGATTCGTCGGGAACTTGTGCTGAATGGCGCACTATTTGAAGAAATAGAAGTCGCCAACTACAGCACAACTACCGTTAGTTTTGAACTGAGTATCAGTTTTGATGCCGATTTTGTGGATTTATTTGAAGTCCGCGGCTATGGCAGAGAAAAACGCGGTAGGCTTTTACGCTTAGTAGAGCCAACATCTGAAGACGCAATATCTGCTGATGGCGGTTCACCAATACAAACTCAGCCTGCAATCATGCGGGATGAATCCTTAACACTTGCCTATCAAGGTTTAGATGGCTTGGTGATGGAATCGCGGATTAATTTTCAGCATCGGCAACCAGACTATTTTAAAGGTTACACTGCGGTTTGGCAGCTAGAGTTGGCTTCTCACGAAACCCAAAAATTGGGTTATCGGGTGAATATGTTGCGAAACAATCAGTCGAGTTCAACTGTGAGTGCAGCGGTGACTTTAGCACAAGCGAAAGCCGCTGAGTTGATGGAAGAACAGCATTGGGTGCAACAAATTACCCGGATTAGTTCCGATAAAAGCACTTTTAACCGAGTGATTGAACGGGCTGAACAAGATATGTATTTGTTGCGCCAGTCTTTTGGCAAGAATAAGACTGTTTCAGCTGGAGTACCTTGGTTTTCGGCGTTGTTTGGGCGAGATTCGATCATTACAGCTTCCCAAACTTTGATGTTAAATCCCCGCATTGCCAAAGAAACCTTAACGCTATTAGCGACATATCAAGGCAAAGTGGACGATGAGTGGCGCGAAGAAGAACCAGGGAAGATTTTACACGAGTTGCGGTTGGGGGAAATGGCACGGTGTGAAGAAATTCCCCATACACCTTACTACGGTACAGTTGATGCTACTCCCCTATGGCTGATGCTTTATGCTGAATATTATGCCTGGACGCACGATCAAGAAACTTTAGAGCAGCTTTGGCCAAATGCTTTGGCAGCAATGGAGTGGATTGACCGCAATACCAAACATACTAGCTACTTGAGTTACTATCGTAAATCCAAACGCGGTCTGGCTAACCAAGGCTGGAAAGATTCAGGTGATTGTATTGTAGACCACAAGGGAGAGTTAGCTAACGGAGCGATCGCACTTTGTGAGGTTCAAGCATACGTCTATGCAGCGAAAATGCGCCTCGCAGAAATTGCGCGGATGAAAAAGCGGCTGGACTTAGCAGATCGTTGGCTAGAAGAAGCTAAAAATCTTAAGGTGCGGTTTAATCGAGATTTCTGGATTGAAGACCAAGATTTCTGCGCTTTGGCTTTGGATGGTGACGGTAAGCAAGTAGAAAGTATTACCTCAAATCCTGGTCATTGTCTGCATTTAGGCATTTTCACACCCGAAAAAGCCTACAGCGTCGCCGAACGGTTACGCGCCCCAGATATGTTTAATGGTTGGGGGATTCGCACACTCAGTAGTTTATCCCCAGCCTACAACCCAATGGGCTATCACATCGGTTCAGTGTGGCCCCATGATAACGCCATCATTGCAATGGGATTGCGATCACTTGGTTTAATCGATCAAGCCCTCGAACTCTTCCAAGGTTTGCTTGATATGACTACCCAACAACCATATCAACGTCCTCCAGAATTGTTCTGTGGTTACGAACGCAACGGTGATAATGCCCCTGTACAGTATCCTGTTGCTTGTACTCCCCAAGCTTGGGCTACTGGTAGTATCTTCCAACTACTGCAAATGATCGTCAACCTTGTCCCTGACGCGCAAAATAACTGCTTGCGAATCATTGATCCTGCTTTGCCAGAGTCGATTAATCGCCTTTCTCTGCACAATTTGCACGTCGGCCCTACCGTCCTCGATTTAGAATTTGAGCGTTCTGGTAGCACTACCGCTTGTCGCGTAGCTAAAAAACGCGGCAATCTGCGAGTGGTGATTGAAGCATAATTAATGGGCATGGGGCATTGGGCATTGATTATTCCCCCTTGTCCCCCCGTAAAGCCTACGGCATAGCTACGCTTAACGCGCAGCGTCTCCCCTTCTCCCAAAGGGAGCGGCTAGCGCCTGCCGTAGGATGCCCAAAGGGCTGTAGGGAGAAGTTCTGATGCCTGCGGCAACCCCTGCTCTTAACGGAGGAAACCTCCGCTCAGACTTCTCTCCTTGTCCGTTAAAGCATCTGATCACCACCACTAACAGGTAAATAAGCACCTGTAATAAATTTTGCTTGGTCAGAAGCTAACAGTAGAATTGCACCAGCAATGTCTTCTGGCAATCCATTTCTTTGCAGCGGTGTAAATTGAGCCGCAGCCGCTTTCTGCTCTTGTGGTAATCTTGCAGTAGCATCTGTAATGGTCAATCCAGGTGCGATCGCATTCACCCGAATTCCCTGTGGGCCGAGTTCTAACGCTAGACTTTTCACAAAGGCATCCAATCCAGATTTGGCTGTGCTGTGGGCAGAGAATCCCTCACCAGGATTGCGAGAAAGCCCACTACTTATGGCAATGATGCAGCCCCGTTGATGTTCGATCATCGATGGTACGACTGCTTTGCAAGGGAAAAAGGCTCCTTGAAGTTCCCCAATTAATTTTGCTTCAAAGTCTTCCCAGCGATAGTTTACGAAAGGAGCAATGGGAAAATTGGCGTTGGCGTTGATCACGAGTGTATCAATTGCGCCTAAAACCTCAGAAATTTCTTCCACCATTGCGTTGACTTGCTGAGAGTCTGTGACATCTGCCTTGATTGCTAGTGCTTTACCTCCCTCTGAAGCTATTTCTTCAACTACTTGTTGAGCGGCTTTTTCACTGCTGTAGTAGTTAATCCCTACTGTTGCACCATGACGACTTAACAATTTGGCTGTGGCTGCACCAATTCCGCGACTCGCTCCAGTAATAAGAACGACGCGATCGCGCATTAAGCGATCAATTTGGGAGTTCTGATTTCTCTGAGGTTGTATGGTAACCATGTTAATTTCCTCAATTGAAACGATAATTTAGAGTGTAAGTAGCGGCATTCATTTATACAGAAATAAAAGGCATACTGCGACAAGGGGGAAACTCTTTCCTTTCTTTTAATGAATGCCTAAGCAGAAGAATACACATCCTGAAAGCAGAGTACTATATATATAATTCTTGAGTTAGAAACTTTAGATTAGAAAAATATTTTAGGATGTAGTTATGCTATTTAATAGGCAAAAATGCTTTACTTGTTTTTATTAGCAAACAGCAGTTAAAATTTAAATTAACTTATCATTCTCTCAAAAGCTATACATATTTAATACCTCTATTGAAGTATTAAATATGCTATTGGCAACTCTTGATGCTGAAATAATCAGCTATTTCAAATAAAAAAACAATTAACTATTTGTAATTACAAAAATATTTAATATCAATCTATAACTCTAGATAGATTACTAAATTATCATTCTTATTAGGTGATTTAGTGTTTAAATACTTAAGTGTATATAAACCTATGATTTGATTTCTGAAAAAATTTAAGTACCTGTAGTGTTATCGCGTAGCGTAACGCACCAAAGCCTCGGATAGTGCGGTAGCCAGAGGCATAACGCAACGGCAATAAAGCGGGAGGAACATCCACACCGCTTTTTACCTCCCCTACGTATATTTCAAAAATCAAGTATGAATCCTATATAAAACTAGTATTTTATTTTTGAAATACAGGTTTGGGGAGGATAGCTAACTCTATACTTAAGCTTCAAAAGTAGGTAATTTTTTTCAAAAATCAAACCAGTATAAAGCAGTCATATTTGATTTGTGAAAAAAAAAGTACATTTTTAGCTGTTTATTTCCTGTTAAGAGTTACATTTTCAAAGCCTTAAATATTAATTTAGCAACACATTTAAGTTTGCTATATAATACAAAAGTTATATAAATAGAACTAGAATTATATAACTTATAGTTATTTTTTTTCTACTTGTAGATGGAAGAATCAGAATTGTACAATTAATACCTTATTTATCAGGTAAATGTAGAAGTGGATCTTAAAAATATTTCTTATGAACTCAACATATAATTTTGATTACTTTCAAGGGAGTTTTTTGTCCGATCTGTTTGCTCAAGACATCACAGATGCAGCTTATGCGTTCCTCTTAAATTACCCAGCAACCGCCAGTTGGGCGGCTTACCCCAACACGAAAAAATACTATATTCAAGATGGTAGCAGTGAAGCGACTAAAACCTCCTTTGACAAGATTTGTCAGAAGGAACCTTGGAAAAATTTGGCTATATTAGGCGATGCGATTCCCGCAATTGTCATTATTCCGCCGCATAAGTTGCTGCTTGACTACTGGTGGGAGCATTTTGCCTGTAGCTACAGCAATATGGAAATGAGAGATTGCTCGGTTTATTTGGATGAACTCAGCCATAGCGAGCGCTTTGACAAAATCATCACTCTATTTCCTTTCGATCATCTTAAACCAGAAAAACACGCGATCGCTCCTGATACTCATTACCGTTTGCTTAGTAAAGTAACCTTAGCTGAACTGGGGGTGCAATGTCCCAAATACACCAGCTACAATCTGCACTCAATGAATCTTGCAGATATTCCGCTACCAGAACAATTTCCCTATCTGATCAAAACTTCCCACGGGCTTTCAGGGGAAGGCACTTATATTATCAAAAGTACTAGTGATTTAAACTACTGCCTTGCAGAAATTAAAAAATATCTCGATATTAAGTTGCTCTCGACAATTATTGTTTCTGAGTTCGTCAAGAATACCGTGCAGAACTACTGCGTCCAATTCTATGTCAACAAGGTAGGAGATATAACGCTCATTGGTACTACAAATCAAGTTGTCACCCCACAGGGCGACTATTTAGGGGGACTAATTGACTATCGCAACACGGACATGAGTCGATTTTATGACATGATTGCCGCAATTGGTCAGTACGCTCACAAACAAGGATATTTCGGCGTGATTGGCTTCGATGTCTTAGAAGATAAAGATGGGCAGTTTTATATTATTGATGCTAATTTCCGCGTCAATGGCTCAACTCCGCTTTGCTTACAGCGCCATACTCTATTGGGGCTAGGGAAAGAAGTAGCTAAATATTCCACCGACTACCGCATAGATGGAACATTAGATTCTATTTTAGTTAATTTAAAATCAGAATTAGAACGCAAAGACTTGATAATTTTGTCGGCTTTAGAGAAGGTTAAATACGGCAAAATTTACACCGAAATTTATGGGATTGTGGCAGGAGAAACAGTAGAAGAAATACAGCACATCGAGGGTAATTTACAAAACAAGGGCTTGCAGTTTTAAAGCTCCTTAAAACAAGAAGCTGTGTCAGTCTAGTAGGGTGCGTTAGCGACAGCGTAACGCAACGCCCTTCGGGTGAATCCTACGGATACGCTACGCGAGCACCAGTCGCCTGCGGAGGGAAACCCTCCCGCAGCGCTGGTTCACCAGTTGCTACAACTCTTGGAACCCCCTTCGGGTTCGCAGTTGCTTCTCCCTTGGCGCTAGCCTCTCCCTTTGGGAGAAGGGGAGACGCGCAAGGGACAAGTCGGCGTTCGCCCTACAGCCCTTCGGGCATCCTACGGCAGGCGTTGCCGTTGGCGAAGCCTCTCGGAGAGAAGGCTAGCCGCCCAACGCACTGCTCACCGCAACGCACTGGCTCCCCTACGTATATTTTCAATCATCAAACCGGATTCCTATATATCCGTTTGGGAATACTGAGAAATTGCCCAGATTGACGCTTGGTTTCCTCACCGAATTTGAGATTTTAAATAATTGAATTGAAAATTCAAGTCCTAAAATCCCATTGCTTCGGCCACTGCTGCTAGTTCTGCGTCAATTCCCTGTTTAAATTGACTATGACTGTGTTTAATGGCTGTATCTGGGTCTTTTAAACCATTACCAGTCAGGACGCAAACTACTGTTGCCCCTGAGGGAATTTGGTCTTTCACTTGCAACATCCCGGCTACGGAAGCTGCACTGGCTGGTTCACAAAAAATGCCTTCAGTTGATGCTAACAGTCGGTAAGCATCGAGAATTTCCTCATCGGTGACGGCGTGGAAATTTCCTTGGCTAGCTGATTTAACTGCGATCGCCTTTTCCCAACTCGCAGGGTTGCCAATGCGAATCGCTGTTGCCAATGTTTCGGGGTGCTGTACTGGCTTTCCGTTGACTATGGGCGCTGCACCTGCTGCTTGGAATCCCATTACCTTTGGTAAGCGATCGCATTTACCTACTTGGTGGTATTGACAAAATCCCATCCAATATGCAGATATATTCCCTGCATTGCCAACTGGGATACATAGCCAGTCTGGGGCATTACCCAATACATCAACAATTTCAAAGGCGGCTGTTTTCTGTCCTTCTAAGCGGTAGGGATTCACCGAATTCACCAAAGTGATCGGGTAGGTTTCTGCCATCTCGCGGACAATTTCTAGGGCGCGGTCAAAATTTCCTTTCACCGCCAGCACTTCTGCCCCATATAGTAAAGCCTGTGCTAACTTACCCAGCGCCACATAACCATCGGGAATTAGCACAAAAGCACTCATTCCCCCACGTCTGGCATAAGCGGCGGCGGCGGCTGAGGTGTTACCTGTACTAGCACAAATCACCGCCTTCGCCCCAGCTTCCTTAGCCTTGGAAATTGCCATTGTCATTCCCCGGTCTTTGAAGCTACCAGTGGGGTTAAGACCGTCGTATTTGACAAAAACGCGTACTTGTCTGCCAATGCGTTCTGCGATCGCGGGCACTGGAATTAGAGGCGTGTTACCCTCTAACAGAGTCACCACGGGCGTTTTTTCGCTCACAGGCAAATATTCACGATAGGCTTCGATCAGCCCAGGCCAGGGTTGGCGATGAGATTTAGCAGCAGACAGGCTTACAGTCACGGTTATTTATATAAATTTTTTAGTGCAAACAGAAAAATTTCAATGGTAAATATCTTGCACCACTAGATGCCCTCATCACAAGCAGAAAGTAATTTTTTATAGTGCAGGCGTTTTACCTTGATTTTTATTTACCATTTTCCCAGTCAGCTTGGTCAGGAGTTTTGTCACAAGTGAATCGTAGATAGTGATGTGTTTTCTGGAACACAGCCATCATAATTTGAGTCTCTTATCACAAAAGCGAAAACCCATTAGAGTAAATGATTGAAACTATACAATCATTTAACAAAGCTTAAAACTACATTATTATAATATCTCTAATGGTGTGAGTTAAATAGTGGATTTAATTAATGATGTCTACCTGTACTTCTAGTGTTTCCGATCGTGCTACCCAAGAACTTTGGGCAAGCAAGTTAAACAAGTCTTATTACCAAGATGACCAGCAGGCCAAATTAATGCATCTGCAAGCAGAGGTAGATTCCCTGCTGTTAAAGTTGCAAAACCTGAAGGAGCAACGTCTTTCAGCCCATAGCCAAGAACAATAAGCCAAGCGAAGGCTGTTCGCGTAGCGTCTCCGATAGGAGAGGGATGAATTAGCCCATTTCTCTATGGATGGGTCAAAATTTTGACAAACCCTTTTGCCTTGTTGCCCCACTTGCGGGCGAAAATCATATGATTAATTATTGAATTCATCCTTTTTCTGCGGGGAAGCAAGCTACGCGTAGCGTCTTTGCAGGGGTACATCCTTCCTGCGGCTGCTATTCAAAGCGTTGATTTTTCTTTGACCAACGCTTGAGGCTGTATTTATCACCATTCTCTATTAATAAAGCTAGAGATTGTCCATCTGAAAGCTGGGCGATCGCTGTTAGTGTTTGGTGGTAATTTTGCTGAAATTCAGTATAAATTAATTTACCATTATCAGACAAGATTAGAGTCCGAGGACGAGATAAATTGTTTTCATCTTCTGGTGCGGCATTTCCTGACTGCTTCAATGATGCGATCGCTTCTGCTGAGATAGTCAGCACAGTTTCCGGTTGCGGATTATTAGTTAAATTTATGACTTGCACAGGCCAATAGCCTATTTGTTGCAGCATCTGTTGAATACTAGGCATACCATGAGGAATTTGACCAGATTGTTGTATAGACTTCCACACAGTTGGTAGCATTGCTGTGACTCTGGCAGAATCTTGTTGATATAGTTCTTCCAGAGTGATGGGAGATGGTTGTACCCATTCCAGTGCGGCATCTGTCAACGCTAAAGGTCGGGGTTGGAGTTTATTCTGATTATTAGCTATTGGTTGTCCGGCTACTAATAGCCGTAAAACGCCTCCTTGCAATTGCACTCCTTTAATTGTGGCGGTAGTCATCTGTTGTTCTCCGTTAGGTAACCAGACAACTATTAAGATTGCTGGGTCAGCGCTGATACCTAAGGTGTCCCAAAGAAATTTGGCAGGAGAAATTTTAGGTAGTTGGAAATTCCCAAAGGGGAAATTTAGCCAGCGTTTACCGTCATTAAATGCACTCACTTCTACTTGATACCAAACTTCGTTATCTGTGAGTTGCAGATCTACTGTTGGGTTTGGTCGTAGCCATTCAGTTTTAATAACTTGGGTGATGGCTTCCACTGAACCGACAATCCGACTAGGCTGACTAGAAATGATTTTCGGTCTGATGCCCTCGTTACTCAGCTTTGCTAACAGACCTTCAATATAAGTCAGGGTCTCTGGGGTAATTTTTGGTTGTGCCTTCAACCAAGAAATCGCGTGTTCTTCCCCCCGTTGAACGGCTAAAATCAATGCGCCCCAAGCTGCTACTTCCGGTCTATTGGGGTTGACTCGCAATGCGGTTGTGATGCGATTCCACAACCTCCCCCCATCCATTTGCAGGAGAGTGGCAATTTCTGGGATATTTTGCGGCGATGCTTCAAACACCTGTAAAGCTTTATTCCAGCGCCCATCAATTAAATCTGCTAGCACTTCTTGAGAGGGAATTGCCCAAGTCTTATCGGCTTCGGTTTTGGTTAGTTGGGAGTGTAAGCGAATCACATCGATTTGGGCTTGGGCTGCTAAAGGAAGCGCTGCTTTTTGTTGTTTTTGGAAAGATTGCAACCATTCAAAGGCTGGTGTCCACAGTCCACTCCGGGCAAGTAATAAGGCGTTTTGGTAAGCAGTATCTTTTAAGGCTGGTGTTTTCAGAGAAATTTCTTCTAGTTGAATGGGATGGAGAAATAACTTTAGAGGTTTGACCTGGTAAATGCGTAGCCGTGGTTCTAAACCTATAGTTTGATCGATGATTAACTCTTTGACAGCATCACCAGTCACCTGTTCCCATTTAGGTACTTGGCCATTGCGGCTTTTCCAAGACAACATCTGTTGCAGGTTACTACGTTCTGGATTGTAGTAGACAATGTTACCGTAGGCGATCGCACTACTTCCTTGGGGAAGTTTACCTTGTAAATCAAACCACACCCCTGATGATGTCCCACCTGATAAGCGTTTCACTTCATTTAAAGGTAGGGGTTGACTGGTTTCTGGATTTTCTAATTCAACTTCATCAGAAGTAGAAACCACAAAGGATTCTTCCGGCCCAGTTACAGGTATTTGACTTGTAAGACGGTAGTATTTTTCTGTTTGAGATTGCAACTCCAAGTCTTGAGATTGTTGATAAACCCTCAGTTCTACCAATGATTGACAATCAGACAGACAATTAGGACGCTGCTGGAAAACTGGCAGTAGAAAAGACTGTTCTTTATCCTTAGCCAAAACTAAAGTTTCTCCAGCTATGCGTTTTTGTTGACTCAGGCTGAGTTGAATTTGTTTGAGGGTAAAAGGTTTGTCTTTGTAATTACCACGAGATATTTGTGCCCATTCCGGTAAAAATTTATTCATCCAGATAATTTGTTCTGGATTAAAGATAAATAGAATACTGATCCAGGCAAAAGTCATTAATATACCACCACTGCTCAACAATATAGCGATCGCTAGCGTTGATGTTAGCCAATTTCCCTGTTGAGAATTTTTCTGATTTTTTTGGGAGAGATGTTTAATCGCACCTACAACAGGCTGATTGTCTCCTGAGGGCTTTGGCATCTGCTTTCGCAACCGATTTGCCATACTA
Organism: Aulosira sp. DedQUE10; assembly: GCA_034530935.1. GTDB lineage: Bacteria > Cyanobacteriota > Cyanobacteriia > Cyanobacteriales > Nostocaceae > Aulosira. Next base: position 34,767 of record JAVRCF010000052.1, on the reverse strand, counting down.
GTTGTTCACTCTATCCAAAGAGTATTTATTTTTAGGCTGGTTAATTTATCTTTTATACTCGCGCTTTTTAAATATTGCCCAGAAAATTTTTAGTCTAATTTGACACAAAATACGTAAATTTCCTCATGCCATTTACATATAAATGTGAATAAACTCATGGCCTAAGTATGGAAGCAGAGTAAAAGAAGTTGATGATACGCCCCACTAAAAGAAAAGCCTGGATGCTTGCATGGTTAATAATTGCGGGCGTAAACGGATTTGTTCAAAAAGCGATCGCCCAAGATTATCGGCTTCCATCTCCTAGCTATCAGTCTTCTCAAGAAAATCCGGAACCGATGGCACAAGTCACATCGGTATCTCAGTTAAAAGACGTACAACCTACAGATTGGGCTTTTCAAGCATTACAATCTTTAGTAGAACGCTACGGCTGTATAGCAGGTTATCCAAATAACACTTATCGTGGCGATCGCGCTTTGACGCGGTATGAATTTGCCGCAGGTGTGAATGCTTGCTTAGATAGAGTCAACGAGTTAATCGCCACAGCCACTAGTGATTTAGTTAGCCGTGAAGATTTAGCCCAGATCCAAAAATTACAGTCAGAATTTGCCCCGGAATTAGCAACCTTACGAGGTCGAGTTGATAATTTAGAAGCCCGCACTACGGAACTTGAAGCTAATCAATTTTCGACAACGAGTAAACTCAGTGGGTTAGTAGTAGTTGGTGTGCAAGGACGGAGTAGCAATCGTGGTGATGTCAGTCCTAGAGATGGCATAAAAGATACAAATGACCAGGGTACAAATACTAATGTGATATCCCTGACTCAGCTATCTTTAACTACCCAGTTTACGCCTCGTAGTTACTTGTTTACAGCCCTTTTACATGGGATGGGTGAAAGTGGGCCGAGATTTAACAATAACGTTTCGCGGAATGATGTTTTGCTGGGCTACGAGTTTCCTACAGATAACTTAATCATCAGTGACTTGAATTATCACTGGTTAGCGGCTGACAACTTAGCGCTGATGATCGGTACAGAAAACGTCAATATGACAACCGCTTTTCGAGGCCCAAACCGGGTAGAAAGCGCTGCGACAGGCCCACTATCTTTGTTCGCCCAACGCAACCCAATTTTAAATACAGGGTTTGGTCATGGTGGAATTGCTATAGATTGGCAGTTTGCCAAACGCGCCAGTTTGCAGGCACTTTATTCTACTTATACTCCTAGTAACCCTGGTAAACGTACTGGTTTATTTGATAGCAATACTACGACAGGTTTACAGTTACTTTTAACGCCAACTGATACTTTAGATTTAAGTTTATATTATGTTAATAATTACTCTTCAGATGGTTGCTTACTCACCTTTGTGGGTGATGAATGCTTAAGTGCAAAATCAGAACCTCTACAAACGAATGCCGTTGGTGCTACTGTCACTTGGCAAATCTCACCCTACATTACTCTTGGTGCATGGGGTGGTTATACTAGTTCTTACATTCCTGGACAATCGGGAAGTGTAGAAACCACAAATTACATGGCGTTTCTCAATTTTCCAGATCTATTTGCTAAGGGAAATCTGGGTGGAATATATGTGGGACAACCGCCGAAAATTACTAGTAGTAACTTACAGGACGGTAGCAATGTTCCTGATGCGGTCAATACAGGTTTAGGACGTGCTGGCGGGCAACCAGGAACGACTCTTCAAATCGAAGGCTTTTATCGGTTTCAACTTACAGAGAATATTAGTATCACACCAGGAATAATTCATATCTTAGAACCTGGGCATACACCAAATAGCGATCCAGTTACTATTGGTATTCTCAGAAGTACTTTTCTTTTTTAATTTGTTGATAATAAATAAGCCGGCGATCGCTTGATTTTATAGTTGAGCAGTGAATAGCATTCCTATAGGAATTCTATTTGAGTTTTGAACTTTTTTTAGTTCCTCTTCGCTCTCTGCGATTTCAATCTTAAACGGACGGCTCATTGGCATCTAAATTTATTGAGTTTGTAATCCTCTATTATATGCAGCTTCATATTAAATTGGTATCACGTTAATAACTGAATGTGGTATCTACTGAATCTCGCTGTTATTTTTAGGCATGAAATATTAAGTATAAATATTGAAAAACAAAATTTAAACTATATCCCTATTTATCTGCAAATTATTATTGCTAATCAACGCAAAAATACTGATACTACTATAGGTTAAAGCGAAAAATTACGCATGTATACCCAGGTTATTTTGCATAACTAAGAGCAGGATCAACTGAATTCTACCCGTTTTTTCCTTGTGAAACCTTTAGCTAGCAAGGTGTTCAAGGGTGTAATTTAACCAACTAACAAGGGGATATTTATGCCTTTTGATAATGCAGGTAATACGCTAAATACAGCTTTAGCTCTAAATCTAAATTCCAACACCCAAACTTTCTCTGACTGGGTTGGAGTTGGCGATACTAACGACTGCTATGGCTTGAATTTCAGTGGTCGTAGTGCCTTAAATGTTTGCCTCAATAGTTTTAACGCAGATGCTAATGTTGAATTACTCAACAGTAGTGGAGGATTGATTGCTAGGTCAGCAAATCCCAACAGTATAGCCGAATCAATTAATCGCATTCTGGATGCCGGTAGCTATTATATCCGGGTTTACCAAGGCGCAAATAATTCTAGTACCAACTACAGTCTCTCCCTAGCAACTCAAAATCATCAAACAGACTTAATGTGGCGCAACTCTGCTACAGGTCAAAATGTCTTGTGGTACATGAATGATGATAAACTTCTCAACGGAGTTTTATTCAATGGAGTTTCAGATATTAACTGGAAAATTGAGGGAACAGCTGACTTCAATAATGATGGCCACTCAGATATTGTTTGGCGCAACTACGCTACAGGTCAAAATGTCTTGTGGTACATGAATAATGACAAGCTTCTCAACGGAGTTTTATTCGATGCAGTTCCTGATCCTAACTGGAAAATTGAGGGAACAGCTGACTTCAATAATGATGGCCACTCAGATATT
>JAVRCF010000052.1:0-31656 GCA_034530935.1 Aulosira sp. DedQUE10 | reverse complement strand
TGTGGTACATGAATAATGACAAGCTTCTCAACGGAGTTTTATTCGATGCAGTTCCCGATCTTAACTGGAAAATTAGTGGTGTTAGCACCAACTTAAATGAACCAACTGCTATAGATGTTGCGGGTAATGCTATTGCTAAAGCTTTTAATATTGGTAGAGTTAATGGTAGTGGTAATTTCCGCGATCGCGTCGATACTACTGACAGCAATGATTATTATCAGTTCAACTTATCGACTTATAGCGACTTTAACCTCTCACTTAACGAATTAAGTGCAGACGCTAATGTGCAGTTGCTTGACAGTAATGGCGTGGTGATTCAAGCTGCTATCAATATTGGCACTACAGCAGAGTCCATGATCTGCCAATTGGGTGCGGGTAACTATTATATTCAAGTTTATCAATCTGGTAGCGCTGCCACTAACTATAATTTGAGCGTCTCTGCTGCTCCCTCAACTGATCCTGGTAATACTTTGGGTAATGCTGAAGTTCAAAATTCAGCCGTTTTCTCGCGGAATGAACACGTGAGTGCTACAGATGTCAATGACTTTTTCCGCTTTACAGTAAGTGAATCTGGTGTCTTCACAGCAAATTTGACTGGGTTAACTGGCGATGCAGATATTCGCTTGATTAAAGATATTAATGGTAATGGAGCGATCGATACTGCTCAATTATATAACTCTACAACTGGGATTTTAGATACTGGGGAAATTCTAGCTTGGCAATGGGAACGTGGTAGCACTAGCGAATCCATGCGTCGTTTTCTGGACGCAGGTAATTATTATCTGCAAGTGATGAGCTATAACAATCAGGCTGCTAACTATAGTCTCGCCACCAATTTTACTGCTGCTACCAGCGATAACCTGAGTTTTTCTATTAGTCCCACCTTCGCTAGCAATATCAACACGACTGCACAAGCTACGATTCAAAAGGCGATTAGCTTCTGGAAAAATGCTATTTCTTATACTAGTTTCGATACTTCTCAAACTTTCACACTTAAGTTCATTGAGGACACTTCCATCACCGGAAGTACTTTAGCTCAAGGTGAATCGTTAAGCACAGCAACAGATGCTAACGGTCATATCATTCCGACTTCCGGGCAATTAAAGCTTAGCAGTAGCTATCTGAATACTTTAAATACCGTTACCAATTATAGCCCGAATATAATTATTCACGAGATTGGCCACGCCTTAGGACTTGTCGGCTTACTCAACAGTTCATCTGTTGATCCAACTAGCGGAAATTACAAAGCTAACACTTATGCAGGTTGGGTATATGGGGAACTACGCAGGACATTTAGCCAAACAGCCATCCCAATGACGATAGGTGTAGGTGAAGGTTCAGACTATATCCATTGGAAGGAGGAAGTTTTTGGTAACGAAATCATGACTCACGTAACCAAGGGAGCAACTTCGGCCTTTAGCCAATTATCTCTTGCCGCGCTAAGGGATATTGGCTGGAATATTAACTATGGTGCGGCTCAACCTTATAGTTTACCCCTTGGCGGAATTCAAACTTCGCTTGCTAGCGTGGTTTATGACTATAACAACGGCAATGCTGTTGCCGCAGGTTCTAGTTTTACTGGCGGATATTACTCCTATGCAGTCAATAGCGAATTTACCGACCGACTCCACCGCATTCAACTTGGTGGTGTAGGTAATATAGCAGTGACTCTCAGTAACTTGACTGCTAATGCAGATATGAGGTTAATTTACGATGCCAATAATAATGGCATGATTGATGCAGGTGAAGTGATAGCTACTTCTGCAAATACGGGTACTGCATCAGAATCGTTTAATCTCTCTAACTTAGCTGCTGGTAATTACTATATAGATGTTTTTGCCAGCAACTATCTAGATTCTTTTGGCAACAAGCTAATAGTTGATACTGGCTACAAATTGAATTTTAACAAAGTGGCATCAGCCTAGTACAGGTCGGCGGAAGTCAAAAGTCAGTAGGGGCAGGTTTCGCGAAATCTCTCTTGGACAAGAGATATCTAGGTTAAACCCGCCCTTTTTCCCTTAATCAAACAGTATTGGCAGAAAGCGTGAAAGCGAATTCCAGCAATTTTAAAGAAGATAAAACGAAGGTTCATCAGCTTTAATCCCTCTTTTGTTACTCTGGGAAAAGAAAAATAAGAGCCAAATTTTTAACCGCACACAGAACGGGCATTTGAACGTTTATTTTCTAACATAATGCCTAAAATCAAGGTTTTTGGTAAAAGTCTTATTCTGTAAGCATCCCAGATTATTCTCTCCCGAAAGTGATAAAAGAGGGTTAATACCATTTCTCTAAATCCTTGCTACAGATAATTCTCCCCCTGCCCTCTGCCCCCCTGCTGTCCATGTGTAGCTTTATTTTGAAGAATTGGTATAAGAAGGAAACTAAAAGCACTTCTTCGAGACAGATAAAACTGTGGCAGGAAAAATTATGATGGTGATGCCAGTGAGGTTGTTACCTATCTTGTAGAACGTCAAAAGCTGTTTGGATTAGTCAAAACCAGGCGTAAGCGTCATCGAGAAATTGACGCTTACACCCAACAAATCTGGGCAGAATCTTCTTAAGTTGACACCAATGGGCACTGCCGTGCCCTTACAATTATCTGTACCTCACCAACTTGCAATCTGCTGTAAATGGATAAGTAGGGGCACAAAGCTTTGCGCCCTTAAAGATTATTGATGTGTTGCAAATATTTTTGAATTGGTATAGTTAATATTTAAATTTTTGGCGTTGTTAATTTAATATCCCGATTCAACAACGCCAAATTCTCTGTAGGTGATTTAATTTATAAACTATTCTTGATGCAACTCTACATTGGCAAACCTGGTAATCCTCGTAAATTGCGTAAAGCACTGACGCAAGCTGGGCAATCACAACCAAATAAAGTAATGGCTGCATTACTTTCTTCTTCAGAAAATCCTAGATTGGCAGCATCGCCAGTTGTCGATTGGTTTGATGCCACAACTTGTGTAGATTTAGCAGCAACAGCGTTATTGTTATTAGTCCGCCGAATACAGACCAAAGGTGTAGGATAGCTGCCATGAGGAGAATGTACACAGGCGCGACCATCTGGAGTATAAATTACTTGGGTTGCCCGCAGTGCAGCATGAGCAGGCTGAATCAGCATTGATAATACTGTTGGGCTAGAGAGCAAAGTTAACAGTAATTTCTTATTCATCTCATCAATAACCTTTTTTAGGGAAGTGAAAGTAAATGGGTAATTTTGGAGCCTAGCTGGAGATAAATTTCTATCTTTTTATTCTCCAATTTTTCATGCTTTGCCGGAAAAATAACAAGAACACGAAAAATATTATCAGAAGAGTTTTTATAAATATATATCTAGAGAAGTATTATATGTATGACATTGATATGTCATTTATATTTCGGGTATGACACATCTTGAGAGGATGAAAGTACCCCACCCCTAATGTCTCACTGGTTAGCAGTAAGGGTTGAAGGTGGGGGTTTTGCCTAATTTATGCTGAGTCAAGCATACTTGCTTACTACAACCAAGCGCGATCGTATTGCACAGGCCAGAGCTTTTCGTGTCCTAGCTGTTTAGCTGCTAGGTGTGGCCAGTAAGGATTGCGAAGCAATTCGCGTCCTAAAAGCACTATATCAGCTGCTCCTGTACTAATAATTTGGTCAGCTTGTTCTGGAGATGTAATTAAGCCGACGGCTCCTGTATCAATCTTTGCTTCCCGGCGGATGCGATCGGCAAACTGAGTCTGATAACCTGGTTTTGATGGAATGTTGATCCCTGGGATGATGCCACCGGATGAGCAGTCGATTAAATCTACGCCTAAAGACTTAAGTTTGTCACTCAAAGCGATACTTTGCTCTAAGTCCCAGCCTTTGTCTACCCAATCAGTAGCGGAGATGCGTACAAATAATGGATATGTTTCAGGCCAAACATTTCGCACTCCCTGAACAACTTCCCTCAGCAAACGTGTCCGGTTTTCAAAACTACCACCGTAATCATCTGTGCGGGTATTCGCCAGTGGTGAGAGAAACTGGTGCAGCAAGTAGCCGTGAGCTGCATGAATTTCAATCACTTTGAACCCTGCTGTCAAAGAACGTTTAGCAGCTTGGATAAAAGCATCTGTAACTTGTTTAATACCTTCTAAAGTCAAAGCTTCTGGTATGGGGCTATCTTTACTAAAAGCGATCGCACTACTGGAAACAAGAGGCCGCCAACCCTCCTGGGATTCATCTACAAATTTTCCTCCCTTGCTTGGTTTGGCTGTGCTGGCTTTTCTCCCTGCATGAGCTAGTTGAATCCCCGCTACAGCACCAAAGTTATGAATTAATTCCACAATCTGGGTTAAGTTTTCTACGTGTTCATCTAACCAAATTCCCAAATCTTGGGGACTAATGCGTCCCCGCGCCTCCACCGCTGCGGCTTCTGTTAACACCAACCCAGAACCGCCAACCGCACGAGAAGCTAGATGAATCTTGTGCCAATCATTCGCATAACCATTGGTACTAGAATATTGGCACATAGGTGAAACGGCAATGCGGTTGCGAAATGTCACATCACGAATACTAAATTGTTCAAACAGGTGTGCCATTACTATTGATTCCTTCTCTTGCTAGGTAAAAGAAATTTAGGACGGAGTTACACAATAGACTCAGGTTGGCTGCAACTGCTGTAGATGTTCTGATCAGCACAGTGAGTGAGCGAACAATCAACAGAAATAATTAGATAGTACAAACATCATTCATTGCCAAACTTCGCAGCGATTAGTACCAATACAAAAGACAATAAACCACTGCTAAATTCAGTGATTCTTTATACTTATTGCGACAGCTTTTGGCATTTGATACTAAACTAAAAATGCAGATTTGGTTTGAGCGGTTAGTGGTATGCATTCCTTAACCAAGGAAAAGCACGCTTACTAATGAACTCATAAAAGATTTCCATATATTCAAACTATGGCAAAAGCGTAGAAAGTGAATCTAATAGATAGCCTAACTAAAATTTCTCGATTCTGGGAGACAGCTAACCTTGTAATGATGTTAATAGCAATAGCTTAAGTAACCGAGTCAACCAAATAAAACATAAAATTTAAGTAGTGGACTGACACGACTAAAATGAGGCATTAGATTTGATGAAATAAACCGCCGTTCGCGTAGCGTTCCGCAGGAATGTACGCCAATAAACGCCGATGAAATAGATTTTTGCTAATGCACTATTTTAGCTGTGTCAGTCCAGTAGGATGCGTTACGCTGGCGTAACGCATCCGATTTTTAGAAATGGTGCGTTAGGCGTAGCCGTAACTCACCCTACTGGCGTGACTTATGTAGGATGTGTTAGCGATTTATTTGATACTTAACCACTAAGTTGTGATTCAGCAATTCCTACAGGACAAGCAACGTTTGTCCCGCCTAAGCCACAATAGCCATTGGGGTTTTTGGCAAGGTACTGTTGATGGTAATCTTCGGCGTAGTAGAACTCAGGCGCAGCTAAGATTTCTGTGGTAATTTTGCCGTAGCCTGCATCTTTGAGAGCATTCTGATATGCGTCGCGTGATGCTTCTGCTAACTGCTTTTGATTTTCAGAGTAGACGTAAATTCCAGAGCGATACTGAGTACCAGTATCATTACCTTGGCGCATTCCTTGGGTGGGGTTGTGACTTTCCCAAAAAACCTTTAGCAGTTCGGAATAACTAATCACTGCGGGGTCAAACACAACCAATACTACCTCGTTATGACCAGTCAATCCGCTACATACTTCTTCATAACTGGGGTTGGGTGTGAATCCAGCCGCGTAACCTACTGCTGTGGTATAAACTCCGTTCAGTTGCCAGAATTTACGTTCTGCACCCCAAAAACAGCCCAAACCAAATAAAGCTGTTTCTAATCCATCAGGAAAAGGCGGTTTCAGGGGATTGCGGTTAACATAGTGATGAGCAGGTACGCGCATTGGCGCTGCTCTTCCTGGTAAGGCTTCTTCAGGTGTGGGTATTACTGCTTTCTTGCCAAATCCAAATAATGCCATTGATTTTGATGCTGATTTCTCATAAATTTCTTTACCTTACTTAATATTTTAACGATTCTGGTGAGCGATCGCAGAGGATGGTTACAAGCGATTGGTATCTTTGGTAATCAGCTTCCAACCTTCAGCTTGGTCAATCAGCTTAATGGAATCTAGGTGGAGACTGTTGTAAGCAGATGCATTTAGCAGGAAATAGGGTTGTCCGTTGTAGCGCCAGTAGTATTGCAGTTCCCCTAAAGTAGCAGGAATAATTGTGCGATCGCTATAAAAATCCAAGGAAGGACGATTGTAGCTAAAAGAGGTGTAAATCTTTCTGACTGCTGGATTTGCTCGTACTATCATGCTAGCCACAGGTTTAACGGGATAAGCATCGCCTAATTCCCAAACCCAGTAGTTAGATTTCATCAACAGCAGTAGTGAAATATAGCTTCCCCAAAACAGAATCTTGAGAAATTGCCCGTCGCCTCGCTCTGCGTAAATAGCGGCTAAAGTCATTGTTAAAGCAACTGCGGCAAAAATTACCTGTAAATCTGTTTTAGGTGTTGTACCTGAACTAAAAAAAATACTCCCAGCAGAAGCCGCTAATGCAAGTATTGACAAACCAGCTATCCAAGATCTTGGATAGGATGAGAGTAAAGGTAGATTCTCAGTTTCTGCAAGTTGGGCACCTAAAGCCAAAGCTAAACTAGGATAAATTGGGAATAAATACCAGAGAATTTTGCTACCCATCCAGGCAATGATTACCAGGTAAACACCACTCCACGCCAATACGAGTTTTGCCCAGCTAAGATTGCGATTTTCCCAAGCTAAACGTAAGCTGTGCGGTAAAAACAGTAGCCAAGGCCATGCATACAGCAAAATTTCCTTAATATAGTGCCAAGATTTTCTGGAATTACCCGCAGCACCTGTCCCAAGTTTGTTGATGGCTGGATTGATAAAGGCAATTTGCAAAAAAGTGTGACCATAGTGCAATAGCTGGGCAGCATACCAACACAATGCTGGTAGAATGCCGATGAAGATTGCTATCCACAGATAGTAACTAGTTAGCAGTCGTGGCGTATCCCATAGTAGAAAGACAATTGCGATCGCACCTAGCAATACCCCATATACTCCTTGAGTTAGGCAAATTAAGCCCAAGCTGAGGCCAACGCCTAGACAGTAACGCAAATCTCGACGCGATCGCAAAACACACCACATCATTACCATCAAAAAACTGACAACTGCGCCATCTATCATCGCCAACCGCCCATGACGCACAACTGGCAGCATTGTCAGATAAATAAAGGCGCTATAAATCGCCGCCCACCTTTGGCGAAATGCTTCTCGACCAATGCAATACAGTAAAGGTACGGAACAGGCTGTTAAAATTGCGCCTGGTAAGCGTGTAGTCCATTCATTGATACCTCCTAGCTGGTAAGCCCAAGCAACTAGCAAATGCATCAAAGGCGGCTTGTGTGGATAAGGTACACCTCCCAATGTGGGATAAAGCCAGCCCAGAGAACCTGCTGGAGAACGCACAATTTCACGCGCCACCTGTGCAACCGTACCCTCATCCCAATCTCGCAGTGGTGCGCCGCCAAGATTAATGCTAAACAGTAACACTGCTGCCAAAAGCAGGACAATTAGCCATACCCCATCAATTAATTTTTCAACTGTGCGGTACTGTTTTCCTAGATGACCCCAAATAAAGCTTCTTTCTTGCATATTCTATGATAATCATTTTGTTTGTTGGTTTGATTACATAGAGATTAGAGCGAATCTCTAATGTTGCCACCCACTAATCAACTGTGTGTTTAGTAATTGCTAGATTCCAAATTAACTCAAATTTATCAGAATAGTAATTTTTTTTTGTGACTAAAATACCTAAGTTTTTTTAAATTGAGTTTCTCTAAAATATTTTTTGCACAAAAGATATAAATAATACAAATATCTCAGCCGGAGTTTCCTTTAGTATCTTTTGGAAATGATGAGGCTTTTTATCTTATAAGTCTCATATGCTCTGATATCTATTTATTGAATTACCACATTTTCCTGGTGTAATTTTCCAAGAAGTTACAGTTACAATGTTTCATCGTTGAACTGTACACGTAAGCTCATCAATTAAACTATGATGACTTGTGATTTGAAGAACTAAAAAATAGCTAATTTAATTACAAAGCAAAAATTGAATTCATGATAAATCTACAATTGCAAGTCAGCAGAGTCTACTAGGTGGGGAGAAACTGTATCTATCAAGACAGAAAATTACTGCCTTCATGACACAGACAAAAATATTGTTTATGACTTTATGCTTCTTTGAGTACTTAATTCATCATTCATAATTTATTAATTTATAAAATTTCTCTAAAAAATTAGAATAATTTGCAAACTCCATTCCGTATCTTGTCGAACAAGTTCAATCCGACTAATAAATTCGCGTAAATAAAATCGTCGTTCTGCTTCCGATAAATCGTACCAAAATTGTGGAATTGAAACAGCTTGAGCAACAGAACGTAAGTTTACTGGTGGCAGAGTTGCCAACTTTGCTTGGAGTGCAGAAATTTCTGTGCGGAGTTTGTATGCTCGTAACTTTGCTGTCTCGCTATCTAAAATCCCAGTTTCTATTAAAGCCGGTAACTGAGTGAGTATTTCTTGCTGACGAGCGATCGCTTCTCCTAAACTATTCTTAATTGCATCCAACTGGGGAAAGTTCATCCCCGCAACAGCTTGGGGTAATTCTTGGCAAACTTTGGCAATTGTCTTGTCAAAAACTGCGTCATAAGCCAAGGCGCGACACTTGGGGTTTTGAGGACAGCTAATCGGACGTAAATAAAGATACTCTTTGTTTTGGCGACGCTGGGTAACGCGGGTAACAGTCATATGAGATTGACACTCGCCACAAACAACCAACCCTGCTAAAGAGCGCGGCGCGCTAGCAGTCCGAGATGGTAAACGACTGTTACGGCGTAAAAGCCTGTCAATTTGGGCGGCTTCTTCTGGGGAAATTATCGGAATGTGGGTATTAGAGATAATTTCGCCATCTTGGTAAGCTGTATTTCCCCGGTAAACCGGATTAGTTAGCCAACGCCTCCCTGTAGTTACCGAGATTTTCTTACTGTATTTTTTAGCTAAATAACGAACTGCTCCACGCAAAGAACCATAAAGCAAAAATTGTTCAAAAAAATCCTTAACGACTGGGGAAGTACTTCTATCAATGGTGTATTTATCTTTACTTTTGCGATAACCATAGGGAGGTTTGCCTGGTGGAGGTGCAGAGTCCAAACGCTTACGGGCGTGCCCTTGGCGGATACGACGGCCACGCTGCTGGCGTTGGATTTCCTGTAGCAATTTCAGTAATTGTGCGCGGAGATCACCATGTTCTGAGGTGTATGGTTGTTCAGTAGCGATAACCACAATACCCATAGCTTCCAGTTCATTCAGGCGATCGCTAACTTCATGTACAGTATCACCCAACTCTTCTAAGCGGCGGATCAGCAGATAACTTGCAGATTCAGCTTGGCAATCCTTGAATAATTCTTGTAATTGCGTTCGCTCTCCCAAATCATGATAAACCCGATCCACTTCCCATCCCCAATTATCAGGTTCGAGAGAGTCTTCTAATAAGGGTTCTGTATAACTATAGGCAATGATTTTCATTGGTTAAAATCAAGAGTCAAAAGTCAAGAGTCAAAAGTCAAGAGTCAAGGGTAATTAGTTATTTCCTCCTTGTCCCCCTCATCCCCCTCATCCCCCTGCCCCCTGCTCCCTGCTCCCTCACCCCTGACTCAACTCGATAATATTCCCATCTGGATCTTGGGTGAATAGGGCGGGACGACCAGAGGCGCTGGCTTGGATAGGATAATTGTGAGCGAGTAATTCTTGTTTAGCGATTTCTAAGTCTGCAACAGAAAAAGCAACATGAGGGTTGCGTCCCCATTTTTCGTTTTGGTTGTCTGTGGGAGAAGATGGCGCGACTATCAAGTGAATTTGATAGTTACCGACTTGATACCATGCACCAGGGTATTTCAGGGAGCGATCAATTTTAGATAGTCCTAATACTTTGCCATAAAAGAGTTGGGAGCGTTTCAGGTCAGTAACGAGAATGGCGGTATGAAGACTGTTAGTAATTTCCATTGTCCGTGAGATGCGTGCGATCGCGTTTATTTTAAATTGTATTGGGGATTGGGGACTGGGGAGACAAGGGGAGAACAACAGGACAAACTGCATTGAGAATTTATAATAACTTTTGCGCCTTTGAACCTGAACGTTGCGCCTTTGAACCTGAACGTTGCGCCTTTGAACTTGAATGTTGCGCCTTTGAACTTGAATGTTGCGCCTTTGAGCCTGAACATTGAGCCTTTGAACTTGAACTTTGCACCTTTGAACCTGAACGTTGCGCCTTTGAACTTGAATGTTGCGCCTTTGAGCCTGAATGTTGCGCCTTTGAACCTGAACGTTGCGCCTTTGAACCTGAACGTTGCACCTTTGAACCTGAATGTTGCACCTTTGAACCTGAATGTTGCGCCTTTGAACCTGAACGTTGCACCTTTGAACCTGAATGTTGCACTTTTGAACCTGAACGTTGAGCTTTTGAAAATAAAACTTCAACTTTGACTTTTGACTCTTGACCCTTGACCCTTGACCCTTGATCAGCTTGATTAGCTGTAGACTTTAACATGGTTGAAAAAACACTGCTGAGATAGAGAGGGTGCGATGCTACAGCTAAGGTTTGACCTTCAAAGGCTGAAATTTGCCCATTTATGCGCTATCTTCTTCGCCAGTAGCCTGAGTTGCTGGAGTTTGGCTCCCATCAAATTAGTCAAAGCACAAATCACTCCCGATGGAACTCTAGGCACGGAAAACTCTACTGTCACTCCCGATACGATTAAGAGTATTCCTAGTGAACGGATTGATGGTGGAGCAATACGCGGGGCGAACCTCTTCCACAGTTTTACACAATTCAATATTAGAGAAGGAACAGCCGCTTATTTTACTAATCCCGGTGGAATTGAAAACATCTTGACGCGGGTGACAGGAAATAATGTCTCGAATATTCTCGGAACTCTAGGAGTATTAGGCAATGCCAATTTATTCTTGATGAATCCTAATGGTATTGTCTTTGGGCAAAATGCCCGATTAGATATTGGTGGTTCTTTCTTTGCCACAACGTCAAATAGTTTGGTGTTTAAGAATGGCTGGGAGTTCAGCGCCACCAACCCGCAAGCACCACCCCTACTCAAAATTAATGTCCCCCTTGGCTTGCAATCAAGCTCAAATCCAGTGGGAGATATTGCGAATGCTGGGAAGTTAGCGGTTAACCCAGGAGAAAGTCTCACTTTCTGGGGTAGCACTGTTAGTAGTACAGGTTCGTTGAATGCTCCTGGTGGTTTAGTACAACTGCTGGGGGAGCGTGTAGGTTTATTTGATAATGCCCAGATAGATGTCTCAGGCAATACAGGTGGCGGTACAGTTTTGATTGGGGGAGATCTTCAAGGTAAAGGTGCAGTCCCCAATGCAGCGCGCACCTATATTGGCCCTGATGTCACTATTAATGCAGATGCTTTTACCCGTGGTAATGGTGGAAAGGTCGTAGTTTGGGCAGATGAAGCCACCGGATTTTATGGCAATATCAGCGCCCGTGGTGGCTTAGTTGTCGGTAATGGCGGTGTTGTAGAAGTCTCAGGAAAGGAAAACCTGATTTTTCGCGGTAAAGTTGATACTTACGCGATCAATGGTCTGCTAGGAACGTTACTACTTGACCCGACAAACATTATTATTGCTAATGGTTCGGGAGATACAGCAGGCGATCGCACTAATACTTTTGCTGGAAATAATTCGGGAATTGTTGGTTCTATTCTGAGCGCTCCGGTGAGTAATATTAACGACACCGCGCCCACAACCATTTATGAATCAGAATTAGAAGGGCTGTCTGGAGATACGAATATTATCTTGCAAGCAACTAATAATATTACTCTGCAAAATTTAGCTGATAACTCTTTAAACTTGGCTGTTGGTAAAGGAGCGATCGCATTTACTGCTGATGCCGACTCGGATGGGTTGGGTAACTTTGTCATGGAGGATAAAGCAGATACTATTAAGACCAATGGGCGGAATATTGGGATTTCTGGCGCGAGTTTAATTCTAGGAAATATTGATACTTCTATTACCGCTGATGGTGCTGGTCGGTTGCTGGGAACAGCTAGGGTTATTAGTACTAAATCGGGAGTACCGCTAGAGAGTATATCAGGAAACCTTTCTAGCCCTAATGATGTTGACCTTTTCCAAATTTACCTCACAGGTGATGGAACGTTCTCAGCTAGTACCGTCGGGGGGAGTCAAGTTGACACTCAGTTATTTCTTTTCAATGCCAATGGCTTCGGCGTGTATGCAAATGATAACTACTCCAACTGTGGTAGTTGCAGTCAATCTAGACTGCCAGATAGACATCCCTTAACTCCTTCCCAGTCTGGTATCTATTATTTGGGAGTTAGTAGTTATAATAACGACCCATACTATAGCAATAGAAATTCCGATTTAATTTTCCCAGATCGTCCCTTGGATGGGATCAATGAACCTACTAGGGCTGGTAGTGCAGCACCTTTGGTGCGTTGGGTTAACACAGACTCCCGCAGTGGAGGAAACTATACTATCACCTTGACTGGAACTGAAGCTGCAACAAGCAAATTTATTGAACTTACTGAACTTGATGCTGGTTCAATTAAACTTGATGCCACTAATGGCAACATCAGTACTGGAAACCTGAAGGCATCAAGTAATGTTGGTGCCGGAGGAGCGATCGCACTCAATGCCACTGGAGATATTAACCTTAATAGTGCCAGACTTGATGTGAGTGCGGCAATAGGAGGCTCTATTACAGTTAATGCCCGGAATTTAGAGCTAAAAGAAGGTAGTGTACTTGAGACTGGGATTCGTGAAGGTTTGGGTACACCTGAGGCTCAGGCAGGAGATATTACAATTAATGCCACTGATAATGTTTTGTTTGATAATAGTTTTGCCTTGAACAATGTAGATTCTGATGCAGAGGGCAAAGCTGGGGGTGTATTCATTACCACTGGCTCCCTGGAGGTACTCAATGGTGCCCAACTTTCTACCAGTACCAGAGGAAAAGGGGATGCTGGCAGTGTCACCATTGAAGCCACAGATTCTGTCAAGTTTGATGGCGAAGGTCAGGATGCAGGTAATAGTGGGGCATTTAGCCGAGTTAACTCTAATGCAGAAGGCAAAGCCGGAGGTGTATTTATTACCACTGGCTCCCTGGAGGTACTCAATGGTGCCCAAATTTCTGCCAGTACCAATGGCAAAGGGGATGCTGGCAGTGTCACCATTGAAGCCACAAATTCTGTCAAGTTTGATGGCGAAGGTCAGGATGCTGGTAATAGTGGGGCATTTAGCCGAGTTAACTCTGGAGCAGAAGGCAAAGCCGGGGGTGTATTTATTACTACTGGTTCCCTGGAGGTACTTAATGGTGCCCAAATTTCTGCCAGTACCAATGGCAAAGGGGATGCTGGCAGTGTCACCATTGAAGCCACAGATTCTGTCAAGTTTGATGGCGAAGATCAGGATGCAGGTAATAGTGGGGCATTTAGCCGAGTTAACTCTAATGCAAAAGGCAAAGCGGGAGGTGTATTTATTACCACTGGCTCCCTGGAGGTACTTAATGGTGCCCAACTTTCTGCCAGTACCAATGGCAAAGGGGATGCTGGCAGTGTCACCATTGAAGCCACAGATTCTGTCAAGTTTGATGGCGAAGATCAGGATGGATTTAACAGTGGCGCATTCAGCCAAGTAGAATCTAATGCAGAAGGCAAAGCCGGGGGTGTATTTATTATCACTAGCTTCCTGGAGGTACTCAATGGTGCCCAACTTTCTGCCAGTACCAATGGAAAAGGGGATGCTGGCAGTGTCACCATTGAAGCCACAAATTCTGTCAAGTTTGATGGCGAAGGTCAGGATGCTGATAATAGTGGGGCATTTAGCCAAGTTAACTCTAATGCAGAAGGCAAAGCTGGGGGTGTATTTATTACCGCTGGCTTCCTGGAGGTACTCAATGGTGCCCGAATTTCTGCCAGTACCAATGGAAAAGGGGATGCTGGTGACTTGTTCATCAAAGCAACTGAATTAGTAGAAGTTCTAGGTACAGAAGAACCTGGAAAAAATAGTCGTATAGGTGCTGATGTTCAGTCAGGAGGCATAGGGAATGCCGGGAATTTAACCATCGAGACGAAAAAGTTGGTGATTAGAAGCTCCCAAGTAGGATCTACGACTTTTGGCAAAGGAAATGCAGGTAATCTCACCGTTAACGCTTCCGAGTCTGTAGAAATCACAGGCAAAATCTCTTCAACCAACCCAGACCCAACAAAACCACTAATTAAAAATCCTGCCGGCTTGTTTGCTCAAGTCAACACGCAAGGAGAAGGTAATGGGGGAAACCTCACCGTCGAAACGCCAAACTTAAGTGTTGGTGATGGTGGCAAAATCCAAGTAGCTGTCTTCGGTCAAGGTGATGCAGGCAATTTATTCATTCGTGCTGCCGATATCGATATTTATGACACTCCAGGTCAAGCAGACTTCTTTGAAGGGGGTATATTCGCTGGTTTTCAAGTAGATAAAGATGAAAGCACTGCTCTACCCAAAGGCGATTTTGGCGGAACTGTCACCATAGAAACTGACAGATTGCGTGTCAGAGATGGAGGTGCAGTAACAGTATTTACTGAAGGTGATGGTAATGCAGGTATACTGCGAATCAATGCTAAGGATTATATAGAAGTCTATGGAGAAGTTACTGCCCCAACAATAAATAGTATATTCACTAGTAAAATCAGTGGAGAAGCCACAAAAGATAGTACAGGAAACGGTGGGACAGTAATACTTAATACTGACAAATTAATTGTCAGGGACAGTGGGAAAATTTCTGCCAGTACCTCAAGCATTGGAAAAGCCGGAGATATTTTACTCAACACTAATACCTTAACTGTTGCCAGTGGTGGAGAAATTTTAGCCTTCACCTCAGGCAGTGGGGATGGCGGTACAATTACGGTGAATGCTGCAAACTCTGTGTCTTTGAATGGAGAAGGTGGCTTATCAGTAGCAGCCACAGCAGATGGTACGGCTGGTAACTTAAGCGTGAAAACAGGTCAGTTTAATATCTCTAATGGCGCACAGGTAACCGTTAGCAGTGAGCAAGGACAAGCAGGTAATTTGGAGATCACCGCCAATTCTCTGTTCCTCGATCAAGGAAGGATATCGGCGGAAACCTTTAAAAGTGGAGTAGAAGGCGGGGCAAATATCACCTTGAAAATCGCCGATTTCTTGCAGATGAAAAACGAAAGCCAGATTTCGGCAACTGCCAGAGAAAACGCCAATGGTGGCAATATCAATATAGATACCAACTTTTTGATTGCCTTTCCCTCTGTAGGTTTCCAAGGAAGCGACATCATTGCTAAGGCGACATTTGGTAACGGTGGCAGAATTAACATCAACACCCAAGGTATTTTTGGTATTGAAGAACAAAGTGCGATCGCTCTTAATCGGACAAATGACATTGATGCTAGTTCTGATTTTGGTGCATCAGGAGAAGTGCAAATTAACACCACAATTGACCCTTCCCAAGGATTAACGCAATTACCCATAGTACTAAATCAGCCAAAATTAGCCCCAGGTTGTCAAGCAAGTACAGGTGAAAATCAAAACAAATTCATCATTACCGGACGCGGTGGCTTACCACTCAATCCCAGCGAATTGTTGACTAGTCAAGCGGTGGATGTAGATTGGGTGTCTTTAGCAGCAGATGCTAAAAAGCCAACGAGATCTGTCCATAGTCAAGCTCAGAATTATCCAAAAAACGAAATCGTGGAAGCTCAGGGATTAGTAATAGATGCCAATGGCAATATCAATTTGGTAGCGTCAGCACCAACTACTACACCTCATAGTTCTGGGTTTGCCTCTGTTTCTTGTGCGGCTCCTTGAACAGAGAGGATGAGTGAGCAGGGGAAGCAGCGGCGCAGGGGGGACAAATGCCAAATGCCAAATGAGTTCTCGTTATCAATAAATGAGTTCTCGTTAATAATAAACGTGAAGGCGTTTGTCATAAATTAGTTGGCGTTATCTATGGATGAGTTCTCGTTAATAATAAACATGAAAGCGTTTGTCATAAATTAGTTGACGTTATCTATGGATGAGTTCTCGTTAATAATAAACGTGAAGGCGTTTGTCATAAATGACTTCACGTTTAAAGCCAATTCCCTACGAGTACGAAAGGGGCCCAGAAGAATGGATTCTTTTCTTCAGTAAAAACTTTTATTTGGGCACGCTGGAGTGCTTGAGCTTTACTCACGCCTGTGGTTAACTCGCGGTAGAATTCGCTCATCAGCTTTGCGGTGTACTCATCGTCTACTGCCCATAATGTTGCTAGTGTACTACGCGCTCCGGCTCGCATAGCTACTCCCGCTAAACCTAAGGCAGCTCGCTTGTCTCCCTCAGCTGTTTCGCAAGCGCTGAGGACGAGTAATTCTATAGTGTCAGACCTTTTTTGGTCACTAACTCGCAACAAATTATCAAATGTTTTCACCTTAAGCAGTTTATCCCAAGTGAGAATAAAGGTTTTTTCGGGATCGGAACTGAACTCACCGTGAGTTGCTAGGTGAACTACAGAGAATGGCAACGATTGTAACTGTTGTTGCAGGTTAATTTCAGTAAATTTTTGGTTCAAAAGTTCTTCGCTTTCGGGTACTTCAGATTGGATGTTCTTGATTTCTTGTTCTACGTTGGGTAATGGGGGAAACTGTCGATATTCGATGAACCGTTTTTTACTGACTCCAGCAGTTAAAGTATTTAATTTTACCTGTCGCAAAGGTTTAGGATCAAGAAGTTGTAAACCAGGGGTTAAAGCGATCGCAAATTTTTCAAAGAGATATTTCTGCTGTTGTTGGTCGTAGAGAACTGCCATCGGCACGTTCCGTAAGTCACCATCCAAGATAAATACTAAGGTTTTAATGCCACTATTGGCTAAATCTTTTTCCAATGGTCTGACGATCAAGTTATAGATCTCTTGAGACTGCTGCTTCACCTGAGCAGTTTTGGTGCGCTGTGTTAAGTTGACTCTCAGATCGGCGATGATTTTTTCTATTTCCTGTTGGTTGATTGCAGTGTTGTGATGGATTAATTCTTGCTTAGGCAATTTGAGAATTACGTGTAAGTGGTCGGACAAAATGATTGGATAGATAACTGCTGCTGTTTGGTCTTTTTGATCGACAAGTAAATCAACTCCCTGCTTGGCATTTAAGCAGGCTGAACGGAAGAAGTTATCTAATTCTGCCAATTGCAGAGATTCAATCACAGCGCGAGCTTGTTTGAGATTCTCTGGACTCACATTTGGTGCTGTCTGGGATGATTGCAAAAGTAATTCGACTAACTCCCGATAAACCGGTTCGACACTTTCGCGAAAAGAAAACTGAACGTCTTGATTACTGGCGACTAAATCGCTACGCAGAGATTGTAGAGTTTTAAATGCTTCTGAATAGTAGGCAATCGCAGTTTTTACCTGCCCCTGCTGTTTGAGTAAACGTCCCAGTTGCCACTGCCACTGATATACAATGTCTGAGGCATTCATACTCTGGGCAATTAATAAAGCCTTTTGAGTCAAATTTTGGGCATCAGCAAACTGCTGTGTTTTTTCATACAGCTTACCAAGTGTACCAATCGCATAAGATTCGGCTCGCTTATCTTGCAAACTTTCCGCCTGCTGGACTGCGCTAGCTAATATGCGTGCTGAGGTATCTGAGGAAATAAGTGTATTACTAGAGTTTTCTGTGTCTGTCAGCACAGTCAGCTTGAGCAAACTTTGAGCAAAGTTAATTTTGGCATAGACTGTCATGCGACTGGGGGCTAAGTTGTTGATTGCCGTGGAAATTTGCGATGACAACGCCAATGCTTCCGAAAGACGTTTAGTATCTATCAATAGACTCAGTTGATTGAGCTGCGCTTGAATGCGGGTATTGGGGTTAGCAGATGCATTGACAGCCTGCTGATAGTAATTTACAGCCACTTGATGATTTTGTTGCAGAATGGCTGTATTACCCAGGCTGAAGAGAGTTTCACTGATGGCAGTATCGGAAGCAAAGGCTTTTGCTAATGCTAAACTTTGCTCTAACTTCTCCTTGGCTTCCTTTAAATCTCCCACTACTTGCAAAACATTACCCAGGTTACGCAGTCCTATAGCTTTTAGGAGCGAGTCTGGTTGATTTTTGAGAGTTTGCTCTACTTCACTTAAAATCTTCTTAGCTTCACGGTAATTTCCCAAAGCTTGCCAACCTTGAGCCGAGTTAATCCGATTCCGAACCAATGCCGGAATCTCGCCTATTTTGTGATAAATATCAGCAGCTTTTTGCCAAGTAGTTAATGCTGTTTCCGTTTGTCCCCGAAAAAATTGTAAGCGCCCTTGCACATCTAGAGATTGGGCTTTGATGGCAAAATGTTCTTGAGTATTATCTAAAGTTTGTAATATTTTCAGACTTTGGGCGATCGCACTTTCTGCTTCATTCCACAAGCCAAGTTGCTGATACGCTAAACAGAGATTACTCAGCGCTGTTGCTTGCTTTAGGTTATCCTTACTATCTTGAAAGATAATAACCGCCTGTTGCAAAACTTTGACTGCTTCAGTGAACCTTCCAGCATCATAGAGAGTTTTACCCTGTTGCTCTAAGTCCTGTGCTTTTTCTGCCAAATTTGGCACATGAGAGTTGATGGCGGGAGCTTTGGCAAACACAGGCGATACTATGATGCATAAAACAGTAGTCAATATAGCCAGTAGGCACTTAGCCATCCAACGCCTAGCTAATTGATGATATTTCCCAAAAACTACAGGCTTTTTTCTGGCCATGCTCTATTGCCTCGGCTGATAACCCTGAAATAACTAGCAGCTAAGTACAGAATTTCATAAGTTACCCCCGAATGCAATTTAACCACCACTCCATCAGCACTGCATGGCATTGTAGACATATACAGCAGGGAAAAAGTAGTATCTACCATTGTGACCGGAACGTAGTGAAAGCAATCTCATAAATTCCAAGTAAGACAACAGACCGCAACTTAGTACCATTTTCGTATTTTTCGCTCTAAAACATCAAACTTACCCAAAGCTACCCATAACTCAACAAAAAAGTCTAGCCTTGAGCCAAAACCTCAGTCTGAAGGGAGATCCTTATTAGGTGTAACTCAGTTTGAATATAAAAAACCGTGTATGCATACGGATTAATATTCATGAAGCGTGACATCACTGGTAAGTTTGTTAGTAATTGGGACTCAGAAAATAAACAAAGATTTAGCATATCTCTTACCAGTACAGCTTGGCGATCGCTGGATGAAGAGGCTCACAAGCAAGGAATTTCTCGCTCGGAAGTAATTGAACAAGTTGCCCGCAGCTTTGGACAAAATCTCGCACCTCCTGAACAGGCTTTGCTAGAAGCACAGATCATTGAGCAACAACAAGCAATCGCACTCTTGCAGCGTCAGAAACAGGAGTTGGAAACTCGACTGGAAAATGCTCCAGATGCTCAAGCAACTGAGCGCCAGGTGACAATTATCTTAGAAAATATTACGGATGCTTTCGTAGCGTTTGATAACAGTTGGCGCTACACCTACGTAAATGGGGCGGCGGTGAAAATTCTGCAAAAAACGCCAGAAGAAATCATTGGCAAGCACGTTTGGAACGAAGTGTTTCCCAGCATGGTGGGTAGCCTAGCATACCAAGAACTTCATCGAGCCGTGGCAGAACAAGTCCCTGTTTCATGGGAAGAATTTGGGGAGCCTGTTCAGCGTTGGTTAGAAGTGAATGCCTATCCCTCAGCCCAGGGTGTGGCAGTGTATTTTCGTGATGTCACAGAGCGCAAGCAAGCTGAGGCGGAGCGGGAGAGGTTACTGTACGAATTAGAAATTGAACGCAGCCGATTTGAAGCGGTTTTACAGCAAATGCCAGCAGGTGTGCTGATTGCCGATGCTGCTTCTGGAAAATTGGTTTTGTCCAACGATCAAGCTAAACAGATTCTGAGGTATGGCTATGAACAGTCATTAAAGCTTGAGGAATATGAAGCTCTGGCTCCCTTTGCAGCCTTTGATGGTGATGGACAGCCCTATGGGGCTAATGATTATCCGCTGATGCGATCGCTCTTGACAGGTGAAGTGATTTCTAATGAAGAAATATACTTACATCACAGTGATGGCAGCCAAATTTTAATCAATGTTAATTCTGCACCCATTCTCAATCAGCAAAATCAAATTGTTGCCGCCGTTATTGTCTTCCAAGATGTCACAGAACGGAAGCAGGCTGAAGTGGCACTGCAAAATCAGCAGAAATGGCTAGAAGCAGTGTTAAATTTGATGCCAACGCCAACTATATTTATTGAACCAGCTACAGCAAAAATCACTTTTTCTAACCAAATTGCTAATGAGTTGGCGGGTGGAGACTTCCCGAAAAATAAATCTCTTGATGAGTATGCCGAAGCCTACTACTGCACCGATGCTCATGGCGATGGCATCCCTACGTCCAGAATGCCTGCGGTGTTGATTGCACAAGGAGAACAGGTACAAAATTATGAGCTGAACTGGTATACACCTGATGGTATTCGCTCCACTCTTTGCTGGGGCGAAATTTTGCCAGCTATGTACGGACATCCAGCTATTGGTATTGCGATGTTTCAGGATGTGACTCGGCTCAAGCAAATTGAGGAAAATTTGCGGCAGACGGAAGAACGCTTACAGCTAGCTTTGTCTTCGGCGCAAATAGTTGCTTGGGACATGGATTTAATCACAAATCATGTCGTATTTTCTCCGAATACGCTCTTCGTTTGGGGTATTCAAGTAGGGACGGCAACAGAATTTTTTACGCTTATTCATCCAGACGATCGCCAGCAGGTAATACAATCGGTGCAACGAGCGATCGCCGGCGAACAGTCCTACAACCAAGAGTATCGGGTGATGGCTCCAGACGGCGTTGTGCGCTGGCTCAACAGCCAAGGACAAGTTTATCTCGATGCGGCTGGCCGGGGAATTCGTATGATTGGCGTTTCGGTTGATATTACAGAACGCAAACAAATTGAAGCCGAACGCGATCGCCTTTGGGAAAGAGAACAAGCTACTAGATTAGCAGCAGAAACCGAACGCACGCGGTTGTATGACATCCTGATGCAGTTGCCTGCGATGATTGGGATTGTGGTTGGTTCCGAACATATCTTTGAATTTGCCAATCCCACCTATTTGCAACTGGTTGGGCGCACTCCAGATATTATCGGCAAATCGATTCGGGAAGTTTTTCCGGAGACAGAAGGGCAGATTTATTTTGCAATGCTCGATCAGATTTACCAAACTGGAGAACCCTTCATTCAGGACGAGTCACCTGTCTACTGGGATCGCAACGGTGATGGCGTGTTAGAAGAAGCATTCTTCAATTGCGTCTTTCTAGCTTTGCGGGATGGATCGGGAAGCATCCAAGGTGTTTTGATTCATGGCATTGAAGTAACACCCCAGGTGCGGACACGGCAGCAAATTGAACAACTACTACAAGAGCTTCAGCACAAGGAGAGACAGCAGCAATTCTTGATTGAATTGAATGATGCGATTCGTGCTATTCAAGACTCCAAAGAAATTATGTGGCAGGTGGTTTGCGCCACAGGGCAACATTTCCAAGTTACTCGTTGTACCTACGGTGAAATTGATTCTACCCAGCAATACGTAATTGTCGAGCGTGACTATTGCAATGGTGTCATTAGCGTCGCTGGCAGTCACTACTTAGATTCCTTTGGTTCTGAAATCATTGCTGAATTAAGGCAGGGTAAAACAATCGCTGTAGATAATGTCGATACCGATCCTCGGACTGCTGGCGCTGGGGCAGCGGCTTTTGACGCAATCCAAACAAAATCTCTGCTGTGTGTTCCCTTGGTGAAGGCAGGACGATTTGTAGCGCTATTTGTATTACACCATATCACTCCCCGCCAGTGGACAGACGACGAGATCATACTCATGGAGCGAATTGCTCAAAAAACCTGGCTAGCCGTAGAGCGATCGCGGGCAGAAGAAGAATTACGAGAAAGCAAAACTCGGCTGCAACTAGCTTTGATGGTTGGACGCATGGGAACCTGGGACTGGGATATGCAGCTGAATACTTTCTCCTGGTCAGATGGTCAATACACGATCATGGGACTCCAACCACATGAGTACCCACCAAGCTATGAACTTTGGGCAAACAGTGTTCATCCAGACGACTTGGCATCAACAGAATTAGCACTTCAACAAGCCATGCTCAACAAAATTGAGTATCATCACGAATATCGAACGCTTTGGGCAAATGGCTCTATTCATTGGACAGAAGCCAGAGGTCAATTTTCATACAATACCCAAGGACAGCCAACACACATGATTGGCGTTCTCATTGATATTACAGAACGCAAGCAGGCTGAACAAGAACGAGAAGAATTGTTAGAACGGGAACGCATTGCCCGTACTCAAGCAGAAGCCGTGCAACGTCAATTAGAAACCATTTTTGATACCTCTCCGGTGGGAATGGCTCTGTTAGATGCCGAACAGCGATTTATTGCCATCAATGAAGCATTAGCCCAAACCAACGGATTAACCCGCGAACAACACTTAGGGTATTCAATTGCTGAACTTTTTGCTCAATCAGATCCCCAATTAGTTGCAGTCTTCCACGAGATTTACACTACAGGCAATCCCTTTATCGCACATAGCTTTGCTGTCAACGTTCCCGGACGCAGCGATTGCTCGCCCGGTTACTACAATGTCTACTATCTGCCCACAACAAACTCAAATCGTCAGGTAGAAGATGTTTTATTGTATGTTGTAGACGTGACAGAGCAAGTACGTTTAGAGCGTGCCCAACGATTTTTGGCAGAGGCGAGTGCAGTTTTGGCTTCTTCACTCGATTACCAAACCACCTTAGAGCGAGTAGCACAGCTGGCAACACCTGATTTGGCAGATTGGTGTACAGTCCACATAGTTGCAGAAGATGGTTTGATTGAGCAAATTGCCGTAGCTCACACCGACCCAGCAAAACTGGAATGGGCGCACCAAATCAGTCGTAAATATCCTTTTAACCCAGATAATCCTCGTGGTGCTGCTTTGACGTTACGAACAGGGCAATCTGATATTTTACCCGATATTCCCGATGAATTACTTGTACAAGCAGCCCATAACCCAGAACATTTAGAACTTCTGCGCTCTATTGGGTTGAAATCTGTCATGACAGTGCCACTACGCACCCAAGCCCGAATTTTAGGCGTAATTTCCTTTATTTGTGCCGAATCTGGGCGGCACTATACTGCCAGCGATTTACAATTAGCAGAGGAATTAGCTCGTCGCGCTTCCTTAGCAATCGACAATGCTCAGTTGTATCGAGTAGCTCAAAGCGATCGCGCCAAGGCAGAAGCTGCTAACCGGATTAAAGACGAATTTCTAGCCGTATTATCCCACGAATTGCGATCGCCCCTGAATCCCATTCTCGGCTGGACAAGAATCCTCCGAAGTAAACAGCTAGATGCTAAAAAAGTCGACCAAGCCTTAGAAACCATCGAACGTAATGCCAAATTGCAAGCGCAATTGATTGAAGATTTGTTGGATGTCTCCCGCATCCTCCAAGGAAAAATGACCTTAAACGTTGCTCCAGTTAATTTAGCTGCCACAATAGAAGCCGCTTTAGAAACGGTACAACTAGCAGCACAAGCCAAAAGTATTCAAATCCAAACCACACTCAACCCAGTCGCAGGAACCGTGACAGGCGATCCGAACCGTCTACAACAGGTTGTCTGGAACCTCGTTTCTAATGCAGTGAAATTCACACCATCGGTAGGAAGAATTGAGGTCAAACTAGAGCAAGTTGGGATGTATGCTCAAATTCAAGTCAAAGACACAGGAGTTGGCATCAACCCAGAGTTTTTACCCTATGTATTTGAATACTTCCGGCAACAAGATGGCACAACCACAAGACAATTCGGTGGACTGGGATTAGGATTAGCGATCGTCCGCCATTTTACCGAGCTGCATGGCGGAACAGTTGAAGCCAGTAGTCCCGGACAGAATTTAGGATCAACATTCACTGTTCGGCTACCGTTAAATATTGTCGAACAGCAGCTATCTGCTCATGACAGTTGTTCAGAAAGTGTAACAGACTTAACAGGTATTAATATCTTGGTTGTCGATGACGATGCAGATATGCGAGAGTTAGCAGAATTTATCCTGACGCAATCTGGAGCAAAAGTAATAACAGCCGCTTCCGCACTACAGGCATTGACGCTTTTAAATCAGTCTATGCCCGATCTGCTACTGTGTGATATTGGTATGCCAGACATGAATGGTTATTCCTTGATTCAGCACATTAGACAATGGTCACCAGAACAGGGAGGAACCATTCCCGCAATTGCCCTTACTGCTTACGCCGGAGAAATCAACCAGCAACAAGCCCTAGCTGCCGGATTTCAGCAGCATATCTCCAAGCCTGTGCAACCAGAGATGTTAGTCCAGGCTATTGCCCAATTGCTTCAACCCCTTGCATGAGGCAGGAGGCAGGGAGCAGGGAGCAGGGGGAAAAATAACAAACGCCAAACACCAAATGCCAAATTCCTAACATCCGGCATCCCCAACCACAGGGATTGTCACTTTTTGACCATTTTGTTTTACAGTCACAGTTCCTTGTTTGATTGCAACCGTCTCAATTTCACCTTTAGCACCAAGTTTTACAGCAACGTCAACTGTGATTTTGCCATTTTGACTGCGAAAGGTTTGAAATGTCTGTTGTCCATAAAAATCTGTGCCACTGGCTTTAACACGATTAAATTTGGTAATTTTGCCGTTTACCATCATTTCCATCGAGTTTTTTGTCAAACCATTGAACAACACGTAGCGATTTTTATTTGTGCTGCTTGGCTTCCATAAAGTCATTCCACAGCCATGTCCACTAATTTGATCGAATTTGAATTCACCTACTTTAGGTAGCGCTGTAGCTGAAGCAGACTGAGTTATAAGAAAACTAGTAAGCAAAGATATAACTACAATTTTTTTCATTTTCTGAAAAATGTTTAAACAAGAAGCCTGGTTATACTAATTCGGAATTCGGAATTCGTAATTATGAAAGTAGCAATTCTCACCCTAAGCTTTATACCATTTCTCTAAATCCTTGCTACAGATAATTCTCCCCCTGCTCCCTGCCCTCTGCCCCCCTGCTGTCCATGTGTAGCTTTATTTTGAAGAATTGGTATTACTTTCTTAATTTTGAATTTTGCGGAAAGTGGGCGGATGCTTTAACCGTCCCGCACAACTTTCCAAGACGAATTTTGAATTTGTATTAGCCCCATTGGTTTGCACACATTACCTACAATCTAGGAGTGGCAATTTCCTGATAAATATTTGATTTTCACACGATTGGGTGAGTTGAATAGGTTCTGATTTTCTCGGCGCAGTTGAAGCGATCGCAGCTTTTACAACATTTATCCTACTTTGCATAAAGCGATCGCAAGATAGAACGACTGCGATCGCTCTAGTAACACACAATACTGTGCTGTTAAGCTAATCCAACTAACTTCTCGCTCAAATCCCACAGGCGTTCCGCTTTTTCATCATCGCGGGCTTGGGGAGAGACTTTTTGCACAAACGATTTACCATCTTTCTTCTGACGATTTCCCCAACTCCAATAAGCACCAGATTGTTTGTATTCCGGATCGGCTAGTACCGCCGCTACCCGTTCACCAGACAATTCCTGAGACACATATCCCCCAGTGATGTACTTCTGAAACAATGGGAAGATTTTTTGAAATAAGGAGTAATGGTTACGGAATAGTGGAGTTTCTGCCACACATCCCGGATATAGAGAACTGAAGACAATACCAGTTGACTCGTGATAGCGGCGATGCAGTTCCCGCATAGTTAAGACATTGCAGACTTTGCTGTCTTTGTACGCCTTGACGGGTTCAAACTTCTTACCGTCAATCATCGAGATTGGCTCTTTAAATCCATCTGCGAAGCCATCTAGATTTCCTAAGTCAGGACGTGGCGGAATCTTTCCACCCAGTTCATCTGGGTTGTGCGTCACTGTTCCCAAAATCACCAGTCTGCGATCGGCCGCTGGTGAATTTTTCAAGTCCCCAAGCATGAGGTTACACAGCAGGAAATGACCAAGATGATTAGTAGTCATCGTCAATTCATAGCCTTCTGGACTACGCAACGGCTCTTTGATTAAGGGCATATAAATTGCCGCATTGCACAACAAAGCGTCTAGGGTTTTGCCACTAGCCCTAAAGTTATTCACAAACTGTCGCACGCTGTCCAAGGAACCTAAGTCGATATGCATAATGGTGTAGCTGTCCTGGGGTATTCCCACAGCTTGGGCAGCTTTTTCTGCCTTTGCTAAATCACGACAGGCCATCACCACGTGCCATCCCTTTTTCGCCATTGCTTTGGCAGTGTATAACCCAACCCCGGAAGAAGCACCCGTAATCACAACCGTTGACTTCCGATTTTGTTCCATGCTGTTTAAACTCCTAAAACTCCTATGACGTGTTGACTTTATCTAGAATCTCACGCCAATGGCTTCTATTAACACAATTAGTATGCAATTAAAAAGATTCTTCTCTTCTCACTAACAAACTAAAGTTTTTGCATAGATAGGCTTTTACATACTACATAGAATGTATTACATAGAAAAAGTCTCAGGAATAGTTTTGCATTCTTACACTCTGACACCTTTACTACCCGCAAGAGGTTTGGCACCATTTACATAAAGAAAAAGTCTCAGGAATAGTTTTGCATCCCTACACTCTGACACCTTTACTACCCTCTACCTCTTGTCTTGCTTCTCTACGTTCGCGCAGCGTGTCGCAGACAAACACTGGGCATAGCTTCCCCGTTAGGGTACGTGTACCTCACGTACTTCTTTGCAAGATGATTCTCTGCGACAGACCCCACCAACGCGATCGCGGTTCGTTATCATAATTTTTTGTGAACGGCCTATTTAAAATTACTGTATATTAAGCCAAATATTGACAATAAAATCTCAATAATATTAGGATTAACTATTAAAAAATGATAACTAATTTTTAATCTTTTCCTAAGTGATATTTTTTGATGAAATCTATTAATTAATATCCTCAAAATTTTTATTGCTGACATTGCATCTAAAAACCACAAGAAAATTAGCAATCATGGAGAAATTATTTTTTATTGATTGGCGGGCAATATTTATTCCTAGCATCAGTGTGCTGGAATTAATTATACGTGGGTCGCTGGTCTACCTGGCACTGTTCTCAGTGCTACGCTTGCTCCCTAGCAGACAAATGGGAACCCTAGGAATTACTGATTTATTGGTAGTTGTATTATTCGCTGAAGCTGCCCAAAATGCAATGGCCAGTAATTATACATCTATTACTGAAGGAGCTATCCTGGTAGGAACAGTAATTTTTTGGAGCTATTTGCTTAACTGGTTGGGCTATAAACTTCCTGAGTTTCAGCGCTTCTTAAATCCGCCTCCACTGTTGCTAGTAAAAAATGGTCGGATTATTCATCGGCATTTAGAAAAAGAACTGATTACTGAAGATGAGTTGATGAGTAAGTTACGCCAACAAAGTGTAGAATTTGTGACTGATGTCAAATTAGCATATATGGAAGCTGACGGTAGCATTAGTGTCATTACATCCGACTCAAAAACTAGTTCTATTGCTGACCAAGAATCTAAATCAAAAAGCGATCTGCCCTAATTAAAATGTAAAATATGACGGTTGTATTCTGTGGCGGATAGTGATTGAGCGTTATACCTTGCCCGAAATGGGTAATCTGTGGAGTGAAGCCTATAAGCTAACAACTTGGTTGCAAGTAGAAATTGCTGTTTGTGAGGCACAGGCTGAACTTGGTTACATCCCATCTCAGGCAGTTGAAGAAATTAAAGCAAAGGCGAATTTTGACCCAAAGCGGGTGCTAGAAATTGAAGCTGAAGTCCGCCACGATGTCATCGCTTTTTTAACAAATGTCAATGAGTACGTGGGTGATGCAGGACGTTATATCCACCTGGGTTTAACTAGTTCTGATGTGCTAGATACAGCTTTAGCCTTGCAATTGGTAGCTAGTTTGGATGTGTTGTTGCAACGCCTAGAAGATTTAATTGGAGCCATTCGCCAAAAGGCAAGAGAACATCGTCAGACGGTGATGATTGGACGTTCTCACGGCATTCATGCTGAACCCATCACCTTTGGATTTAAACTAGCTGGGTGGTTAGCAGAGGTATTGCGACATCAACAACGTCTGCAAACTCTCCACCAAACAATTGCTGTGGGTAAGATTTCTGGTGCTGTGGGAACCTATGCCAATATTGAACCACGTGTAGAAGCGATCGCCTGCCAAAAACTTGGACTCAAACCTGATACCGCTTCTACACAAGTCATTTCCCGCGATATCCATGCCGATTATGTGCAGCAATTAGCCTTAGTTGCCGCATCTATTGAACGCTTTGCTGTAGAAATTCGCAATCTCCAAAAAACAGACGTTCTGGAAGTCGAAGAATTTTTTGCCAAAGGTCAAAAAGGTTCTTCAGCTATGCCCCACAAGCGTAATCCCATCCGTTCCGAACGGCTAACAGGAATGGCGCGGCTAGTTAGAAGTCATGCTGGTGCAGCTTTAGAAGACATCGCCCTCTGGCATGAGCGAGATATTTCTCACAGTTCTGTAGAACGGGTAATTTTGCCAGATGCAAGCATCTTAACCCACTTCATGCTTGTAGAAATCACCGATTTGGTGACTAATCTCCTCGTCTATCCGGAAAATATGCAGCGAAATCTCAACTGCTATGGCGGGGTAGTGTTTAGCCAGAAAGTGCTACTCGCTTTGGTAGAAAAAGGAACTAACCGCGAAGAAGCGTATGCGATCGTTCAAGAAAATGCTCACACCGCTTGGAACAAACCCGAAGGCAATTTCCACGATTTGATTACTAAAGATCCGCGTGTTACCCAAAAGTTATCTCCAGCAGAAATTGAATTATGTTTTGACCCCCAACAACATCTGCGGCATTTAGAACAAGTTTATCAACGACTCGGTATTTAGGAATGGGGCATTGGGCATTTGTCCTTTGTCCTTTGTCCCCCTTCCCTTGTCCCCTTTGTCCCCAATCCCCCAATCCTATAAATTTGTTGTAAAATATTATATATACTGCATACTTAGATTATTTAATCTTCCATTGTTGATTAATTTCAATCAAAAGTAGAAATCAAAACTATTAGTCTATTTAGTAGCACTTTGAATGCACTAATGATTGATATCCTAGCCACACTTTCTGCTTCTGCGGCAGCAGGAATCAGAATAGGTATACCCCTACTGATCATTGGATTGTTGCACGGAGGTCATTTGTGGTCAAAAGTCCCGGTTTTGGCTTACATTTCGCCATCTGTTTTGCTAGGCTTCTTGAGTATTTGGTCTTTGGTTGAACTGTTTGCTTCCAAAAAGCGTCTGGGACAGAGAGTACTACAAATATTTGAGTTATTATTGTCCCCCTTTGTGGGCGCAATTATGGGGTTAGCCGTATCTTCAACAACAATAGCCCCACATTGGCTAATTGCTTTTATTGGCGGTTTGTTAGCTTTAGTATTCCAATTAGTGCAAGTCGGTTGGTTCTATCGCTTGCGTGGCTTACCATTGTGGGCAGTATTTCTGCAAGATTTTTTGTGCGTTGCTTTAGTACTATTTGCCTTGAATGCTCCCTGGCCTGGAGGATTAATAACTTTCGTCCTTCTCTTGTTTGCAATTCGTAGTGCTAAACAGTGGTATGACTGGTATTGGCAGTATCGCCATCGGCAGTCAAAAACTGGGGGTTAAGGGTCAAAAGTCAAAAGTCGCAGAGACGCGATTAATCGCGTCTGTACTCAAAAGTCAAAAGTAATACCAATTTGAAAAAAGAATGCGACCAACACATAGATTGTAAGGGCGCAAAGCTTTACGCCCTTAAGTAGTAAGACAAAATTAATTACACAAATTTTGACCTGAAACCCTTATCCAGTCTAAAACCTCGTGTGTAAATATTTCTGTCCAATTACTTATAATCGATGTATTGCAAAAATTTTTTGAATTGTTATTAAAGCTTTCAAAAGATGTATATTAGGTTCATTTTGGTAATACCTGCCAAATTTTAATACTGCCATCCTGACTGCCACTGGCAAGAGTTTTTCCATTTGGACTAAAAGCAACAGACCAAACTTTTTCTTTTTGCGCCGTGAAAGTGCTCATCAGTTTGCTAGTACTAACATTCCATAGCTTGATAGTGCCATCCTGACTGCCACTGGCAAGAGTTTTTCCATCTGAACTGAAAGCAACGCATCTAACTTCACCTGTATGACCAGTTAAAGTGTGGATGAGTTTGCCAGTATTAACATTCCACAGCTTAATAGCATTGTCACGAATGCCAGTGGCAAGGGTTTTTCCATCCGGGCTGATGGCGACATCATTAATCAAGGATTTAGCATCGAAACTGCGGAGTACTTTACCAGTACTAACATTCCACAACTGGCTTGCTTTGCCTGAACCACTTCTAGCAAAGAAGGTCTGACCATCTGGGCTAAAAGCGATGGGTACAGATTTGAAGTTATCAAATCCCTTTGTGGAAGCATTGGAGTCATCAGGGATGCGGATGATTTTTCCAGTGCGCCAATTCCACAGCCTGATGTTAGCGCCTTGGTCAAGACCACTGGCTAGTGTCTGCCCATCCGGGCTAAAGACCACATCAATCACTGGTTCTGAATGCTGGAGGGTACGGATTAGTTCTCCAGTGCTAACATTCCACAGATTGAGAGTTCCATTCTGACTCCCACTAGCGAGAATCTGACCATCTGGGCTAAAGTTAACAGCCCAAGCCTGTCCGGTGAAGGTACGGATGAGTTTTCCAGTGTCGGGATTCCAAAGTTTCACGGTTTTAGCACCAGCACTGGCAAGAGTAGAACCAATAAGATTGTTTGCCCTAGATACTTCTGGAGAATAAGCAACAGAATAACCCGAATCTGAATCTGTTGAGAGCTTGCGGAGTGGTTGACTATTTTGCGAAGATTGGGTGATTAAGTCCTGAGTCTTTGTAAATGTAGTGCAACCGGAAACAGCAGTAGTTACTACGGTAAGAGTCCATACTGTGAGTGTTTTCCAAGGGTATTGCTTCGGAGTCATTGTAGGTTTGCATTTAAAGCTTTATATATGACTCGACTTATTCAATAACACACTGTTCCGTTGGTACTTTCAATCTTCTTTTAGATTTTGAGTTTTAAATTTTGGTTGCTTTAAAACGTCCTTTTGCGCTCATATTTTCAACGCAAATAATACCGCTTTTTAATTATTTCATCCCTTTGCTGGTTGAAACCTTGATTACTCACGGGTTGCTCATTTTCTAGCCGATTAGAAAAAATACGTAAGGGAAGAATCAGGATTCTACCGTTTGTATCAGATTGTGATGAGCTTATGAAGCAGGGTAAGCGATCGCAAACAAAGCGAATTAATCTTAGGTATTAGTTCACCACTTACCACGATCTAAAAATCTGATTTCTCCCAAACCCTTATAACTATGTTATTTACAAATTTCTCTTACTTCAAAAAAAACTAGAACCGCAAAGTTTGCTAGAGAGGGCCAGATATTCAAGTAAACT
>JAVRCF010000051.1:0-56535 GCA_034530935.1 Aulosira sp. DedQUE10 | reverse complement strand
GAAATAACAAATGCGTACGCCGAAATAACAAATGCGTACGCCGAAATAACAAATGGGTAGGCGTAGCCGTGAGGGAGAGGGGTTGGGGGTGAGGGCAAAACCTTGTCACCAAGCGGGTTTCACGTTAATTTGACAATACTCCAAACTGCCAAAGTTCAACCCTCCTTTTGTTGAAACTGGCTCAATAACCAAGCTCCAACTTCAGATTGATTCATTTCACGGCTACGACGTAAAGCTTCCTCTAAAGTTGCAATTACCAATTTAGGCAAAACCAGCGATACTTGAATACGTTTACTACCCTGGTCTGCCATAGTATATGCAATGATTTGGGCATTCTGCACATCTATTACCCAATATTCTAATACACCCAACTCTTCATAGAGCGATCGCTTTGTACCTAAGTCATCCAACAGAGATGTTTTCGCAATCTCAATCACTAAATCTGGCGCAGGGTAGCGATCGAGGTTGACAATTCCTGTACCTGCTGGGATAGCTTGGGCTCGTTCTCTGAGGTAATATGCTATATCCGGCTGAGAATCCTGAACTCCAGTTTTACGAAAGGTGGTAGTGTCTAAACCTGTAGCTAAAATTCCTTTAAGTGCTGCAAATAAAGTTACCGCAAAAATAATTACAACATGGTCTCTCCCATGATCAAAACTAACTGGTGCCATCTCCAGCCTCATGTGTCCTTTATAGTAATAACTTTTCGCCTGATCATTCAGTAGATCGGTGAGTGTTTGTAAATATTCTTGCCAAGAAGCAGGAATCCATATATCTGTCGGTAACTGGGTTTGAGTTTCACTCATTGTCTAACCCTTATGCCAGTAAGCTATATCTCTTTTAACCCAAATTTGCAGCTTTTTGCTCGCTACTTTGACATCTGAAGTCCAATATTTGAGTTATGAAGGCGAAGTTTCAGCTTTTAAAGCCGAAATTTCAAGTTCAGAGGCTCAATGTTGCTGTTCTGAAGGTGAAATTTGGAGTTCAGAAGGTGAAGTATCAAGCTTTTTACTCGGATGTTGGTGTTCTGATCTCGGAATTTCGTGTTCTGAAGTGCAACTTTCGAGTTCAGAGGTTGAATAATGGTGATTGTCCCTTCAATCATCTAACTTTTGACTTAAGTTTATTCTCCTTTAACCCCAGCCTCGATTCCTTTTACGACTGGACTAACCCACCACAAATCAGAAGCTTTCTGAAGTAACTCAAATATCAATGCTTGTCCTCCAAGTTGAAAGCGCTTCATCAAAGTTGGATTTTGCTTTACTTGTTCCACTGCTGCTGTGACAACTCTTTGTCTCTCAGCTTCAGTTGAGGGTTGGTTATTCTCTGTAAGGCGGTTGAAGATTTGCTGAATTTCATCGAAAGCATCTACAAGATTTTGTTCTGAAGCATAATTGTGTTGAATTTGATCGCCGTTTACAGTGCTATTGATATTGGCAGCGTTTACAGCGTTATTAAAGTTGATGATTGGGTTGTTAGGTTCCTGCATGATCAGATATTCTGCCCGAATATGTGTACTTTGAGACTCTATTTTATTACTTACAATTTGAAGAATTTGCTCTGGTTGAAGTGGTTGCCAATTTTTGCGTCGCATAACCTTTTTGGCGTTGTGCAAAGTTCTTGTCAGCCATGTTAATTCAGGAAACTGCTCAGAAATACGCTCAATCTCATTACACCCCTGAAATGTGCCAGTTTCTCTAAGTTGTGTCAGAACGTTGTCTCTAAAACCAGCAATGCTTTCTCTAACTCCTACTAAGTGAGCAAGAACTTCATTGCTGTAATCGGGATCTTCAGCATAAGGATATTGTTGTACTAGCCAGATGTATAGATTAGCCAACTGCTTTTCTGTTATGGGCAAATAGACACCATGCGAGTAGCGGTTAGCAATTGCTTCAAATACTTCCCGCCCAAAATTTTTATCTTGCTGAATAGCTGACCAAACTATCTCCCAACTAATAGGTTCTGCACATCCTACTAATTCCTTAGCTGAAAACACTGCTTTTTGATATGCTACTTCTTCTAAAGGTAAGGGAATAGAAACAAGCGATTGAGCAAAATTTCTAGCCTCATTTGATTCATGCTTTAACAGTTCCTCAAGTAACTGGCTCAAGCATTTAGGCTTAATTGCTGCATCTTTCGCTTTATCCAAAACAGCAGCTTTAAAACGTTCATCCCAGCATTTATCAAATTTATAAAGAATAAATATATAATCATGCTCTTCATTCTCTTTATCAATAATTGATATCAGTGTATTTAAGGTTTCGGTTGGAGCATTGATATATGCAAGTTTTACTAGTTCAGTATAGTGTTCTGCTCTTTGGGAGTTGTTAGGAAAACCAACTATAATTGATGCCCATCTTTGCCAGATCTCAAATGACAGAGTTTCTAGAAATTCTGGAGTTTCCTTCAAAAGTAACTGTAAAGCTCTACAGCCCGCTAATGCTGGGCGATCAAAAGTATTTGTTCCTATCCAACCATAAGCAACTTGGTTGTATTCTTTAATATATTTTTTAGCACATTTAATAATTCTGGCACGAGTTTTTATATCGGTTTCTTCCCATCCTGTAAGTTTAGTTAAATCTGATTCAAACTCATTATCATAAAATCTACTATCTGGCTTCAGAGACATTTCCATATTGAGTTGCCACCAAGATGATAGATTGTCTAAATCGAGTTGATCCAAAAGTAGAATTATTCGCTCTTTAGGTGGTGGACTGATAGGAGGATTTTGTCTACCTTTTGCTCTTTCCTGTATCCTTTGATATTCAGCCTTCAGCATCTCAGCTTGCTCTGAATTTAAATCAATCGTTGTAAAAAAAGATGCAAATTCTTCACGCAAGATATTACTAGTGTATGTAGCTGTAAGAATAGCATCTATCTGCTTTACATCCTTGTGGTTAAATGCCCACTGAATTAGCCTTGACCAAATTAGCTCTTCTTGAAAGTCAATATTTCTTAGTTTCCCAAGCATCCATATAAAATCTTCACTTTGAAGAATATTTTCCGTTAATTCACTTAATAAAAAATAGGTATTTTCTCTTGATGCTAAAACTTGGATAACTGCCTGATTAATAAATTTGCGTCGTTTATTAACCTCATTAATGAGGGAAAATTTAAAGTCTTTTTTAAGTTCGCTATCTTTGGTTATTATCTCCTGATGTTCTCTCCATTGTATTAAAGATACTTTAACAAAATATTCTGCTATACCAGGTGAATCAAAATGTTTCCAAGCTTTTAGGAGTATTGCATCTCCAAGCCTTTCAAATGGGTATCCAAAGCATCTAAGACCTTGCTTTTCCAGCCATTTTAGAGCATCTGGCAAATCAGTTGGCTGGAGTTTTTCTGCAAGTTCATAATCAAGAAATACTCGGTAAGATCCTGTATAGTTTCTCTTCTTAGGTCGA
This sequence comes from Aulosira sp. DedQUE10, assembly GCA_034530935.1. Lineage (GTDB taxonomy): Bacteria > Cyanobacteriota > Cyanobacteriia > Cyanobacteriales > Nostocaceae > Aulosira. The sequence goes on along the minus strand of JAVRCF010000051.1, from coordinate 53,131 downwards.
GTTAGGACATTAAACAATTCTTCTGCTGTCAGATGCTCTGACCAAATTGCTCTCAAAACATACCCTCTAAGCTGATCATTTTCATCTTCTGGAAGTGACTCAAATACTAGAGACTTTAACCGCAATTTTATACTTATATTACCAAATTTGGTAATTGCTTTTGCCGCCCTAACTCTGAGGGAAATAGATTGAGATGAATCAAGTGCTAGATTAACTAACTCTTCCTGAAGTTCATCTATTTCACAATCTTCAGCAATCTCTATTGCCGCATCTCGCACATAAAATGGCTTGCTAGAATCCTGAATATATGGACGCAATTGTACGGCTATCCCAGAATGTTTAAGTTTCTTGTATCTGAAATAATTATCTCTATTTGAATCAAATAACTTTCCCTGCTCGTAATTTTTCAGTAAGTTATAAACTATGGCTGCTCGAATATCCTCATCTGTAGGTATGTCACTTTGTAACAGCACATCAGGATCAGTCTTCATAATTTCGTGAAGTACATCAGTCCTCATGCTAGCTAGCCATGCTGCTGTTTCATGAAAGTGTGGGATTAACTTACGTTCAGGATCTTCAGATGAAACAAACAGTTTCATTATCCTATTCAAAGGTGTTTTATGATGATATAAATACCATGCTGCGAGAAATTCAGCATAGGTCTGATGAGCAAAACTGAATCGATGCGGGCCACACGAAGAAAATAACTCTGTAATAGATAAAATTTCTTTTTTGATGCAGTTTTCATCAAAGAAAAACTCTTGCTGAGCAATATTTTCTTTACCTATACACACATCTCGAATAGCAATATCGGTTTGAGGCATATCTCCATATTCTGGATTAATCCAGATGGCAGACTTAGCAGACTTATCTGACTTATCTGAAAATAGAAGTAATGCAGCAATTCGACTTGCTATTATTAATCGTTTTTTGGCACTTAAACTGCCAATATTGTCAGAATCACGGCGATCTGGGTTAACCTCTTCACACATTTGTAAACAACCTTCTTCGTACAATTCTTTTTGAGAAGAAGGAAACCGCCCGTTCTGATAAATTCCTAGAAGAAATTTTAACGTTATTGGCTTGGTAGCAAGAGGAATAGCATTTTTGTTGAAAACTTCCTGTAAAAAATTGTCAGAGTTTATGCCACGCTTATTAGCCTCTTCAATTACATTTTCTCGAAGTAGAGGAGCTAGCTGATATACCCCAACATTAGCTTCTCCCCATTTGTTTCTTAGCTTTTGTTCTAAGCCATCCTTCCAATCAGCCGTCCTGCAAGTAATCCGAAAATATAAGCGATCGCAAGGTAGCTTTTCTATTTCACGCTTGAGAATGATGACAAGTTTATTGATGGAAAGTAATCCTTCATCTAGGCTATCCAAAAAAAGATATAGTTTATGTTTTCCTCTGCGCCAAGCTTGAAACGTTTCGTCGCGGAAGATTGCATCACACAGATCCTTATCTGAGTCATAATTAATAAGTTTGAACCACAAACATACATCTTTTGAACCACTAAGTTTTTGACTTATTTGAGAATATGCTTGTTCGGCTGCTGTAGTCTTACCCATACCTGCTTCACCTAGCAGCACCAAACAGGGCTTTTCAGATATGCTATCAAATGCAACTAAGTCAGGATTATATATATGTCCCCATTTTTCTTCTGGATTGCATAAATAACCGCCGCAAGCGTATTTGAGATTAACTGATGGAGGATACCAGAACCGCTTAAATTTATAATCTTGACTTGGCATTTTTATTGGCAAAAGGCGGAGAAGATTTTTACTATATTAACTTCACTGAATTTTAAGTGTTTCCGTTTTACTAATGAGCTTTTTTGTATAAAATACTGCTGCGATCGCTCTTTTAACATCACTTTTCAACCTTTGAACTCGGAATGTCAAGCTTTTTACTCGGAACTTCCACTTCAGAACGCGAAAAGTCGAGCTTTTTACTGCAACAATCAAGCTCAGAACTCGGAACGCCAAGCAATTTACTCCAAATTTCGAGTTCTGAAGCTCACACTTTGCACTCAGAAGTGCAATAACCGAGCTATTTTCTACAACGCTGCTGCTTGAGGCTTGACTTTCCGAGATTTACGGACGAATCTTTGCCCCATTTCCTCAACTACTGTATCTCATCCTTCCCCTTGACCACTGACTTTTGCGTAGTTAGGGACTTGCAACGCAGCTGCTTAAGCTTCACTACCGACTGCAACAGAAGTATCATCCATTAGTTAAAATGCCAACTTAATAAGCATCTAACTTGGAAATTTTCAATGTGTAAGTCCTAGCGCTATAAAATCTAAAATTCCATAAAAAAGGGGTAGGCATGACCCAACCCCTTTTTTCCATCAGTTGCACAATCGTGATTACATATAACTGAATAGACTTTGCAAAGTAGGAAGCAGCCAGTCGCCAACTAATTGCAGCGCCAAGAAAGCTAGGATGGGAGAAAAATCCATACCGCCCAGTGGGGGAATAATTGAGCGGAAGAGATTGAGGTAGGGGTCAGTAATCTGGGCTAAAGCCGCAAATGGCTGACTATAAAAGTCAATATTAGGGAACCAGGTCAACAGAACCCGGACAATCAGTAAAACAGTGTAAATCTGGATGAAAGTAGCCAGTGTGGCAATCAGTAGATTCATGGATGGTTTGGTTTCCTGCTAAGTGATAAACAAGGTCTTACCATAGATTTTAATTTAGTCGGTGTCATGCCGTCTGTATAGCACAGTTTGGCAGGTTCACCAAATGATTAGCGTGTCAAGAATCTTTGGTGAAAGAGCGCTCATTTATGGCTTGTGGTGAAGTGCCATTGACATTTCCCAGCTGCTTTCGTACATCATCTATTGTCGCATTGAGCTGGGCAATTTTGTCTTCTAGCGATCGCCTGGCTGATTCCATTTCTAGTCCCTCTGTTTGGGAAGCTTTCATCTGACGACGTTTCCCAGGTATTTTTCTTGCTTCCTCGGGGTTATTCGTCGGTTCTGCTTCGTCTTCGGCTAATAGTTCTGGATCTTGACGGGTAGCAATCAAGGCTCCAACAACGCCACCCACAACACTACCAAAAACTGCGCCTGCGAAAAAACCACCAACAAAACCATCACGCTGACTCATATTCTTAACCGCCTTGAAGAAACTTTGTGACTTTTACACCAGTTAATTTATTTTCCTACCCTAGCTGCATACTAGCTTAAGTCCCAAAGGTGCGATCGCCTGCATCTCCTAATCCCGGTACAATAAAACCCTGCTCGTTGACGGTCTCGTCAATAGTCGCAGTGTAAATATTTAAACTAGGATAAGCCACACTCAGTTTTTGCAAAGCTGGCGGAGCCGCTACTACACATACAATCCTGATTAAGGCTGGGTCAACACCCCGTTGTGTCAATTCTGCCATCGCTGCCATCATTGATCCGCCTGTTGCCAACATCGGATCGGTAATTAACACCCGTGTTTGGGGGTCAAACTTTTCTGGCAATTTGTTCAAGTAACAGGAAGGTTGCAGTGTTTCCTCATTTCGCACTAAGCCAAGATGATAAATCGAAGCTAAGGGTAACAAAGTCTGTGCCCCTTCTAATAATCCTAACCCTGCCCGTAGAATTGGCACTACCGCCACAGGCACTTCGGGATTAATCAAAGTTGCCGCAGTTGTATCTAAAGGACTTTGCACAGTTGTCTCTAGAGTCGGCAACCACTCTCGTGCAGCTTCATAGGTCAACCATCGTCCCAACTCTACCATTGCACTGCGAAATAGTACTGAAGGTGTACCAGCATCACGAGCAACTGCCAGCCAGTGCTTGATTAGGGGATGGGGTGGAACATAAACGCGCAGTTGTATCGTCATAGCCAGAAAAAGCTAGCTTTCTATTATATAAGAACTGAAACAACATGATACTCTGTCGTGTCTCCGACTGACAGCTAAAATCACCCACCCCAAACTTATTGATAATTAATTTCATTAATAGTTGACATCTATTCTCAATCAAGGTTATATTACTATTTAGTGTTCTCCTCTCTTTAAGGATCGGCAGACGGGATTAGCCAGCAGTAGCGGCTTGTCCCTCTTTTTTTTGTGGGTAGGAATGAAAAGATTCCCACTTACCCGACATTGGGATATTTTTTAATTGCAGTCGCATAGTTTTATGCGAGCCAAATATAGTATTATCTTTTAAAAAAAGTAATATTTATTACATTTTTTCAGGATATTATGTGAAATTGCTGGCTATCTATTTTTTTTCATGAATTGGCATCGATTAAGTTTTTGAATCAATACGGTTCAGATAAGCCCAAAACCCTAATATAGCGATTTATCGCGTCTTCAAAGACCGATTATTTACACCAATAACCCTTAACTGAACCGTATTGGTTTTTGAATTTTGAATGAGAGAATTTTGAATTGTTTATGACCCCTAATTCCTTGTTTGATGTAATTATTATTGGCTCTGGTATCGGTGGCTTGGTGACAGCAACCCAGCTAGCAGCAAAGAAAGCTAAAGTGCTGGTATTAGAGAGTTATCTCATACCTGGTGGTAGTGCTGGCTACTTTGAACGTCAAGGCTATCGCTTTGATGTTGGAGCTTCCATGATTTTTGGGATGGGGCAAAATGGTACCACAAATTTACTCACCCGTGCCCTTGATGCTGTGAGTGTCAGTCTAGAGACAATTCCTGACCCGGTGCAGATTCACTATCATTTGCCCAACGGTTTAGACTTGAAAGTTGACCGGGTTTATGAAAATTTTTTGCAAAATCTTACTGCTTATTTTCGTCATGAGACAAAAGGGATTCGTCGTTTTTATGACGAATGCTGGAAAGTTTTTAATTGCCTAAACAGCATGGATTTGCTGTCATTAGAAGAACCTCGGTATTTGTTACGCACGTTTTTTCAACATCCTTTAGCTTGTATTGGTTTAGCCAAGTATTTACCTCAAAATGTTGGAGATATAGCGCGGCGCTACATTAAAGATCCTGAATTATTGAAATTTATTGATATGGAGTGCTATTGCTGGTCGGTGGTTCCAGCTAACATGACACCGATGATTAATGCGGGAATGGTCTTTTCTGATAGGCACTATGGCGGAGTTAACTACCCCAAAGGAGGAGTTGGACAAATTGCTCAAACATTAGTAGCAGGTTTAGAAAAGGCTGGGGGGAAAATTCAGTATCAAGCTAGGGTGAAAAAAATTGTCACGGAACGGGGAAAAGCCGTTGGTGTGGAACTAGTTAATGGTCAAGTCTATCGGGGTAAACGCATAGTTTCTAATGCTACACGCTGGGATACTTTTGAAAAATTACTACCTGTAGAGGAGATACCAAATAATGAGAAAAAATGGCAACAAGCTTATGAAAAATCACCCAGTTTTTTGAGTTTACATATAGGGGTTCAGGAGTCAGTTCTGCCGCCTGGGACAGAGTGCCATCATATTTTGCTAGAAGATTGGCAGCAGATGACCAAAGCACAAGGTACTATTTTTGTTTCGATTCCTACATTGCTTGACCCCGATTTAGCACCTGCGGGACATCACATCATTCATGCTTTTACACCAGATTGGATAGATAATTGGCAAGGATTAACTGAGCATGAGTATGAAGCACGCAAAGAAGCCGCAGCATGGGGAGTTATTGACCGTTTAGAGCAGATTTTTCCAGGTTTAAATGCTGGATTGGATTATTTGGAGGTGGGAACACCCCGCACCAATCGCCGCTTTTTGGGAAGAGATAATGGTACTTACGGGCCAATTCCTCGGCGTAAGTTGCGCGGATTATTGAGTATGCCATTTAATCGCACCGCAATTCCAGGATTGTATTGTGTAGGGGATAGTACCTTTCCTGGTCAGGGTTTGAATGCAGTGGCATTTTCTGGCTTTGCCTGTGCCCACCGAATTGCAGTAGATTTGGGGTTGTGATTTTTTGGAGATTGAGTTAAAACTTTCTAGAAATGGCGATCGCAACTTGTAAAGTTATCGCGGCAGTATATAATTTTGGCGATTCGTCAGATTTGTATTTTTGTAACCACTACTATTTGTAAATTTCTTAATCTTCAGCACACGGAAAGTTTTAATTAATGCGACTCACACAAACACACAATATTGTTAAAGCAAGCTGGATATTAGCCAGCTTTTTAAGTACCTGCTTGTTTGGTTCAACAGTGAAAGCGGCGACAGTTGCCAATTGGCATTTCGATAGCAACCGCAATCATCTAGACTTCACTACAGATGAGAATGTACAACCACGAGTCCAACTTTTAGCTAACCCTACCCGTCTAGCGATTGACTTACCAGGCGTGACTCTCAAATATCCCCAGGTGACTCAAAAGATAGGGCCAGTCACTCAACAAATTCAAATCGGACAGTTCAACGCTAATACTACTCGCATCCTAATTACTTTAGCGCTGGGTTACACCTTAGATCCAGCCCAAGTCAAGCTGCACGAAGAATCCCCCAATCATTGGTCTGTGCAGTTACCCCAACTAACTAGAGTCGCTATCACTCAGCCAAGCATTCCACCAGTAATTACCCCGCCAATAGTTAGTAACAGGAATTTATTTGCAGGTGTAGTTCCGTTGAATTCCTCAATGAAGGCTTTAGAACCGCAGATTAAAGCCTTGATGACTCGGTACAGTTTTCTCACTACAGGGATGTTTTTCCTCGATTTGGATACTGGCAATTATTTGGATATTGGAGGCGATCGCGTTTTTCCAGCAGCCAGTACAATTAAACTGCCGATTCTCATTGCCTTTTTTCAAGATTTAGACGCTGGTAAAGTCAGGCTAGATGAAAATCTGACCATGCGCGGTGACTTGGTGACTAACGGTTCTGGAGTTATGCAGTATGAGCGCGTTGGTAAGAAGTACACAGCTTTAGAAACTATCATCAAAATGGTGACTATTAGTGACAATACCGCCACTAATATGATTATCGATCGCTTGGGTGGAGCGGCGAAACTCAATCAGCGTTTTCGTACCTGGGGATTGAAAGACACTGTAATTAGGCATCTTTTAGCTGACTTGAGAGGAACCAACAGCACCAGTTCTCAAGACATGGCTAGAGTCTTGGCTTTATTGGTGAATAATAAACTAGTTTCTCCCACCAGCCGCGAGCAGGCTTTAGATATTCTGCGCCACACCAGTATTCACACTCTGCTTCCCGCAGGTTTAGGAAAAGGCGCAGTCATCGCCAACAAAACTGGAGATATCGGCTTTCTCATTGGCGATGCAGGATTTATCACTATGCCAAATGGTAAGCGTTACCTAGCGGCTATCTTTGTGAAACGTCCCTATAAAGATTCCAGAGGTAGAGACTTTATTCGCCAAGTTTCTCAGCTTGTCTACAATTACCTCAATCAGCCTAACCCTGTTGCATCTGATGGTTCTCCTACCAGCGTCAATTTCTAAAAAATAGTAGGGTTTTAGCAATACGATTCGGGTAAGCATTTTTCATATCCCTTGTCTGATGGGAAAAGGGTGAGGCAAAATCCTGACCCTTTTCCTTTTGCCCTAAAAACTTTACATATAGCAATCTGTGTAGGAGTTGTGAAAATTCGCGTTGTCCAGAACCCCGACTTCTTAAAGAAGTCGGGGATCTAACTTTGATCTAACTTTTCGTAAAGGTATAAAAAAATTAAATACACTAATGTATATAAAGTTGAAAGTAATATTTATTACTTACAAACTAATATGTCTGAAATGACATTCAATAATATTAGGATGAAAAATTACACCGACTAGGATATGGAGTTTTTGAGCATGGGTAAGAAGTTACCAATACCCAATGAGGGGTCAAAGCCCTTGTTAAGGAAATTAATTTTTGCGTACAATCAATGCCAAACTAAGTTGAATATAATACAACTTAATTGAAGCTTAACGTAGAAATAACACATAAAAATGAGTAGTAATTATCACTTTACTTGTAAGAACATCTCTATTAATGGAGATGTAATATCAGCTACTTGCCAAAGGGAAGATGGTTCCTGGAACGAAACCTCAATAGTCTTGAAGGGAATTGAAAACATTGATGGCATCTTAGAAGTAACTAACCCTGACAAGCCTAGTAGTTTTCAATTCAGTGCTATGAATATCTCTATTTATGGAGATGTACTATCAGCCACTTGCCGAAGAGAGGATAGTTTATGGAACGAAAGTTCAATAGTTTTGAATGGCATTGAAAACATTGATGGCAACCTAGAATATATAGCTCTCCCAGTAGCTTAAACTTTTAAAAAACTAGGGAACAGAGTTAGGAATGAAAAAGGTGCTTCTTTAATATTTTGCAGGAGCGAAAAACTCACCTGTGAAAGGTTTGGTATTTCGCACCATTTTCAATAACTGTAGGCTGGGCGCTGCCCACTCTACAGTACTTTGTTTCAGGCAGAGATTTAGACCTCGTCTGAAGCAAACTTTAATTACGAATTAGGTAGCGTACTTCTCACGCCTAGGCGAGTATTATCAATTAGGAATTATTTTAATTTTACTGGCTGCTCTTGTAGCCTTTTCTCTTGCCTCTTCCACATTCACACCTTTAGCCAAAGCTACTCCCATACGCCGATAAGGATGGGCACTTGGTTTACCAAATAGCCTGATATCTACATCTTTTTCAGCTAAAGCATCTGCTACACCTGTAAAGGCAATAGAATCTGATTTTTCAGAAGCTAAAATTACCGCACTAGCTGAGGGGCTAAATTGTTCTATATTGGGAATTGGTAAGCCTAAAACTGCCCTTAAATGCAATTCAAATTCATTGAGATTTTGCGATATTAGTGTCACCATTCCTGTATCATGGGGACGGGGAGAAAGTTCAGAAAAAATCACTTCATCTTTAGTAATAAAAAACTCAACACCAAAAATACCTGCGCCTCCTAAAGCATCGGTAACTTTTTTGGCAATTTCTTGAGCTTTTAAAATTTTATCTTCAACAATTCCGGCTGGCTGCCAAGATTCTTGATAGTCTCCTCTTTCTTGGCGATGACCGATAGGCGCACAATATATAGTTGGCGCATTCCACTGTTTAATAGTCAGTAAAGTTATCTCTATTTCAAAGTTAATAAATTCTTCAACAATCACCTTTTGCGTATCACCGCGAGAATTTGCGATCGCATAATTCCAAGCCTGCTCAACCTCATCTTTATTCTGGACTACAGACTGACCTTTACCAGAAGATGACATCACAGGTTTCAACACATTAGGAAACCCAATTAAATCGGAGGCTACTATTAGCTCTTCTAGAGAATTTGCATAACCATACCTAGCAGTTCTTATGTCTAATTCTTGATTTGCTAAGTCTCGAATTCTGTCACGATTCATCGTGTAGTTAGTAGCCGCCGCAGTCGGAATAACTGTTATTCCCCGTTGCTCAAATTCTACAAGTTTCTCGGTTCTGATCGCTTCAATTTCAGGTATGATTAAGTCAGGTTGATGCTTGCTGACGATAGCTTCTAAATCCTCGGCACTCAACATAGAAATCACTTCCGAGCAATCAGCAACTTGCATCGCTGGTGCATTGTCGTAACGATCCACAGCAATTACATAATTACCCAGGCGTTGAGCAGCAATTACAAATTCCTTGCCTAACTCTCCAGCACCCAACAACATCAATTTTTTGGGCAATTTCATCGCATTATGCATAAATTTATCCAGGTCAATAATTAACGAGACAATCTGATAATTTTTATTTTTGGCGTTTAATTATCATCTGCTGAAGTATTAAATCTAGCACCACGCAGTTGTAAATCTTTACGTTGTTGAAGCGATAAACCAGTACCATTACCAAATTGACATTCATCTACTAGCGCATCTAACCAGATAGTCTCATTTAGGGTTGCACTTCTTAAGTCTGCATTTCTTAAATCAGCTTTGGTAAAATTAGCAAAAAGGAGGTCTGCATTTACCAAACTGCTATTTTGTAAGTTTGCGCCTGATAAATTACCGCGAATTAAATTGACTGCTTTTAAATTTAAACTAGATAAATCTGCACAGCTTAAATTAGGAAACTTTAATTGGCTGGGATTGTTTAAGAACCTCATTATACAAATTATATTCGCTTCATTGAGGCGCATTTGAGTTAAAAAATCATAACGAGCAATGCCTAGTTGCTGGAGAATTTGCAAACGTTGAACTGGAGTTTGTTCTAAGAAATGGATAGCGCGATCGCGTAGGTTTTGAATTGAGGAATTTAACATAATTTTTAGATAGATATTAGTGATATAGCAATCTATAATCATTTATGAGAAACTGACGTGATAAAAATCGTTATATTGCAAGCATTACAGCCTTAATGTATTCTCATTTATCATTTAGGGCTGCTATAGATTTTTTGATATCAAGCCTGTGAATCTGCCATTTTTTTCTCTTACCAAATTTTGAGATGACCAAGAGGGTGGTTTTGGGCATGGTTTGAATAGAGCAAGGTTTATGGTGCCAAAATGACACCACTAAGTTAAAATTGAGAGAACATGACGCTTTATTCTCCATGTCTAACAGTCACGAAAATACAGTTCGGATAACAGCTAGAATTCCTGTGAGTATTCAAGAAACTCTACAAAGAGCAGCAGAATTATCTGGTGCTACCTTGAATCAGTTTATGATTCAGGCGGCGTTGAAAGAAGCAAAAAAAGTGATAGAAGATGAACGAGTGATTATTTTGTCACAAAGTGATGCAGATACGGTATTTAGCCTGATTGAGAATCCTCCTGTTCCGAATGCAAAGTTAAAAGCAGCCTTGAAAAAGCACAAGGAATTTTTTAGTGAGAGTCATTGAATTGCTGGGTAAGCAGCATCACCGAGATTGCTTTGACTGTGGTAATGAAGCACTAAATCAATTCCTGAAAAACACAGCAAGACAGCATATCCAAAAAGGTATTTCCCGTACTTTCGTTCTAGTTAATACAGAACAGCTAGAGATTATAATTGGTTTCTTTACATTGACATTGTGTGAAGTGCGTATAGAGCAATTTCCAGCGAAATTATTTAAGAAATACCCTTTTAAAGTTCCTGGTGTCAAACTGGCAAGATTAGCAGTTAACCAAGCCTATCAGCGACAAGGAATTGGAGAAGTTTTGATGATTGAGGCGATGCAGCGTGCTTTAATTGTTGCAGAAAATGCGGGAGGCATTGGCTTATTTGTTGATGCAAAAGATAAAAGTGCAAAAACTTACTACTCTCGCTATGGTTTCGTTAGTCTGGAAGATGCGTCTTTAGAACTATTTTTGCCATTGCTCAGTAATTCAGCAAATGCTTTAATCTCAACCAGGTACAAGTGCGATCGCAGAATTTGAAGCGGGGCACTGTCGAGCTATCTAGGCCGTTTCCAGTTTACAAGCCCCAACAAACCCCCGAAAATTTTCCATCAAAGTAATGATTGATTAACTGACATCTTGCACCTTCTCAATCAGGGTAGGGTGGGCACTGCCCAACGCCACTCCTCTCAACGCGACGGCACTTCCTTCAAGACTTCAATCAGTAGTATCCGTAAACAGCCAATTTTGCTCATGCAATCGCTGCCAAGCTTTGCTGATATGTTGAGGTTTAAATAATTTACGCTTGCGTACACCGAAGGGGTTGCCGCAGGCATCGCTCCATTCATGTACCAACGCAATGGACTGCTCACTATCTTGTGCTGGGTTAGGTTCTTTGATCGCAACCCAATGGACTGTGGCTAGCAGTTCCATACCGTAGGGCGTTTCAAAGCCATATATGAGGTTGCTAACTTGCTCTAAACGCTCTTGGGCTTCTGGTTGTTTTGCTAAAAAAGCTTGTGCTGCTTCTCTACCTTCGGGTAGTACATAAATTTCAGCACTGTTAGCTTTGCTGGTGCCATCACCATAACCGCGAATGTAATGTCCTTCGATATGTTTCAAGACGTGATTGAGGTTATGAGCGTAGGGACCATATAAATGTTTTACATAAGGTAACTTCAAGGTTTCCCCAGCTTCTTGCAGGAAATAGGCAAGTTTCTGGATTTCCAGCTTGGTCAACTCGTACCCTGGAATGCCGTACAATTCCAGCAGGCGAATAATTAGGGCACGACCACGAGTCATGTTGGGCTTTGCGATCGCAACGGTCATTTTTTCAGATGTTGGTGCGCCTGTTGGCTCAAAGATAATTACCTGCACTTGTGATAGTTGGGCAAAGGCTGATTCTATCAAAGGCTTAACCTCAGCCCAATCCAAGCCACCGTTACCGCATCCTAGAGGTGGAATGGCAATTGAGGTAATACCTAATTGCTGCACTTGTGTAACTAAAGCTACCAGTCCACTTTTAATGTCTTCTATTTTTGACTTGCCTTTCCAGTGGCGCTTGGTAGGGAAGTTAATGATGTACCTGGGATTAAATATACTACCTGTTGCTACGGTAAACATTTGCCCTGGCTGTACTTCACCGGTTTTACAGGCTTTCTCATAGTGGCGGAAGTTTTCGGGATAGGCTTGCTTGAATTGCAAGGCGATACCCTTACCCATGACACCAACGCAATTAACGGTGTTTACTAGGGCTTCGGTATTTTCTGCCAACAGGTTGCCTTGCTTGAATTCAATCATCTCTCTCAATTAGCTGAATAGCACAATTGTACTATCAGGCAAATAATTTTAGTAGTACCAATTAGAGTAAACTTTAACGGGTATCTGAGAATTAAAGTTTTGTAATATTTGCTGAACTTGTAATTGCATAGTATTATTTATTACTCCAATTTCTGTTATCAGTGTCCCAGGACAGAATTAATGGACTAAAAACTCAGCTTGTCGTCGGCGTTTTCTATCTCCATCTTCCTCTGTGTTGTTCCAATATTTGGCTCGGATAATTTCCCAATCAATCATATCTAATCTTTGAAGATTGTCGTAAAATTCGCTATATGCTATTACTGCGTGACCATCTGTAAAAGCAAAAATTACATTGTTAGCTGCTATTATTTCTGCTTGAGAAACTAGGTAAATAACTGGATTTTGTCCTCCACTGTATCCCTTTGTATTTTGTTTGTGAATAGCGTAGAGCATAGGAGAGCGTGGGGCAAAATAAAACGGTACATAATCATGTAAACATCCAAGTGCAGCACAAGGAACACGAGTTAATGCTCGTCTATCTTGGATATCTCCATGAGCAATATCAAGATAGTTAGTTTGTTGTTGTCTTAGCCTACTATTTGCTATCAATCCATTTGAGTTTAGGATGGAAGACAAGTTATTTATGTGGGTGATATGATAAATAGACGTAGACATTGAGTTATGTTATTTTAAGCTGCGCTATATGCTTAGTTACGGCAAAATTCCAGATGATAATTTGCACTTTTAAGCCACAATCAAAAAAATAAATTATGCAGAAGAAATGTCTCTGATGAGTTGCCAAAATTCCGATAATGCTTTGCTGATATTGATTACCAGCGATGAAATGAACAATTAGAGAGAGATATTGCTGTAACTTAAGACTCAATTTCAGCTAATTCTAACCATCTCTCAGTCGCTGTATCAATCGCTTGCTTTAGCGCTTCTACTTGTTCGTACAATTTCTGTACTTGGCTATAATTTCCGGGCGGGACATTCAATAAAGCTTTTTCTGTTTCGGCTTTCTCCGCCTCTAACTGGGCAATTTTACCTTCCAACTGGTCAAATTCTCGCTTTTCCCAAGTTGAGAGTCTACGCGGCTTTTTATTATCTGCTTCTTTTTGTTGAGATGCAGGTTTTTCTAAATCTACCTTGCTGGATTTTTCTTTATTAACAGTTTCTTGCTGTGCTGCTTCTTCGGCTTTTTTATAGTCAAGGTAAACTGAGTAGTTACCAGGATATTGCCGAAGAGTCCCACCTTCCTCAAAAGAAAAAATAGTATCTATAGTCCGGTCTAAGAAGTAGCGATCGTGGGAAACTACAATTACAGATCCTGAGAAATCTTCTAAATAGTCTTCGAGGACGGCTAATGTCTGGACATCTAAATCATTAGTTGGTTCATCTAAAATTAAGACATTAGGTGCGCTCATCAGTAAGCGCAACAGAAATAATCGCCGTTTTTCGCCACCAGATAGTTTATGAATTGGTGCATACTGCTGATTACCGGGAAATAAAAATCGCTCCAGCATTTGCGAAGCTGTGATTTTAGTATCGTCGGCTATTTGGATAAATTCGCCTTCTTCTTTGATGTAGTCAATCACGCGCTGATTTTCGTTTAAAGCTGTCAGCAATTCTTCAGAATGCTGGTCAAAATAACCGATATGAATTGTAGCACCAATTTCTACATTACCGGAATCAGGCTGTACTCGCCCGGTAATCATATCCATTAATGTCGATTTACCTGCACCGTTACCACCAATAATCCCAATCCGGTCTTCGGGACTAAATTCGTAGGTAAAATCTTTAATTAAAGTGCGTTCATTGTAGGCTTTAGAAATGTTATTAATAGCAATAACTTTTTTGCCAATCCGCCGACTAACTGTAGAAATATCGACTTTACCCTGAACCTGCTTAAACTCAGTTTCTCGCATGGCGTGAACGCGATCAATTCTGGCTTTTTGTTTGGTACTGCGAGCTTTGGGGCCGCGTTTGAGCCATTCTAATTCCCGCCGCAATACCCCTTGGTGCTTACGTTGGCTACTGACGGCAGATTCTTCAGCTAAAGCTTTCTTTTCCAGGTAATATGAATAATTACCTGTATAGGTGTAAATATCACCTCGGTCAATTTCGATAATACGATTGGTGACACGATCTAAAAAATAGCGATCGTGGGTGATTAAAAATAATGCGCCACGATAGCGGTTTAAATAACTTTGTAACCACTCCACAGAAAGAGCATCTAAATGGTTTGTTGGCTCATCCATTAGCAAAACATCGGGTTCGGATAGCAAAGCTGTTGCTAAAGCAATACGTTTGCGATAGCCGCCAGATAATGTACCAATAATGGTATCAAAGTCGGAAATACCTAACTTTGTGAGAATAATTTTGGCGTTGGTTTCTAATTCCCATGAACCAGTCGCATCCATCTGCTGCATTACCACCGAAAGTCGAGACATCAGCTGACTATCTTCGGGATAGTGCGCTAGTTTATCAGAAAGTTCCTCATACTCACGCACCAAAGCCATGTGTTCGCCACTATCGGCAAAAATTTGCTCTAAAACTGTGCGATTCTCGTCTAAATCTGGTTGCTGAGGGAGGTAAATAATTTTAGAACCAGAGCTAACTAAAATTTGACCGCTATCAATTGATTCTAGCCCAGCGATCATTTTTAATAGAGTTGATTTACCCGAACCGTTAGTACCAATTAAACCAACTTTATCAGTAGCATCTAAGCTAAAGTTAGCCTCTTTTAAAATTTCCTTAATGCCAAAGTCTTTTTTAACTGATTGTAGTGTAATAATACTCATAAAGCTTAGTAATTTTCCTTGGAAATTTGTCATTTTTCAGCAAAGTAGGCAAGAAATTTGCCTTACCTAATTTGCTGAATTTTAGACAAATAAATCGAGGGGTAAATGTCCATACATCTCGTTGATTCCCCCACTATTGTATGATTGGCAAGATACTAATACACCACGATGATGCCCAGCGTAAGAATCGATATAACACAAGCCGTTTTTACCGTTTAATTTGATATAAACTGGCCCTTCAATGTGGGGTAAATTGCTGGGTACTTCATAACCCAAAGCTTGTGAATAAGCTTTCATAGCCAGCTTTCCATCCTCTGCTGTGTCCGCACAAATGCCCAAAATTTGGTAATCGGAAAGGCTAGTTATGAGAGTTAAAGCCCCTATAACTGAAGCTTTTTCTGATGGCTTGAGGATAGGAGCAATATCTAAACAGTTGAACTTGTTGAGAATTTTTCTTGCGTCTTCAGCCGTGAGATTGGGATGATTAGGAGTTGACATGAATGTAGTTTGTTGATGTTCTTTGTGGTTATTTTAGATCGGGGGCGGGGATTGCCCACCCTACTAAGATGACTAACTCAAATTAAGACTGATTTTGAGTATTACCTAGATTGAAAATAAAGGGTACACTACTTTTTGCGTCGTTACCCATAACCAGAACGTTTGGCATTTGCGCGCCGCCAGTTTTCCATGCTTCAATCGCTTCTTTTTGCAGAACTAATTGCCCACCTTGGGCTTTGAGTGTTTCTGCCAAAAGTCTTTGTGCTTCTGCCTTACCTTTAGCACGATTAATTTCAGCCTGTGCTTCCTGTTCAGCTTCCCGCGCTACATAAACGGCTCTTTGCGCGCGCTGTTCAGCGATTTGCTTTTCTTCCACTGCTCTGGCAAATTCTGGGGAAAAAGTCAAGTCAACGACACTAGTATCTAGTACAATTATCCCATATTTATCTAAGCGATCGCCTAAAGCATTATCAAAGTCTTCCTTTAATTCACTGCGTTTGGTGATTGCTTCTTCCACAGTTCTTCTGGCAGCAGCAATTTTAAATGCTTCTTGTGTTTGCGGGGCAATAATTTTGGAGACAATATTTTCCAAGGTTCCTTGTTTTCGTCTCACCTGAACTACCTCAGTAGGATCAAGGCGAAAGTTAATCGCAAATCGCGCCGATAAATTCTGCAAATCCTTAGTAGAACTCTCCGCCGGCACTTCAAATTTTTGCACAGTTAAATCATATACATCTATCACTGAAATAAACGGCGGTTTGAGGTGGATACCCTCCAGTAAGGCTCCATCTCTGGCTTTGCCCAAGATACTGATCACTCCTGCTTGTCCTGGATTAATAATGATAAAGGAATTAAATCCGATACTCACCAGTATTGCCAACAACACTCCTAAAACTGTAGCTTGCCAACTCGCAAATTGCTGATTTTTCAAATTTTCATCTCCCGATCATCTCCGCAAGCAACTCCTGTATTATCGTGGCACGTGGACAGCCTGCCTACACAGACAAATTTTGTCATGGGGCATGGGGCATTGGTAATTGGTAATTGTTCTTTCTCCCTCATCTCCCTCATCTCCCTCATCTCCCTCATCGCCTTGTTCAAATGTCGTGGTAATATCAGTTGCAAGCGACTGAGACTAATTGTGGCTACAGCATTTAAATCTCATCAGGTATCAAGAAAGAGTAGACATTCTGTGCATCCCCTCCAGCGTCTGTTGGACTATGGGCATCAGTATCGTAAACAAATTTGGCTGGCTATAGGTTGTTCCATACTCAATAAGCTTTTTGATTTAGCACCACCAGCTTTAATTGGGGTGGCGGTGGATGTAGTTGTCAAGCAGCAGGATTCTATTATTGCTCAGTTGGGGATAAAAGATGTCTTTGGACAATTTTTAATTATCTCCCTGCTGACTGTCATCATTTGGATACTAGAATCTGTTTTTGAGTACGCATACGCTCAACTTTGGCGAAATTTAGCACAAAACATTCAGCACAACTTGCGTCTGGATGCATACAAGCATTTGCAAGATTTGGAATTAGCTTATTTTGAAGAACGCAGCATCGGCGGTTTGATGTCTATCCTGAGTGATGATATCAACCAACTAGAGCGGTTTCTGGATGTGGGAGCTAACGATATTATCCAAGTTGCCACAACAGTAGTCATTATCGGTGGTGCTTTCTTTGTTTTGGCTCCTAGTGTAGCGTGGATGGCGATGTCGCCGATGCCATTTATTCTTTTGCCTATAAAGATAGATTCCCAGTTCTGAAAAATCTATCTTTGCAGATTCCCGCCGGTAACACTATTGCCATTGTAGGTTCCACTGGTTCCGGTAAAAGTACTTTAGTTAAACTTTATATTACGGCTGTATGAAATAAAAACTGGCAGCATTACCTTAGATGGCATTGACTTGCAAGATTTAAATTTGGGGGATTTACGTCGCTGTATTGGCTTGGTAAGTCAAGATGTATTTTTATTTCATGGTACGGTGGCTGAGAATATTGCCTACGGTAGCTTTAATGCTACACAACCAGAAATTATCACAGCAGCGAAGGTAGCAGAAGCCCACGACTTTATTATCCACCTGCCTCAAGATTATGAGACAATCGTCGGGGAGAGAGGACAAAAATTGTCTGGTGGGCAAAGACAGAGAATTGCGTAGGCGTAGCCCGCCGCAGGCATCGCACGTGCAGTGTTAAAAAATCCCCCCATTTTGATTTTAGATGAAGCTACCTCGGCGGTAGATAATGAAACAGAGGCGGCAATTGGGCGATCGCTCGAACGGATTACAGTCAATAGAACCACAATTGCTATCGCGCATTGTCTTTCTACAATCCGCAATGCCAATTGCATTTATGTCATGGAACATGGGAAATTAGTAGAGTCTGGAACCCATGAGCAATTGCTAGAACAGAATGGTGTTTATGCTAGTCTCTGGCGTGTACAATCTGGGTTGAGATAAAGTCAAGAGTCGCAGAGACGCGATTAATCGCGTCTGTACTCAAAAGTCAAATGACAAATGACAGTTGACTTTAGTCCTATTAATTACGAATTACGAATTATTTATGTTTTTTGGTAGTACCCAGCCGGAATCAACAGATAGCAAGTGGCGTAGCCAGTTGGATAAATTTGTCAAAGCAAATCAACCAGAATTGGCGGCGCTATTTTGGGGACTGTGGTTAGAAAATGGTAACAGCCAAGGTACTATTGGCATTGATTTGCAACCTGCGCCGCATTTCGTTTATTGTCCAAAAGATGAGGTTGAGAAATTAAATAGTAGAGTTGAAAATCGACTGCAAGAAATTTTAGGGATTATCGAGAATCATCAACCAGAAGTGGAAGTGGTAATGATTGGTATTGGTAAAGGTGAAATTAAGTTAATTCAGTTTGCACCTGAACCATCACCACCGACTTGTTTTGAGCAAGCTGGTAAAGATGTGGATGGGTTATTGGAATTGCTAGAACAACGGATGCGGGAACAGATTGTTTTTTAACGCAAAGTATCGCGAAGGTAAGCGCAGCGAAAAGTCCCTCGTACCACTTCGTGGAAGCAAGCTACGCGTAAGCGTTCCGCAGGAAAGCCGGGTTTCCCGGCGTAGGAAACTTTTCAAGACAGAGTATCGCAGAGGAAGATAAATAAATCTGCGCTTATTCTTTAGTTTATTAATTGTGCCAAGCTTTGTAGAAATCTGGGTAATTCAGATTTTCGGCACAATGCCAAATGATGTTAAACACAGCCTCATAGCGGTAAGAACCGTTTTTGTAGAACTGTTCATTCAGGTAGCCTTTTAAAGCTGTAAGCACTTGCAGCAGATGTTCGGTTTGGAGGATTTTTGTCAAACTATCAGCTATATCCAGTAAAAAAGATTCATAGGATAGCTGAGTGGTGGCTTGATTATTGAAGCAGTTTTGATTGTCATCATCTTGCTTAAAGGTTTGAATGAATTGGATCAGAGTCAGGATAACTTCGTTAAGCTTCTCTTGCACTAGTTTTTCGGCTGGATCAAGTTGTGCCAAATTACGAACTGCATCCAACAGAAATGATTCATTTTTATATGGATTGCTTTGCCATATCTGGCATAAAGTAGCGATCGCTGTTGGATTAGTCGGGTCAATTTTTAAGAGGTTTTGGGTAGCGTAAATAAGCACCCACTCACTCTGAGTAGTTTCAAGTAGCTGAGATAATGTGTTAATTGCTAGCCTGTCACCGGGGATTAAGTCTCCTAAGTAGGCAGCAGCTTGGCAACAAATAGACTCATCCTGAGTGGTTTCAATTATTTGCAGTAAAGTAGCGATCGCTATTTTATTACCCAGGTCAATTTTACCTAAGCTCCAAGCTGCATCGCATAATAGGTAATCATTTTTAGTGCAAGAAATCAATTCTATTAACGCTGCGATTACATCTGGATTTCCACCGCCCAGACTTCCCAATTCCTTAACTGCTATATTGAGATAAGAATGATTTTGAGCAGTCTTAATCAGTTGAACTAAGGCGTTAATTGCAAGTTGATGACTGGGGTCGATTTCCAACAACCTCCTAGTTGCTGCCCATGTGATATACTTGGCATACTCTGGATCGTTTTCGGATTTTCCAAGATTTTTAACTAGCTCAAATAAAGCATTAGTAGCAGTTTGATTATCTGAATCGATTTCCAGCAGATATGCAGCCACGTAATTGATGAGAGATGTACTGGCGGAAGTTTCGAGAATATAAACTAAAGAATTGATTGCATTAGCATTACCTGGATCAATTTGCCAAAGTGCCTTAGCGGCATCGAAACAGATTCTATCACCTTGGTTGATTTGCAAGAATTTGGTGAAGGCAGCGATGGCTGCGCCAACGTCTTTGACGAACGCAGTTTGATTACCTACAGCAATTTTTCCCAAGGTTGCGATCGCATCCAAGCAATTATCTTTATTCAGCGTTGTCTCCATGATTTGGATTAAAGCCGCGAACGCAGTTTCATCGCCAACGGCTATTTTCTCCTGACTATCGCTGGTTTCACAGAATGTAACTCTATCCTCAGGAACCGATTTTAGTAGCGCCAAGGCTGCGATCGCACTTTTATTACCTGGATCGAGTTGTGCTAATTTCTCTGCTGCTAGGCGCAGAATTGTCCGACTTTCAGTCGTATGAACCAGATGAACAAAGGCTGCAATTACTCGTTGTCTGTCGGTTAATTCCAGAGTTTTTCTAGCTGCTTTAACTAGAAGTTCGGGAAGTATCTGCCAATCTCGCTTATCCTGACGAAAATAGCCATAACTCCATTTCAGCAGTTGTTCTACAATGGCATCACCAAGACTACATTCTGGGAACCAAGCTAAAGCCTCAGCAGCCAAGAAGTAGGCGCGGTAACGATAAAAATCGCCGCAACCATCATCAAAATCTATTAAAGCTTGGATAAATTCTTCTTTTTGGTTCTTCGCCACATCATCTCGACTGAACCAATGGAGAATCTCGGTTTTCCACTCCGACTCAAAGATGCGGTAATTACCTTGATTTAGATTAGTGCGATCGTGTTGAAAGAAATATTGCCAATCATGCATAGCCTCCTACCCACTTTGCAATGTGGGACGAAAGGGACTTGAATTGGATCTTGCTACATCAGTTGCCTTGCTGTCAAGTCTCAATACCTACCTTATTTTGAGCGAAACTTAATCCATCTGCGAGAAAATAGCCTTTCCTGGGAAACCTAACAAATATAACTGCTACTTGATTAACTATCTGGTTTCCTAAATTCTGTGAATGTTTATGCAACAGTTCAAAAATAAAGTTACAAATAAATTAGAGCGAATATTAGAGCAACATTTAGTGCCCCGTCTAGTAAAGTGGGGAGAATACCTAGAACATAAAATCAGGCGTTATAAACATCAACAACTAAAGCCGCAATTAAAATTTTGTGGTTCAGATGTAAGATTTAAACGAGATATTAAAATTGAATCCCCACAAAATGTCTCTTTAGGAAATAAAGTCTACATCGGCCCAAATGTTTTATTAGATGGTCGTGGTAGTATCACTATTGGCGACAATAGTACAATCGGATTTAATGTTGTCATCCTCTCTGCAAACCATGATTATCAAAGTAATGACCTTCCCTATGAATATAATGTCTACATTCATAAACCAGTGGTAGTTGGTCGCAATGTTTGGATTGGTGGCAATGTTCTAATTGTTCCTGGTGTTACGATTGGAGATGGAGCAATTATCGCAGCAGGTACAGTTGTAACTACCAATGTTGAACCTTTAGCAATTGTCGGTAATCAACCGATGAGAACTATCAAATATCGTGACAAAGAACATTATGAACGTCTTGCAAGTGAGCAAAATAGTGGCTAGGGGCTAGAGACTAGAGATGTTCTGTACTTGATTAAATTGAAATCTCCTATATTTATCGGTGCGTTATCGCAAGTCCCTAACGCACCCTAATTCTTAATTACGAATTACGAATTACGAATTAGTAATT
Organism: Aulosira sp. DedQUE10; assembly: GCA_034530935.1. Classification (GTDB taxonomy): domain Bacteria; phylum Cyanobacteriota; class Cyanobacteriia; order Cyanobacteriales; family Nostocaceae; genus Aulosira. The sequence continues at coordinate 31,346 of JAVRCF010000051.1, read as the reverse complement.
ACACTATTTGCACGCTTTACTTGCGGTCTTGCAACCATTCGCATTCCTGGGGGCGTGGAGAGAGTTAAACCACGGCGTACAGGATGCACAGGACGTTTATTCAGCAATGAAACTTGAAAATGTGACAAAATTGTTGCCAAGACAATTTTCATTTCATATTGGGCAAATGCTAACCCAATACAGCGACGATTACCACCACCAAAAGGTAAATATTCATATTGGGAAAATTGCCTTTCTAAAAAGCGTTCTGGGCGAAATTGTTGGGAATTTGGGTAAACTTCTGGGCGATGATGCGCTAAATAAACGCTAGGGATGATGAGGGTTCCTACTGGTAGTTTGTAGCCCATAATTTCAATTGGGGATTTAACCCGCCTGAGAAAACCATTGATTACAATTGGATAAATCCGTAATGTTTCTTGACAGACTGCTGTTAAATAAGGCAACTTGGCAATGCTACTCGCATCAGGATTGACACCAAGGGTATCTAGTTCGCGTAATAACTTTTCCTGTACTTCTGGTAACTGATCAATCCAGTAAAAAGCCCATGTTAATGCAGAAGCAGTAGTTTCATGCCCTGCAACTAATAATGTCATCAATTCATCACGCAATTCTACATCTGACATTGGTTGTCCGTCTTCATAACGAGCAGCCATCATCAAACTGAGGATATCCTGGCGATTTTGCTGTTCTTCAGCTCGACGTTCTCGAATTAAAGCATCAATTAGTTGATCAATTTGTTGTAGTTGGCTGATTATCCGACCCCAGGGACTCCACGCGCCTAAATCTTGTCGCATAAATTTAAACAAGAAGGCACCAAACAATACAGGAGAACCGATAAAGTCTAGCAGGGAACTGAGCAATTGCCGTAGTTCTTGAAAACGCTCTCCTTCATCCAAACCAAACACAACTCGTAAAATGACGCGCAAGGTAATTTCTTGCATGGAGTTACGGATATTGAATGGTTTCCCAATTTGCCATTCGTTGCTGATTTGCTCAGTAATTTCCCGAATATCCTGACCGTAAGCCCGCATTCTTTCCCCATGAAAGGGAGGAGTTAATAGTTGACGTTGGCGCTGATGGCGATCGCCATCTAGTAAGATCAAAGAATTATCACCTAACAGCAATCGTAAAATTCCATCTCCGCCACCAGTCTGGAAATAACTCGGATCAGCAGTAAAAATCTCCTCCATTGCTTGGGGTTGGCTGAAATACACCAGATGGTTATCACCCTTACCCCAGATAGTAAATGAGTCACCGTAGATTTTGGCAAAATCTTCTACATATTGCACCGGTTGAGTAATAAACTTGAACATCCGCCGCCAACGCGGTAATTTTGGTCCATCGGGTAAGCTGTGAGTGAGTGTCATAGAATCAGAGGATGAGATAAGTTTCGGCTTTTATTGTGACAAGTTTTTCTGATATTGAGGGCTGAAAAATCACTCGCAAGATATGAGTATTTACTACTAATTAATTCCCAAATTCTATTAGAATAAAGTTAACGCAAAATATTGATTCTGTTTTCATGAGGTTGAAATTGTTGGCTGACTCGAATTGTAAGCAAGTGTTAGCAAAATAAGTATTGGAGGCACAAAGCAGTATATTCTTGTATGGCAGCGTCGGAAGTAAGCAGTGCCAAAAATCATCGCTATACTCAACGGTAAAGGAGGTGTCGGTAAAACGACTACCGCAGTCAATCTGGCTGCAAACTTTGCCCAAAAACAAAAGGTGATTCTGATTGACGCAGATATTCAAGGTTCTGCCAGTTGGTGGTTTGGGCGCAATCAGAATGGTATGGGGTTTGATCTATCTCAAGAAACAAATCCTCAACTATTAGGTGATTTAAGAAAGCTAACAGGTTACGATTTAGTAATAGTGGATACGCCTCCGGCGCTGCACTCTGAAGCATTGGCGACGGTAGTAGCGATCGCAGATTATCTGGTTTTACCTACACCCCCAGCACCAATGGATCTAGCTGTCTTGATTGAGACAGTAAGAAAAGCTGTCATTCCTTTGGGAGTTCCCCATCGGGTACTGCTTACCAAAGTTGATACGCGGAGTTTGGGGGAAGCAATCGAGGCGCAAAACACTCTCACGCGATTAGGAATCCCCGCTTGTAAGACTTTTATCCGCGCCTATAAAGCGCACGAGAGAGCAGCACTTGAAGGTGTGGCGATTACTCAATGGCGAGGAAAACACGCACAGGAAGCGGAATTAGACTACCGCCGTGTAGCCGATGAATTACAGGTTGATTGGAGGAAATAATGGTTAAGAAACGTCTGTCTGACTTATTACAAGAAGAAGCACAAAAATTTACGCCATCTGAAGGTGAATCAGCCATTGAAGTAACTGCTGAAGCTGTTAGCGAACCAGATCTGTTAGCGACAGAGGAAACCCCAACGCAGACACCTGAGCAATCAACTGCGGCTAAGCGTACAACTCCCACTAAAGCTGATTTAGAAATCACTATCAAAGAGTTAACAGAAACTATTGAACAATCTCAAGCAAAAGAAGCCAGTCTCCAGAAGCAAGTTGTAGATTTACAATCGGCTGTGTCTGAACAAAAAACGTTAGCAAAAAGGCTCACAAAAGAGCTTGATGAAGCTAAAAAAGCTGCATTGCATCTGGCAGACTCTAACTCTAAGCTTATAGAAGAAATTAACTCTTTAAAACAAGAAAAAGAAAATGTTGCCGCAGCTAATTCTCAGCTTGTAGAAAAAAGTAACGCCTTAAAGAAACAACAGGAAACTTATAAACCAGTAAAACACAGCTATGACCAAATCAACTACAGAAAATCCTACCGCTCATCTGAAACTCTAGCGACAACACAACCTGATGAGTCTGAAGATAGTTCTTCTGCGATGTGGTTGCTTGACTAAATATTACCGTGTAGAAGTCAAAACTCAAAAGTGAAATTTTGCACCATTCTCAATAAGCGTAGGGTGTGTTAGGCGTAGCCGTAACGCATCATTTCTTCCAAAAGGTTGATGCGTTACACTGAAGCTAACGCATCCTACATTTCCTACTTGCTAGATAATTTATTTTTTTCGTATTCCCTAGAATCAGTATCACTGCAAAATTCTAAAATATTTTGGGCTGTAATTTGTGGTTTTTCTAAGTGAGGAAGATGACCACAATCTTTAATCCAGGTGAGTTTGCTGTGGGGAATTGCCAGTTTAAATCTTTTAGCATCCTTAGTACCCAAAATCTTATCAGAATCACCCCACAAAATTAGCGTTGGTTGCTCAATTTCTGCGATTTTTTTAAATTTAAAAGCACGATAACCGCCACTCTTAGTAAAAGCAATCACAGCTTGACTCCATCTGGGCATTTGCAGGTGTAATGCGCCACAATCTACAACATCGTTAGAGACAAGGTGTGCCAATTTATAAGCATTGCGAGAAACGCGATCGCGAACTTTCGGACTACGTAAAATTTCTGTGGCTAAATAATCTAAAGGGGGAAACATCAATTTGCTTAACGGTGAACCACCCCGTAAACCTGCACTATCCATTAATACTAGTTTTTTCACCACTTCTGGATAAGTCAGGGTAAAATCAATCGCTGCTGCACCTCCCATTGATGCACCCAGCAAAACCACAGGCTGGTTAATCAGGGCTTTCCAGAAATAATACAGATGGGTTTTAATGGCAGTGGGACTATAGTTAATATCGGCAAATCTCTCTGTAAAACCAAAACCCAATAAATCCACAGCCCAAGTTTTATTTTCTGCGGCTAATAGCGGTAGCAGTCGCCGGAATTCCAAAACCGAACTATCAAAGCCGTGAATTAATAAAATTGGTACACCACCACAACCTTGATGTACATAGGTGGTGTTGATTGGTTGATGAGTTAGGGGAGTTGCGATCGCCTGAGATTGAATATTCTGAGCCAGTGCGATCGCGGCAGGTTCTGTCAGTTGCCCAACTGCTGTCGGTAAAAAACTAGGAAACATAAACCTTAGTTTACCACAATGTCTGCACAGTAGTTATAAATGTTGTACATTCCCACATTAGGGGACAAGGAGAGAAGTCCGAGCGGAGAAAACCCTATATACACAAGTCGAAAATATAGCAGTTTTAAATCGCAAAACTTGTAGGGGCGGGGAAACCCCCATTTGTGTCAACTTAAGCTCAAACGCTTATTCCACAGGCATTTTACCCCACCCCTCAATCCCCTCCCCCGAAGTTTGCTTAGTAGTGCTAAACCCTTTGTAATGCGGATCTATTTACTCCTGATTTGGTAATTAATTAACCAACTTAAAGGAGTCGAAAAACTTCTGAGTATCACTAATTTGAGGCGTTTGGTTACTACCAACCATCAAAAAATATATTTTTTGATCAACCAGAAAAACTCGTGTGTTGTAAGTCATTCCTTGTTCTTCATCTCGAAGGTTAACTTCTTTGCCTTGATATTGCCCCAATTGAATATTGGTTTGGCTCAGTAACTTGCTTTTACCCTGTAACATTCCTGACAAAAAAGCATCTAATAATTCATCAGCAGGTAACACACTGATCGATTCAGATCCACCAGCGTTTATTAGAAGCACAAAAAAATACCGAAATTATTTTAGAAGAAGAGAGGACAGCGAATCAGCGTAAATTGAAAGCGCAGGAAGAAGCTAATGAATTTTTACTCCAAGCGAGACAGCAAGCGGAAATAGCTTTAGAGGAAGAGAAACAAGCTAGTCAGCGTTTATTGGCAGCGCGACGACAGGAAGAGAAGAAAGTTAATGAGCGTTTATTAAAAGCACAAAGAAATACTAAGAAAGCTTTAGAGAAAGAGAGGAAAGCCAACCAGCGTTTGCTGGAAGCACAAAAAAATACCGAATTTATTTTAGAAGAAGAGAGGAAAGCGAATCAGCTTTTGGTACAGGCACAACAAAATATTGAACATACTCTAATAGAAGAACAGTTAGCAAATAAACGGCTAACAAAAGCTCAGAAAAGAACAAAACGAGTATTGCTAGCTGGGATATTCGGATTAATTATCATGGCAATGCTAGCAGGGACAGGGTTCAACTTTGCGCGAGAAACACGAATAGCAGCAGATTTAGAATTAGAGGGTGTACGTGTACAACAGCAATTTGAAAATGACCCACTGGGAGGAATGCTAAAAGCTATGAAAATTGCTCGACAACTACAAGAGCAAGTCAGCGATGGTTGCCCTTTAGAAAAATATCCTGCTCTAAATCCCATGTTAGCTTTACGAAGCATCTTAGTGAATATTAAAGAACGTAACCAGTTTCAATACAGCGCACTTCCTTTTGCGCCTCAGCAAGTAAAATTTAGTCCTAATGCTCAGTATTTTGCAACAGCAGGATACACAGTCGCTTTATGGGATAGTAAAGGAAAAAAGATTGCTGAGTTTCATGGAAAGAAGTCTGGTGAAACATCTAAATGTCAGGGTAGCTGTATTTTTTCAAGTGTGAGTTTTAACTCTGACAATACCCTAATTGCAGCAGCACAAAGTGATGGTTCAATAGTATTACTGAAAATATCTGGGCAAAAACTTGTGAAATTTAAGGAGTTTCAAGCACATTCCGATCTTGCTCGAAGTGTCAGTTTTAACCCCAATGGCAACCTACTTGCTACTGCATCTGGAAAAGAGAATGAAGCATTTTTATGGAATCTGTCAGGAGAAAAAATAGCTGAATTTAAAGGTTATACAAATATTATTAATAGTGTCAGTTTTAGTCCTAATGGCAAAATATTTGCAACATCAGGAATTGATAGCACAATCAAGTTATGGAACTTAAAGGGACAGCAAGTTGGCGAATTTAAATTAGGTCAAAATAATAGCAAATTAAAAGCAAAAGAGAATTTTTATCCTTATAATATTGTTGAAGAAAACAGACCTCGTAATTATGTTAACTGGATGAGTTTTAGTCCTGATGGCAAGAAGCTTGCTGCTGCGTGTAATGATGGGATGATACGTTTATAGCGGTTCTCACTTGGATGCAATACAACCGAAGGCGGGGAAACCCCGCCCCTACAGGCTTTGCGATTTAAAACTGTACCTCACCAGTCTGAAAACCGCTATATTTGTAGTTGATGACTTAGAAGACATGTTAAAGCGAGGTTGTGAGTGGTTGGATGATTACCTTGCTACTCGTCCCGATTTGCGAAAAGAAATTTGCCCTGATAATAAATAGTCACGCTATACATTTATTGGGGTTTTGTGGAGTGCGATCGCATGAGTGGTGGTTTTATGGAGTGCGATCGCATGAGTGGTTGTGTTAGGAAGTGCGATCGCGTTTGTTGGGTTTGTAAGAGGGTGCGATTACCGGGCTTAAGGAAGCGATCGCTCATATCCCCTTGTTTACTCAGACTGTTGTGCAGCTTTTCTCACATCATCCACACTTAACCCCAAAGCCTGCGCTATCTGCTCGATCGTCAACCCAGCAGCTAACATTGGTGGTACAGCAAGTAACTTTCCTTCCTGTCTTCCTTTCTGCTCTCCTTCCTCGAAGGCTTGTTGATAGAATCGTGTTTGCTTTAACTCGCTTAATCCAAACATTTCCTGTATCTCCTCAATCTCCATAGTGGGAAACTTATAAACCAATATCGTTTCGATTATTTGTAATAATTGTTGCTGTTGTTGTCCTGTCTCAACTTCCTGATTGGTTCTGGTAATCAACTCCCTGGCTGACTCGATTGCCCTATTTTGATTTTCTATGATTAATTTAATCGTAGCAATACCAATGGGTAGGGATGCAACTTCCCCTAGCTCATCTAGGTAAATGATGGTGATTCTTCCAGAAGCAAAGGATTCGCGGTAATGGATGGTTGATGCGGTGTCAATATTTCGACTTGGATAAATAACGAAAGCGAACCAATCGTTTTCGGGTTTATTTTGTCGCAAGTATAAATTAATTTCTGTAAATAGGCGTGAGTATATTCCCAAATCCTCTTGAAACTGAACTTCGACAAAATAAATTGGCTGTTCTTGACTTTGGGGAATAAATACACCATCAATACGGAATGCTGTTTGCTTGATTTCGACTGATGAAAATTGATATTCACTGGCTATTTCGGGAGAATTACCAATTAGTTCAAAGAAGATGCTGGGAAATTCTTGAAAGAGACGGTAAAAGATGCTGTCTGTTTTCACAAAGGTGATTATTTCAACGCAGAGTTCTGATAATTTTTCAAATTATCATAGTTTTAGAGTTCATGTAATTGATGGCTTTAGTGGGTATTTGCGCGACTGAAAAAAGCGTTAGCGGAAGCTAGTTATCGCGTTTGTGGGAATTATGTGGAGTGCGTTAGCGCAGCTTAACAAAGTTATCGCGTTTCGGTAGTTTTGAGAAGTGAGATCGCATGAGTGGTAGTTTTGAGGAATGCGATGTCTGACGACAAGCCGCTGCGCGTCTACGCCTTTGTGATGTTGGGAAAGTGCGATGTCTGACGACAAGCCTTACGGCTACGCATTTCTTGGGTTGAGGGGAGAGTGCGATGTCTGACGACAAGCCGCTGCGCGTCTACGCCTTTTGTTTGTTTTGTGGAGAGTGCGATGTCTGACGACAAGCCGCTGCGCGTCTACGCTTTTTGTTTGTAGTGGGGAGAGTGCGATCGCTTTGGTGATTGTGGGAAGTGCGATCGCGTTTTGGTGGTTTGTGGGATTAGTGCGATGTCTGACGACAAGCCTTACGGCTACGCACTACCTGTCATCGGACGGGTTGGAGAGTTCCGTTAAAATAAATAACACAGTCATTAGGCGCAAAGCGATGAGCAATCAAGAACTAGAGCAACAACTCCTCAGCCTCGACTTAGCACAGAGGATTCGCATCCTCCAACTTTTGGCTCAAAGCCTGACAGTGCCATCATCACAGCCATCCCGAACCCCTGACGAACTTGATTTAACCCGCGATCGCAGTCCTCAGCATCCCCTACGCAAAATCCCCATAACAATTCCTCCAGATTTTGACGAACCCATGCCTGAATTATGGGATGCTTTGGGACAATGATTTTGCTAGACACCCACATTTGGCTGTGGTGGCTCCATTCCCCAGAACAACTTTCTGAGCGTGGACGTACCCTATTAACCATAGGCGAAAACCAAAATTCCCTCATCGTTTCTGCTATTTCTGTTTGGGAAATCGCAGTCAAGCATAGTAATGGGAAACTACCACTCCCCCTTAGCGTCAATCAATGGTTTGCGCTGGCAAAAACTCGACCTGGAATTACCATAGAACCACTCGATCCACTAGATGCGATAACTTCTCTTCGAGACGCTACGCGAACGTTAAGCTCCGCTAACGCCAGCACCCAATTACCTGGCGACTTCCATAAAGACCCAGCCGATCGTATTATTGTTGCGATCGCCTACCGCCGCAATATAGAAATTATGACCTGCGATCAAAAAATTCTCAACTATCCACACGTCAAAACACTTTGGTAAGTGCGATATCTAACGACAAGCCTTACGGCTACGCATTTTTGATATTGAGGAAGTGCGTTAGCGGAGCTTAACGTTCGCGTAGCGTCTCGAAGAGAAGTTATCGCATTTGTGATGTTGGAGAAGTGCGATCGCCTTTGTGGTGTTAGAGAAAGTGCGATTGCATTTGTGATGTTGGGGAAGTGCGATCGCGTTTTTGTCTTTGCATACTACAAAATTACCAATGCTCTAATACCAAGCCATCAACATAATCAAAGTCTGTATCATCTGTTACTAAAACCCAACCATGCTCCAAGCACTGTGCTGCAATCCAAACGTCATTCATGGGAATTGGTCGTCCTTTACGCTTCAGTGCTATTCTCGTTTTTGCATATACTGCTGCCGTTTCTCTGCTTAATGGTAGAACTACACAAGCCTCAATAAATTCCAGATAACGAGGTAAATTTTGTAATGGACGAGTTGAATTTTGGGCACCAAAAAGCAACTCCCCAACTGCAACGGTAGGGAGAACTACTTCTGGTAATGCTAGTACCCGCGAAACAACCACTCCATCCCCATTCAAAAAACGCACAGCCACAGAAGTATCTAGGGCAATCTCACCACTCATTTACATCCACCTGCCGACACTCTGTTGCGATCGCCTCTTTTAATTCTTCTGCTTCGACATCACTTAAAATACTTGCAAATTTTGCGAGGGGATGGTCTTTGCGTGTAGCTTTTACTCGGTTTAAATAATCTACTACCGACTGAATTATATCATCAGGAGCTTTTTCTAGTTCCTGAATTAATTCTTCACGATTTGTCATGTTTTTAAATATTCTTAGCAATTTCTTTCTATTTTTCAGTATATCCAAAGTCCCAAAGCGATCGCTTTTTGGTTGTGTTGGGGAAGTGCGATGTCTAACGACAAGCCTTAAGGCTACGCCTTTGTGGTATTGGGGAAGTGCGTTAGCGCAGCTTAACGTTCGCGTAGCGTCTCGAAGAGAAGTTATCGCATTTGTGATGTTGGGAAGTGCGATCGCATGAGTGGTTGTTTTGTGGAGTGCGTTAGCGCAGCTTAACGTTCGCGTAGCGTCTCGAAGAGAAGTTATCGCATTTCTTGGGTTGAGGGGAGAGTGCGATCGCCTAAAACAGAGTTTTGCTTACCGCCACAACCACTCATGCAAGGATATAACATCTAAAATACTAACAATTAATCTTGGATTTTTGGCTTTTAAGCAGAGAAAATAAATGAGAAGTTGGCGGTGAGGAGTAATGCCGAAAAAAGTAAGAGAGTTGAAAGCAATGGTGTCAAAAGTTGGCTATATCCTTCAACCAGGAAGAGTAAAGGAAGTCATACATATTGGAAGCATTCGTTGTTACCCGAAGAACCTCTGACCATACCAGGTAAAGACGGCGATGATGCTCCGTTATATTTAGAAAAAAACATCCAACGGGTGCTGAAAAAACTGCAAGAAATGGAAAACACGGAAAACGAAGCAAAACAGGAAAAAGAAGAATGAACTATCACTACAGCATGGTAATTCAATGGTCGGAGGAAGATAGACTTTTTTTAGTACACTTACCTGAGTTCCCCTGGCAACAATTTCATACGCATGGTAGGACTTATGAAGAAGCAGCAAAAAATGGTCAGGAAGTAATTGAGACTTTTGTGGAAATGTTGAAAGAAGAAAACAAACCACTACCAGAACCGAGAATGCTTCCTAAAAAACCGTTGCAAGTTGCGTAAGTTAAGTGGGGGCTACGCATTTATTGTAGTTGGGGAAGTGCGTTAGCGAAGCTTAACGTTCGCGTAGCGTCTCGAAGAGAAGTTATCGCATTTTGGTTATGTTTGGGGAGAGTGCGATCGCGTATTATTGGTTTTGAGGAGTGCGATTTGCGACGACAACAGTACATACACAATAGCTTCATTTACAATCAAAGAAACGACCATAAACCAAGGGTTTTTATGAATTCATTTTCATCCCTAGCATCACAACCGCAAAATCAAAGCGATCGCGACATAATAATTAACGCGATCGTCAAACAAAGCAGCGACGGAAAAATAATTGCGACGGTTCCAGGTTTACCCGAACTACAAGTAGAAGCAAGCGATAAAATCACAGCATTAGCCCTACTTCAGCAACGTTTAGAAGCTCATTTAGCTGAAGCAGAAATAGTTTTTTTACCAATCAAATTACCATCTCGCGAACGGAAAAATCCTTGGCTAGAAATGGCAGGGATTTTTAAAGATGACCCACAATTTGAACAAATGCTCGCAGCGATTGCAAGCTACAGAAAAGAATTAGATCGGAATTTAGATCAAAATATGGAAAACGGTTCTTCGCAAGATGTAGGATAATCGGCTCAGGTATAAAATAGAATGACTTTATGGGTGCTTGATACCGACCATATTTCCCTACTTCAAAGAGGTAATCCAACTGTGATTAGTAAAGTTGCTGCCGTTAATCCTGCGGAAATAGCAGTAACAATAATAACTATTGTCGAGCAGATGTAGGGTCGTTTAGATATTATCAAACAAGCAAAATCAAAGCAAGAATTAGTCACAGCTTACACTTTATTGAAAGAAACATTTAATCGGTTATGTCAAGGGAATATTCTTGATTTCAATGAAGCCGCATTTGATATTTATAACAAACTACGTGCAGCAAAAATTCGAATTGGTACACAAGATTTAAGAATAGCAGCCATTGGGCTTGCTGTAAGTGCTACAGTGGTAACGCGCAACCGTAAAGATTTTGAAGAAAAAGTTCCTGGTTTGAAAATTGTGGATTGGTCGATACCTTAAGACTTTGCGATCGCATTCGTGATGTTGCAGAAGTGGGATAGCTTTGGCGTAGCCTGTCCCCTTGGGACTTAGCGCTGACTTGTCAGTTCGCCTTTTGCTTACACTGGAGCTGGGGAAGCAGAGGGGAGAAATAATCAATGTCAAACGCCAAATAACCTTGACTGCCGCATAGCGCTACTAGTATCCAAGAAAGTTGAGGCAAATGTCAAAATTGGGACTAAAGCCTCGTACAATTAGTATCACTTATGCTTAACTCAGGAGAGTCTAGCCATGCCAATGGCGGTTGGCGTAATTGAAACTTTAGGTTTTCCTTCGGTCTTGGCAGCAGCAGATGCAATGGTGAAATCTGCGGCAGTCACACTCGTGTATTATGGTCAAGCGGAAAGCGCTCGTTTGTTAGTTGCAGTTCGGGGACACGTTGCTGAAGTTAGAACGGCAGTGGAAGCAGGAATTGCGGCTGGAGAGCAAGTAAAGGCTGGTACAGTCATTACTCATTACATAGTTCCCAATCCCCCAGAAAATGTAGAAACTATCTTGCCAATCCACTTCACCGAAACATCCGAATCGTTTCGGATATTCTAAACAAGTTCACCATTAAAATTTGTAGCGAAGCTTCGTACAATGTAACTTGTAGCGCCATATAAGTTTATTCATACAGGAGATTGTTAATGTCATTACAGGCAGTTGGAGCATTAGAAACTAAGGGTTTTCCTGCTGTGCTAGCCGCAGCAGATGCAATGGTAAAAGCTGGTAGAGTTACCCTGGTTGGTTATATCCGAGTAGGTAGCGCTCGGTTTACAGTCAATATTCGTGGCGATGTTTCTGAAGTTAAAACCGCTATGGCTGCTGGTGTAGAAGCAGCCGAAAATGTTTATGGTGGAACCCTGGAATCTTGGGTGATTATTCCTCGTCCCCATGAAAACGTCGAAGCTGTTTTGCCTATTGCTTATACAGAACAAGTGCAACAGTATCGCGACTCTGTAGAAAACCCCATCATCAGATCGGGTAACGGGCGATAAATCCAAATTAATCAAAGCAGCAGCCTACACTTACCACTAGTGCAAGTGTAGGTAGTTCAGCCAGATAGAATTACCATTGAGGTGCTGTAGTGAGTAATTTGAGAACTGAGTGCTGTTCTATCGGTTGAGAAAATAGAAATCCTTGAGCGAATTCACAATTTAAACTTCTCAGCTGGGCTAACTGTTCTATAGTTTCGACACCTTCTGCGATCGCTCTCATCCCCATTGAGTCAGCAATCCCAATCATGGCGGGAACCAAACTTATGTCTTCTTGATTTTCCTGCATCCGTTTGACGAATGACTTGTCAATTTTGAGGGCACTCAACGGGAAGCTATGCAGGTAACTTAAAGAAGAATAACCTGTACCAAAATCATCCATGACTAATTTAATTCGGCGCTCTTTTAATTGCTGGAGAATTGTTTTAACGGCATGAACATTTTCCATAATTACACTTTCTGTAATTTCCAGTTCTAAGCTCTCCGGATTTACTTTGGTTTCATAAAGAATTTCATCAATTTGGGCGATTAAGTTGGGTTGGGAAAACAACCGCGCACTTAAATTGACACTCATAGTAATGGTTTGTGAAATTTCTGGGTGGTTTTGCCATAGGTGTAGTTGTTGGCAAGCTGACTGTAACACCCAAGTGTTAATAGCATTAATCAAACCTGTTTCTTCTGCCACAGGAATAAAATCGGCTGGCGGAATTAGTCCGCGAATTGGATGTTGCCAACGTACTAGCGCTTCAAAACCAGCTATTTTACCTGTATAGAGAGAAACTATTGGTTGATAGTAAACAATAAATTCTTGCCTTGCTACAGCTCTTCGCAGATCGTTTTCTAGCTCTAAAAGCTGGATTGCTTGTTGATACATTACAGGATCAAAAACGTGATATCTGGCTCTCCCTAAAGCCTTAGCACGGTACATTGCTGTGTCAGCATCGCGAAGCAAATACTCTGGGCGATCATAGTCTTTATTGCCCCAAGCAATGCCAATACTGGCATTCATAAATACTTCATATCTAGTAAGTTTAAATGGCAGTGATAGCTGCTGGAGAATATTGTCGGCAACTTCAATCACCATATTAATATCTGTCGGGTTTTCTAGCAGAATCGCAAATTCATCGCCACCCAATCTTGCTAGAGTATCAATTTCTGTTAAAGATGTTTTGAGACGATGAGCAATGGCTAAAAGTAATTCATCTCCGACTAAATGTCCTAAAGAATCATTGATAACTTTAAAGCGATCGCAGTCTAAATAAAGTATGGCAAATTGATAATTAGATTGTTGCTTAGCCCGATCTAAAGCTTTCTCTATGCGCCTAATAAATAAAACTCGGTTGGCTAACCCAGTCAGAGAATCGTGCAACGCTATATCGAGCAGTTTACTTTGTAATTGTTGGCGAGAGGTGATTTCTCCTTGGAGCTTTTGCAAAGCTTTCTCTAATTCCCAAGTGCGTTGTTTAACCCTTTCTTCGAGTTCTACGTTGAGCTTGATCACTTCTAGTTGTGCTGCTCTCAGTGCCAGTTGATTTTGTACACGGACTAAAACTTCTTGCAATTCAAAAGGTTTGGTGATGTAGTCTACACCTCCTACCTTAAAAGCTTTCACCTTGTCGAAAACATCATCTAAAGCGCTAATAAAAATTACCGGAATATTAGCAGTCATATCCCAAGCTTTAAAGCGTTGACAGACCTCGTAGCCATCAACCTCCGGCATCATAATGTCAAGTAATATCAAATCTGGCAAGACAGTTTGACAAGCAGTCAAAGCCATTTGCCAGTTTAAAGCTTTACGCACATTATATCCTTCTCTGGTCAAGAGCGAGGATAAAACTCGCAGATTATCTGCCATATCATCAATGAGCAAGATATCTTTTTTGTCAGGTTCTAACCGCTCGTAATTCATTCTGGGTTTGTTCTAGTCAATTCCATAATTTTTTCAAACTGATAGTTGTTAGCTAAATCCCGCAACAGCCGAAAACATTGACTTTGATCGGGGGGAATTTGCTCAAGCAACTCTAAAATCATGTCATCGCTACAGCTAGCTGCGGCATGACGTATATTAGCTAACCATTTATGTGGCATTTGTGACAAATGCCACATAAGTTCAGCTTCGCTGGGAAATATCTCTGTTTTTGGCGTAGCAACTGCTGTATTTAAGCTGTCTACTGGGCTGATATATTTTACACCCAGATGTTCGCTGACTTTTTCTAGTAATACTTCTTTAGTAAAAGGCTTGCGAATAAAATCATCGCAGCCTGTTGATAAGATGTTTTGCCGATCTTCCTCAAAGGCACTCGCAGTTAAAGCAATAATAATAGTATTGCCTTGACTAGTATCACTACTGGTGCATAAAGTTGAGCATGGAGAAGCTAGTTGCAAAGGTGTACTATCTAGATAACTCCTTTCTCTGGCTTTAATAATTCTTGTGGCTTCGTAGCCATCCATAACAGGCATCCGCATATCCATAAAAATCAGGTGTGGTTGCCATTCCATCCATTGTGCGATCGCTTCTTGTCCGTTTGTAGCTTCCTTGACGACAAATCCCATAGATGTGAGTAATTTAACTAATACCAACCGATTATCTCTAGCGTCGTCAACTAGTAAAATGCGGTATTCTGGTTCACCGGGCGCTAACCCAACTATTTGGTGTTTACTTTGCTGCTTTTGAATTTCACTAACTGAAGCGGGACTAATTTGAATATCAAAGGTAAATTTACTACCCTCGCCCAGAGTGCTAGTAACAGTAATATCTCCATCCATTAGTTGTACATATTTGCGGCTAATTGCCAAGCCTAGTCCTGTTCCCTGCTGAGAGTTTCTGCCAGTCTCGGTTTGCCCAAAAGCTTCAAACAACAAGTCCATTTCTTGCAAAGCAATACCAGGGCCAGTATCTTGCACTTCAAAAATCAGGGATTGGCAAGATTCGGTCTTATTTACAAATCCCCAATCTCCAGCCTCAAGTCTTACCCGCAAAGTCACTTTACCTTTATTAGTAAACTTGATGGCATTACCCAAGAGGTTGAGCAACACTTGACGCAGTTTGCTTTCATCGGTTTGCACATATTGGGGAATATCCGGTGCATATTCAAATACCAGTTGTAAATCTTTAGCAGCAGCACGGAAGCGTAACATCTCTTCCAAGTTGTCCAAAAACCGAATAAAGTCAAAACTGTTGGCATTCAAGGTAGTTTTGCCAGCTTCGATTTTAGACATTTCCAGAATGTCGTTAATTAAATTGAGAAGATGCTCACCTGCACGATTGATAATTGCTAAATTTTCTTGATGTTCAGTAGATAAAGAATTGTCATGACTCATGACTTGGGTAAAGCCGAGGATAGCGTTGAGCGGAGTACGTAGTTCATGGCTCATGTTGGACAGAAATTGGCTTTTGGCACGGTTTGCTCGCTCGGCAGCTATTCTGCCTCTGGCTGCGATTTTTTGCGATTGGATTAGTTGTTTTTGGGTGGTTTGCAGTTTTTGGATAACCTTAAGTAGTTCTTGGGTACGTTTTTTGACTTGTGATTCTAAAAGGCGATTGTATTCTGCTAATAAATTGTCGGCTTGTTGCCCTTGAGTAATATCAGAACTAGTAGCGATCGCTAAATCAATCTGTTCTGATTCCTCAGAGATTGGCATTCTCAAAGCTTCTGTAGAAATTATTTTCTCAGGATGCCTAACTTCTAAATCATCATCATCAAATCTGATAATTTCCTCTGGCAATGCTCTCAAACCAGACAGCCGCTGTCTGACAAGCAGCCGCTTCCCCTCGTCACTACGGTAAATCTGCTTGGTTTCGGCTAGATAAATCCGGTAAATTTCTAATAATTGCTCAGCAGAAAATTCATCTACCATTCCTTGAGCAAGCATCTGTTGACCAATGTGATTAATATGAGAATGATTAGCTTGTTCCACTGATGTGGCTGCTAAGAATTTAGTTGGTTGACTCTGATTTTCCCATAAGCTTTTATTTAACAATGTCTGCTTTGCTTGCCAAGTATTAATAGACCTTTGCAGTTGCTTTTCCATATTATTAGATGGGTAAGTCAGTATCCCCAATTTATTGACTGGAGCAAGTTCTCCTGTCTGCTCCCATATTTCTGGAGCAATTTTCTTGGTTGATTGATTTAATAGCAAAATTTGCTTGAGCAGCCAGCGAGTAGTTATAATGCTTAATTGCGTAACTGCTAAAAAGGCGGCTATAGATAATAAAATAGTCGTATTGTTGTTAGGATTAATTTGTTTCATCAAATCGGCTTCGGAAACTACCACCACAATTAGCCAATCTAGACCAATCTCGTCCCGCCAATTTTTTACCTGCACAAAATAACGTCCTTGTGTGGTAGTAAAGCGAATATGTTGTTTACCAGCAATAAAACCTAGGCTACCAAAATGTTTGAGCAAATATTCAGTTGTCAGTTTGATTAAGGAATCTCGACTGTCTAATGCTAATAAACGTCTTGCTTTACCTTGAATGATATTGTATGGTTGTTGAGTTTTGGAGTCAGCTACTATTAGCCCAGAACGCTCCAAAATAAAGATTCTCCCTCCATGACCAACGTTTAAGTTAGCTAAAAAATTCCTAATGTGTGACAATATTAGATCTATACCCACCACTCCAACCAGCTTATTAGTGCGATCGTAAAGCGGCGAACTGGAAGATATAGATAAAATTTCTGGTTTATTCTCCCATTGCGAAATTTGGCTCCAGTATGGCTTGCCAAGATTAACTGCATTGATATACCAAGCTTCTAGTCGAGGATCGTAATGTTTGACTTCCTGAATGTAGCTACGATTCCTGTGGCTATTTGTGGAGTAAACATAAAGTTTACCAATACCCTTTTGTTGGGAAACTTCCTTAATCAATAGGCTACCGTTATCTAGACTTTGAATGCCGATAAATTCACCCTTGGGGTTGGCAAATTTGTTATAGTTAATATGAAAAAACCGCATCTGTTTCCCTAGGTAATGTCCGGTTGCTTCCACATGAGAATGCTTGAGCAAACCTACCCGCATCACATCCCAGTTAATTTGATTGATTTGCTGCGGAGTTATTAAGTATTTATCGAGGTGCTGTTCGATGCGATCGCAGATTTCATTTTCTAACTGAATTGCCAGATCTTTTACCGCTTCTTGTCCGTTTTGTAAGCACAGGTAGCCTATAAGTCCCACCGATCCACAAAATTGCAACACCAAAGGCACAATTAAAACAGATCTGAGTGGCATCATATTGATATAAGCTTTTTCAACTAAGCGGTTGAGAGATTTGACGTGCTGAAGTTTAGATAACATTGTGGTTTGATTTTATCCCCATTACTAAACTAGGGGTAGTCTTGCCATATAAATTACAAACAATATAAGCATAAGTACTACTATTTTTAGGAAAATTCATAATCCACTTTGCCTAATTTAGTATAAAAAAATATAGTAGTACTGTGATTAATACTATATTTTTGCCTGATTCAGTTCCTCCCCTATTAAATCTTCTAGTGTTGTTATAACACTTGAATTTGCTAAGTTTTATTCGCCAATACATTAGCATTTTTTCTCTGATGAACTACAAAATAGATTTGTAGTCATCTAGGTGAGCATCTATATTGGTTTAAATTTAACCAATAGACTACAGTATGGGGTTGTCCAATGATTGTCACAAAAGACACAATACCCCAAAGAAGAGTTTGTATTGTTTACCTCGGAAGTACTCAGCCTCTCAATCTTGGGTTGTTGGCAAACAATCATACATATTCAATTACAAAATCGTGAAAATTACTAGATAAATCGGCGATTGAAAAGTAAAGAAATTTGGGAGATTTTTACTTTTTAATTTTCTTTCTTAAAAAAAAATAATGATGTTAAGCAATTATTGCAATTTCGTTGCCAATTTGTAACATTGTTTCATCACTTGAAACAGATAATCTTGTATTGACACTCAGTTTGTAAAAATGATTAAACTGGGATGAAGCTACCCAATTTGGCAAGGTTGCTTGTCGCTGTTTGACAAATATTTTTTGAAAGTGAGCATCAGCTATTCCTGAGTCAGGATCGCGTGTAGGCACCACACATCGCTGGCAAGGCTGAACCCCAACAAAAAAGACGTTTCCTACACGGAAGGAGACTGTCGTATCGCTTCCTTGGCTAAATAATTGGTCTTCCCAAAACGCTGGTACGCCGCCAATTTCCAGATTGGCGCGCATCCGACGGCGCATTTGTTCTAAACTCACACCAGGAAACCAGGAAGCCACTTCTGTTAAAGTTGCGGTACTAATTATCGTTGGCCCAAGACGTTGTGTATCATCGGGGAAGCCTTGAAGAGAATTTTGCTGTAATTTGACAGTAAAGCCCAAAAAATCACTTAAAGTAGCTTCTAGCGCCTGTCTTTCTGCATCTAGATGAAATACTTGTGGTGAGTTACTTCCAGGTATTTGCAGAGATATCGTTCTATTTAAGACTGCAAATTCGGCTCGCAATAAATGAATTTTGGCATAGCGTTTGCCATTAACGAAATTGCCGTGCTCATCAAAAATGGCAAATTCACGGTCAAATTCTAGCGTACCGCTAGAGAGAACTTTGGCGTTCTCCGCTTCTACACCATCAAAAGATTTAATCGGGTAGAGTAAAATCTTGGCTAAGTAGGGCATCATATCAATTTTAGATTTTGGATTAAAAATCCTTACCATCAGACAGTTCCAGAAATTTCAAACAATACTACCTATCCCAATTTGGTATCATAGCCATGATTTGGGGGTAGAAGCTGTAATCTAATTTAGAGAATAACCTTCAGGCAAAACGTTGCAGCATTCAGGCTTAAAGTTGTAACATTCAGGCAAAACGTTGCAACATTCAGGCTTAAAGTCGTAACATTCAGGCAAAACGTTGCAACATTAAGACTTAAGAGGATGTTTGAAAAGTCCTCTTGTTGGTATCAAAAGTTTTAGATCCCTCTAAATCTCCCTTAAAAAGGGAGACTTTGATTCCGGTTCCCCCTTTAAAAAGGCAGAGCTGTTTCATTCGCTCAGTTAGGGATTTTGTCAAGAGTATGAGCGAGAAATTTGGGGAGGTTGGTAATAGAAAAATTACCTATTCGACGATTAAATTTAAGTGATATCGCCATGATTATTGCCCAATCTGATTTTTTAATCACCTGATTTTTTTACCTGAGACCCTTGTAAATTAGCGCCTTTTAGGGAATGAAACAGCCCTGCTTTAAAAAGGGGGGTTAGGGGCAGGGCTGATTCATTCGACAAGGTATATATTTTGTCAATACCGTTGGCGATAAATATTCGGGCAAAAGTCATGAATTGTTGACCATTTTGATGCCTAATATTGAATGCCAATTGAATACCTTGCTTATTTTTCATCTCCTGAACCCTTGATTTTTAAAGCCTTTTAGGGAATGAATCGGCCCTGGGGTTAGGGGGGATCTAAAAGTGCCTAAAGTCACAGTGAAACACTTTTCAAACAACCTCTAAGGTCGATGTCGCAGCTTTAAATATTTATTTCTCGTACAATAATCTCGATTGGGAATATTTTGGCTTTAAGCATACGTAAGTTAGTTGCTTTTAACCTGGGACTTGCAGGTGAATTTTAAAATCTTTCCCCCTGCCCTTGTCCTTTTTTTTTGATTCCTGAATTATCAAATTCCTAGATGCGATCGCGCCCGTAAAATTAGGCAACGCGATCGCATTAATTTTTTACCCTTAACTCACTAAATGCACCTGAGCGATTACTGCATTAATCAGATGATGGGTAATGGGGAGGCTATCTACTACCATACCTAGGCACAACAGCATCATGTAGGAGATGGAATAGAGAAACAATTCTCTAGCGATAGTCCGATCTTCTGGATTTTGCAATAAGCGCCAAGATTTGTGGATAAAGACAGAGCCTAAACACAGTGCGATCGCAGCATAGAGCATCCCACTTGCGTGTAACGGATAAACCAATAACAGTGTGGCAGCTACGGTCACCAAGGTGTAATACCAAATTTGCTTCACGGTTGCCGGATCGCCAACAACCACTGGTAGCATCGGAATTCCGACTTTGGCATAATCATCCCGAATCATCAAAGCCAAAGCCCAGAAATGAGGCGGTGTCCAGAGAAAGACGATCGCAAAAATTAACCATGCTGCCCAGCTTAAAGAGCCTGTAACAGCGGCCCAACCTACTAACGCTGGAATTGCCCCAGCAGCTCCACCAATAACAATATTTTGAGTGCTATGGCGTTTCAGCCAGTGGGTGTAAACTAACACATAGAAAACTATGCCAGAGAATGCCAGTAAGGCAGCTAGTAGGTTAGCAAAAACTGACAGTAAAGTAAAAGAAATTACAGCCAGCGCGATCGCAAAAATCAATGCTTCACGTGGTTGTATCTTACCAGAAGGCATCGGACGATGGCGCGTCCGCTCCATTTCATAATCAATATCCCGGTCATAGATACAGTTAATTGTCTGGGCGCTAGCAGCAGCCAAAGTGCCGCCAGTCATAGTTACTAGCAACAACAATAGGTCTACTTCTCCCTTAGCGGCAATCCACATACTGCCAGCCGTGGTAATTAACAGCAACGGAATAATCCGTGGCTTAGTTAACTGGTAGTAACTTTGAATTACCTGTAGAAATGTTTCGTGGTGGCGAGAGACATTAGTCTCAATCATTTTGGCTCTATTCCCTTATTTTTCAACAAGTTATGTGCAGCCCTTGCTCATACCGAATCGCCATCAAAAATAGTAACTGAGACTAAGGGAGGATGAGGGAGATGAGGAGGATAAGGGGAATGAAGAAGATGACAACCTCTACTTCCCCTGTTCCCTCATCCCCTCTGCTCAGTCTGTATCAAAGAGTCTAGCGAAAACACTGACTTGTTGTGAGGTGCAGGTAGAGACAAGGGTTTAATTTTAGTTCCACCACTTCTAGTTGCTAAGGATTGGTGCTAGATGTGATGTCAAAGAAGCAAGGGATTGGGACTGGGGACTGGGGAATGGGTAATGGGTAATGGGGACGAATGACCCTTGACCTTTGACCCTTGACCTTTGACCCTTGACCTTTGCCCCATGTCCCTTGTTTCTTTGATTTATGGATGCGATCCATTTGCGGGTGTGGTTGTAGCGGGTATTGTTACTGCTACAGGGTAAGCATTGGTTTCACGACTAGCAACCCAGTCGCGTAATGCTAAGACTGTAAAAGCTACTAAAGTACCTAGTAAAGCTGCGCCTATAGCTTGGTGAGAGACAGTCAGAGGCTCTGCTTGCAGACGTAATCTGAAAGTCGCAACTCCCAACAGGATTTGTAAAATTAGTAACCCACCAGCCATATTTGCTAGTCGTCGCAAAGCTGGATGGAGTGCCGGTGTCAGCCCAGATATTAATACAACAGCTAAGGTTGCCACTGTTGGTGGTACTAAGCCAAAGATGTGGCTGTACATGACAGTACAAAGTTGGGATGTGCCCAAACATTGGTGTAGTGCCCAGCGAGATCCGACCAAGGCACCGAGAATACTTTGCAAGTAAACCAAAACGGCGGCGGTTAAACCCAACCAAGGCAATTTCCCAACGTTGCCAGTTCCTTGATAAGGAGTGAGTGCCGTACCAATAATTAGGAGGGTGGTGAAAAACAACAGCGCCGTTCCTAAGTGGGCAGTCACAATATCAAACCGTAACAGTTCGGTGACGGTGAGACCCCCCAAGACACCTTGGAAGACGATTAAAAACAAGGCGAATAGAGATGCCCAAGGTAGCCATTTTGGTAAAGAGCGGCGATACCACCAGGATAGACCGACAAGTGCGATCGCGCTAAGACCAATCAAAGCTGCGTCCAATCTATGAAACCATTCCAAGAAGACTTGAAAATTCATTTGCTTGGCTGGCACTAATTCCCCGTAGCATAAGGGCCAGTCTGGGCAAGCAAGTCCAGCGTTCATTACCCGCGTGGCACTGCCTATTGCCATCAAAATTAAGGTGGCTATGCAGATCTTCCAAACAAAACGACGAATCATTTCCTTGGGCTTTTGCTGGGCATCTGCTGCTTCATTTTGTTGTTGTAGGACAAATTCGCTCATGAACGATACCTTCTGCCCGCTCTTGGTAGAGCTACTTAAAATTATCAGTTTGTCAGTCACGACCCATATCCACCCTAGCGTATACGACTAGAGTTGATAGATTAGCTTTCAGTTATACCTTTCACTTATACTTTGAATCACTCTAGCCACTTTTTGCCAGAAGCTTTAAGTATTTTTTAAGTTGTTAAGAGTCCTTTAATGGCAATAAATTTTACTATCTAAAATTATTCTTAAATTTTTCCCATGATCCACATCTATCCTTAGCGATATCTGATAAAACTCTTTTACTCAAGATTAGTTATGTAGCCAAAAAAATTAATAAAAATTTCAGGACTTAATAGCCTAGACCGGATGGACTGCACTACCTTAGTAAGTAGGCAGCTTTGAGATAACGTAGTAAATTCATTTTAAGTAAGCCGTGAAAATTCCAAGTTCGATCTGGACATTACTAATTGGCATTGTGCTAACGCTGTTCAGCCTTTGGTACGGTCAAAATCACGGTCTGTTGCCCACAGCAGCCTCCGATGAAGCCGTCTTGGTTGATGGTCTGTTTAACACGATGATGATCGTTTCGACAGGCATATTTCTACTTGTTGAAGGTGTTTTGATTTACGCTGCATTTAAATATCGGCGGCGACCTGGTGACAATGAAGATGGGCCACCAGTTGAGGGTAACGTACCTCTAGAAATACTCTGGACGGCGATCCCAGCAATTATAGTTATTGGTATTTCTGTATACAGTTTTGATGTGTACAACGAAATTGGTGGCTTCGATCCCCACGCTGTTCATGAAGCCCCAATGACTCAGAATATGTCGATGAACATGCCTGGGGCAGCGATCGCCGCAACATTAAACGATACGCCTCCCAGCACAGAACCCAACCTCAATCAACAAAAATCTGATGAGGCGATGCAAGACCCAGCCACCGCAGCAGTCCGCAATGCTGACCAAATTCCGCAAAAGCAGAATGCTCCTGGGATTGGGATTGTTTCTCCCACCATCGGCCCCAGCCCAGAAAACGTAGGCAAACCCCCAGCGTTAGCGATTAACGTCACTGGTCTCCAGTACGCCTGGATTTTCACCTATCCAGAAACAGGTATAACTACAGGTGAAATGCACGTTCCCATCGGGCGGGAAGTGCAAATCAATATGACAGCCAACGATGTCATCCACGCTTTTTGGGTACCTGAGTTTCGCTTGAAGCAAGATGCTATCCCTGGTAGACAAAGCGAGATTCGCTTCACACCTAACAAAGAAGGTGATTATGCCCTCATCTGTGCTGAACTTTGTGGCCCCTACCACGGCGCAATGAGAGCACCAATCGTGGTTGAGAAACAAGAAGCATTCGATAAATGGC
This sequence comes from Aulosira sp. DedQUE10, assembly GCA_034530935.1. GTDB lineage: Bacteria > Cyanobacteriota > Cyanobacteriia > Cyanobacteriales > Nostocaceae > Aulosira. The sequence goes on along the minus strand of JAVRCF010000051.1, from coordinate 7,733 downwards.
TGCAAGAGCAGCAAGTGGCCAGCCGCGAAACACTGAATCAAGCTGTTGCTCTTAACCCAGCAGATATTTCCCCAAATGAATTCCTGGCTCCTTACACCAAGGAAATGGGAATTAAACCTGAATTACTCCACCAAGTTCACACTGCTCATCATTAGTCATTGGTCATTAGTCATTGGTCATTAGTCATTAAATAAATGACAAAGGACAAATGACAAACGACAAAGGACAAAAACTCTTATGACCCAAGCTCAAATACAAGAAACTGCCAATATTCCTGCCCGGATTGAAGAACCAGGGGAGAGAAAATGGCAAGACTACTTTACTTTTAATACCGACCACAAGGTGATTGGGATTCAATACCTAGTCACTACGTTCATTTTTTACTGTATCGGCGGCGTTTTAGCGGACTTAGTTCGGACAGAACTACGTACCCCAGAAGTAGATTTTGTCACGCCGGAAGTCTACAACAGTTTATTTACGCTGCACGCCACAATCATGATTTTCTTGTGGATTGTGCCAGCTGGTACAGGGTTTGCTAACTACCTGATCCCCTTGATGATTGGGGCTAAGGATATGGCATTCCCCAAACTGAATGCTGTTGCCTTTTGGATGATCCCACCTGCTGGTTTGCTCCTAATCGCTAGTTTATTGGTAGGGGATGCACCAGATGCAGGTTGGACTTCCTACCCTCCCTTGAGCTTGGTAACAGGTCAAGTGGGTGAGGGAATTTGGATTATGAGTGTCCTCCTACTAGGTACATCATCGATTTTGGGGGCAATCAATTTCCTTGTCACCTTGCTAAGGATGCGTATCCCAGGCATGGGTGTCCATCAAATGCCCTTGTTTTGCTGGGCGATGTTTGCCACTTCAGCGCTGGTACTAGTATCAACACCAGTGCTAGCAGCTGGTCTAATTTTGCTAGCTTTTGACTTATTCGCCGGAACGACATTCTTTAACCCGACTGGGGGTGGCGATCCCGTCGTTTACCAGCACATGTTCTGGTTTTACTCCCACCCTGCGGTTTACATCATGATTTTGCCTTTCTTTGGGGCAATTTCTGAGGTAATCCCAGTTCATTCCCGCAAACCGATTTTTGGCTATAAAGCGATCGCCTATTCATCTCTTGCCATCAGCTTTTTAGGACTAATCGTTTGGGCGCACCATATGTTTACCAGCGGTATTCCAGGTTGGTTGCGGATGTTCTTTATGATCACCACCATGATCATTGCCGTACCCACAGGCATTAAAATTTTCAGCTGGTTGGCAACAATGTGGGGCGGGAAAATCCAGCTAAATACTGCCATGCTATTTGCAATGGGCTTTGTGGGCACATTTGTGATTGGCGGGATTAGTGGCGTGATGTTGGCGGCTGTACCTTTTGATATTCACGTTCACGACACCTACTTTGTAGTCGCACACCTGCATTACGTGCTGTTTGGTGGTAGCGTGCTCGGCATTTATGCCGGTATTTACCACTGGTTCCCGAAAATGACAGGGCGGATGCTGAATGAATTTTGGGGTAAGGTTCACTTTGCCTTGACCATTGTCGGTCTGAATATGACATTCTTACCGATGCATAAGTTAGGGATGTTGGGCATGAACCGCCGTGTCGCCCAGTATGACCCCAAATTCACTTTTTTGAACGAAATCTGCACTTATGGTGCTTATATACTGGCAGTTTCTACCTTCCCCTTCATTATCAACGCGATTTGGAGTTGGCTGTACGGAGAAAAAGCTGGTAATAATCCCTGGAGGGCACTAACCTTAGAGTGGATGACTACCTCACCGCCTGCGATCGAGAATTTTGATGAACTCCCAGTATTGGCTACAGGCCCCTACGACTACGGCTTGGAAAAGGCTAACGAAGGTGTACCCTTATCAGATCCCAATCCAATCTTGTCTGGGGGTGTTAACTCGGTGTTAAGAGCCGAACCCGACGAGCCATATCCAGCAATTACTGCTGAAAAAGAATAATGTAGGGCATTGGGCATGGGGAAGAGATGGGGAACAATAACTCCCCACACTCCCCACACCCCCTAGTCCCCCTAGTCCCCAACCTTCACCTGTCCTCTAACATTCAAGATTCATGCAAAGTCAAACTATTGACTCAGCAAAAGCTGAACTGAATCATCACCATAGTGCGGAAGCAGCACATGCTCATCACGAAGCACATCCAGACCATCGCCTGTTTGGGCTAATTGTCTTCCTTGTAGCTGAAGGGATGATTTTCATGGGGTTGTTCGGAGCCTATCTGGCTTTCCGTTCTATCCTACCTGTATGGCCGCCAGCAGGCACACCAGAATTAGAACTATTACTACCTGGAGTTAACACTGTCAATCTAATTGCCAGTAGTTTTGTCATGCACAATGCTGACACTGCGATCAAAAAGAATGACACCAAGGGTATGCGTATCTGGCTGGCAATTACTGCCGCAATGGGTGCAATTTTCTTGGTAGGTCAGGTTTATGAATATACCCATCTAGAATTTGGTTTAACTACCAATTTATTTGCCAGCGCATTTTACGTCTTAACTGGCTTTCACGGTTTGCACGTGACCATCGGAGTTTTAGCGATTGTGGCTGTATTGTGGCGATCGCGTGTTCAGGGTCACTACAGTAATGAAAAGCACTTTGGTATTGAAGCTGCGGAAATTTACTGGCACTTTGTGGATGTAATTTGGATTATTTTGTTCGGATTGTTGTACATCCTCTAAGTATTAATAAGTAGTTGTTCACTCCACGCGAATAACTACCTAACCCCCCGCTGGGGGTTTTTTTATATTTATTTGTATAATAAACTGCTCCAGCGTTTTTAAGTGACTTTCGGTGATAGACCCTGAGATAGCTGTAATATTCATGCATTCGTATATTTTGCGTAGGTTGAGTAAAGGAACGAAACCCAACCTTGTATACTATACGACTATCAGATTCTTCTCACCCTACTCCCCCTGCTTAAGAAAACTAACTCAGCGATTGGTGATTTTTTTATTTGGAATTTCCTCAATATAAGTATATTTACTTAATATACTTTACAAAGGTACTTACGCTACAGAAATATAGGTTTGATTTTGATGCGATCGCTTCAATTATCTAAAATCTTCACCTAGTAAGCTTTAATCTGCAATACTTTCCAACTAGTAAGCTAATTGCTATATCTATTTATAGTATTATTTTTTACTTTAGTTCAAGGATAAAAAATCATTTATAGTTTTTTTTATACATACATATCCATGTTGAATTTTAGCGAGATTTTAGACTAAAGTGTGTTTAAGAAAGGATTTTGAGATTTATTACTCTCAACAGTAGCCTAAATCACGATGCAACTAAAGCAACAATAAACATAACAAAAGGATGAAATATTTTGATAAAATTATTTTGTACATTTTATATCATTAAAATAGCTAGAAAAATCTCGTAAATTAACCAAGAAAGTTATACAAAGCTTGGAAAAATTTTTGATATAAATATCAAGCAACTAACCAGACAGTGATTCCGAACCTCAAGCAAAATCTACAACCAAAATTTAACTGTTCAGCAATTTATTTAAGTTAGGATACGCCTCATGCGTCAGTACCCTCGCATTAAAAAAACACTCCGCCATCGCTACAATAGTCTGACACAGTTAAAGGGTAGAGTACCTGGTGGTATTACTGATTTACTATCAAGCGATACAGGAAATAGGCAACAGTATCCTCTAATCAAAAAAATACTGCGGAATCGCTTTAAGATTGTCCAACTTTTAGCCAGGGGAGGATCTGGTGATACCTACTTAGCTATCGATCAGGATTTACCAGGTCAACCCTATTGCGTTGTCAAACATTTCTATCCCAAACATCCTCATCCTGCTGTTGTACCGATTGCCAAAAACCTATTTGATCGCGAAGCAGAAAGTTTATATCAGCTTGGCAAAAACCATAACCAAATTCCTACCTTGTTTGCTCACTTTCATGAAGATGGGGATTTTTATTTGGTTCAAGAATTTGTTGACGGTTATGACTTGACCCAAGAAATCGTACCAGGTAAACCTCTGACCGAAGATTTGGTCTTAAATTTATTGAAAGACATCTTGGAAGTGTTGGACTTCGTTCACCGACACAAGATTATTCACAGGGATATTAAGCCCCAAAACATTATGCGGCGGCACTCCAATCAAAAGATTGTACTGATTGATTTTGGCAGCATTAAGAAAGTAGGTATTCGAGGAGCAACCCTAACAATTGCTGTTGGTACTCCTGGTTATATGCCAAGCGAACAAGCCAAGGGGAAGCCAAAATTTAGCAGTGATGTTTATGCAGTAGGCATGATTGGGATTCAAGCTTTGACAGGTCTAAAGCCTGAGCAACTACCAGAAGATCCCGATACTGGAGAATTGATCTGGCGGCACAAGGCGCAGGTAAGCGATTGGCTAGCAAATGTTTTAGACATAATGGTTCGCGAACGCCATAGCAAGCGTTACCAATCCGCAGGCGAAGCTTTGCAAGCACTGATTCCCGAGATGGTGTTACCAAATTACTCAGAATCTACTGGTCAAGATGAAAACGCTGATGATAATTCTTTAGGAGTTTATCGAAAGTTTATTTTGCTGCTCGGTCTGGGCCTTGGCATTATTACTAGTGTATTAATACTAATTTTAATATATACATTTTTGAGTACAAGTCTATCGCCGCCAAACAAACCGACTCCATTGCAAACATTTATCGAAAAGTTTATTAACCCGACATCTAGTCATGTAAATCAGACAGTAGGGCAGAGACGGTTAAATAAAAACTAGTAATTGGGCGATGGAAGTGAATTCTAAAAATTAAATTATACCTTAGTAAATAAGTAAGAGTTAACTTTATGTGAGCCATTATCAGCCGCTCATTACAAATGTGTTTTATAGCTTTTATATCCAGAGATTTTTGTAAACCCAATAAATAAACAACATTAATAATATGGACAACACAAACCAAAGAAAAGCTTTAATTAAGGAAGAAATCAGCATCTTCCTCAGAGGTTTAATTATTGGTAAAGTGCTAACACTGATGGTGATTGGGGGATTGCTTTGGTGGTTGCTCAAGCCTGAGTTATTGTCTCGCAATAGTCAGAATAATACTGATTCCTCTAGTCAAAGTTTTCAGCCCACCTCGAATCCTGCATCCACCTTTGGATCACTTGCTGATGTGCCAACCGACTCATTCAACTACGGTGGTAGCACCGCTTGGGCACCGATTAGGCAAGTAGTAGATTCTCAAATCCTCAGTGCGCGCCCTGAACTAAAATTGCGCTATTTAGACCCTGTGAACGGTAGCCCAGGTTCTAGTTCTGGTATTCGGATGTTGCTTGATGGAAAATTGGACTTTGCTCAGTCTTCCCGTCCCCTCACAGATGAAGAACAAGCGATCGCAAAGGAGCGAGGTTTCACGCTTGAGCAACGCCAGATAGGCATTGATGGGATAGCGGTGGTAGTTAATCCATCGCTGAACGTGCCAGGTTTAACTGTTGACCAATTGCAGCAGATATATTTGGGGCAGTTGACTAACTGGAATCAGGTAGGAGGGCCAAATTTACCCATAACAGCTTTTTCTCAACAGTCAGAGAATGCAGACACAATCATCTTCTCTAGCAATAGCGACTTAAAGAAACAAGCACTTGGCTCTAATGTCAAGTATCTCTACTCAACTACAGAGGCAGTGCGCCAACTCAGCAAAAATCCTGGTGGTATATATTACGCTTCTGCCCGTGCAGTCGTACCACAATGTAGTGTGAAACCTTTGCCACTGGGTCGCACTGCTGCCGATTTAGTTTCCCCCTACCGCAAACCCCTGGTATCACCTGAGCAGTGTCCGCGTCAACGCAATCAGGTAAATACTGAAGCCATTAAGAATGGCAGCTATCCAATTACCTCTAAGTTGTTTGTAATTATTAAACAAAACAAAGGTCAAGAACAGAAGGCTGGCGATGCTTATGCCAATCTTATACTGACCGACCAGGGGCAAAAGGCAATTGAGCAAGCTGGTTTTGTAGGAGTTCGTTAGTTAATTCTTTAATAGATTGCTGGCGAAAACATCAGATGTAATGCTGTTTCGCCAGTGCTAGAAAACTTTGGAACTAAAACGCGATTCCTGCGGCAACGCTTTGCCTACGCGATCGGATTAATTTTCCAACGTCCAATCTTCAAACTGCAAACCCGGTATGCGGAAAAAATCTCGCTGATTCCGCGTGACCAAAATTGCATTATGAGAAATCGCAATTGATGCTATTCGTAAATCTTGCGTACCAATACGAACCTTCTGACGCAGCGATTCTTCGTAGCAATTAGCGGCTTCTTGGGTAAAGGCAAGTAAATTAATACTACGGAAGTAATCGTATGTCGCTTGCAGCCTAGAGTATGATATTACCAATTTGCCCAAAGAATCAGCTTGCCTAATTACATTAAATCTTCCGCGAACCTGTTCTTCAAACGTAATAATTGTCGCAGTTATGTTTTTAGGAGAAGTTGCAGAAATACGCTTACTAACAATAGGGTGTCCATTTTGGAAAAGCGAGACACAATCCGTGTCCAATATCCACAAACTCAAGCTTCTGTTCCCTTTCCTGTATCAAGTTGGCGATAATATTCTGTCATTTCTGCATCGAGTTCTTGACGGTACTCTTCAATATGTGCCAATACCTCATCGAACATTGGATCATCCTTAAACATACCCGCAAATTTCATCCAAGGATGTTCTGATTTTGATGCTTCTATTTCTTGAGTAACTATTTCTACATTTTGTAGACGAGTATTTACAAGTTCATGCAAATTATTCAGCGCTTCTTCCCGAGTTTGTGCAAATACCTGAAACTCTGGTAAACCCCAAACAGTTGCTTGATATCTGCCTTCTTTTGCTTCTACTAATACTGAATAGTTAACTTTGGATAGTTCATTAGCTGTATTTTTCAGTAAATTAGTAGTCATAAAATTTATATCCTTTTTTGTTGCTGCCTATTTTTATTGTAAATCCAGTACTTATCTGCCGAAAATTTGGTTTTTAAATTAGGTATTCAGATATTAGGTGATGCTGACGGCGGTAAACTACGCACTTTTTCCATCACACTGACTGCTACTAACCATAAATTAGTGCGAACGGTATATTTTACGCTATCTTGTCCCCTAATGAGTAAGCTATACTCATAATATACTCATAAAGCAATAACCCCTATGAGCCAAGCGGGAGAAAGAAAACGGCAAAATTTCAATGTGTCACCTGAACAAGAAGCGCAAATAGAGTGGTTGCGACAAGCGATGGGAGTCACAACTGCTAAAGAAACAATTTTACGTTCAATATCGGTGGTAACGATTCTCCAGAATTATCTGCAACAAGGTTACCAAATTCGACTTGTAACGCCAAACGAACAAATTCATCTGGTTGTACCCGAACTCGAACCAGCGCCGCAGTCAACTTGGCAATATTTAGTGTCCCGTCCTCATCCTTGGAGACGACAGCTTTATGTGAAAGGACGGCGACTTTTAGCTTCTACAGTTTGGCAAGATATCCTGGTAAACAGATTTAAGAGCGAAGAAGCAGCCGAGAATTTTGATTTACCAATAGCTGCAATTCATGAAATAATTCGCTACTGCGAAGCAAATCAAGAACTAATCAAGATGGAAGCCCAAGAAGAACTTTATCGACTCAAAGAACGGGGTGTAAGCGTTGAGTCTACCCCTGTTAAGGTGTACTCCTAAAAATGGTACATTTAAGTCTCTAAGGCTTG
>JAVRCF010000050.1:16695-57500 GCA_034530935.1 Aulosira sp. DedQUE10 | reverse complement strand
ATTTACCTCAGTAATAACCGATTGTGACAGTCCTGAGTGCGGAAGGTGGGATATACTCCTTTATTCAAATAAGGAAAGGGCTTTCAACAAGCCTTCTAATAACTCTGGCGGTAATTCTGAAAGCAAAGGAACTTGATCAGGATGCTGCTTATGCAAGTTGTACTTTTTTTGAATTGATGATAAACACAATACCAGCCCTGTTAGTTCATAAAAACATTCTGGGGTAGCCCACCTGTATATATTAAAAATCCTATCCGTTAAGCGAAAAAAATCCCGAAAATTAACCTGGTAATCCGAATCAAGGCTAACTAAATAAATTTGGTTAAACTTATCTATACCAATTTTCCAGTAGCGAAGGTTGTCAATAAACTTCTCCTCATCCTTTAAATCAGCAACCCACAGCCAGTCACTAGATTCATCGTTATCCTCAGCAAATAATTTGGCCTGGAACTTTCGTAAATTCATTTGTTTTACTCCGCTTGGAACCTGTAGCAAATTTTTCAAGTAGAATTTTGAATTTCCTATTATGGCTAATTATTGCCAGAAATCAACAACGTTGTATCCAAGTTCCGCTAGCATATGGCGCAGCAAGGGTAAACTCAGGCCAATAACGTTGCTGTGACAACCTTCAATTTTTTCGATAAATAAACTGCCAAAACCCTCCAGCGCAAAAGCACCGGCACATTTGAGAGGTTCACCTGTGGCGACATAAGCTTGAATATCGCGCTCGCTCATTTGGGCGAAGTAAACTTTAGTTACTTGGCATTTAACTACAGTGCGGTTTTGAGTAAGGTCAATCAACGTATGACCAGTATACAGGTAGCCAAATTTACCTTGCATAATCTGCCAACGTGCGATCGCTTCGTTAGCATTGGCTGGTTTCCCATGAATCTCACCATTAACCGCCAACACTGAATCACAACCCATAATTAAAGCTGATTCAAACTGTGGAACTACAGTTTCCGCCTTGCGCTGGGAAAGATTTTGCACCAATTGATCGGGATCGTTTAATTGGATTTGCGATTCATCAAAGTCACTAGGGTAAACTATTGGTTCAATACCAACAGTTTGCAATAAACGTCGTCGCGCTGGTGAAGCAGAAGCCAGTACAAATTGGGGAATTTTCATAGAGAATGATGAATTATGAATTATAAATTAATGCTATAAACCAATACAGTTCAGATAAGCCCAAAACCCTAATGTAGAGACGCGATTTATCGCGTCTTCAAAGACCGATTATTTACACCAATAACCCTTAACTGAACCGTATTGTGCTATAAACCATGCACTAAGTAAGTCGGTGTGAATAAACCGAACTATTTTAGCAAGGACAAATGACGCTTCTTAGCAGTACGCTTTATTTGTGCCGACCTACTTAATATGCTTAATAAACTAAGAAAGAATTGACAACATTTTCTATACTTGATTTGACTTTTTGCCAACGTCTTTCGGGAATTGAGGCGTTAAAGGTAAAAAGTTTACCACGGCTGACGGCGACGCTAGCAATGTTGTGCCGCTGTTGCTGATTGGGCAGTTTTACCGCATACTCTAGAATGTAGTATGCCTTACCGTCAGATTCTTTCTCGAAGGCATTGACTAATTCAGCAGAACGACCTGAGTTAGCAGGCGCGAGAGCAGCTTTACCCAATTTATATCCTACTTCTGTAGGTGTCCCCAGTTCCACCAAAGATTTGCCTTCGGGAACAGGACTAATCACTACTGAGACATTTTCACTAATTTCAATCAAATCATGAAACACAACATCAGGGCCGTTGGCTACTTTAACTTGCACCCAGCCGTTAGGATATGAAAACTCATAGCCATTATTAGTGTTTACAAAGCTTTTAAGTCCAGCAGCAGCTGCTGCATCAGGATTACTCAGGCTGAAGGTTAATACAAATAGCAAAATGAATGCAATTCTTTTCCACATTTTTTATAAATTCCTTTGGTCTGGAAGCAAAATCAGGCAAGCACAATTTCTCATTGTCCCATCAACAGGGACGCTTCGGACAATACACAACCTGGGGAATTCAGGATGCAGAGATAAAGTTGATATTCTTTTATAGCTATTTTCAGGTAATCAAATAATCTATGTTGATCAGTAATGAATTGCGCTGGTTTTATCCTGGCAAACTACCGAAAAATATTCAGATGTGGTTTCAAAAAACTTTTCTTGTTGAACCGTTACAAGCACCCGAAGCTAGGGAAGATGTCTATCTCTACTCGCCGGGATGTGATTATCTGGGAATAAAACTGCGTCAGGGGAGGCTAGAAGTGAAATGGCGACAAGCAGAACTTGGTGTCATGTCTTTTGGAGATTTAGCCACAGGTAAGGCTGAAAAATGGGGTAAATGGCTGTGTGAAGACGCAAATGCTGAAAGTTTTCAACCCACAATGGTTTTAAGTAATCCGGTGTGGGTGAGTGTGCAAAAAGTCCGTTATTCACAACTTTTTCAAGTATTAGCTGATTTTTCTGCACAACCTGTAGCAACTGAAGAACGCCTGGATAATGGTTGTCGTGTTGAAATAACTAATTTGGTAGTTAAAGAAAATGCTTGGTGGAGTGTTGCTTTTGAAGCCTTTGGCGAAGACAGCCGTCTGAGGGGTAATCTGCAAGCCACAGGCAATTGGGTATTTAATTCCGATCGCAATTACCAATTGGCGATACTCTTACAGAGTCACTTCTCTACGAGAGGCTGCGCCAACGTGAACGCAAATTCTTACGCTTACCCTCATTGGCTAGAAATTATATCAGCTTGCTAAACCAATCCGGAACGCAGCGCTAAAACCGCAGCTTGCACGCGATCGTCTACTGCTAGTTTATTCATAATCCCTCGGACGTGAGTTTTCACGGTGTTGGGACTGAGGTAGAGTTTTTCGGCAATTTCTGGGTTGCTCAATCCTTCTACCATCAATTTTAATACTTCTAACTCGCGTCCAGACAGGTTAGCAGCGTTTCCCTTGACTGCGGGGGGTCGAAGATGTTCAATTACTCGCCGCGCAATTTGGGGATCGAGATAAGTTGCCCCATCAACTGCGGCAGCGATCGCACTTAATAGTCGTTCTACACTGGCACCTTTGATACAATATGCATCAGCACCACTAGACAGGGCCGCAATGATTTCTGTCTCTGTTTGGTGGGATGTCAGCATCACTACATGAGTATCTGGCAATGCTGCTTTAATTTGCTGTGTCGCCGCAATTCCATCTAATCGCGGTAAACCGATATCCATGACTACCAAATTCGGTTTGAGTTTTAGTGCTGCTTGCACACCTAAATAGCCATCTTCAGCTTGTCCGACTATCTCCAACTGGGGGTGAACCATCAATGATTGTTCTAGTCCCAGTTGCATCATCGGATCGTCTTCAACAATTAATACCCGCAACGGCGGAGCATCGGTTGGTAGATTTAAAAAAGAGCCATTATCTGGAGACATTGCGATCGCTTACAAGTTATCAATTAAAACAGGGGAAACGGGTAAGGGGAAATGGGGAAAGGTAAAAGCCTGGCTCTGAATAAGGGAACTCCAAGAAATAAATTATCCGACAAGAAGGGGCACGGCACCGATAAAATCTCGCTATAATCGAAAGTCTCTCTATGCCGTGCCTCTACAATTGGGATATTTTTTTATTTGGAAGTCCCTAATTGGGCGAAATGATCCTTGTATTATAGGTATTTCCCTGTTGCCTGTTGCCCGTTCCCTGTTCCCTCTTATTTAATCTTCCACGCGGTACCCCAACTCTGCTAAACTCACACGAGACTGCCGCCATTTTGGTTGAACCTTGACGAACAGTTCTAGGTAAACTTTCCCAGAAATTAATTTTTGAATTTGTTCGCGAGCTTCACTACCAATTGCTTTGAGCATCGATCCACCTTTGCCAATCAGAATTCCTTTTTGAGAATCCCTCTCGACGTTGATGGTGGCGAGTACACGGGTAATACTGGGAGTTTCTTCCACCATGTCAATTGCGATCGCTACTGAATGGGGAACTTCCTCACGAGTCAATAGCAAAATTTGTTCGCGGATCAATTCGCCCATGATAAAGCGTTCTGGTTGGTCAGTTACCAAGTCAGGAGGATAGTAAAATGGCCCATGCTCTAAATGTTCGATTAATAAGTTTTGCAGTTGAGGCAATCCCACGCTAGTCTTGGCAGAAAATTTGACTGTTTGCCATTGATACGAATCGGCCAAGTGTGTGTAACTATCATCTATCAACTGGGACTCTGTGAGTTGTTGGTCGATTTTATTCAACCCTAAAATCACCGGGGTTTGACTGCGACTCAGTAACTCAGCAATAAAGCGATCGCCTGCGCCACAAGCCACGGTTCCATCTACTACAAATAGCACTACATCTACAGACTCAATTGCAATTTTGGCATTTTGCACCAGCACTTCTCCCAATTGATGATGGGGTTTGTGAATTCCTGGTGTGTCTACAAAAATTAGCTGCGCTTCTGGGGTGGTTAAAATACCTCTTAAACGATTTCTTGTCGTTTGCGCTACTGGAGATGTAATAGCAACTTTTTGCCCTACTAATTGATTCATTAAAGTAGATTTACCGACATTAGGGCGACCGATAATGCCGATAAAACCCGATTTAAATTCAGGAGGAGCTGGGGGAATCGATACTTCTCCTGAAAAAGAGAAGATGTGATTATCAATACTAGTCACCTTTAGCTCCACCGTCATATTTGATAGTTGGGATAGGTTGTTTTTTCTGTGAAATACATAATAAACATCAAGATCACCCTGGCATTTTTTGGTGATTGCCTTTGCTTAAGTTTAATCTAATACCAAATATATTGTGTTCTCATGTCAAAAAATGAGATGGGAGTAGACAAGCACAGAAAAATTATCTCTCTGATAGGGTATTGATCGAACGAGAACACTGTGCAAAATTGTATTGGTTTGTGCCGTTAATACTGATAACAGGGAAATCATCGGAATTTCTAATCAACCTCATCAGCAAGAACATATGGTTTTTGTTTGCGAGCAAAATTAGGCTTTTCCGGCTTCTGCTCTCTGATGCGAAAAAACTCTTGGTTCTAGGGAGGCGAAGGGGATAAAATAATTTTTCATGCCTGGGGGTGAAAATTTTGCCATCGCCTCAAACTCTACTTTATTCGATAATTAAAATTTGAAATTTCTGAGTGTCTTCTTTTGAATTACTAATGTCTATTTAGTACAAACTACTGCATAATTCCTAGTACAAATTCACCTTGATTCACTGCTTGATTAGTCGAGATATCATAAACCCATCCATCGTGTTCACTACAAATATCTATCACCTGAGGTAATTGACTGTCTTTGTTGAAACTGAGAATCTGATACAACCGCTCTTTAGCCTTGACTGTACTACCCACTTCAATTCGCGATAGAATCATCCCGCCCGCGATCGCATAATATTTTATGATTTTACTTCTGGTTGAAAAAGTCATTTGATGATTTGTGGTTTCCTTTAGAGGAAAGTCCGAGATTTTCAACACACCTTTTTGTGCTAGATAATTTTTTATACCTAAAATACCTTTGGTAACTGAATCAGGATTCATCTGCATTCCTGCACCAAGTTCAAGTGTCCAAGCTTCAATATCAAAACTAATTTCTCTACCAAGCTGTTGAAAATAAGATTCTAATGCTAACCAAGGCTTGATAAATGCCTCATCAAAAGCATCACCATCATAAGTATCTAGTAAAATTCCATAATCAAGCAGGAAATATTTTGCACTCTCTTCCCGATTTCGGAAGTAATAAAGATAATTTATTGCCTGATTTGTCGAACTATGTAAGTCAATCAAGTAGTCTGCATCTATACTGAGAGACTGTAATTTGTAGCGAAAAAACTCAGTATAAGGTAGACTATGAGAAGAATTAATTTTTTCTAAAATTTTGGTAAATTTTTGTGTAATTATAGTTAGATAATTTTGTCGGACGACCTCTTCATTGATCAGAAGTTGAGATTTAGTAAAAGCTACTAAATCATCAGCTTCTTTCTCGTAGTCCCAGAAGATTCGATTCCAGTCTTTGGCTTCGTAAACACAGTATCTACCAGAGGAAAAATGGTGAGAACGCTCATTAACTCCCATAAGATTACAAACAGGAACTAACCAAATTTCCCCTACTAAATCAGTAGCATTTAGCGTAGAAAAAAACTCAATTAGTTGGTAGATAACGGCGTTACCAGCAATTTCTGCGCCGTGTAAGTTAGATTGAATGTAAACTTTTTTACCAGAACAAGCACCAATAAATTTATAAACTTGGAGAGATAGGCGATCGCCTGAAGCCATTTGACGTAAGAAAATAGTTTCAATAACTGGCAGCATGGAATAATTTCGCGATAATTCGGTTTATTGATAACTGTATTTATAGCGCTTCTGGCTAGGGTGTATTACACCCTAGCAGAAAAAGAGACTAAGAGGATGTTTGAAAAGTCCTCTTGTCTGTATCAAAACATTTTAGATCCCCCTAAATCCCCCTTAAAAAGGGGGACTTTGATTCCGGTTCTCCCCTTTTTAAGGGGGGCTAGAGGGGATCTCTGAGTACCTAAAATCACAGCCAACCACTTTTAAAACAACCTCTAATACCAATTTAATATGAAGCTGCACTTAATTCACGTAGGGGCAATTCATGAATTGCCCCTACAGTCTGTAGTTCTACATCAGTTTTGTCAGCGCATCTTCATACAGAAATGGTATAAGGAATAAGAACGCTGAGGCTAGAGTAATGTATTGTATCCACATGAAAACTGCTATATATCTTGCAGCATTCTCAGTTAAAAAAAGGAACAGACTTGAGGTAAAAGGAAACAGAATTCCTTAATTCCTGTTCTCAGACAGCAACAAAACTTCCTGGGTTATAAAAGAGAAAATTTGCTTTTAAAGAAATCCACATCTATAACAATCCCTGTTCCTTACTGTCAGCAAAATTCAAGCTTAATTTAGCAAAGGCAAAAAGTGTCGAATTAATCCAATTGTCACGGCTGGTAATTCTAACTGTGGTGTTAACCCCACATCTTCTAGTTGTTGAAAAAATCTGATGGCTTGGGGATTGATCTCAGCGAGGCGACGGCCAATTTCTGGGCCAGTAAATTGCGACTTTTGTCCCCAAATAATTGCGGTGGGAGTAGTCAATTGCTGAATGAAAAGCGATAAATCAAAGCACAAATCACCACGTACAAAAGATAGCGCCGCATATTCAGCATTAGGTTGCTGTGCAGATTGCAGATAAGCATCGACAATTTCTTGGTATACCCGGCTAGACTGAGCAAATTGTCTTTGCTCTAAGAAACTGCGAATACCGTTACTGGTAGCCACCCCCGTACTGTACACCAAGCGATCAAAAATAGGAATACTAACTAACTGAGCAAAAAAACTGCCAGAGTAGTTTTCACCAAAATCAGCAAGTCCTGCGGGAGTAGTGAGAATAAGGGATTTAAATAAATTAGGATAAGCGATCGCCACTCGAATTGTCATCGCTGCGGTGAGTGAAGAAGCGATCACAGTGACAGGCCCTGTACAAGTCTGCTGCACAAACTCCTGAATTGTAGTCAAATAATCTTCAATCTGATAATTTCGTGCCAGATGCTCAGATCTACCCCAACCGAGTAAGTCTGGTGCAATAACGCGATACTCACTGGCAAAAGCTGGATAAACTTTTGACCACTCATAAGCAGAAGATCCACCACCAAAGCCATGTAGAAACACCAAAGTCTCTTTTTCATCTTTTGCGGTCAAATCGTCCTGCCAAAGCGAACCAGTGTTTGTATAGTACACTATCCTACCCAGCGAGGTAATTATCGAACGTTGGTCAAATCCTAGTGGTTGAAACATAAGTATTTTTTATTCACAGTTGTGCTTGCTTGGTCTAGATGACAGTCAGGTCACTCCAGAGTATTTATACTAAGTTTTGTTCAGAAATAGCATCTAGAAATCGATAGAAGCTGGAATTAAAATTTATCTGTTCATTTCTGTTTGATCCCCCTGATTCCGTAGTTACTATCTTAAGAGCGCAACTCGGTTTTACCTGTGGGCTGGAAACTTCCTACTATTATCAGTGAATCTACTACTCTCAGTCTTCTCACTAACGTCACATTAAGCAGATGTAAACTTGCTGGATTGTCTGTAAAGATATTGTGATTTTTTTACTAGCAATCATAGGTGATTTTTCCTTGTATTTACTATCACATCAGGATTTAAGCCATTAGTGAGGATAACTGAGATTTTAATTCCAGTATGAATTTTGTGTGGTAGTCTATCAGAGACATCACGGATAAATTTAAGTGTCAAAATCATATTCAAAACGCTGATCAAAAACCGCCATAAATTCTAGCTCTGTACTTAGAAAGAATAGATGTTGATGGAATTACTAAATTAATTTTATATAAGTAATTGTAAAGTGGGGTATCATGGTCAAGGAGGCTATTCTTAAATCAAATAAAATACCAAGGTTTAAAGAGGCTGGATTTGCACTTGAGAACTTTCATATCCAAAACCAAGTTATAGCTTCAGAGTGGCAGGGTCAGGTAGAAGCAGTATCGGATAATACTCAGGAAAATTCACCGAATTGTATCTGTTTAAACTTAGAAGATTTGAAATGTTTTGAAATCGTAGAGCGCCAGTATGAGTCCTGGGGTGTAACTTTTCATAACTGTCTAGCAATTCAACCATCAAATCCAGCCTTTCCAACTCACTCAGGGTTGACAGTGTTGATGGGATCGCCTCAAAGTGAATTGTTAGAAGTGACTTTTTTAAGTCCTGTTAACTCGGTGAGCGCCTTGGTAACTAGTTCACAGCGGCTAATACTTTCGGCTTACGACCGCGATCGCAAATTACTCGCTCAAACAGTCCTACCAGGCGCAAATCTTGCTAATACTGACTCCGCCATCACCCCCAACGCTCTTTTGTCTGTAGCCGCGAATGATATTCATTCCGTGACATTCAGTGCTTTTAATGGCTTATTCACCCTGGATAACTTTCGTTTTTGTGCTTAAAACGGTCTAAAACTCAATAACGAAATCACTCTGCTTTACCCAAGTTCAGGTATTCTTAATAGGGTATTATTGATGTCGATTCAGCCTCAGGTAATGGGAAACCATCAAGCATAAAGGGTGAAGTCTAAAATTTCAGCTTTTATCTTTGTTTTTGGTCAGATCCTAACCTGGGAAAACCCACACTTCTGGCATCAGCCTTGAGGTTTATCAAACTATAAGTTTAGCTAATGGCTACGCCACAAAGAAATGGGTGTCTGCATCCTTCCCTAATTTGGGGTAAAACTTATAAACTAAACCATCTTGTAATCTAGTAGGTAAACACCGTGGCACAGGCTTCGTCTTCGTGGCAGCATTTCATCAACCAGCTTTCCCACTGGTCGCTTCCAGATCCCAAGACAGGAGCCACAAAGCAGCGAAATTTTCAGCGTTTCTCTGGGCCTGGAGGCGTTCTAGGATTCCTGACAATTATCGTTGCTATGCTGTTGTGGAATTGGAAGCTGATGTTAGCGTTGAGCATCGGCATTGGGGTGATGTTATCAGTCTACTCCATGCAAAAGTGGGACTGGCAACAACGCTGGTCTGATATGCAGCGGTTTTTCAACGGCCCCAACCGTCGCTTACTATTGGCCGTTAGTAGTGGTGGTATCGCCACCTTTAGCACTTACATAGCATCTACAATCTGGTTTGACTCCCATAGTCCTTGGATTGCTGCGGGTGTGATTGCCCAAGGTATAGGAACGGTGTTAACTCTAATTTTGTTGGTCTGCCAAATCGTCAATTTTTATGGAACTACAGACGAAGACTATCTCGATCGGCTTTTAAACAACTTAACAGAACCAAATCCATTAAAGCGCTTAAATGCTGTGCGACAACTCACCAAATTGATCACTCGCAAGCGGGTTGATGCTTCCGTGCAGCAAAATGTTGTGGAATGTTTGCAACTGTTGCTCACTAGGGAAGAGGAATCTGTAATTCGTGACGCAGCTTTTACGAGTTTGCAAACCTTAGATAACTCACAAACTCAGCCATCCAGCAAAGCACCCCTGTTTATACCTGTATCTGCAAAAGTCAATAGTTCATTGAGGGTTGAGTAGGGATTGGGGACTGGGTAATTGGTAATTGGTAATTGGTAATGGGAAGATGTAGGGAACAAGAGGGATAAATAACTCTTGACTCTTAACAAACACTAAACGCCAAACACCAACTACTGAATCAACTGATCTAATTCAGTTTTTAAATCTTTTGTTAACTGACTCAGAGCCTGTCTAGATGCTTGTCGATCAGCTTGAGAACTTAAAGAGCGATCGCTCACTGAAATTGGTTCACCTACGGTTATTTGGGCTTTTCTCAACCCTAATCGGGGACGGGCGGGCATTTTTTTGCGATCGCCAATTCGAGATAGCATATCGAATATGACTAACAATGTTTCGGCAAATCGTTCGGCAGTTGGCTGTTCTTTAATATAGCTAGCGGTGACTGCAACAAAACTTTCGACTAAGCGCATATGTCGCATCCGCAAATCTGCTTCTTGGGCAATCCAGTCTGCTAATCCCCGTTTGAAAGGTGGTAAAGCATTAATCTCAGGTACGTCTTCCCGGTAAATATAACTCCAGCCAACCTCTTCTAATCGGCGACAGCGATCAATAAAATTTCCCTGAGACTGGATATTAAAATATTGCTCAGTTACTTTTAAACCAGTATCCATGAGGCGATGTAGTCGCTCAATTATTTCTAATTCGGGTATATCTGGCAAATTTTGATGATAGAAACGGCGATAAAACTCTTCCATCTCGGAAATGACATATTCCGCTAGGCGACAGAGGCGTTGATAGTCAATCTCTTGGGGTTGATCGCCACTCAACTGATCGACTGGCTGTACTAGCAAACCACTATTAACTTCCAATTTACTCAACAGCCGATGCAGTTTTGCCCAAGGTAGATTAATGAAGCGATACTGAAGAGCAACTGGGACAATGAAAACAGTCTCGGAACGTTTGGCTTTGATTAAATCTTCTACACACCAAAACCCCAATTGAGCAACACCAGGTTCCAAGGGGCTAACAATCTCGCTATGACCATTATTGCCGCCTTCAGGTGCAACTGCGATCGGTATTTTGCTGTTAGCAAACAAATCTCGTGCTGTTTGGATGGCTTGTCTATCTAATCGCCTACCCCGACGAATTGGCACACCCCCTAGTCTAGAGAAAAACCAACCCAGCCAGTCCCCAGCCCACAAAGTCATACCGCGATCGTAAAGAAAGTGAGAGTGGACGGGGTATTGCAAAGCTATCCCTTTCGCTTTTGCAACCTTTGGTACAATCCGAGACAGTAGATAGAACATACAGAGAGGATCGTCTACCTCTGGATGTCGAAACGCCAGCAAAAAGCGAACTTTGCCAGCTTGAAATTCTTGATAAAGCTGGGCTAACACCTCAGCATTCTTAGCTTCAATCTCGACAATACCCGCCACTAACCAGGGACGAGTCCGAAACCGAAGAAAAATTGGTAACAACCACTGAGAAATCTGGAGAACTATTCGGTTCAAGCGTTGAGGAATAAACTTTAGCGGTGGTTGAACAGATTGAATCGATTTAGGCAAATTGCCCTCCAGAGTTTGCCTTGAGGAATAGTGCAACCGCATACAATTGCGATCGCTTCCTCGATTCTGACACTTTTTTCCGTGAGCGTAGACTACCAATAGGGAGGGCGCTGTTTCATGTTTATCGAACGCTTCTGCCAAAAATCCTGTTTTTAACTAATTCTGTGGTATCAAAGTTATCCTTGCTTAATTTCTGGGAACAATACAAATGTTGTTCCATTAAATAATTTATTAGTAATGGCAATACCTGTAAAAGACCGAGCATTACTAGAAAAATTTATTGTTGATAATGAAGAATTAGAAGAACTTGAATCAAAACTAGCGCAATTTAATATTTTTGAAGCAATCGGCGTAGTCCGTCAAGAAATACGTCATTAAAACTTTTTAGCATTTTTGTTAAATCCATCTCAAAATCACAGACTTAATGATATATTTCTGAAGAGATTTCTCAAGCGAGTATTGTTAGAGACAGATCACCCTATAGATACTAATTATGCAAATATTAGTCCTGTTGATATTGATATAGCCGACTTAACAGACGCTGAGGTTAGACGAGAGTGGCAAAATATCGATATTTTAATAAAATCACCGCGTCATCAATTAGTATGTGCAATAGAAAACAAGGTTGATTCTGGAGAACATTCAAATCAACTAGAAAGATACCGCGAAATTATTGATAATGAATATAGACATTATCGAAAAATCTTGATTTATTTAACGCCAAAAGGTGATGAACCATCTGACGAAAATTGGAGTATATATAAATACTCTAATGTCGCTGAAATACTAGATAGTATTTGCACAAGTTATAAATCTACTCTTGGTACAGATGCGTATACCTTGATAACTCATTATTCTACATTAATTAAGAGACATATTATGATTGATTCAGAAGTTGCTGAACTCTGCCGTAAAATATATTTTAAGCATAAACAAGCCCTAGATTTAATTTTTGAACATCGTCCAGATTTACAATCAGAAATAGCCACTAAGGTTTATGATTTAGTAAGTAGAGATATTGATAGTCAAAAAGGTTCTATACTTTTGTTTAATACTAAATCAATAGGATTGGATATCCAAGAATGGAAAAATTTAAATTTACCTCTCTACTTCTATTTCGATAATAGTACCGAATCCCTTAAGCTACAACTTGGTATTACTTCTGGCAAACAATCTATACGTGAGAAAATTTATAAATTGTCCCTAAGCAATACGAATATTTTCAATAAAAATCCCAAATGGTCTGATGGTTGGACAACTATTTATCAAAAAGATATTCTAACAAATAGAAATTATGAAAATGCAACTGTTGAGTATTTATTAAACAAAATCCAATATTTTTGGGAAGATTTTATTAAATATGACTTTGTAAAGATAGAAAAGATAATTAATGAAAATAGAGAGCAGTTAATCCCTTAAGATATATCTGTATAACCTAAAACGAGAGAATGAGATTTAGCGATCGCTTTTGTGTTGGTTTGCAAAGTGCGATCGCTTAGTATAAGTGAGTTTACCTTTGCGCGATCGCTCTCCAAATCCCACTAAAATAGAAAGTAATACATTGGAGTAAACTCATGGACTCCGCTACAGTCACTTTACTTCCCATCCTCAAATTAAAAATCGACTTAACTGACGATCAATTCTTTCAGATGTGTCAGAAAAACCGCAATTATCGATTTGAGCGCACAGCATCAGGGGAAATACTAATCATCTCACCAACTGGTGGAGAAACTAGCAATCGTAATGGCAGGCTCACCCAACAGATCTTTAATTGGGTAGATACGAATGACTTGGGAATCGCTTTTGACTCCAATGGTGGTTTCAAACTTCCCAATGGTGCTGATCGTTCTCCTGATGCTTCTTGGGTAAAAATTGAGCGATGGAATGCTTTAACTCCAGAACAACAAGAAAAATTTGCCCCCATTTGTCCTGATTTTGTCGTCGAGTTACGCTCTCCTAGCGATTCTTTAAAAGATTTACAGGAGAAAATGCAAGAATATATTGAAAATGGTGCGCGATTAGGCTGGTTAATTGATCGCAAAAACAAACGAGTAGAAATTTATCGTCCAGGCAAGGAAGTAGAAGTATTAGATAATCCTGTGAGCTTATCAGGTGAAGATGTATTACCTGGATTTGTGTTGCATTTACAGCAAATTATGTAACTAAATAAAAACGCGATGTCTATCTTGAAAAGTTCAGAATTTCCTTCTCCTTCGGAGACGCTACGCGAACGGCGGAAACCGCCTACGCCCCCCACACCCTACTAAACTAGAAAGTAATATATTGGGGTAAGTTTATGGAAACGGCTACAATCACTTTGCCTCCTACCCTGAAATTAACAATCGACTTGACTGACGAGCAATTTTTCCAGTTGTGTCAGAAAAACCGCGATTATCGATTTGAGCGCACAGCATCAGGGGAAATATTAATTATGCCACCTACAGGTAGTGATACTGGCAGACGTAATGTTAAAATTACTACTCAAATTGATATTTGGAACTCTGAGAGTAGTTTAGGCGAAGTCTTTGACTCTTCAACTGGCTTTATATTACCCAATGGTGCAGAACGTTCTCCCGATGCTTCTTGGGTAAGAATTGATCGATGGAATGTTTTAACTCCAGCACAACAAGAAAAATTTGCCCCAATTTGTCCTGATTTTGTTGTAGAGTTACGCTCGCCCAGCGATTTTTTAAAAGATTTACAAGATAAAATGCGGGAATATATTGAAAATGGCGCTCTATTAGGCTGGTTAATTGATCGCAAAAATAAGTGTGTGGAAATTTATCGTCCTGGAAAAGATGTAGAGATATTAGATAATCCTGTTAGCTTATCAGGTGAAGATGTACTACCAGGATTTGTGTTGCATTTACAGCAAATCATTTAACTGAATCAAAACGCGATCGCCAACCGTTACGCTGAAGCAATAACGAGAATATTTCATCTAGGCACGTACAGCGTATTTCAGGTAAATGAGGTACGCGGGTAGGGGCACGGCACTGCCCGTTGGTGTCAACTTAAGCTCAAACGCTTATTCGATAGGCATTTTACCCCACCCCTAACCCCTCCCCTTGCCAAGGGGAGGGGACGTTTTGGCTTTAGACAAAACTGGGGTGGGGTAACGCGGATCGTGATGGTAAATGAGCGATGTCTACGACGGGCTACGCCTACGCATCTGGGCAAGGGTTTCACGTTAAGTTGACACGTATGGGCACTGCCGTGCCCTTACAATTATCTGTACCTCCCCAACTTGCAATCTGCTGTATCATCTGATGAGTTTTTGGGGTTTATTTTGTTAAAAAAGCAAACTCCGATTTAATATTCCAACGTCTACCGTCGTGAATTAATAGTGTTAACTTGTCAGCAATAAACTCAAAATGTAACTGACGATTTTCAAATTCTGGCCAAACAGCTTTAAAGTTTTGTCGCGTTAAATCCCGAAATGCAACTGTCATGTGGGGTGCAAAGGGGCGAGTTTTACTAACTTTGTCTACAATGCCCAAAGTTGCTTCGACATGAGCCATTACATCGGCTTGCAAAGTTAACAGTTGTGGATTTCTCAATACATCTATATATATGACACGGGGCGCAAAGGCAGCAAAACCACTGAGTGTAATAGGTACTGGCTGTTTTCTCATAGCTAACTCCCCCACAGATGCTTCTAAGCGTGACACATCGCTATCAGCCCATTCAAAGGGTGGTTGTAGGGTAATGTGTGGTGGAGACTTTTGCGCGTGTTGGCTGGCGTAATTATCAGCAAAATATTGCTTGATTTGGTTGGCGTAATCTTGAATATCTTGCGGTGGTAGCAGAGCAATAAAAAAGCGACTCATTCAATTTGGGATTTTAAAAGGGTCAAAGGTAGAGACGCGATTAATCGCGTCTGTTCAAAAGTCAAAAGTAAAATAGATTTCAGATTGTGTCGCTGCGATCGCAACGCTCCACGATTTTGAATTGTTTGTCTCCCTCATTTCCTACTCCTACCCTTGTCCTCAATCCCCAATCCCTACTAGATTACGATACAGAAATTCTAGAGGCCGCAAGCAAATGCCAACTTTTGTGAAGATTGAAGAAGGTAAAGTCGATAAATCTATCTTTGACCAATACGTACCTGCCCATAAAGCTTACATTCAGGATTTGATCGCCAAAGGACACAAAGCAAAGACCGGTTATTGGGCAGAACTGGGAGGCGGGATGATGGTGTTTGAGGCAGAATCGATGGACGAAGCCCAAGCGATTGTAGCGCTTGATCCATTGGTAAAAAACTGCTGTGTGAAATATCAGATCCACGAATGGCGAATTGTTATGGAATAACATTAAATTACTGAATTTTAGTGTTATGATAATTTTTAGACCTGGACCTATGCGACTTCAACGCCCAAATTTTGTCAGGACCGGAAGGTAGCAGCAATACGGGATGCTTGTGGTAGGCGTAGTCTCCGGGTCGCCCTATTTGTAGGAGAGTTCAGCAGCAATGCCTGGTTTTGGAGATATTGTTCAAAAAGCTTTTTACCTCGGTGTTGGGTTAGCTTCTTACGCGGGTGAGAAAGCAGGGGGAAAATTAGCCGAAGTGCGATCGCAAGTCCAAAAACTGGCTGATGAAATGGTGGCACGGGGCGAAATGAACACAGATGAAGCCCGTCGCTTTGTCGAAGATATGATGAAGCAAGCTCAACAGCCGCCAACATCTGGTGCAGATACAGACAAAACACCACCTGCTGAACCTCGCCGCATCGAAATTTTAGAAGACGATGAAGAGCCAACAGTCAAAAAGGCTGCCACGTCTCCAACCAACGATGTAGATGGATTGAGAAATCAAGTCCTAGAACTGCAAGAAGAGTTAAAACGGCTGCAACGCGATGAGTAAAACTAACTAGCAGTTTAGGAACAACGCAAAACACAGCAGACTTTTGAATATACTTGGCCTAGGGTATAGGCTATTGCTTCCAGTCAAGTCGTACTGAACGCTCTATTTATAGCCAGAAAAGGCGTAAAGTTTATGGACAAGTGGCAAAAAGATTTGATTGACATCATTGAGACCGTGGCTGTTGAAGTAGAGCACTTTTTCCTAGGAATAAGTGAAATGGTAGACGCTGTTTTGGAACTGACAGAAGACATTACAGAACAAGTACAAACTACAATTGCCACTGAGGTTGACCAGTATTTACATGACTTGGCTGAACCCATGATGGAAGTTTACTGGGAACTAGAAGATGTCATGGCTGATGTAGATCCGGGTTTTCCTTATCCAATGGAAGCCACACCCGAAAAAAATCCCGCCTGTATTGGTTGCACTAACTACCACGGTCAAGTTTATGGTGGTAATTTATTAGTCTGTGCTATGCATCCCCAAGGCTGGGATGATCATAATTGTCCAGACTGGGAACAGTAATAGAGGACAAGGGAGATGGGGGAGATGAGGAGGACAAGGAAGAATTAACCCTTGACTCTTGACTAATAACAAATGACCAATGACAAACGACAAATGACAACTGACACCACAGAAATCAAGTATGGCGAACGTGAGATTGCGGAAGGACATCTGATTACATTTCCGAATCCGCGTGTGGGTAGACGATATGACATTAATATTACGTTGCCGGAATTTACCTGTAAATGTCCGTTTTCTGGCTACCCGGATTTTGCGACAATTTATATTAGCTATATACCTGATGAGCGCGTAGTGGAATTGAAAGCGCTTAAGCTTTACATTAACAGTTACCGCGATCGCTATATTTCCCACGAAGAGTCTGCTAATCAAATTCTCGATGATTTTGTTGCAGCTTGTGACCCTTTAGAAGTCACGGTAAAAGCAGATTTTACTCCCCGTGGGAATGTGCATACTGTGGTGGAAGTGCGTCATCAGAAGCCAGCAAAGGACTAACACCTTTTATTTAGATATCTTCTTTGCAGCTGACTGCACCTGAACCACAACTTTTTTAGACAGAGGAATATATCCCAGTTCTAAACTAGATGCTTGTCCTTCAGTCACAGCCCAGTCAACAAAATTTTTCAGCACTTGGGCTTTGACTGAGCCGGGATAGTATTTATAAGTTAAAAGCCACGTATAAGTGACAATGGGATAGGACTCGGCATTTGTAGGATCGGCGATAAAAGCAATCAATCTATCGCTGGGTAATTTTACTGCTTCCAAAGTTTTAGCTACTGACTTTGGTGTCGCCATAATATAATTACCAGATTTATTTTCTAAAGCCGCCACAGATAATTTATTTTGTGTGGCGTAGACATACTCAACATAGCCAATAGCTCCGGGGGTTTGTTGTATCTGAGCAGTAACGCCTTCATTCCCCCTAGCAGCAATGCCTACTGCCCATTCTACAGATCTACCAGCCCCGACTTTGTTTTTCCATTCTGGACTGATAGCACTTAGGTGTTGCGTCAAGACGCTAGTTGTACCACTACCATCGGTTCGGTGTACAACTCTAATTGGGAGATTAGGCAAATTTACCCCTGGATTAGCTACTGCTATTTGAGGATCATTCCAATTCGTAATTTTTCCTAAAAAGACATCTGTGTAGACTGAGCGTGATAGCCTCAGACCAGTTGGCAGATTAGGAACATTGTAAGCTAGCACTATCGAACTAGCAGTCATGGGTAAAGCAACCACTTCCTTTTTTACTTTAGCGGCTTGTTCATGTGTAATGCCCACATCACTGGCGGCAAAGTCCACAGTACCTTGGATGAGTTGTTGTATTCCTACACTGCTTCCTAAAGATTGATAGTTAATTTCTACATTGGGATTTCGTTGGTGGTAATCTGCAATCCAGCGCTGGTATAAAGGTGCGGGAAGACTGGCTCCAGCACCTACAAGAGAAATAGCTTTGATGCTTCTAGAATCAGCAGTGCAGGAAGCAATACTCAACGAAACAGCAATTACAGGTAGAAAACAAGCCCATCGCTTAAATTGAAGTTGAGCAGACATAGAAATCTTGATTTTTCAGCTTTAATGAATAGTCCTGGTAATTCTCCTGAATATGTAGTTAACTACTCAAATGGAGATTTATACTGAACTTTATGAATTGGATGTCAGCGATACTGTAGAGTGAATTCCATTATCAAAGGAATTCATAGTTAATCAGTGATAGCTCTGAACCGCCACCTAGAAGCAGCAGGCTCATTTTTAATTAGATGCTTCTTGACGAAATAATTACGAATTACGTAGCTTGCTTCTCGCCTCCGGCGAGTATTACGAATTAGTAATTACTTGCTTACCTTCTGAGACATTACTTAAACGATCTAAAATTTCCAAAACTTGCTGTTCAAAAGCGACTTGGGCGCGATTAGTTTTACCACCAACAAAAAGGCGATCGCCTTTTTGCAATGCCCAAATTTGTGAGTGCGAAAAGTAACTCATTACTACACCCAGCATCAGCAAGCCAAATCCGGTGTAAACAATTGGAATACCTGGATCGGCTTTGATTTGCAAGCCAGTACTGCCAATTATCTCTAAAATTTTCAGATTTACGCCATTTACCTGGGTTGACATTCCTGCACGCACAGTATTAATTAACTTACCAGTGGCATCATAAATTAACATCATGCCTTGCAAGTCTTTGGCGATTAAAGAGACACCTTCACTTAAATCTGGTTTTGTCGGAATCCATGTACCCCAAATGCGCCCTGCACCATTAGTATCCAATTGTGCCATTGGCAGTTGAAAAATGGGGCTGTTATTAAATTGGACGCGAACTCCGGAGAGTCCCCAATCTGTTTGATAAAAAGTGACACCATGATAACGCAAAGGCTCGTTGACAAAAATCTTCTTGTGGTCAACTTCCTGCCCTTGATTATTCAAAACAGACATATCCGAGTAAAACTGATCAATTCCACCTGTTGGGGTGTAGTCAATCCAAAAACGATTAACTCGCACAGACCAATCTTTTGGAACTTGAGCTAATGCCAAAGGCCCAGCATCTATAATATTTTTAACTTGAAATGTATCGCCGCTAGCAACCATTTCTTGGGCCATAAACCCAGTCATCGCCCCCCAAATTCCGCCCAACAGGATAGTGACGATACCGACATGGACGATAATCGGCCCAATGCGTCCGGCTATACCCTTACGGGCATACAGAATATCGTCTTTTTCTTGAAAAATTTTATAACGCTGTTTCTGCAATATGGGGATGA
Organism: Aulosira sp. DedQUE10; assembly: GCA_034530935.1. Lineage (GTDB taxonomy): Bacteria > Cyanobacteriota > Cyanobacteriia > Cyanobacteriales > Nostocaceae > Aulosira. The sequence continues at coordinate 37,765 of JAVRCF010000050.1, read as the reverse complement.
GGCTATTCAAGGAACTAGTATCTAATTCCGCACTCAAGGCTAATTTTTGAAATTGTCGAGGTTCATCGTAATATTTCCACCGTTGGGCAGCTTTTAAAGCTGGGAGTTGGCGGGTAAAAGTACAAGCAGTCAGGCTAGTACCAAAGAAAACCAGCAAACTCAGAAACCACCAAGTACGATATACGTGGTCTAATCCGACTACTTGAATCACCTTCCAACTCAGGAAACCAAATAAAGCTGGGTGTTCTGGGTAGTTAGACTGGTAAAATGCCGGTGACTGACCTTGTTCAATTACAGTACCGCTAACGCTAAACAGGGCAATTAATAATAAAAGAGCGATCGCTAATCGTAAATCGGTGAGTACAGGCAAAAACTCTCGCCGCAAGAATCGCCCAGGTAATGACCACCAACTTGATTCTGTGGTCGCTGAATTTTCTACACTCATTGCTTAAAAACTTCCAAACGGAATCCGAGAAATTAAGGAAAACACACCAAATCCTACCAACAGCACACCGCTAACTGGGTTAATCCAACCAGACCAGCGGCGCAACTCCAGCAGCTTTTTAATCGCCGCTGTAAATGTACCAGCTAAAATCAATGGTGCTACATAGCCTGCTGTGTAAGCAATTAGCAAAACAGCACCTAAAATAAAGTCTTGCGTATTCGCCACCCAACCCAGCAAGCTAGCCAAAACTGGTGTACTACAAGGTGACGCAACTAAGCCGAAAGTCAAGCCAATTAAATAGGAACGCACTCCTGGGGGTAAATCTTGCGAAATCCACTTCGTTTCGCCCAAAGACGGAAATTGCAAAGGTAATGCTTCCAGCAAGTTCAGCCCCATGATAATGGCGATAATGCTCACAATAATCGGCAAACCAATTCCCACTTGACCGTAGACTTTTCCTACAAAAGCTGCTATTATTCCTAGCCCTGCTAATGTAGTTGCTAATCCCAACGCGAACCAAGTGGATTGGGCTGCTGCTTGCAGACGACTTTTGGCTTCATAACCGCCGATATAGCCAATGGTAATTGGCAGCATAGAAAGCATACAAGGCGTGAGGCTGGTAAGTAAACCAGCCACGAAAATAATGCCAATACTAACCAGGCTCAGGTGCCCTAGTTGATTAGAGACAAGGGCGTTGGCAAATTGTTCTAGTTTGTAAAGTTGGATTTGCAAAGTCTCAAGCATGGGGCATTATGATCGATCGGGAAATGCTTACTATGCTTGAATTTTAGCTTATTTTAGTCCTTTGGGTGGGGGTAATGGGGGAAGGCGATCGCTTCTTTGGGATGTCTTCTACTGTTGCTCAACTCCCAAAACTTGCCAAGTTTCTGATTTTTCAGCTTTATTTTCAATAGCGATCACAATCTGGTTTTCTTAATTACAGCAATCATGAGCTTTCAGCATTTCTGAGCTTCATCTGTTTATTACAGGACTTACGCAACAGGCACATCTATCTTCTCGTATAAGAGTCAAGGGTCAAGAGTCAAGAGTCAAAAATCAGGGTTTTTTGGACTCTGGACAGTCTAGACGAAAAAAATATGACACGCAGCTTTAGTCCTATATTATTTACTCAAAATCTAAATTTAAGATTTAAGATATTTTTAGCAAAAATCTGTTTTAAAATTGACCTCGACAATATTTTCCAAAAATCAAAAATAAATGAGAGCAATTATGAAAAATTATAAAATAACAACCAAACAAATATTATTTTTTGTAGAATCTATTGCATAGACTTTAGCCTTATTTTTATTAAAAATGCAAACTCAAAATGCTACAGATTTATTTAATGAAGTTTTAGATACAATTTACCAACAATATCTACCATCAAAACATCCTTTGTTTTCTCGTTTGGCTATATTGCCAAAGGAAAAACTGCGTTCTCCAGATTTATTAGGACAAATCTACTTAAGATACCAAGCAGCTTGCCATGCAACTCGTGTCATGGTGTACTTTGTACCTCATCTAGATAGTCCAGGATTACGGGTGCGAAAGCTCAAAATTATTAGTGACGATGATAGCTTACAAGGTGGCGATACTCATCACTATCAATTAAGTCGAGCTTTTGCCAATATGGGAGCAAAATTTATCATCCATGACGAAGATTTTGGCAGTCTAGATAAATTACAAAAAATACTCGACCCAACTACTGCTGATTTTGTCTCTTTAGTTCAAAGAATTTACCCTCAGTCTTTAGGCCCTTGGTGCGTAATTGAAATGTTTGCCCATGATTGGATGCAAGCATTGATGAATGCTCTATCCCATTGTTTTCCATTTATTCAACAAGAGCAGTATTTTGCTGAATGCTTTGACCAAGGTGTGGAAGAAAGGCACGCCCAAGAAGCAAAAGAATTAACCAGTATAATTCTCGATAATTCACCAAAATTACTAGAACCAACAATTGCAGGTGCAAAAATGATGGCTACGGGGCTAGATAAATTTTGGTCTGGATTAGAAGATTTATTATCAGAGAGAGGAAACAGAGAATAAGGGACAGAAAATAAACCTCCTGGAATTGTGGCTAGCTTCTCAAAAATCAAATTTATTATTCAATAAAGTCAGCATTGAATGATAATTCAAGCTATTAATAAACGTTGTTTAGTATATGTTGCTTGAATAAAAGCCAGAAAAATTCTTTGATGATTTGGATCGTTAGCTGAAAGTTCCGGATGCCATTGCACGCCAATAGCCCAAGGATGATGTTCATGTTCCACAGCTTCAATCACCTCATCTTCTAAAGCATGGGCAACCACACGCCATCCTGGTGGTACTTGGTGTACTGCTTGGTGGTGCCAAGAAACTACAGATATGTGAGTATTTTGTACACAGTCAGCTAAACGGCTTTCTACATCTATCTTAACCATGTGTTCTGTTGGTAAACGCCTTCCAGGTTCAGGATCTATACGATGTAATACTGAAGTTCCGTATACCTCTGGCACATGGGGAATGAGAGTACCGCCAGAAGCGACGATGAGAATTTGTAAACCCCGGCAGATACCCAACACAGGTAAATGATGCTCAAGGGCAAACTTCGCTAGTTGCAGTTCAAAAGCATCGCGATCGCCATCTACAGAATAAATGCTAGGGTGGTCAGAGCCGTTGTACCATACAGGGTTAATATCTCCACCACCAGAGATAATCAATCCATCTAGCGGCTCTAAAAGCGTAGCAGGGTCAGTTTCTCCGGGTGGTAATAATATGGGAGTTCCACCTGCGGCGCGGACAGCATCTATGTAAGCACCTGGTAAAGAAAATGGTAATGCGTCTGTGCGCCCATAAGTTGTAATCCCAATCAAAGCATTTTGTAATTTTCTACTCATTTTTTTTCTTTGCTCCTAAATTTTTTAGAGTTTTGATTTGTGCTTCTGTAAGATTAACCACATCTGTTATATCCATACCTTCGTAAAGTCGGGGAGATTTCAGTGATTTCCTCAGTTCTCCTGTTTCTGTATGCCAAAGCATAATCGTGCCATCTTCACTACTACTGGCAAGAGTTTGGCCATCAGCACTAAAGACCACAGACCAGATTCTTTCTTGATGTCCGATCAAAGTTTGGTAAAGTTTAGCGGTTTTGATATCCCAAATTTCCACGATTGGGTTTCCTCCTGCGCTGGCCACAAAACGACCTTGAGGGCTAAAAGCCACAGTCCGCACCCAACCAGTTTTTCCTTCTAAGGTTTGGATACATTTACCTGTAGCTACATCCCATAGCTTCACCGTGTGGTCTTCACTACCACTCACAAGGGTATTACCATCAGGACTAAAACGCACAGACCGTACCCATCCACGGTGACCATCAAGAGTATTTAGGCATTTACCTGAGTCTACATCCCACAATTTGATTGTGCAGTCTTCACTGCCACTAGCTAAGATGCTGCTATCTGGACTAAAAGTTACAGACCAGAGCCAGTTTTTATGATTATCTTGAGTTTGGCGATATTCACCTGTATGAATATTCCATATTCTTAATATTTTGTCATCGCCACCACTGGCTAAATAACGATTATCTGAACTAAAAGCGACAGTCAGAATGCGGTCAAAATGATCTACTAAAGTTTTGCGGTGTTGACCAGTTTGAGCATCCCATAATCTAATAGTTTGGTCGTCACTACCACTGGCAATTAAACTACTGTCAGGACTCAGGGCAACTGCGCGGATTCTATTAGTATGTCCTACCAAAGATTTAGGTTCACCAGTATCCAAATTCCAAAGTTTAATGGTTTTATCGTCATGACCACTAATTAAGATGTTACTAGTGGAATGAAAAACTAAAGACCAAGCCCAATCTGTGTAACCTTGAAGAGTTTTAAGACATTCGCCTGTATTAGCATCCCAAATTTTAACAGTTTTATCATCGCTACTACTGATTAAAGTTTTACCTTCAGGATCGGTGAAGGTTACAGACCAAACTTTTTCTGTATGTTCTGATAAAATTCGGTAGCGTTTTTTAACATTAATATCCCACAAAATTACCTTATGGTCTTCACTAGCGCTAGCCAAAATGCGAGAAGTTGGTGCTGGGCTAAAAGCTAGCGATCGCACTCTTTGGGTATGTTCTTTTGGTAAAGTATCGAGATATTTACCGCTATTAGTATCCCAGAGCCTAATTGTATGGTCATCACTGCCACTGGCTAAAATCTTACCATCAGAACTAAAAGCAACTGTACGTACCCGTCCTGTATGTTGTCCTTCCAGAATTCTGATGTAATTTCCTGTATGTGCATCCCACAAAATTACTGTCCTGTCACTACTACCACTGGCTAAAATTTTACCATCAGGACTAAAAGCAACTCCGCGTACCCAATGAGTATGCTTTTTGAGATTATGTAAGCATTCACCAGTATGGATATCCCAGAGTTTAACAGTTTTATCTTCACTACTACTAGCTACAGTTTTACCATCAGGGCTAAATGCTACTGACCAGACTCTTTGTTCGTGTCCTTCTAATTTTTTTAGAAATTGACCAGTTGTGGTATTCCATAATCTAACGGTTGTATCATCACTACCACTAACTAAAAATTCTCCATCAGGACTAAAAGCCACCGATCTAATCCAATTTGTATGACCTTCTAAAGTTAGCAATTGATGACCATTGGCATCTCTCAGACGAATGGTACTTTTAGTATCACCTAAAGCAATCATCAATTTTTTGGGGTTATATGCTACTGCTAGAACAATTCCAAAAGCTTCTGTAAATCGAGATTTGTTTAAATCTGCACCGATAAACTTTACATTTCGTAAATCTGCTCCCCGCAGGTATGCTTGCCATACCGTTAAATTTGACAGATCAAGTCCAGATAAATTGTAGTTGTAATAACGTAATAAATTTAAAATATTACCTACAGCATATCCTTTAGATAAACTTATAATTGTTTTATCTTCTTTATGGATTAATTTAACTATTTGTTGTTTAATATTATTAATATTTTTAGCAATTGGTTTGAGAATTAATTGTGTTTGACAATTTCTGACATAATCTTTAGCAGTAGCTTTAATTAGAGCGTATTGATTAAAAATATCAATTTTTCCAGATTTTAGCTCTTCAGTTACATATCGTATGAGAATACCAGTCATAAATTCCATCACGACATTTTGCAGAGTGAATCTGCCGTCAATAGCTTCGATGAGCGAGCAGCGTTTAAGTTTTTCTAAAGCATTAATTAGATCACTATATATTGGTTTCTCTGCAATATCATCAAATAACTCATTGACTGAAACTGGTTCCCGATTAATTGCCAACCAGTACATAATTTCTTTTTCTAATTTAGATAAGCGCTCAAATTGCTTCTCTAACAAGCTTTCTATACCAACAAAAGGTGTAAGGGCAATTTCTTGGGATAAAAATTCAGAAATATTGCCACTAAATAAATCTTGAATAAAAGTAGAGACTATTTTTAACGCTAAAGGATTACCACTGTATAGTTCGATTAATTTTTGCATTTCTTCATCTGAACCAAAAAGCCTTTTATCTTCCAGTACTTTTATGGCTTCTACATTTTCTAAACCATGCAGTAATAAAGAGCGAATTGGTAAATGCTCACCTTCTTGAACAGCAATTTCCTGAGGTTTGATGCGACTTGTGATCACTAGACAACTTTTATGCTGTAATTCACCAATACGCTGAATTAAAATACTATATTCTTGATATTCATCATGGTACTGTTCTTGCATCCCATCAGCAAGAATTGATTCAAAATTATCTAATATTAATAAACAACGGCAAGCTCGAAAATGTTCAATAAGACAGGCGATTTTCTCATGGATATCATCTGTAGGATTAATTTCTTCTTGATTTGATAAGAATTTAATGATGCCATCAAGTAATGTAGTTAGCTTGGGTGTCTCTCGCAGACTACGCCAGATGATGTAATCAAACTCTGGCTTGAGTATCTGAGCTAATCTCACAGATAAAGCAGTTTTTCCTAGCCCACCCATTCCCAGCAATGCAATCATACGACAATGCTCGTTGACGCTCCATTGTCTAAGAATGTCTAATTCCTGGGTACGTCCGTAAAATGTGACAGTATCCGGTGCTTCTCCTAAATCCTGTTTACTGTCAACGTTCGTTGTCTGGGCGGCTAGTATTGTATTGCTAGAGTATTCACTGATGAATTCTGGTTTGTATTTAGCAAACAGAGTGACTAACTCAGATTTTTTGCTGACATTAAACGCACGGTAGAGCCTTTCTAAGTATTTTCTAACGGTTGCTGGCTTAATTTTGAGAACTTGGGCGATCGCTTCGTCGTCTAACTCCCCAGCCAAGACTAAACGCAATACCTCTTGGCGGCGTGGCGTTAGTTTCAAAAAGGTTTCGTTCAACTGTTGTTGATTCATCTGGTTTGGTGGCTATCCACCTAACATAGGATTTAGTGACTGACAATAGCTTACAGCTTAAAACAGCTTGTGACACCTGTCACTTGTACGAGAATCTTGATTTTTCTTTTTTGATACTAAATTGTTTAACCATAAATTGGGAGATTATCAGTAAAATTTCTATGAAGATTCTACTTGACAGCATTCAAGCCATCATGCGATGATTGTCACACAATACGACACTTAGTTGTCAGGAAAAGATAATTAAATTTTTTCCGCACAGTTACGTAAAGCAAATACCCCGGTAGATTCTCACTCACAAAAGTGACAGCCTTCTTTAAATGAACGCTTGACACATTTTTAATTTCTGATTGAGGGTCTAGCACTGGCTTACCATTAAGGTTCCATACTATGCCCGGAGAAACTAGCCAAGCGAACGAAGTTGACAGAATGGTGACTCGACTGCTGGTAATTCTTCTTAGTTGTTGGCATGAAACTGGCTTTGGTCACATAGAAATCAAAAGTGAACGAATTAAGCGTGACCTAATAGCCGTGACGATCATGGGTTCTACTCATTATCGGTATGTCATCAGTAAGGAAGATTTACAAAATTGGTGGATAGAGGAGGAGGAACCGAGTCACAGCACAACTGAATACGAAATATCTAGACAATCAAATAATCACTACAAAACTGAATAATTATTTATCTTTCCTTAAAAATCAGGCATAGTTGTGATGACTAGCCGATAGAAAGATGAAGAAACAACTCAGAAATTTTCAATTTATAGCCCTGATAAATTGTGATTTTTTACAAGGCAGGAAAAGTTAGCTAATTAACTTTTTCTGTCTTATTTTTTAGGGCTAAATTATCAGCCAAATAGGTAATTTTTGGAGCATAAACTATGAAAACTCAACAGGAAAATAATTTCTTATTTCGGTTAGCCTCAAGAATTTTGAAGTACCTCCTACTCTTTACATCCGGCTTAGCGATCGCCTGTGTGATGTCGATGAGTTTGGGAGCTTCACATATCACTATCATGCTGCTACCTGTGATTGGAGAATGGTTAGGGCGATTAGCGCTCCTCTTACTCTGCCTGTTTGCCGCAGTGATGATCGTAGAGTCTGTAGTTAAAAAATAAGCTAACGGACATCTAGATTGTACTACCACCTCTTGTGCGGAAATAAATATGCTTTCCTCCTAAAGAAATTAATTTAATCCTATGGGGGAAAGCATTATTACTCAAGCCTGCGATAAGCAGCAACAATATTTTTATAACGCTACCCGCTTGGTTTTCTTCTCTCCCAAACAGGTAGCGATCGCAGTTACACAACTCTTGGCAAGTCGTATACCACTATTACTTTTAGTTTATGACAAACATTAACCCAAAAATCGGTTCCCGCAAAACTAATTCTCGCTCCAATGCTCTCAAAGCCAATTCCTACGAAGAGATGGAATGGAAAACCTATGATGAGCATTGCTACCAAGCTCGTTTAAGCTACATTTTAGCTTGTGTTGCGATCGCAGCTTCCATTGCGATGAGTTTACTAGCCGGCTTCCTGATGCTTTTTTACGATGCAGAGCAAGCTAATGTGACAGCTGTCACAGGATTAATTTCAACTGGACTGTACATTCCCCTCTCGAGGGATGCAAACAAGAAAATTGAGCGACTGACAAAACTTACTAAAGACTACAGGTTACTTCACGCCTCAGATGAAATATAGCTCAGAACTTGGCGTTGCTGAATGTCAGGCTGATCAGTTAATACGCTTACAAGTTTTACTAATTTTCATCAATGCAGTCGAAGTTCAAAAGTCCAGAGTCAAAACTTACGATTGACTTTGGACTTTTGCTTTTATACCATCCTCACGAAAAACTCTACCTACAATGGGACGAGCTAGCTATGCTCAATGCCCTAAGTCGGCGGGCGGCTATTTCTCTCCACACATCAAAGCATGGACTATCGCGCCGATTTCTAATGAATAATTATGCATTCAGCCGACAAATATGCGATTGTCCATTTTGCAAGCACTCATAAGCAATTTGTTTGCCATCAGGTGACCAAACTGGATGTAAATCTCTGCCTTTATTGGTAGTTAGTTTAGTTTCACCAGAACCATCAGCGTTCATGACATAAATGTCTGAGTTATTATCACGATTTGATTCAAAGGTAATTCGTTTACCATCAGGTGACCAAGCAGGGTTTTGAGATACGCCTTTATTTGTCAGCTTAGTGTTACCAGAACCATCAGCATTAATCACATAAATGTCACCATTATTCTTAAAAGGTTCAGGACTTGCATGGTAGACAATTTTTTTGCTATCTGGTGACCAAACTGCGCCGGCATTATTATTTGGATCGTTAGTTAATCGAGTTTGGTTAGAACCATCGGTATTCATCACATAAATTTCTTCATTACCATCGCGTTCAGAAAAAAAGGCAATTTTTTTACCATCTGGTGACCAAGAAAGAACAGAATCATATCCTGGGTTTTTGGTGATTCTCGTGATATTGGAACCATCAGCATTCATTACATAAATTTCTTCATTACCAGGATTTTTCAAACTCATGAAAGCAATCTGCTTGCCATCTGGCGACCATTGCGGTTCTTCAGAAATCTGAATTTTGGGAGTTAAATCAGTTATAGTTCGCTGAACACTAAGAGATTTTTTGGGAGAGATTTCAGCTTTAGCCTCTGTGAACTTATCACCCGCACAATTAGTAAGACTAAGTATCATTCCTAACAATAAAGTCCAGCGAATAGGGTGGTTATTTAAATTACGCATTATTTAGTTACTCATTTAAAATGAGTAGATTTCCAACTAAGTTATCTTGACTGTTTATACTTAAATTTTGTTCTCGATTTTCTCTGTGTTGATAGTCAGGGAAAACGCACTTAATTTTCTAGCATAAAATAACAAGCATTTCAAAATTATCTAGATAATTACAAAAGGGGAAGTTACCAGATGTGTTACATTCGCTCCGCACTGACAAAGAAAATCAAGGGGAACTATCCGCAGTTGTAGCCATCACCACGAAGAAACCCTGTCTGTTTGAGCAGCAGTTCTAGTTCTGCGTGACTAAGTTTTGTGTCCTTGTTGTTATTTTCCCACATTACAGAAAAGAAGTCTTGCATCAGCGCAATGATCCTACGGTATTTGATGATGCTGGCAACATAGAATTTATCTAATTTTATGTCCTGGTCAGCATGTATCTGCTCGATGTTGTCGAGTAATATGCACCGCAGTTCGTAAGGCTGTAAATCTTCTTTAATGTTGTATTTTTCCTTGATCCTGCGTTTATCGTTCTCCGAACATAAATCATACGGCGCTCGAATCAGGTGACTAAGATTCCGCAGGACTTCTCCATAGTCGTAAAATCTGTTCTGCTCAAAAAACGACTCTTCTTCTTTAGTCAACGCAAAACTCTTGTCAAGTACCAACCCAAAATCGGTTAAATAAGTCTGCTCGCCGTCGGTGAGGACATTGCGAAAATGTGTGTCGAAGTGGATAATTCCCTTTGTCCTCAAAAAGTCAATCGTCGTGCGTAAGTCATTTAGGGGAGAGTAAAGTTTATTGGGGTTTAAAAGCAGCCATGTTTCCAGAACATGGGGAATGTACTCTAGGAAAAGAAGTAACTCATAGTTGGCATTGACTCTATCTAACAGATAATTTCCCGCGTTCTCACTATTGCCCCAGTACTCTACGTAACTTTTGTAACGCGACCAATCCATATCTGCACGCCGCCCACAGAATGGAATAATCCGATAATGATACATTAGTGGGAAAGTAGCGATCGCTCCCTCTAATACCCAGTTTGTTGTCTTAATATGGGTCACAAGTTCACGGAAGACCCCAAAACCAGTGGAACCGAAGCCGTAATTACAGTAAGTCGGCAAGTCATAGAGGTTTCTGGTAGAGAAGAGGTTCTCAAATTCGATGTTCGTCACCGGAACCCGTTTCACAAAGACCTTGGATTGCTCAAGAACGATGGTGTGATTTATCCCCCAACCCGAGCTTGACTCATTCGACTCACTATTGTCAAACACAGAATGCAATTGTGCATTATCCAACTGAGCAATTCGTGAACTGATGTGGAAGTATTTCTTCCTTCTGAGTTCTATAGGATTCTGAGCCATTTTCCTTTGTTCAGCTACAGCATAAGAAATTGCATTAATTAGGATACGAACAGCAGAGCACAAACACCAAAGTTTTTGTTTGATACAGCACCAATTGAAGCTATCTAATTATTTAGTCAGTCCAGTAGGGTGCGTTACGGATTTCATCCTAACGCACTATTATCAAGGGTTTGTTACCGTACTCTCGGCAATAACACAACGCCAGTTTGCGATTGTCGGGAAACCATGCACGGCAGTCGCTTATGGGGGAAACCCCCTTCTCTACGAGACGCTACGCTAACACCACGCAACTGGCTGCCCTACGTATCCTTTCAAAAATCAAACCAGATTGCTATAGAATCCTAAGGTTGATATAAATTAAATATCTCAAGCATAGACAGAGCATCTGAGACAATCAGGATAACTTATAACTATGAATTGATATTTAGGAGTAATTTTATGGTTGTACAAGTTCACCCCATCCAACAACAACCAACTGTTACTTGGGAAGCACTTCCAGCCGACTTTATTTTACCTGACGATCCAGTGGAAAATATTCAGCAACCTTCTCTCGCTGCGGCGCTTACCGATGCTTTAGGAACCGCAGGACGCATCCAATCCCAAATGCTGATTGGCTCCAATTTTGGACTGGTAGCCACAGTAAATAAAAAAATTGTCGTTAAAGCACCTGATTGGCTCTACGTCCCGCAAGTGCAGCCTGTAGCCGCCGATGTGATTCGTCGGAGTTATACCCCCAATTTAGAAGGGGCTGCTGTGGCTTTGGTGATGGAATTTCTTTCAGACACAGAAGGTGGAGAACTATCAGTGCGCTCAAGTCCACCTTATGGTAAACTCCATTTTTACGAACGGATTCTCAATGTTCCCACCTATGTTACCTACGACCCCTACGAACAAAGTCTAGAAGTACGATGCTTGCAAAATGGACAATATGCTTTGCAGCCAGCAGATACTAATGGACGTTTCTGGATTCCAGAGTTAGAGTTATTTCTCGGAATTTGGTACGGTGAAAGATTATGCCAAACCATGAATTGGCTGCGTTGGTGGGATAAAGAAGGAAATTTGCTGTTTTGGAGCAACGAACAAGCTGAACAGGAACGCCAACGCGCTGAACAGGAACGTGAACGTGCTGAACAGGAACGCCAACGCGCTGATATATTAGCAACAAAGTTACGAGAGTTAGGTATTAACCCTGATACGCTCTCTTGACACTCCTTAATAGCTGTTATGAAAGGCTGATAAGCTATTAGGCATTTAAATTGTATATTTTGCGCTCAGGTTGTCAAGAGTCCAAGGTCAAAGAATAGTTTGGACTCTTGACTCTTGAACCTGGACAGACCATTTAAATTGTCAGTCCAAAAAGCATAAACAATTCTCGAACCTATACCCCAAAACAAAAAATAAATTTTCCTAAAGGCATAGCCTAAGGGATTTTATGCAAGTGAGTACAGCAATTAATATATATAAAAATTTCTGTAAAATACTTCATGAGATAATCATAGAGAAATTAGAGATAAATCAAGAACTAAAATCTGTCCATAAATTGTGATTTTAATTTAGGCAGAAGACAGTTCTTTAAAATAGAATATTCAGAAAAATTATTGCCTGGAATTGGCTAACTCTAATTCTTCTATCAATACATTCCCTTAATTTTGAGTAGCAGGCAATTATAAATAAAACCTAGTTTGAAATGACTGGAAGTAAAGAGTCCAAATTATGGACTCTTGACGTTTATGTATGCCCCTCTACTGAGCAATGTGGATATTTTCGCATCTGGCTGACAAGGCAGGAGTAAATGATGAACAAAACCTTTGCTACTATTGACGGGAATGAAGCTGTCTCCCGTGTTGCTTACAAATTAAATGAAGTAATTGCGATTTATCCGATCACCCCCTCTTCAACAATGGGTGAATGGGCGGATGCTTGGTCAGCTGAAGGTCGTCCTAACCTCTGGGGTACTGTTCCGAGTGTGGTGCAGATGCAAAGTGAAGGTGGGGCTGCGGGTGCAGTACATGGGGCGTTGCAAACAGGTTCCCTGAGTACTACCTTCACGGCATCTCAGGGATTATTGTTGATGATACCCAATCTCTACAAAATCGCCGGGGAATTAACAAGTGCGACAATTCACGTTGCTGCGCGTTCTTTAGCTACCCACGCTTTGTCGATTTTCGGCGATCATAGCGATGTGATGGCAGCCCGTGCTACAGGGTTTGCGCTGCTGTGTTCGGCTTCGGTGCAGGAGAATCTGGATTTTGCCCTCATCGCCTATGCTGCAACTTTAGAGGTGCGAGTGCCATTTATGCACTTCTTTGACGGCTTCCGTACCTCCCATGAAGTGCAGAAAGTAAAGCTACTCTCTGATGACGATTTGCGATCGCTCATCGATGACAATCTCATATTGGCACACCGCAGCCGCGGCCTCACCCCAGACCGCCCAGTATTGCGGGGTACAGCCCAAAACCCTGATATCTACTTCCAAGCCCGTGAAGGCGCTAACCCTTACTACAGCGCCACTCCCGAAATTGTTCAACGCCTCATGGATCAATTTGGCGATCGCACGGGAAGATATTATCAAATCTATGAATATCATGGCGCACCAGATGCCGAGCGCGTAATTGTGATCATGGGTTCCGGCTGTGAAACAGTCCATGAAACCGTAGATTACCTCAACAACCAAGGGGAAAAAGTCGGTGTCGTGAAAGTGCGACTTTATCGCCCCTTTGATGTAGAAAAATTTGTGGCAGTCTTACCTAATAGTGTAAGAGCGATCGCAGTCCTCGACCGCACCAAAGAACCAGGTAGCGCCGGAGAGCCATTATATTTGGATGTAGTGGCTGCAATTCACGAAGCCAATCCAAAATCCAAAATCCAAAATCTAAAATCAATTATCGGTGGTCGCTACGGGCTTTCCTCAAAAGAATTTACCCCAGCAATGGTGAAGGGCATTTTTGATAACCTTGCCTTACCTACGGCAAAAAAACACTTTACTATCGGTATTAATGACGATGTTAGCCATACATCCCTAAACTTTGACCCTAACTTCTCCACAGAACCAGATAACGTTGTCCGAGCAATGTTTTACGGCTTAGGTTCCGACGGTACAGTGGGGGCGAATAAAAACTCAATTAAGATTATTGGCGAAGAAACCGACAACTACGCCCAAGGCTACTTCGTCTACGACTCCAAGAAATCTGGCTCGATGACGGTTTCTCACCTGCGTTTCGGCAAAGAGCCAATTCGCTCAACTTACTTAATTGACAAAGCCAACTTTATAGGCTGTCATCATTGGGGATTTTTGGAACGAATTGATGTTCTCAAAGCTGCGATTCCGGGGGCGACTATTTTAGTTAACAGTCCCTATGAAGCGGATGTAGTTTGGAAACAATTACCTGCAAAGGTACGGCAGCAAATTATTGAGAAGCAGCTAAAATTATACACAATTAATGCTAGCCAAGTTGCTCGTGAAAGTGGCATGGGTGGCAGAATTAACACGATTATGCAGGTGTGCTTCTTTGCCTTAGCTAATGTTTTACCACAACAAGAAGCGATCGCCAAAATCAAACAAGCAATTGAGAAAACCTACGGTAAGAAAGGCGCGGAAGTTGTTCGCATGAACTTGCAAGCCGTAGACCAAACCCTAGAAAATCTCCATGAGGTGGAAGTCAAATATGAGGAGCAAGGAAAATGGATAGATGAGGAAGCATACAACCAAAATCCTCTGCCCATTGCTGCGCCAGAATTTGTGCGGGAAGTCCTTGGTAAAATCATGGTATGGCAAGGTGATGATTTACCTGTAAGCACACTACCCCCGGATGGCACATTCCCCACAGGTACAACCAAGTGGGAAAAACGCAACGTAGCCGAAGAGATTCCTGTATGGGATGCGGATGTCTGCGTTCAATGTGGTAAATGTGTGATGGTTTGTCCTCATAGCGCCATCCGCGCTAAGGCGTATCAGGCGAGTGAATTGGTTAATGCACCGACAAGTTTTAAGTCAATTGATGCCAAAGATAAAGACTTTGCCAACCAAAAATTTACCATTCAGGTAGCCCCAGAAGATTGTACAGGCTGCGTCATTTGTGTGAATGTCTGCCCAGCCAAAAATAAATCTGAGCCATTGAAAAAAGCCATTAACATGGCAAAGCAACTACCTTTGCGGGAACAAGAAAGCAAAAACTGGGATTTCTTTTTAAGTTTGCCCAATCCCGACCGCAGACAACTCAAACTCAACCAAATTCGTCAACAACAACTGCAAGAACCATTATTTGAATTTTCTGGTGCTTGTGCTGGTTGTGGTGAGACACCCTATTTAAAATTATTGACACAACTGTTTGGCGATCGCGCCGTCATTGCCAATGCTACTGGTTGTTCTTCGATCTATGGCGGAAATTTACCCACAACCCCCTGGACAACCAACGCCCAAGGAAGAGGCCCAGCCTGGTCTAATAGTTTATTTGAAGATAACGCCGAATTTGGCTTTGGCTTCCGCCTTTCTTTAGATAAGCAAGCGGAATTTGCTGCGGAATTGCTGCAACAATTTAGTGGTGAAATTGATGATAACCTGATTCAGTCTATCCTCAACGCTACACAAAGTTCTGAGGCTGACATTTGGGAACAACGGGAACGGGTGGCGTTGTTGAAACAAAAGTTAGATGAAATATTAACCGCCGATGCACACAGATACACGCAGATAGGAAATACAGATATCGGCGTTCATCGGCGTTTATCGGCGGTTCAAAATCTAAAATCAATTGCTGACTACCTCGTCAAAAAAAGCGTCTGGATTGTTGGCGGTGACGGCTGGGCTTATGATATTGACTTTGGCGGTATCGATCATGTCTTAGCCAGTGGTCGCAACGTGAATATCCTGGTGATGGATACAGAAGTGTATTCCAATACAGGCGGACAATCATCAAAAGCCACCCCAAAAGCAGCAGTAGCGAAATTTGCCGCCAGTGGTAAGCCTGCGCCCAAGAAAGACTTAGGTTTAATCGCCATGACCTACGGAAATATCTACGTAGCAAGTGTAGCTCTTGGTGCCAGAGATGAACATACCCTGAGAGCGTTTTTGGAGGCAGAAGCTTTCGATGGCCCATCCTTGATTATTGCTTACAGCCATTGCATCGCCCACGGCATCAACATGACTACAGGCATGAATCACCAAAAATCTTTGATAGAATCAGGGCGGTGGTTGCTGTATCGGTATAATCCTGAGTTGCAAAAAGATGGTAAGAATCAACTGCAATTGGATATGAAAGCGCCTAAGCAGCCTGTAGAGCAATCAATGTATCAAGAAAATCGCTTCAAAATGCTGACTAAGAGTAAGCCGGAAGTTGCGAAACAATTGCTAGAACAAGCGCAAGCAGAAGTAGATGCACGTTGGCAGATGTATCAATATTTGGCAAATAGATAATGAGTAATGGGTAATGGGTTTTTACCTATCACCTATTACTATAGCGGTTCTCAATTGCTTAAAATACAGATCATTGGTAGGGGCACAGCAATGCTGTGCCCTATGGTGTAGTGCATCCAAACGAGAACTGCTATATCTGTTCTCTGAGTCTAGCTTGGTAACAGCTTTGGCTGCGGAATGTAGGCTAAAATATGTAATAAATTTTGTCTAAGTCCCGTTAATCTTCACTGTTAGATTTGAACAGGAGTTCATTGTATTTACATTAATGCCGAACAACTGCACCAAATTCAAACTATTGCCAGCAGCTATGAAAATTTTAAATGTGTTGAATGTAGTCAAGCAATTAAAGATTACTTAATTTCCCAAGGAATTAATGGCAAGCTGATTAAACTATATACAGGAGAATCCACAGGAGTAAACAGTTTTATTTATGATGAAACATTTCCTGAAGAAGCTATCTCTACTAATGGTCGTCATCAAGGAATTGCCATTATTATTAATGATATAGAAACCATTTTTGATAATCATCATCCCGCAGGAATTTCCAGAGAAGAATGGATGTCAAATCTGTTATTTCAGGGATTAGTACATTTTGGTCAGCAATTCCAAGTTACAGAGTTAGAGTTTTAAGGAGACTGAGAAATATGTTAGATGTAAAAAATGAATATTTTTATCATCTATTAGAAAGAATTAAGCAAAGACCAGGAATGTATATAGGTCAATGTTCTATTACTCGATTGAATATGTTATTAGTGGGCTATAGTCAAGCAAGAATGGAATTAGGATTACCACGCACAGAACAAGAAAAAAACTTTGATAAATTTCAAGAATGGATAGAAAGTAAATATAACATTACAGCAAGTCTTGGATGGGATAGTATTATTCTATTAAATTCTAATGATGAAAAAGATGCTTTTTATAAATTTTTTCAACTATTTGAGCAATTCCATCAAGGAGAAAAAAGCACTGCGATTTTAGAATTTAAAACTACAGAGCATACTGATTATTCGACGATTATTTAACAATAAGTTGATTTTAAAATAAATTAAATTAATGTTATAAAGTTAATTACGTCTATTTCGTAAAATATCCTTAATCATCTTTGTCTTCCTTGTAGCAACTTCCGCTTTAAGAGAATTAACTTCTGCTTTAACGTTTCCGTGTTTCGCGCAGTCGGAAACAACTTCCGCTTTAAGAAAAGTAACTTCTGTTTTAACGTTTCCGTGTTTCGCGCAGTCGGAAGCAACTTCCGCTTTAAGAGAATTAACTTCTGCTTTAACGTTTCCGTGTTTCGCGCAGTCTGTAGCAGTTTCCGCCTTAACATTAGCGCAAACAGACTTGCGTTCTAAAAGTTGGCAATAGATTTAAACCCTAGAACTTAGCTGCTTTTAGACTTTCGTAATTACGAATTAGAATAAATTACTGAAATTTTGAGGTTTTTAAGAAAAATCAATAATTTTACGTATGACAAATTTTTCAATAATTGTCCACTATAGAGTTATGAAAAATTTTGAACTAGGGTACAAATTATGACAAGAAGAAAACGCAATTCACGTATTCTTAACAAAGCTGAAATACGTCTAGCCAGCATTAAATCTATTAATTCAACCCTAGATTTAGGAGAAGGGCTGACAGTCCAAGATTATAATAAAAAAATCGCAAGCCTGCGGCAATCTCTACAAGCATACAATAGTACCCTCTCCACTATCGATGCTTTGCTAACCCAACTCAACGAAAATGAAAAAGATTTAGCAGATTATTCTGAGAAAATTTTGGGTGGTATTGCTTATAAATTTGGTAACAATAGCCATGAATATCAAATGGCTGGAGGTACTCGAAAAAGCGATCGCAAACGTACTGCGCGTAAAAGTCCGGTTGTACCTACTAGTTAAGGCTAGGCGGAATGGCACAAGTAATTCGTAATTCATAATTACGAAAGTATCATATCAATTTCAAAAAAATACCACAGATCGGTAGGGGCACAATATTATTGTGCCCTTACGAATAATTTATGTGCCGCAAAAGATTTGCCATAATTAATTCTATAAAACTTTATGAGCAGTCTTAGAGGTTGCTTTAAAAGTCCTCTAATTGGTAGCAAAAGGAATTTTCAAACATCCTCTTAAAAAAGGGGATAAATTATCTTTGTCATAGTTAATTCTATGAAATCTTGTAAATGATTATAGCTGACGACAAGAGAATGCATAAATTTTAAAATTGCTCTTTAGATAATAATGGCTCAAATGATTTGTAAGCGTCATAATTACGAAAATGTCGAGCATATAAATCAACAACATCCTCAGATGAATCAATGTCATCATCCAAAACTGAATTAACATCTAATACTTGCTGCAAAGTCCAAGTAATAGTTTCTCCATTTTCATTTGTATAGCTGACGCTTTCATTTTTTCCATAATTCAAAGCCTTGACTTTTGCTGACTCTAAAGAAGCAGCTTTAATTAAAATAAAACTTTCTTGGTACAAAGGTTGATAATCAGGTGCATCTGAGGATGATTTATAGAGAATAATGGCAATGTAAAACGATTCTGGTTTATTTGTACTTTCAGTTTTCATCCCATGTTCTCCACAGCTACTTTTTGAATCTACTATCATTCAATAACTTCCAAGCTTTTTTACCACTAGCAGATTTATTTTTCTTGATGTCTTCTAAATAAGAGTTCAGAAACTCGCTGGGAAACTCCCGTCTAATTGATGCTTTTCGACACACACTAATAAAAGTATCAGCCAATAAACTTAAGTTGTCGTTTGCTTCACAACTATCCCCAGGTCTAAATTGGCTTATTAGTAAAGATTGCTCAGATAAACTTGCTTTGCTGTAATTATAGGTTAAAGTCTTGGAGTGGGCAGCAATGGGTTGCATAAGCAATCCCATAGTGAAAAGACTGACTATTGGTAGTGGTAGATATTTTGGCAGCATATAGTTGAAAGATAGCCGATTTCTTCCATTTTTATAAATAACGAATCTTGTCTACCGCCGAAACCAACCAAATACCCAACGCCACAACCGACGCAACCACCCCTAAAACCCACGCCGAGAAACTACAGGCGCTTTTGGTATTGGTAACGAAAGATGCTCAATTCTATCATTGCAATCTTGCACTTTAGCATCAAGTCCCATTGCCTGACATAGTTCACGCGCATTGCGATAAGCACCCAGCACGTCTAATTCTCGGTTGACGTTTTTTAATGCCAGACCTAAGTTAAACCAGGTGTTTGCTTCCCCTCGAATATCGCCAATCTTCTTGGATATCTCCAAAGACTCATCGCATTATAAATTTTTATCCTCGCCAATTATTGATTACTAAAGGATATCCTAATGCTTGGATATTTTGGTAATGCTTAGTATTACCCGTAACTAAAATTAAATTATTTGCGATAGCTATAGAAGCTATTAATACCAATTTAATGTGAAGTTGCACATATCTCGATCCCCCTAAATCCCCCTTAAAAAGGGGGACTTTGATGGATGTTTTTCCGGTTCCCCCCTTATTAAGGGGGGCTAGGGGGATCGAATTCTATGCAGCTTCATAAAAAATTGGTATAAGACATCTGCCAATCCAATTGGTTGTCCTGCTTTTTCTAAATCTGCCTGAATCAAGCCTGAAATTTCTGCACAGCTTTGGTCTAAATGCAAAATTTCTAATTGAGATAAATCTGCTAAAAATTCTTGGATACGATCATTGCGATTTATTTTCCTCCATCCCTTGATAATTTCGGAAACAGTAATTACAGAAATTGTATAATGTTGCCATATAGCTCTATAAGCATTAGCTTTAGCATTTATTTTATAATTTTTACCTTTGCGAATCTCCGATACAATATCTGTATCAATTAAGGATTTTCTCACAGCTAAATTAGTTTTTATGAATTTCGGTGTTTTAAAATGTCTTCAATCATTTTATCAACTAATTCAGCATCATTAGACCATTTACCAATAAATGAATTATTGATAACTTCTGGTTGCGTTAGTTGCTCAATCATTGCTTTGATTAAGTCTGATACTTGGCAATGATGGGTTTGCGCCAATTGTTCTATTTTGTCAAATGTTTCTTGATCAAGTGCGATTTCTATTTTTTTCATAATTCAGTTATTTTTGTCATAAATTTAAGTAATATTATAACGCTATGAATAATTATGGCGTATCTCTTTTTCACCGCCAAAACCAACCGCGAACCCAACGCCACAACCGACGCAACCACCCCCAAAACCCACGCCGAGAAACTACAGGCGCTTTTGGTTGCGAAAGACGCTCAATTGCATTGTTGCAATCTTGCACTTTAGCATCAAGTCCCATCGCCTGACATAGTTCACGCGCATTGCGATATGCACCCAGCGCGTCTGATTCTTGATTGACGTTTTCTAAAGACAAACCTAAATTAAACCAGGCTGTTGCTTCTCCTCGAATATCGCCAATCTCCCGTTTGATATCTAAAGACTGCTGGTAGAACTCAATCGCCCGTTGGTACTCTCCCAGGGAGTCGTAAGCAATGCCCAAACCGATTAAGGAATTACCTTCGCCATTGCGATCGCCAATCTCTGTTGCTATCTTCAAAGACTGCTGGTAGAACTCAATCGCCCGTTGGTACTGTCCCAGGGAACGGTAAGCACTGCCCAAATCAGTTAAGGAATTACTTTCGCCTAAGCGATCGCCGATTTCCCCAGAGATATCTAAAGACTGCTGGAAGAAC
>JAVRCF010000050.1:0-16595 GCA_034530935.1 Aulosira sp. DedQUE10 | reverse complement strand
GAACTCAATCGCCCGTTGGTACTGTCCCAGGGAGTTGTAAGCATTGCCCAAATTGCCCAAGGAATTACCTTCGCCTAAGCGATCGCCGATTTCCCCAGAGATATCTAAAGACTGCTGGTGGAACTCAATCGCCCGTTGGTACTCTCCCAGGGAACGGTAAGCACTGCCCAAATTGCCCAAGGAATTACCTTCGCCATTGCGATCGCCTATCTCTGTCGCTATTTCCAAAGACTGCTGATAGAACTCAATCGCTTGTTGGTACTGTCCCAAATAGTTGTAAACATTACCCAAATTCATTAAGGAAGCACCTTCACCTCGAATATCGCCGATTTCCCCAGAGATATCTAAAGACTGCTGGAAGAACTCAATCGCCCGTTGGTACTGTCCCAGGGAGTTGTAAGCATTGCCCAAATTGCCCAAGGAATTACCTTCGCCTAAGCGATCGCCGATTTCCCCAGAGATATCTAAAGACTGCTGGAAGAACTCAATCGCCCGTTGGTACTGTCCCAGGGAGTTGTAAGCATTGCCCAAATTGCCCAAGGAATTACCTTCGCCTAAGCGATCGCCGATTTCCCCAGAGATATCTAAAGACTGCTGGTAGAACTCAATCGCCCGTTGGTACTGTCCCAGGGAGTTGTAAGCATTGCCCAAATTGTTTAAGGAAGCACTTTCAACGTTGCGATCGCCAATCTCCCTCGCTATCTTCAAAGACTGCTGGTAGAACTCAATCGCCCGTGAGTACTCTCCCAGGGATAAGTAAGCATTACCCAAGTTCATTAAGGATGAGCCTTCAGTATTGCGATCGCCAATCTCTTTTGATATTGCCAAAGACTGCTGGTGGAACTCAATCGCTTGTTGGTACTGTCCCAGGGAGTTGTAAGCATTGCCTAAATTCATTAAGGATAAGCTTTGTGTATTGCGATTGCCTATCTCTGTCGCTATTTCCAAAGACTGCTGGTAAAACTCAATTGCTTGTTGGTACTGTCCCAGGGAGGTGTAAGCATTGCCTAATGAAGTGAGAGAAGCCGGATATTTCCAATTTTCTTTATCGTCAATTTCTTGCCATTTACTTACCAACTGCCCATATAATTCTACTTGTTCTGCATAATAACCACGCAAGGTTAAAAATTCATCGCAAATCCGAAGTGCATCAAAGGCAGAGTCATAATCTTGCAACTGATAATTGTGATGAAAGATTTCTAAGTGTTCTTTAACATCATCTTTTGTTGTCCAGGGTGGTTGTTTAGCAATTGAGCGATAATAATCAATAGCTCGTTGATGCACTTCTGTTTGATCACCAGCTTTATACCGCACATACTCCAAAACAACTGGCTGAAATTCAAATCGCCGCTTATCATTCAGCTTTTCTACCAACAAAGAACGCTTAACAATATTCCTTAATTCTCCCTCAATCTCTGCTGCTGAATTTCCTGGCATCACTGCAACTGCTGCTGCACTGTCAACTGCACCACGATAAACACTAATATTGAGCAATAACGCCTTTTGTAATTCATTCAATCTATTAAAACTGGCATCTAACACCAAAACCATCCCCACATTTTCCCGGCGATGCACACCTATTACTTGGGGATCTGTTAACAACTGTCGTAGATTCCCTAAACCTAAATCTGCTAATCTGCTTAAATTTGGGTCTTGGGGATATTCTTCTTTTAATAAATCAGCTACCAATCGCAACAGCAAAGGATGTCCATCTACTAACTCAACAAACTCCGCTAAATCTCCCCGAATCCCTAATTCTGTTAACAGTGCTACCCCTTCTTGGACTTGCAAACCTTTCAAAGGTAGCCATGCAAAGCCTTTTAATTCTGGTCTTTCTCTGGTGGTGACTAGCACTTTACTATTACCGCCATATTCCACCCAAGTGTGGAAAAAGTCGCTGTAAAATAGACTTCCCCACTGTCTATTGGGTTGTAATAAACTCTCCAGGTTGTCAATTATCAGTAAAAATTGCCCAGAACGTAAACACCTCACCAGGGCTTCCATTAACTGCGCTTCTTGTTCTGGAACCGGAAAGCCAAATTCTGTGAGGACTTGGCGGGCTAAGTCGGTAAAAGTTGCACCATAACTGACATCTGCCCAAAATCGCTTAGGGAAACCTTGTATTTCTTCATAAATTTTAGCAGCCAGCATCGATTTACCCGCACCACCGATGCCTTCTATGCCAATTAAAAAGGTATTGTTATCAGTTAATGATCGCTGTATTTGGGCAATTTCTGCTTTTCGTCCTTGCCAATAAGCCAAACTTTTATTAGGGTTCCCAGCCTTGAGAACCCCAGGCGATTCAGCTTTGGTACTGCGTTCTATCAACTCCACTATTTCTTGCTGTGCAGTACCATAAACAGCAATATAGTTAGTTACTTTGGGCTGTTGATATTCCTGCTCAAGTCATAGGTTGGCTGATTAACATCACCTGCTGTATTTATCTGTATACTTTCGTCGTAAGATTGAGCATTAAGACTAACCGAGCCATCAGCAGAGTTATTTTCTTGCCAAATCTTAGCTATTTCCTCTGTAAGTGCTGTATCAGCATCTAAAATCTTCTTTAATTGCACCCGCAAACTTGCTTGTAAATCCTCATCCTCTGGATTTGCAGCCACATCCGCCGCCGCTTCTTTCGCTGCTTCCTTAGCCTCTACTTTGGGATGTAACTTAGCCCAAATAGCCTTGGCTTTATTCCAACCATCCTCACCAACTTTTTGTGATGCACCTTCTACAGCTTTACTACCCACATTCAACAGAAATGGTAGACAAGGCGCAAGAAATTTAACAATTAAGGCAATATCCATGCATTTACGCGGTTTAACCACTGTTATTTATACAATGGTATGTTAGCGCATTCCCAAAATAGACAAGAAATTTGCAGTGTTGCCGAATTAAGGTATTGTGAAAGCTTTGTGATTTCTTCTTCCCAGTCCCCAGTCGCCAATCCCCAATCCCCAATCCCCAATCCCCAATCTCAAGATACTGAACGTCCTAAATTTTTAAATTTCCATTTCATATATGCGTCAATAGAAGGAAAATATTGAATGATGCCGTCTAATCCTTCTGGTCTTCCCTGGAGATAAGCATCCAAATAAATAGAATCCTGTATTTTGGGCAATAACCCAGCATCGCGATCGCGACAACCTTGCTGATAACGTATTTCTCTTAAGTTATTAAACATAATAAATACACCCATCCATATATATATCAAGCTACTACTTATACTCTATGCATTCCGCTAGATAAGAGCAAATACTCTTCTTTTTCAAAATCATAAATACAAGTTATGAAGATTTAATTGCTACTTTGTTCTATCAGGAGGCGTTGAAAAGAGATATAAGTAGCAATTATCCTCAGTAATCATTGCTTCTTGCCCACAGCCGCTTGCAAGTTAGGTTTTTCTGTAAGATATAAAATTATTACAATACGTAAATGCGTAGTATGCTACATTCTTGGTGTCTAAAATAAGTCCAAAGTCATGAGCAAAAACTTCTTAGGATTACTACTAGGCGGAGTAGCTGTTAGCTTAGGACTTTCCTCAGGGTTAGTTCAAGCACAACAACAGCAGGTTGAGGATGCTCAGGTTGCGGCCTTGGTAGAGGCGCTGCGACAAGCTGCACCGCAAACTGGTAACCAAAACGATGGATTTTACAGTCAATGGCAAGTCAAGCCAGAAACCCTCAAAGGGTGGTCAAAAACTTGTCTTAAAAGAGAGCTTACACCGACACAGTTTGAAAATAGCCCCAATACAGCACGCCAAGTTATATCTTGCATTACCCGCCGTGAGTTAAACAAGCAATTCAGTGCTACTAACAATAATGAAACTGCTTCTGTGAGGGGCGTAGCTTGTTGGTGGATGACTGGTAGCTATACAGGCTGTAACAGTGGCTTCACTGCTACCTATGTTCAAAAAGTTGTGAAATTATATCAGCAAGAACGTGCAAAACCAGCACCAAGTCCATCAGCGCAACCATCAAAATCTTCTAGTTAATTAAGATTCAGATCAGCCAAAAAATAAATGCACACATTATCTGTGTGCATCTGTCGTTTATCTGGGGTTCGATATCAAAAACATCTATTTAGTTATAGAACTAACTGACTATACCTATTCAGGACTTACGCAAGCACAATTTGTCATTGCGACCGGAACGTAGTGTAGGGAAGCAATCCCAGAATTTCAGGCGATTACGTCGCTACCCTACCCTTCGGTAACCCTCTTCTCCTGCGGAGACGCTACGCGAACGAGGGAACGGGAACGCTTTCAGCGAACGCTCGTAATGACGGAATTCCGTGACTTTTGCATAAGTCCTACTATTGTGCGATCGCCCATTAGATTAATATATGCCGCTCGCAAACCAACCTAACCCCTTGCCAGATTACTTCCTAGAAATTACCCAAACTGCATGAACAACCCCGAGAATATAGAAACCAAAAATCGTCAAAAGTAAGTTAATCCAAAAATCTTTACCTATACCTACCTGCAAAAACACACCTAAAGGCGGTAGAAAAATGGCAGCGAGAATACGAACTAAATCCATATAAGCCTCCTGTTAATGTTAATAGTGAGCAGACTTTAAATTAACGGATTCACGACTGCTCAGTCATCTTTTAATATCTCAAAGATAACATTAGTACATTAGCTGACCTAATTCTATGGGAGTTACAAATGTCACCTCTCTAGCCGCCACTGATTTTAGCTTTATAACCAAGCTTGGTCAAAATCTCTACAATTTTCTGTTTGTGATCGCCTTGAATTTCAATTTCATTTTCCTTCACTGTGCCACCCGTACCGCATTGGGTTTTTAATTGTTTTACTAAATCAGCTAAGGTTTCTGGCTTAGACTGAAAACCACTAACGACGGTGACAGTTTTACCTTTACGCCCTTTGCGGCTAGCTTGCACTTTGAGATTTTGCTGTTGTGGTGGTAGTTCGGCAATAGGCCTTTCTAAAGCAGGCGAGTTATCGTTGCCAAATTCACGATAAATGAAGCTTTTGTCTGAAGAATTGGAAGAAGACATAAATTTTAATCAAGAGTCAAGAGTCGAAGGTTAAATGGGATGAGGTTTCTAGAATAGATACTGAATACAGAATATTTTAAATATAGCTACATTCAAAATACACGAAAAGCTTACTTCATCAGCTTTTTGACTTTTAACTTCTGCATAGCGGTACATCTTGTGATCGCACTTCGTATCCTATGCGGCTCAGACTTTTCTATAATAAAGGTCGTCCCGTCGTAGAGATCAGTCCGTGACTACCACACCCATATCTCCGAGTTCCCAATCTACTGCTCAAGTTCCCGATATACAAGGACGCTTTGGACGCTTTGGCGGTAAGTACGTCCCGGAAACCTTGATGCCGGCGCTGGCTGAACTAGAAATAGCTTATCAGCAATACCGCAACGACCCTGAATTTATCACAGAATTACAACAACTGCTGCGAGACTATGTAGGGCGTGCCACACCGTTGTATTTTGCGGAACGTCTCACTGCTCACTATGCCCGCCCAGATGGTACTGGGCCGCAAATTTATTTAAAGCGGGAAGACTTAAACCACACTGGCGCGCACAAAATTAATAATGCCTTGGGTCAGGTGTTGTTGGCAAAGCGCATGGGCAAGCGGCGAATTATTGCGGAAACTGGTGCTGGACAACATGGGGTAGCCACGGCAACTGTTTGCGCTCGTTTTGGGCTGGAATGCATCATTTATATGGGCGTTCATGATATGGAACGCCAAGCATTGAATGTCTTCCGGATGAAATTAATGGGAGCAGAAGTGCGTCCTGTAGCTGCCGGAACCGGAACCCTCAAGGATGCAACTTCCGAGGCGATTCGGGATTGGGTGACAAATGTAGAAACAACTCACTACATCCTGGGTTCGGTAGCTGGCCCCCATCCTTACCCGATGATGGTACGTGACTTCCATGCAGTGATTGGGCAAGAAACTCGCGCCCAAGCTCAAGAGAAGTGGGGTGGTTTGCCAGATATTCTCATGGCTTGTGTGGGTGGTGGTTCCAATGCGATGGGGCTATTTTATGAGTTTCTCAAAGAACCTTCTGTGCGGTTAATTGGTGTTGAGGCGGCGGGAGAAGGTGTTAATACTAATAAACACGCAGCAACTTTGACAAAAGGGCAAATTGGTGTATTGCACGGAGCAATGAGCTATCTACTGCAAGATGATGATGGGCAAGTAATTGAAGCCCACTCAATTAGTGCCGGGTTAGATTATCCCGGTGTGGGGCCGGAACACAGCTATTTAAAAGATAGCGATCGCGCTGAGTATTACAGCGTTACAGATGCCGATGCTTTGGCAGCATTTAAACGATTGTCCCAGTTAGAAGGAATTATCCCAGCATTAGAAACATCTCATGCGATCGCCTACCTAGAAACCCTGTGTCCCCAATTAACTGGCAATCCCCGCATTGTGATTAACTGCTCCGGACGCGGTGATAAGGATGTACAAACTGTAGCTAAGTTATTAAATCCTGCTGAATAGTGGGCATGGGGCATGGTGAGACAGCGCTGCGGGAGGGTTTCCAACGCCACTTGCTTCAAGTCGGCAGAGCCGCCCAACGCAGTGGCTCCTCCGCAGGCGACTGCGGTTAGCGCAGCGTAAAGCCTGCGGCATAGCTCCGCTTAGAGCGAGTCATCGAGCGTCACCCGAAGGGGGCATGGGGCATTGGGCATTGAGTAATAGGAATTTGTCTTTGTCCCCCTTTCCCCTTGTCCCCTTGTCCCTTCGTCCCCTCATCTACACATTCCCCAACTGTCAATGCAAACTAGTGACTGGCAAATAAATAACTCTGGACAACAGAGGAGAGCAGTTATCGTTGGTGCAGGGCCAGCAGGAACACTAATGGCTCTGTATTTAGCACAGATGCACTGGCAAGTATCTGTATATGAGCGCAGAGACTCCTATGAGCAATGGGTTAGCAATGGTGGTGGCGTTAACCAGTCCGGGCGTTCTTACAATATTGTGCTGACTGAACGGGCACTGTTTGCCTTCAAACAAGCTGGCGTGGATTTACCTCCTGAACAAAGCGTGCTTTTGCAGGGCAATGTCAGACATATAAACAAGGGTATTCAGTTCCATCGGCAATTGGGCCAAAGCATCTCGATCAATCGCAACGTTTTGGCGATGCATTTAACTCAGGAAGGAAATAAGAGATTTCCAGATAAAATCGCATACAAATTTGGATATACTTTGTCCAGGGTTTTATTTGACCAGAAAATAGCATTTTTTGACAGTGATAGCGGCAGTGTAGAGCAACCATTTGACCTATTAGTTGGTGCAGATGGGGTTTTCAGTTCTGTAAGAGCCGCGATGATAGAACATTTTGATGGTATTAGCTGCCAGCAGCACAAAGACGACATGATGTTGAAAGTTTGCCTGATTGAGAAGGCAACTGAACTACCCAACGCCCAAAGTAATTGGGACAAATGCTTTCATACATGGCCTAGCTATCAGCCTGTAAGTATCTTGGCATCTCCTAATCCCGACGGTTCGCTGACTGGCATCTTCATCATGCCGCCAGAGGGAGAAATGTCCTTTGAGAAGCTGAAAAATGAGGAAGATGTTCAAGCTTTATTCAAAAACAAATTTCCCGATATTTTTGGCGATCGCCCTTTACCTGAAAGTTGGGCAAAAAGCTTGCTAGAACAGAAGGCTTCTTATGGTGGTATAACTACGATTTGTAGTGCTTTAGATGGTGGTGATTGTGCTGTATTGATTGGCGACTCTGGGCACTCCGTATGGGCTTCTTTGGGGCAGGGTTGCAATGTAGCACTAGAAAGTTGCCGCGTTTTGGCAGAAACTTTAGCTACACATAATGGCAACTTATCGCAAGCGCTACCTGCTTACACAAGCGATCGCAAACTTGATGTAGATGCGATCGCCAGGATGTCCGAACAGGGATTTGGCGGTAACAAGCGGGTAGGAAATGCTATGTTTTTCGCCAAACTGATTGTCCTTTCTCTGCTCAATAAAGTACTGCCCAATCTCGTTAATAAGCCCGCAATCGTCCAAATTGCCAGGGCTGATGTCCGCTACTCAGAATCCCCAGAGAATTATTCTGACTTCACGTGCCGCATAATCCAGATTTTTACCTCAATTAAGTTGCGGTCGATAACCTCAAGCTTTGACTCAATCTCGTCAAAGCCGTGAGCTAATCCATTAGAAATATCTTTTTGATTATTGCGGAGGTGGTTAAAATCTCTCTCGGCGGTTACCTTTCTTTTTTCGGAGTTGCCGTAGGTGAAAAATAGCCAAGTGATGTTCCCCCCCAGCGCTAGGAGAAAAGCAGCAAGCGCTATTGAGGTTTGAATATTCATAAAGCATCAACCTTGGCTTCAAGCCTGGGAAGGTCTACATTTTTGATTTGGTTAACTAATTCTTCAGTTGAATCTGTATCAGTCCCCGTATATCGCCACACAATAATAGATGCATCCTCAAACCAATCGGGGACTTTAATAAAAATGCTGTAATCAACTGACAAGGGTTGTAAAAGCAGCAGATTTATCTTGTCTAAAAACAAAGCATATCGCCTGTTAAAACTGGCATCTTGAGAGCCACCGAACACTATCCCGGTGCTAACCTGTTGTCTGAGATTACCTGCAAACTTCCAATTTCTACCATCAGGAACATTCGTAGAAACTGAAACTGCTAACACGAAAACATCTAATAAAACAGCGATAGATATTTCCGGAATGGGGACAATTTTATAACCGCCCCCAACTATTGGTATTTGTACTGCTGAAACATTAGCGTTATGAACTACTTCCCAATTAGCAGAATTACCAAGCTGTAACTGCCTCATAGCAAAAGTTCAACTGTAATATGTCCACCAAAGGCTAATTCTTCCACCGGACGGACAAAAGAAATCGGCTCTACACCAAAGTGATCTAGCGTATCAAAGTAAGTTCCTGTATCTAGCTTGCCGCTTAGCCAATTGGCGGAGGCTTGATTAATAGTTACCATGCCATCAAAATTTCTTAAATCTTGGGCTGATACCATCAACAAATCCCGGTAATCTTCAGGTAAATACAGAATGTTGCTCATGATCAGGTAAGCTCAGGAGTGAATGAGACGCGATTTCCTTCTGTGGTTAGGAAAGTCTTGATAGCTGATTGGTCGCTGATATCAGAGACAGCTTGCGCGTAAGTCTCGCTACCTGCTGTGCTTGGGCCAAAGGAAGAAGACACAGTTTTATTGTCATAACGCGCATACTCAATATTGGTGATCCGCGATTTGTTATCACTTATTGCGGCACCACGATCCGTCAAAGAAATTTTAGCTGGCGTAAAGCCTTTTAACCCGTCAAGAGTTACCCCACCAGATGGAACCGTAAAATCAACAGCACGGGTTCTGTCTGTGGCTGCTGCTGCTGTCCGAACTATACCAATCAACGTTGCGTTAGTTGTTTGAGTAGCTGAAAGTAGCTTAACTGGTAAAAATATCCGTCCAACTAAATTAAAGGACTCAACATAACCTTTCACACGGTTAGCCTTGACTCTTACTGAAGTACCACGCTGACTTTTGTATAACGCTTGCTTGGCATCTATAGATAAGTCTTCCCATGCACGTAACTTGGTAAGAGCTGCATTGAGTTCTACACCACGGCGAATATCTGAATATCTTCCCATCTTGATTAAAGTTATTTGATTTTCTAAAATCTTCAAACCCAATCTAGCAATGCATTTTAGGAAGAATTAAACCAGTGAGAAGTTAACTTGTCGAAAAAGAATTACAACGTTTAAGGCGCTGTCACATTTTCGATTACGCTTCTCAAGCGTCCGTTGACCGCTACTAAATTCACTGGTTTAACTTGTCCAGGTATGAGTAATTGTGCGTGGGTAAATTTCACATCAGCAGTAGGTCTTTGACGAAATTTCTTCACTGTCCTGCCATATACTCTGTGTGTTCCTGGGTTAGTGGGAAATTCTTTAGTATTTTCTATAAATTGAAAATTATCATCGTTGTAAGCTTTATTTAATATTTTTAAAACTGATTGCACAGTAGATTGTCCTTCAGTTTTGGATGCACATAATAAACGCAAATCAAAACCATTGTCTAAATCTAAATATGTACACTTAAATTTACCTTTCTTCCAAATTAATGGCGGAGTTGCAAATTCTGCTTTGATTTCACGAGCATATTCAACTGAATCAGTACGTGATATGGTATCAGCCGTTTTATTCATGATTCGGAAACCAATTTCACCACGTACCTGTTCTGTACCATCTCCGTGTTTTTCAAAGTCGTATGGTTCTTTGAAGTAAAGTTTTATTTGTGGTCTAAATTTAGAATCACGTTGCAGTTCTTGTACTGGGATGCCGTAAATAGGAGTTTGCAGTGATTGAGCATGACCTACTGTGATTTCAAACAACCACAAACGTAGTTGAGTCATCGCTACAGTATCGGCATCATCTATTAAGCAAGCTTGTCTTAAAGCTCGTTTAGGGGTGGAAATATCGTTATCTGGTTGATTCTTAAAATATCCTCTTACTAGCTTATTGTGGTAAAGCCTGAGCATATCTTGAAGATGTTCCCAATGGTTAAAATTTGGAGGTAAAGCCATTAGTCATCTGCCTCCAAGTCAGCTTCTAATAATTCCAATCCTTGAGAAGCAATTCTTGCAAGTGCTTTATCTTCAGCTAATTTTTGAGGTTGCTCAACAGTCGCTGCTTGGTTTTCTGGTTTATCGTCTTCTTTTATTGCTTTGATAAATTCTGTATTGGCTGTCTGTAATTCGGTGACAGCGTTGATTACATCTAGTGGTGCTTGAGTGACTTGTTGAATAGTTGAAGCCCCGTTTTGTAGACCTTGTAAAAAGTTAGTTACTCGATTTATCTTTGGCTGAGGATTCATCCATTGATAAGCGGACTCTAAGACTTCGCCACTGGATTTTAATGCATTACCAATTTTTCCAGTTTGACCAGCCACTAGCTCTAAACCATTAAGGATAGTTGAAGTTAGTCCTTGAAATGAATTCAAAATATTAGTAGTTGCTTGATAAATGCGATTAGCTTTTGCTACTGCCTCAGTTAAAGCAACATAGTTATCAGCACCAATAATTCCTTTAACAAGATTCTCAATGCCATTGCTAATAATTTCTCCTAGATTAAATGGTTGTCCATCATCATCTTTTAAACCGATGAGTTGCAAAACATTATTAATCGCACCAAGTAGGGTTTGACCGATGTCATTACTTAGCATCATTGCATTATGAATAGTTGCAGCCAGAATCATTAAGTTTAAGGCTCTATCTAACTGCAACCATTTAGAAAACCGTGTTAACTTCCCAGCTAAACCACCAGTAAGCTGATCACCCAATTTGTTATTGATGGTTCCCAGCAATGCTAACTGAGCCGCATTAGCACCGGTGTTTAGCTGATCAAGTAGATTATTATTTCCCTGATTAATGGCGTTTTTAATGCCATCCGCCTGATTATTTAAGGCTGTACCACTACAGCCACCATTCATGCTTTTACACATTGCTGTGCCTGTAGCACCTTCGATTTGTGGCAATGTTGGGATGTCTGGGCGAATGGCGTTAGCAGTTAGCGCTGGGATAAACCCTAGCTTGCCTACGATTTCATCTAGTTTAGGAAGTGCCTGATCATTCACTTTTTTCTGGTCTTTGATATCTTTTTCTAATTGGGGAATTTTTTGATTTAGATTGCCAGTCTGGATTTTTAAATTATTAATGTCAGACGGTGAAGGTATTCCCTGTTTGGTCTTTTCTAGGTCGGTCTTTAGTTTTTCAAGCTCTTTAGTTTGTTCGTTCAAATCTGATTTGATTTCTGTTTTTAGCTTCTCAAGCTGTTGTGCAGTTTGAGAGGAGGAAGTAGTTACTGATTTTTCAACAGTAACGCTGGTAGTTTTTAAAGCTTCTGCCTGGGCTTTTCTAATGTCCTCATTCCATTTAGCAGCACCAGCTTCAAAAGATAGATTGTAAGTATCTCTAAGGCTTTTGGTTACTCCGTCGTAGGTAGTGACAGTCACACCACCAACTTTTTCTAGTTCTTTACTTTGTGCTTCTACTTTCGGTTGGATATCTTTTCTTAAGATATCTCTAATCTCTGCTATCTTTCCATCTACATATTTGATAGCAGTGCCAACTATTTCATCAGGTTTGATTTTAGCAATTTCTTTTTGGATGCTAACGATAGTAGGAGGAATTAAGTCTACTTTTTTTTCTAGAGAGTTGTTATTTTTAACTGCTTCACTAACACTAGTGCTTATCTTGGCAACCTCAGCTTTTAAATTTGTGATTGCAGATGTACCTGTATCTGATACTTTGGACTTTAAAGTTTCTAGCTGCGTCTTAAAAGACTCAATCTGATTATCAAGTTTTGTTCTAATATCAGATATCTTGCTTTCTAAGATTTCTCTACCCTTCCTAGTTTCATACAACGCATCATTGCTTAACTTTTTAGCTTCTACAATTTTCGCTTCGACAATCTCTCTTCCCTTGCGCGTTTCGTACAATGCATTATTAGCATTCTCCCTAACCGTGGGAAATTGCTTCTCTAAAGCATAAATTCTATCCCTAGTTCGTTGGTCTTGTAGCTCAAAATCTTTAATTTTTTTATTAGCTGTATCTAGCCGAGACTGTACTTTTTGAATTAATCCTAATGTTTTGAATGCATCAACTAGATTTCTGTCATTAACTAATTCTTGGGCGGACTCTACCGCTTCTTGTAGCTTCAAAATAAATGCAGCCCCGCCTACAACAAATAATGCTCCAAGCAATACACTCAACCGACTGGCTTTTGCTCCAGGTGTGCTACCGCCGCCGCCCGGAACTTTTTCAAGAATCTTATCGTTAATTTCTTTGAGTTCTTTGGTCAACTTGGCACTATCAATTAGATTTTTGTTAACCAAACGAGTGGTATTTTTTACATCAGTTATCGCGCGGCGTAATACTTTTTGTTGCGTGCGATATCCTTTAAGTAGTTCTTGTACAGTATTAGGAATATCCCCAAAAGACGGACTCCCAGGTATAGTCATTTTATTTGCCTGTAATAAAATTAGTTAGCCATGCTTCTATGAGCATTTTGATAAAATTAATAATTTCAGTTTGAATTTCCGGAATTAAAGATTTGATTTGTTGACCTGCCTTGTCAAGCTTATTTATATAATTCTCTATTCTGTTTAATCTCTCATAAACTGCTGTCAGGCTAGGATTAGAAGATTGTTGCCTTAAAGGTTTCGAGTTAACGATTTTATGTACTTCAGGAATTATTCTATTCTCAGCACGTGTAACAGAGCTTTGAATAATTGCTTCTTGCTCAGACCGTTTTAAGTATTTATCATCCAAGGCTGCTATATCTGCTTGCAAGGCAGTTATAGCGTTCATGATCTCGTTACAACTGGTCATAATCAGTTAGTGGTTGAAAGTAGTTTTCTTGTATTAGATATTGCATTAAAAATGTCATTGCAGCCCAAACAGCAGTCGCCACAATCTAAGGTATTGGGTGGGCATTGTTCACAACTTAGGCTCACGGTTGCTGTTCTGAGTTTGGTTTTTTGAATTGTTGAGCCGTTAGCAGTAAAACTGAAAATAGCTTTAGTATTATCGACGTTAACTGCAACCGAATTAGTATTAGCAATATCAAATAGATGCTGTGTACCGCCGTCAGTTATCTGTAGTTTAAGAGTTCCAGTGTAGCTGTAAACATTTAAAGTATCTGTAGACCGCACAGCGTTAGTAAATGCCCTACTAGTTTTATAGATTGAACTATTATTATTGTTTTCTACTGCGGCTTGTCCAACTACGCTACTAATACTATATTTTGTGCCGCTATTTGTAGTAATGAATGCTTGATCATCATAATTATAGGGGTCACTACTACCAGAATTATAACTATGCAAAATAGCGGTACTGGCGCGAGCAATAAAGCCATTGACTAAAATATGCTTTATTGCTTGATTAATGTCAGTTACCCAACGTAAGCTTCTAGCACCATTCAAGGCGATAAATTTAGTTCGAGCCGCATTACAAAGAATGATATTGGAGCGAGTTTCAATGATTGAATAGGAATAATTACCAGGATTTTGCACAACATAAGACTGTGTGGTATCCCAAGTAATTGTGGTAGTTGAGATATCGGATTTAGTGTAAGAAGTTCCACTGGCATTAAGAAGAGTGAAGTTTACATTTTCACTGTCTATCGTCCATGTTGAACTTGCGGCATTCGCACAATAGACAGTGCCAGCAGTAGGAATATAGGTTGTTGGCACTAGTAACTACCAGGGTCAAGTATTGAGCCAGAATCAGGTTTTGCGAGATTTATTGTTAGCTGGTCAACTCTGTAACTATCATTGTTTGTCCCTCTGGTTGTGAAACTAGAGAAGCCACTAGTAAGGTAAATCGATTGGTTGGTATTTGCGTCAAAATTTGTTTGGTTTAGATAAGTTTTAGCACCGAGGTTAATTGCTGCAAAGTGCCCTTCGGCTGTAGCGGTTGATGGAGTTGTTAGTCCTGCTGTTTGCAAAGCTGAATCTGGAATAAACAAGCCTGCTGATGGTGCGCTTGCCCCAGAAGCTAATCTCACTGTTCCTGTACCAAAAATTTGAACTAATGTAGGTTCTGCCATAAAACTGGATTTTTTTATTGAAGTGAATAAATCCGTTTTATGAGGGATTGAAAATTATGTAAATATGCCACTTTTATGTAAAACCGGAAGTATTTTCACTTACGCAAGTCTTGCTAGCAGGCGGTTATAGCCTTAGTTCCTGTTAGAAGACATCAAAATGTTCCTGTTTTGCTGCTTGGAATGGTAAAACAGGAATTTATAACTCAGAACATATAGTGATTGCACTGAGTTAATGCGATATTAAATTTTATGAATTTTTGCTTTATCCTGAAAAGTCTTATCGCACTCGTTACAGTACCAGCGCTGAATTTTATCGCCGGACTTTAATTTGTTGTGACCATTGCGGAAAGTGTTGGTATTTCCGCAATGAGGGCAAGTTAACCATATTGGGTCATGGGGTGAGTTGATTGGCTTTGATATATTCCTTACGTCCAGACTTAAACTCTATTTGAAATCGCTTAGGGCTGGATTGATAACCAATAATTTCAACTTGTTCACCACCATATATAGCCGGCTGATTTAATTCTGCTTCCAGTTGTGATCGCACTTGCTTAGATTCGCTTTAATTGAAAAGCTTCAAACGGGCCGATCGCCGGGTTGAAACCTTGACCTAATTTTTTGAGCCAAATCCCAGTGGCACGGTCAACAGTCGAGACTGATGCTTTCAATCCTTTGTGCTTACCAGCCATCACCTCTACTTCATTCCCAGGTACTAAATCGGTTTTTGGTGGTTCTGTTAGCTCACAGAGGTCAACCCGAAAAATTTCTATGTCACCTGCAAAAACTACATCAGCTTGGGGAAGCGTTTTGTACAGTTTTCGCACCATTACCCGTTTCATCTTTTTTCGATGCCAGTAAACCTGCTTCTCCTCAAATATCAGTGATGTAACCTCATTTTTTAAATTTAAAAAGTTTTGGTTTTCTACTGGATCTACGGGATCAGTTTTTAAATTTGTCGGCTGTATCTCTTGCTCCGTGGTGCTGTCAAAACTGATCCCGTAGATTTCAAGATTTTGTTGATACATATCATTAGATACACTTATTTGCGTGTTATCCGGCTGATCGGTTGTATCTGTGGTGACAGTATTTTGTGCTACTGAATTCAAAACTGATCCCGTAGATCCAGGTGATCCAGTGGAATTCCAAACTTTTTGATTTTTTTTCGTCCATGTTCTGACCCAAGAACCTCGAATGTGTTTTCGTTCAGAATGCCAGCCTAGACGTGTCAAAATTGCCGATATGTCTTTGGATTGGGACATTGTTCGGTTAGCTACTTCTATGCCCAACAGGTGAAAAATATCGTCTGAGGTAAATTGCTCTTTAAACTCAATAAACTCTTGGATCTGTTTCTCCCAAGGGTGATGAGTTTGAAAGTCCTTGTTGAGTTCTTCGCGTCGAGCTTCTTGCTCTGCTGTTAGCCACCAATTCTCACCCGATTGATAAGCAGCATAGGCAGCTGCCCAAATGCGATCGCGTTCGGTCAAAAGCTCGTTGACCGGGATAGTTTTGTAAACCGGGATAACCCAAAAACGTCTACTACCTGTAGGGTCTGAGAGTATTTCGGTTTCGTTGGTTGTGCCAACAAGGATAGACATCCTGGGGTATTCTTTGACTGAGCGCGAGTAGGGAGTTCTGAATGTGTCTGTCTTACTAGTAATGAACTTCTTCAATGCTGAGATATCTTTGCGCTTATATACTGTCTCGAACTCAGCCCATTCCAGACACCAGAAGTTGTGCAACTTCATAAGTTCGTCTTTTTCGTTCGCGTCGCCTAGTTCATCGCTGAACCAGTCATCGCCAAACAGATGTCGCCAAAACGTACTCTTGCCTATGCCTTGCTCTCTACTCGCTAACACTGCAACTGAGTCATGCTTACAACCCGGCTGCTTAACCACTAGTAGCCATGATTGCTTCTGAGCTTTCTGACACAGACACAGATGACTTGAGGGAGCATAACCGCAATGCCGAGTAAGTTTGTCCGCATCCAGGAT
>JAVRCF010000049.1:18753-57748 GCA_034530935.1 Aulosira sp. DedQUE10 | reverse complement strand
TTAAAAGTATTTATATTTTAATCTAGTGTACCTCATAATAGACGCAAGTGCTGTAAACGCTCCCGTCGTAAATACGCGCAGAAGCTGGACTATTGTAATATACCTGACAAATATTTATGTAAAAGTGCTATTGAGGATGAGATTCAAACTGATATTTATCAAGCCACTCTTCTTCACAAAGAATTTGCCCAGGCTCTCAATGTAGTGATTTTAGTCAAAACCAATCTTAAGACTAATGTTCGTAGTCATGTAATTCTATTCTCCAGTGACCTGGAGTTATCATTTGAAAAAATTATTGATTATTACAAACTTCGCTTTCAAATCGAGTTTAACTTCCGTGATGCAAAGCAGTTTTGGGGGTTGGAAGATTTTATGAATCTGAGGCAAACTGCGGTGAATAACGCTGCTAATTTAGCCTTTTTTATGGTTAATTTATCTCATCATCTTCTCGCTGATTTTCGCCTCCTTAATCCCGGCTCCGGCATTCTTGACCTGGGGGCGTTTATCGTGGCTTTCGATATATCCATGAAATCTTAAAAATGCTTCCAGAAATCCCTGAGCCTATTTTATTAAACCACATTTTTGCCAAGCTCACTTCTTTAGGACGCATTCATCCCGTTTCTACGGGCGTTGAACCCTCGTGATTTGGCTAAGGTATTGTTTTACAAGGCGTTTTTCTGTGAAGGAAGAATCCCCACGCTTTTAGCCTGGGGAGTTGTCAATAGTTCAAAAACTTAACTGAGTAGTATTGTTTCCCAAACCACAAGACAGAGGAAAACTACCTTAAGCTTGCATCTGAATTGTGAGAATCACTGTAGTTGTGAGAATTCGGGGTATTCGCCAAGTGAAAAGCGATCGCCTGATTCTTTCAATCAATTCATGTTCTTTAATAGAAGACAACTGCTCATCAAGTACCACCTGTCTCACTCTTCCTTTGCTGATTTGCAACTCAAACACTAAATTGCCATCGAAAATTGTAAAGGAGTGAATTGATTGCAAATGTTCAGTGAGCAGAGAAATCATCTGTTGATCCAATCCAGATACACTCACAATTTGGGGACGATAGACAGGAGCAATTCCTGAAAGTTTATCTGCCAAATCTTCCAACTCTGCATCTCTGGGCGCAGAATTTACTCCACCTGGAACTGGAGGATAAGCCTCCTTTTTAGCTCTTTTCTTTTCTACTTTTAATGACTCTATCTCGTCAAAAGATGGTCTTGCTGTTGGCGGTATTATTGTGGGTGGAGGAGGAGACATGGGGGCTGGGACTGATTGAGCCACAGGCTCAAATCTTCGGCGTTGCAGAAACTGAGGTGCATTAGACGGAGTACTCATCATTGGTGGCGCAGCACTACCAAATATTCCGTCATAGCTAATACCTTCAGGCATTTCTACGGGTACTTGCACAGAAACAGAAGCCTCAGTTGGGTTAACTCGCACATCATCGCTGACGGCAACGAAGGCGGTATACTGCGATAACAGTTGATAGGTAAGCGCCGTATCCGTCACTGCTTCTACGCCTAGCTTAGTTTCACCACTAACCATCTGATTCATCAAATCCTTGATGCGAGAACGTCCCCAAAGTTGCGCGATTCCTACGGAAAGCTTCTCTGCGAGAGGCTCCGCCAACGCTAACGCCGGATTACCTGTAGCTGTAAAATTCAGGTCGAAGGTGTGTTGGTAGCGTGTACCACCCGCAGCAATTCCAGTGATATGCAATTTCCCAGCACGGCTGTCTGGTTTGCAGCCAAATAGCACTAACGGCTGTTCAGCGAATAAATCTGGTGGCGTGGAAGGATACATTACTGGGGATGCACCATCACCCTCCCATTGCAAGTTGATGTTGGCGAGGACAGGATTATTAATCTGGCGGAAGAATTTTTCCACCACCTCATCGGTTGGTTCATCGTGGCGAATCACACGAGCCATACCCCGCCCTAATTCAGCAATCCGATTGAGTAAGAAACGATTCACAGAACTACCTGCACCAAAGCTGTAGAGGCGGGTTCCCGGCTTGAGATGGCGTTGTACTTCTGCCAAAATTTGGTTTTCGTTGCCGATATAGCCATCGGTTAGCAGTACAATACTCCGCAAGCGTCCCGGATCTGTAACTGGGAAATTCAAGACGGCGCGAATACCACGTAACATCTCCGTTCCGCCACCTGCGTTTAATTGATTTACATACTGGATTGCTAGTGCGCGATTCTGCGGGGTATTGGGGAGAGGAATCGGCGAGAGTTGCTGAGTTGTATCGGAAAAATCAATAATGCTGAAGGTGTCGTTGGGATTGAGTCCGTTGATAAAACGGCGCATCAATTCCTGACATTGCATCAGTGGCGCACCACTTTGAGAGCCAGAGGTATCGATGAGAAATACCACATCTTTAGCGACAACCTGCTCTGGGCGATAGTGGAGAGCAGGAATTAAATAAAGGGCAAAGTGTCCACCCCGTTCATCAGCTTGGGTGAGTAAAGTGGCTTGAGTGCTTTTGCCTGCTACTTGGTAGCGTAAAATCAGGTCTTTGTTGGGAATTGTATCTCCACCCGCCAGTTTGATTTTTACCCGTTGTCCCTCATAGGCGATTTCAATTTGGTGAGAAGGTGAACAAACATCTTGAATTTCCACTCCGGCATCAATTTCTACCGTCACATTAATATCATGACGAGAGCGACTACCCCCTGGCAGAATAGGTGCATTCAAGCGCGAAGCATCAGGCACTAGGTCGGTATCTTGATTTTGCAGCATCGGTGCAGCAGCCGAACCACCGCCTAGGGTATTTTCTTCAATGGTTGTCCCTGGAATGTAACGCGGCCCTACCACCATTGGAAAGACAAACTCGTAATTTCCCCCTGTAAATTTTAAGCTTTCGGTGTAGCGAATAATCACATCAATTTGCTCACCGGGTTTGATATTAGCGAGGGATTGGGTAAAAATGTTATCTCGTTCTTGTTCCAGCAGCCCTGCCGTGCATCCTTGTCGCTTCGCCTGCTCGTATATTTGCTGTGCTTCTTGGCGCTTTTTAATACTACCTTGAATAGTGCGATCGCCAATGCGAATCAGCATATCATCAACAGCAGCCTCATCAGGTAAGGGAAAGATATAGACAGCTTCTAGTGTAGTTGTGAAGGGATTTTCAAAGCTTTGGGTAACTTCCACCCGCGAAATATTACCTGCTACTTGGGCTTGTACCTCAGTGTGTTTCAGGGGAAAGGCAATTTGCTGTTGATCAGGAGTTTGGACGTATAAGCCACCAGCTTGGCGTTCTAAAGTTTGAGTCATATTAATCACCTGACGCTATTTGTTTTCTGTCTTTAGCGTAGGTGTGTTGACTTAGCAAAAGTGCTCACCTTTGTGCTCACTATATGTTCAGATGATCTCACTCTGAAGAAACAAGGTAACAGGGAACTCTTAACGGGGAACAGGCAACAAGACAGAATTCTTCTAGAAGGACTTGGAATTCGCGGGTATGGGGCATAGGAAATAATACCAATGCCCAATCCCACGTGGCCAAGTCGGTGGTTAATTTAATTACGAATTAGTAATTATTTGCTCAATTTTGAGCGTGCTTACCTATTACCTTTGCAAAATCTGGCACTGCTTCCTCGATGTGTTGCTTGGCTGAACCGCGAAATTTGTCATAAGTTCCACGGACAATTGAGCGGTTCGTCTTTTGTACCCTCTGATCAGTAACACTAAGTAGTGCATCAGCAGTGCGAGAGCGACTCTCAACCAAATGCTCTACCGGATCACCCTTCTGCACACCCTCACTCCAGATAGGATCAATTGCCGTAAAGCACTGCGGTAGAAGCTGCTCAACAACGTGAGGGATGTATCCTGGCTTAACCCCTTTGAGTGCAGCAAAGGCAGTTTTCAGAGCTATGCCACTAAGACCTGACTTGGAAGAGATCTGTGCTTCGATCATCGTGCAACAGTCATCCACAATTATGTCTTTTTTGTTAGAGTTCAAGAGTTCGTCGCTTAGTCCCATTTAAGTCCTCCTTAATTTTAAAGTACTTAATTTTTATTCAACTAGTTTTCTTAGTGACCAGGAAAATACAAAATAGCGTAGGAAGTCTCAAAGCTTACCAAGCGCACCTAGAAATTCTACACAATTTCTGCGTGCGTTGTCATACATAAGTTAGGAACTAATACTACAAGGGATAGCGTTTTGAACTGTGAATTGGGTTTGGGGAAAAGTCTTCGCTGCGGGACGCTATGCGTAGCTTGATTCCCCAAAGAGATACGCCGTGAGCGTCAGCTAAACGGTTAAAGGGTAAGTGTTAAAAGTTTTTTCTTACCGATTACCAATTACCTTTGACACCTATTAAGAGTTAACTTTCATGCTCTTGATGATTATTTGTGTTTCTATCAGTTTCGAGTAGTCGCGAAATAAATACGTCTGGTTTTCTGCTAACAACAGACTGAACTTTATCAATCGCAATTACTTCACTGATTTTGACAATCATTTCCCACAGAGTATCCTCCTCTGTCTCTTTGTTGTAAGTTCTGTGCTTAAACCACAACAAATCATCCCAAACTCCGATAACTGTGGCGAAATACCATTTATCTCTAATTAATATCCAGATTTCTTGTTCTAAATAGGTCTGTAGGATGGATTTCACAATGGTTGAGATAATGAAAAGACATTGCGCTACAGATTACACGGGTGCTACAGTTTGTTGCCACAGTATAACTACGTAATCAATGAGTGCAAAATCGGCTATGCCTTAAGGCATAAGCCTTTAGAGTACTCAATTTAACTCCTTACATGGCAAAGTCTACATTTTTCGAGAATGTCCATTGCTTATCCATCTAGTGTGTAGAATAGAACCTCTAATTTAAAAACTAGGGACTGGATGAGGGGTATGAAGGGGATGAGGAAGATGGGGGAGATGAGGGAGATGAGGGAGATGAGGGAGATGAGGGAGATGAGGGAGAAATCCTTACCCATTAAATAAGTCGGCGAGAAAAATTCAATGTATGTGAAGAAATATAAATTGTTCGTAGGGTGTGTTATGCCTTATAGCAACGCACCTTGAATTGTTGATGGTGCGGCGCTTGGCGACAACACACCCTACCTTTAATTTTCTTAACATAGCGTGAAATATTAGCGCCGACTTACTTACCCTTTCAAATTGGTATTAGCTTAAAAACAGGATGAACTAACTTAAGGCGTGATGTTTATGGCAGATGCTAAAAACGTACTAGGAACAAATCTGGAGATTTGCTGCACTTCTCCGATGACTGGTTATTACCGTGATGGGTTGTGCAATACAGGCGGCCAGGATTTTGGGATGCACGTTGTTTGTGCCCAAATGACAGCAGAATTTCTGGAATTTACTCAATCTCAAGGAAATGACCTGAGCACACCTGTTCCTGAATATAATTTTCCGGGATTGAAGCCAGGCGATCGCTGGTGTTTATGTGCGGCTCGTTGGCAAGAAGCGCTAGAAGCTGGCGTTGCGCCCCCAGTAGTGCTTGCCGCAACCCATGCTAGAGCTTTGGAAGTCTGTAATTTAGAAGAAATGAAGAAATACGCGCTATTGGAGAAATAGGGACTAGGGGCTAGGAACTAGGAACTAGAACACATACGTAGTTGACTGACACGACTAAAATGAGGCATTAGATTTGATGAAATAAACCGTTGATGTAGGCCGATAAACGCCGATGAAATAGATTTTTGCTAATGCACTCCTTTAGCTCAGGTGTCAGTACACTACAATACTTAGATTTTTTCAATAATCAAATCGGATTTTTATAGCAACTCACAAATTCTCGAATCACCCATCCCCATTGTTTATATTGACCCTTGTAGTAACCACTAATTTTGCTCCAAGGGCGGCCTTGCCCATCGTAAGTTATTTGGTCAATA
This sequence comes from Aulosira sp. DedQUE10, assembly GCA_034530935.1. Classification (GTDB taxonomy): domain Bacteria; phylum Cyanobacteriota; class Cyanobacteriia; order Cyanobacteriales; family Nostocaceae; genus Aulosira. The sequence continues at coordinate 51,876 of JAVRCF010000049.1, read as the reverse complement.
TAAACTGCTCTACCATTTCTCAGTTGATTAATTACTTTTCCATTGGGTTTGTCACGAACATTTAGAGGTGTTCCCGTTGGATCTGTCACTTCACAAATTGCTTTTGAGTTTTGATTCTCTAGAGAAGAGTCATAACAGCTAATAAATTCTCGGATTACCCATCCCCATTCTTTATATTGACCATTATAATGTCCGCTAATTTTACTCCAAGGCTTGCCCTGTAGATCGTAGGCTATTTCGTCAATATAAACTGCTCTACCATTTTTCAGTTGATTAATCACTTTTCCATTGGGCGTGTCGCGCACATTCAGGGGAGTGCCAGTTGGGTCTGTGATCTTACAAATAGTTTCTGCATTTACGGGCGATGCAATAATCGGTAAATAAATTAATGAAAATAAACTTGATAATAAAAATATTTTCTTTCTCATAAATTAGTCTGGTTATTAAATTCACAAGTATTAGTTTGCAAATTTCCTTTATTAGGAAATCTAAATTTTCAAATCAACACAGAATTTTTATTAATTAATTAAATTTTGATAGTTAGTTAAATCAAAACCATTAACAGTCAAAATTTCACGCACTTGCTTACTCAATAAAGCTGCAAGTTCTACTTCACCGGCTCCTGATGGCCCATTTAGTGGTTCACCTGCTTGAATGACTGCGGGATGGGAATAAATTTCTACTAAGTCTGCTTGAATTTGGGGGATTAGACCAAGCAAGTATTCCTCACTCATATTTCCAGTTTGTAGCAATCCATAAACTCGGTCGGCGTATTTAATACCGTGAGAGTTTAGTAAACTTTCACCATAGCTGCGTAGTCTGCCAAATACTCCTGACCAAAGTAATTTATTAAGTAGCCCAGTGCGGTCAAGCTTCAGGGTCATTGCTAGTTCTTCTGATGGTAGACGGATGACTTGGATATTAAATTCCTGGGCTAATTCCACCAGAATCCGCAATACTACGGGATGTGTATGTAAATGTAAATGCCCGTCTACATGAGAAAGAGTCAGCCCAGAGTCGCGGAATTTTGCTAACTGGGCGCGGATTTCTTGCCGTAGTTCCTCACGAGTAGCAGGATGGAATTGATAGCGTAACCCAGCTTGAACAGGACTATCGGAGAAATTCCCTTGAGAGTCCACCAAATGGGGAATTTGGGAGGGTGGGAGAACAGACCTACCGCACACCAGCACTAAATGCAAACCAACTGCCAAATTGGGGTGATTCCGTGCCCAGGCGATCGCTTCTTCGGCAGCATCTCCCGTTATCATCAAACTGGTACTAGTTAGTACACCCTGCTCATAAGCTTGGATAATTGCTTGATTGACTCCAGCAGAAAAGCCAAAGTCATCACCATTAATAATTACACGACGGGCATTTAGCATTTGTCATTTGTCATTGGGCATTAGGTAATATATTCTCCCCTGCGCTCTACTTTTTCCTAATCCCTAGTCCCGAGTCCCTAATCCCCTGCCGTGTGTGCAGCAGTCTGCTGAGTACGGCGCTCTTTCAGGTAGGAGAAGAACTCTCCGCCTTCACGTAGACGGCGTACCATCATCTGGCGGTCTGCGAGCATTTCTTTGACAATCGGTATGATTGCTTTGGGACGGAAGTAGAATTTCCGGTACATTCGCTCAACTGCATCCTCGATTTCTTCACTGGAAAGTGTGGGATATTGCAGTGTTGAGGTTTGAATACCAGAATTAGCTACTAGAGATTGATTGGTAAACCAGTCGTTTTCCTTAGCTTGTTCGTAAAGTTCTGTACCAGGGTAAGGTGCAGCAATTGAGACTTGAATTGTATGGGGACTGAGTTCGCAGGCGAAGCGAATTGTCTCTTCTACAGTTTCTCTAGTTTCAATTGGTAGACCAATAATGAAAGTGCCATGAACGGTAATGCCGAGTTTTTGGCAGTTTTTCATAAATTCCCGCGCCACTTCTAGCTTGATGCCTTTCTTAATGCGGTTGAGAATATCTTGGTTACCAGATTCAAAACCTACCAGCAGCAATCTCAGACCATTGTCGCGCAGTGTTTTTAGCGTATCGTAGTCTAAATTAGCACGGGCGTTACAACTCCAAGTGAGTTTGAGCCGCTTCATGTGTTCGCTAATTGCGATCGCCCGATGTTTGTCTATGGTAAAGGTATCATCATCAAACATATACTCCCGCACCTTATCGCCGAAGATGGCTTTGGCTTCTTCCATCTCCCGCCCTACAGCTTCTGGGGTTTTATGACGGTAGAGGTGACCGCCAATTGTCTGTGGCCAAAGGCAGAATGTACATTTTGCCGGACAACCGCGCCCAGTGTAAAAGGAAATGTAAGGATGCAGTAGGTAGCCGATGAAGTATTTGGTAATATCTAAGTCACGGGCATAGGTGGGGAGGACGCTAGGCATGGCATCCCAGTCATGAATTAATTGCCGCTCCTCATTGTGGCGAACATTAGAGTACTGGTCACGGTAGCTTAAACCTTTGATGGCATCCTTTGGTAGTCCTTCTGCTAGTTCTTTGCAGGTATAGTCAAATTCATTCCGACAAACAAAGTCAATAACTGGATGATCCCGCAGTGTCTCCTCTGGTAATACTGCCACATGGGCCCCTACAAAACCAATCTGTACATTTGGATTTTGGGCTTTAATGGCTTGGGCACACTTCACATCATTAGCTAATGATGGTGTACTGGTATGCATGATTACCAATTCGTAGTCCTTGGTAATTTTCAGCACATCTTCCACAGTCTGACCATGCGGTGGAGCATCCACAAGCTTACTACCTGGCACTAAAGCCGCTGGTTGCGCTAGCCATGTGGGATACCAAAAGGAAGTAATTTCGCGCTTGGCTTGGTATCGCGAACCTGCACCACCGTCAAATCCATCAAAGGAAGGAGGACTGAGGAACAAAGTTTTCTTCATTGATAGCTCTCCTTAATTAAGGGGAATGGGTAATTAGTAATGGGTAATGGGTAATGGGGTAAGAGTTACTTATTGTTTCTCTCCCTTCCCCTGCTCCTTGCCTCTTTTTGCACTAGCTAGCTTTTATATTCACATCTATAAATTGCTTGAGGAGTGCCAGAACATCGTGACGGCTGAGTTTTTCTTTACCGTTAGCTAAGGCATCAAGGGTACCATGCGCCAAAGTGAGGGGAATTTGGCAAAAGTCTAAAGCAGGGCCAGTCGGAAGGTTTTTGATGTAAGCATCAGCCAGAGCTAAATTGCGGCGTGCATATTCTTGCATATTGGCGGTAGTCCAACCTTCAGGGTAAAAGTCTACTCCCCGTTTCAAATCTTCAGTGTGATTACGTAGAATATTCACTGCTTGTAAGCCGCGACCAAAACCAATTGCTTGAGTACGGTTAGTTTCTGTGCTGTCGTACCAAGCCCATAAATCTGATAGTAATAGCCCCACCGCCCCTGCAACCCCAAATGTATAACGATCTAAATCAGACTCTGCTTTAATCTGCCAATTTTGTTCCGCCCAGTAAGCCATGCGGTCTGCCATTGCAGCGGTTGCATCCCAAATTCGAGGTGCGATCGCTTCAGGTGCTAATATTGACCATTCTCTAATTCCTAGGGTAACTTCTGCTAAAGTATTCTCGTAACCACTAAATCCTAAGGAGAAGGCATCAACCGCAAAGCCATCTACACCTGCTTGTAATGTCAAGCTAATTGTTCTTAATAGCTGCGCTTTAGTTGAGTTATCCAGTTCTGGATGATCTTCAATTTCATCAATAGCACGCATACACAAGTATGCTGACGCAACTGCTTCTTGTAATCCCGGCGGTAATATACTAATTGGAATGTAAAAAGTTCGACTAGTTTCCTTCAGGATTTGCAGTGCGTCTTGACGTAAATCCATGTTTTCACTCCTCTCTTGATTATCACACCACATGAAGTTTTCGGTTTTTTGATGATACTGGATCTAGTTTTTACTAAACCTTAAAAACTGTATTTTTGCTAGTATTTCCTCTAAAAATTAATAGTTACTGGTATCACAATTAACAAAAATCTCAAATTGCTCAAAGTCTAGTCTAGTATATAGGGCTTTAGTGACAAAAATGCATAGTGTATGGAAAGGTATAGCTATCATAAAGTTTTCCTGTAAATATGAACAATTAGGCTGAAATTTGGGCAATTAACTGCAAAGTTTTCTAGTAATGAACAGCCAATATTAGATTGTTAATAGCCCTGATGTCTGTATGAAGCTGACTAGGATAGCATAGTTATTGTATCTATAGAGACAACTAATCAAAGATTTGCTAAAGGGTAATAGGAACCTCAGGCTACACCAAGGTCTAGATTGTGAGCAAGCGGCTCTTGATGAAGATTAGGGAAAAAAGAGTTGCAAAGACAAATACTAGCGCCAGTACTGATAAAGTATAGATATTAATCACGATGATCGCGAACAAGTAGTTCCCGGATATTGAAGCGAAGAAAATTTAGGCGATGTCTAGCGACAAGCCGCAAAGCGGCTACGCATCTTGAATCTCAAATTAAAACCACCCATAATAATACAGATATTTTTTTATCAAAGCAGGGTAGCACTAACTGCGCCATTAATTTTGCCTTGATTGGTAATACGATCAATCAGACTCGGCTATTTATTGAGGGGTTTAACCTCAGACATCATTCTCGCATTCCTCAGACGCTTTTGTTACTTCGGGGAGAGTAAAATCAGATAAGAAGTCTCAAAGGCAAGAGGAAACAATTATAAAGATGATAGCGCCTGCACCAAGCATAAAATTTGTGGGCAAATATTGTACAATCTACCGAAACCTGTTTGCCAAATTTAGGAATTTTGAAAGTTGTAGAGAAATATAGGGCTACTATTTGATTTTTTTAAATCTTTCTAGCGGAAGATAATAAACCATAGCTATGTCGATAGCATAAATTTTTATTGCCTAAGTAATGTAGTCCGAAACAAACTCATTTCTTGCCGAATTTATTAGTTGAATAGTTTAATTTAGAATACAATATTTGTGATTTTTTTGCTAATTTAATTAGCTAATTTTGTAGTAGCTAAAATTCCCAACTACAAAGTTTTTCTTGAAGTATCAACATCAAAAAGTTATGGCTTTGTTGGACAGTTTGCAATTGTCAGCGCCAAACTGTTTGGTGTAGGACGGATTCAGTAGATACAATAGCTAATGTCAGTCATTGATGCTCCCCAAGGCTTTTGACCAAAGGCAACCAGGCTGGGTAAAAGTGGAGTTATTGCCAGGAGCAGCTTTAGCAAATATCTAAGATTTAGAATAGGGAATTCGTTTGTGATGAAACTGCTGCCAAACCTGAACAAAAATATGGGCAATTTGAGACATTTCTTCTCGTGCTAATCCTGAATCTAGCAACTGATTATCCTGCCAACGTGCTTTCAGGATTTTATTTACCATTGACAGTGCTGCTTCCGGGGTTGCATCTTTGAGCGAACGTAACGCTGCCTCACAAGCATCAGCCAACATGACAATTCCTGTTTCTTTGGACTGGGGAATGGGGCCGTCATAGCGAAAATCTGATTCATGCAACAGGTTGTCAGAAATTTGTTGTTGTTTTTGCTGTGCTTCTTGGTAGAAATACGCAATCAAGATAGTTCCTTGATGTTCGGGAATAAATGCCTGAATAGCGCTGGGCAGCTTATACTGACGAGCCATTACCAGACCTGCACTCACGTGCTTTTTGATAATTTCGGCACTTTTCCAGGGGTCATTAATAGCATCATGTTTATTGGGTTCCTCCATTTGATTTTCAATAAATCCCAGAGGATCGTGCATTTTCCCAATGTCATGATAGAGAACCCCAGCCCGCACCAGTTCCACATTACAATTTAATGCCCGTGCCGCCGCCTCTGCCAGAGTCGCAACAAACAGTGTGTGCTGGAAAGTTCCAGGAGTCTCATGAGCTAGGCGTTTTAATAATGGGCGGTTGGGATTGGACAATTCAGCCAGACGAATTGGTGTAACTAAATCAAATACAGCTTCTAGGTAGGGGCTTAACCCTAATGCTAAGATGCTCCAAATCAACCCTGCTAAACCATTGAGGACTGCTGTACCTAGGACAGCATACCAAAGAGGAGCGATCGCAGTATTTACTAACAAATAAACAACTCCCTGCGTCAACCCAATTAAGATTCCCAAGGTAGCTAATTCCTCTCGTGTTCGTAGTCCTTCCCTACCTGGGAATCGCCATTGTCCCGCCATTAATCCGCCCAGAATTCCACCTGCTGCACTAGGTATTAGATCATGCCAGCTAAGTTCCGTGCCTATTGACAGCAATATCGCTAGTAACCCCATCACAGCGCCCCCAATTGCAGTACCGTAGAAGCTACCAAGAAGCAAACCAATAGCAGGTAAGCCGGTAAAGGATTTGGTCAAGAATATTAGCAACGGCGTACTGAGAACCAGGAGAATTATTAAAATATAATCGCTAGTTCTTAACTTGGCGTACAACCGTTGTTCTACCACTCGGAAAACAGCCACAGCTAATCCCACCATCCCACTAAAACGAATCAGATACAGCCAATCAATTCCGCGTTGGCTCAAGTGAAAGTGGTCTAATAGTACAAAATCAGCTTGAGTAATTTTTTCGCCAGCCTTAACGATAACTTCACCTTTTTGAATTGTGACGAGCGTCGGTTCTACTGCTTGTGCTGCTTTTTCTGCTATCAGCTTGGTTTGCTCGATGTCTTTAATTAAATTGGCACTGATTACTGCTAAGAGCAATCGCCTTGCTAAAGGTTGTGCTGTTTTGGGAACAGAAACACTTACCTGCATCTCGATTGCAGAGTTCAGGTTATCCTTGGATAAACCTGGATAAATGCCCTGTGCTAATATTCGGTCTAAAGTTTGACGCACTTGGATTTGAGTTTCTTGCCAATCTGCATCAGACAAGTTCAAGAAAGTTTCATTGTCAGGGGTTTTGGCTTGAGCATAAACCCTGTTGCTCAGGGTAGTTAGAGCGATAGTATAGCGCTGACGAGCTTCGGCGATCGCTTTTAATAGTTGAGAAAAAGCCTGGGAGGAGTTAGACTCTCGATAAGTTCGCAGCTTCTTGACTGCTTGCTGTTGGGCTGAATTTAAGCCAGTCAGATTGCTATTTTTCTCCAAGGTTCGCAATAATGTCTGCCATTGAGATTCTGGTGCTTGTCGTAGGTAAGTTTGTGCGGCTGTGGACAATATAGAAGTTTTGACAAAGGGAAAATTGCCCAACTTTTCCCGGATTTGCTCACCTTTTGCCAATAGCTGCTGAAGATTTTGGCGAATTTGCTCATTCACTTGTTGATCAACAACCCATACCGCCAAAGCACCGCTACGAGCTTCCCTGCGCCTTTCCTCTGTCGTTTTTACATCTTCAACATTAGCTGAATTAGGTGCAGTAAGGGTTTGGGGAGCTATCTTACCGACATCCAGTTTTGGTTGGTTATAAAAGCGATAGCCTAGTCCACTGGAGAGAGATAGTACAACCAACACAAACATCACAGCAGAATATAGTCGGTCTTTCAGATGCGCTCGCCTATCCTTTGGTGCAGTTTGCCTGTAAGGCCTACGAATTGACACAATTTTGAGAACTTTTCAGTGACGTTTACTAGATTCTTTCTCGGATTATCAAAAATTATCACTCCAACTAAAGGATAGCTAAATTGATTGATTTGTTCCATCCACAACGGTAGTGCAATTAAACTAGTTGATAGCTATAGCACTTTTAAAAAAGAATGCAACATATTTATAGCAGAGGATTTTCTTCAACATTTATAAGAATTACAATTAGTGATTGAATCGGCATTGATTATAAATATCATTCGATAGAATTAATCAGCAGAATAAGACAAGAGTAACTGAAAATTATTAGTTTAGAAATTCATGGTTATAAATAACATTTATCCTGATTATATTTAATTTCTGAAATATAGTAAGAGATGCTTTATCAATGCTTAAAAATTAGATATAATTTCCGAACAATATTTCGAGAGAAAGAAGATGTACAAACCCATTAAATTATTTTTAGGTTTTTCCGATTAAGTTGACGATCTCTGCAATTAAAGCGTCGGGGTCAACAGGTTTTGCCAAATGTACTTGGAAGCCTGCTTTTAGAGCGCGAACTTTGTCTGATGCTGCCGCATAAGCGGTTAGTGCGATCGCCGGAACATTACCACCAAGATTAGGCACATCAGCTCTAATTTTCTGAATGAGGCTATACCCGTCTTCACCAGGCATCCCGATGTCGCTGACGACTATCAGCCGTTGAGTAGTTATTAAGGAGGGGGTAGCATCTCTAAAATATTCTGCTAATGCCTTAAGTGCTTCTGTAACGGATGTGACAGCAGTTACGGTTGCCCCATACATCTCTAGGACGGTTGTCAGAAACTCTCTTCTAAGTCCGAGTTGAACTGAAAATCGACTGGCAAGCTATCCGGCTCTTTCGCCAACCGATTTAAATGTGTTTCAATATTGTCCTGTGTTGGAGTTGCTGACTTTAGTAGTTCCAACACCTCAACAGTTTTCATTCCTAGAGGTCGCAGCGAACAACTGTGACAAATCATGCAATACGGAACTGCACAGTAACGCGAGAGGTAGGCGGAGAGCTTTTCCTTAAATAAAGTCCCAAGCGGATTATTATATATGCACTTAGCGTCTGTTGCCACAGGTTCTCCAACACCAGTGGGTTTTGTAGAGCTGGAGCGAAAAAAGGCGGTAAACACCCCAGTTTCTCTAAGATATCGTCTTGAATCTGCTCACTAATTCGCATAGTTAAGGTGTCTTGGTTTAAGACACAACTTTGCAGGCTTAACAGGAGGATTATAAAGCAAAGGTCTATTGTAAATTGCTATTCTTAGATAAATTTGCGTTAAAGTAATATTTACCTCTATCTAAAGACAGAGACGAGTCAGGGAAAAAAGCATAAAATGAGATTTATATTAACAAATATTAAGAATAAAAATTGATTTTTAAGTTTTCTGTCATCCTGATAAGAACAATAAATTAGGGTCAGCTAAATAAAGACCCGAACGCTTAATACCTGCATATCCATTGTAAAGCGCTGGACTTCCACTATTACGGAAGACGGTGCTTTGCTTTTGGAAACCACATAGTATGTCTAGATAAGTAGTCGGACAGCTAAATTCTGAACGCTCGCATTGATTTATGTTAAGCAATATTATAAAAATCTTATTTTTATCTAAAAAAATGCACCAATTCTTAAATTATCATTAGATACTATTTTACTCACTTAAAGTAGGGCTTCTGGTCATGCACATTCCTGACGCATCTAGACTAGACGGTTTACGAGTATTAGTGGTCGATGATGACCTCGATACCTGTATCTGGATTACTTGTGTGCTTGAGTTGTATGGCATTGAAGTTCATTCAACTTTCACAGTACATAAAGCTTTAGAGGCATTTGTTCAACTTCGCCCAGATTTAGTACTCACTGACATTGCTATGCCCGGTGAAGACGGTTATTCGCTGCTACGCCAAATCCGGCATCTTTCAAATAGACTTGACAAATCTACTCCCGTTATTGCCCTCACAGCACTTGATGAGCCAGAAACTCGATTTTCTCTTTCGGAAGTATGGTTTGACCAATGGTTATTGAAGGCTGTTGACATAGAAAAATTGATTAAGGCGATTGCTCATCTGACAGGGCGGTCAATGTTAGTCCGTGAATTAACTTCTTCATATTGATAATGTTTTTCTGAGCAAATTTGTTTAATTAGACTGAAGGTTTATTTCTTCTTTTAAGTTGCAATTGAAGAGGTAAGCTATATCAGCAAATAAAAGGACGGCATGGCGACAGAACAAACGAGCAATCGAGAAAGTGAGTTAAACTTGCTCCAGCGCCTTGTTGGAATCCGGATATTGCTGGTGGAGGATGAGCCAGATATTGCAGAGTTGCTCATCTTCATTCTGGAAACAGCAGGTGCAGAGGTGATAGCTTTCATCGACGCAGAAGCAGCCCTAACCTTGGTTGAATCGCTTCATCCCGATGTTCTGCTATCCAATGTGAAGTTGCCTCATCATGATGGAAACTGGTTAATTAAGCAAATTCGGGTACATTCAAGCTCATTTCTACGGCAATTGCCAGCGATCGCCATCACTTCTTATACACGGGAAGTTTCAAGTTGCAAGGCTTTGAATGCTGGCTTTGATCGATTTCTAGCCAAGCTTGAGAGTCCAGAGGAAATCGTCAGTGAGATCGTTCACCTGCTATCTGGGGCCATTGTGGTCGAGTAGCAGGACTATATCGCTATAATCCGGCCTATAGCAACGATTGATGAAAAATTCCGCTATTTAGCATAAAATGCCTACCCTAAATGCTTTCCACTCATAACAGTTGACGAGCGGCTGCGGTGCGCGTTGTGAGCGATCACTAGAAAGCAGGCGGGTACGCCATCGCTGCCAGTGGTCTGTTTCTTTGAGAAAGTTATTCATTGCCTAAGTAAGCCGACACAAATAAACCGAACTCTGTATACTGATACCTGATTGCTAAAGCAACAATCGCTCACAAAGAATTTATAGTAAAAAACAGTTTTAGGAATGGTAGAACCCAGGATAATGAATGATAATTAACCTCTATAGCTAAAAGCCATCAGTCACAGGTCATAAGCTGAGATGCTGAAGGATAAAGGCTGTCGATTCAACTTTACAAATTGACTATGAATCCAGAACAAGTCAAAAGTTCTCTAAATATTTCGCCAGCGATACGCATAGGAGTACTGGGTTTCGGCGGACTCGGACAAGCAGCTGCCAAGGTACTGGCTGGTAAACAAGAAATGATTTTAGTCGCAGCAGCAGATCAAAAGGGTTACGCCTATGCTGCTGAGGGTTTAAAAACAGATGCTTGCATTGCAACTTACCAGGCGCAAGGTTCGGTAGGTTATTTAGAGCCAGTGGGTACTTTAACAAACAATAGTATTCAGGATTTAATCGCCAGCGCTCAAGCTGTAGATGGTTATTTTCTAGCTTTACCCAACCTGCCCAATGATTTTATTCCCTCTGTAGCCAAAGAGTTTATTAAATCTGGCTGGCGGGGTGTACTGGTGGATGCAATTAAGCGCACCACTGCTGTAGAACAACTACTAGACATGAAAGCAGAATTGGAAGCTGCGGGAATTACTTACATGACTGGGTGCGGTGCAACACCAGGATTATTAACAGCCGCCGCTGCCTTAGCCGCTCAAAGCTACGCCGAAATTCACAAAGTGGAAATTACTTTTGGCGTGGGAATTGCCAACTGGGAGGCTTATCGCGCCACTGTTCGGGAAGATATCGGTCATATGCCTGGTTACACAGTTGAAACAGCCAGGATGATGACCGACACAGAAGTAGAAGCCCTACTAGATAAAACTAATGGCGTGCTTACCTTAGAGAATATGGAACACGCCGATGATGTGATGTTAGAGTTTGCGGGAATAGTGGAGCGCGATCGCGTTACTGTTGGGGGTGTAGTCGATACCCGAAATCCTAAAAAGCCCCTCAGCACAAATGTTAAAGTCACAGGGCGGACTTTTGAAGGTAAAATTTCTACCCATACCTTTACTCTAGGAGATGAAACCAGCATGGCAGCCAATGTCTGTGGCCCTGCTTTTGGTTATCTCAAAGCAGGTAGACAATTGCATCAACGTGGCATCTATGGCATCTTTACTGCCGCAGAAATTATGCCCCAATTTGTGAAATAAGGGACTAGGGGCTAGGGGCTAGGGGCTAGAGAAATAATTTCTGAGATTTGTGCCTCATTTCTCTGTCTTAATCTAATCACTAAGTATCTAATCTCTCCTATCTAGTCCCTAGCCCCTCTCCATTTCTGCTTTCCTCCTCGAATAGCCATTGGGATTTTTGCATAATAAATGGAAGTTCTGCTCCCACAAGACCTCGCTGAATACGTTCAGAAGTCTCACTAAAAACTACAAATAAAGGATATACAGTATTAGCCCCTTCACTCAAAATATGATAGTGACGCTCAGGCATCAGCCACTCATAATCTTTGTCTAACAGAACTTGAGTTTGTCGCCAGCGTCCCAACAACTCAGAAAAGTCTTCATGGGGACGATGAATAAAGATTAAAATCTCGGGTCCAGTTTTGATTTTCCATTCTGGATCGCACATTAGTATTGCGACATCGCAGGCTAGACAAGTTGTGTGTGCGGCTGTTGTTTCAGTGTACCGAATACGCACAATAGGCAAAGGGATGGTGATAACACTTTCATCTGGACGGCGCAGACTGGGAATCATCTCCAAGTAAGGTCGATGCTGTTTCAATAAAGCGATCGCAGCTAGATGATGGCTATACTCCGCCAAACTAGCTTCGTAATCAGATTTTTGCACAGGCATTTTTCTGCAAAGTATGAAGTATGAATTAGAAAATGTTAATTCTAAGGATGAAATAGGACTTATTAGATATTTTCATCCTTTATCTTTCTTTTTTTATCCCAGCTTTTCAAATACCTTAAACATAGGCAGATACATCGCTAACAAAATCGTACCAACCATACCCCCCAAGACCACAATCATTAGTGGTTCTAAAACACTAGTTAGCGCTTTGACTGCCTGCTCAACTTCATCTTCATAAAAATCGGCAACTTTCATCAACATCGCATCTAATTCTCCAGTTTCTTCGCCAATACTCATCATCTGAATTGCCATAGCTGGAAACACTGCATCTTTTTGCAAAGCAACACTAATCATGCCTCCTTGTTGAATCTCTATACGGGCTGCATCTATGGCATTAGCCACAATTTGGTTCCCTGATGTATCCCGGACAATTTCTAAACAAGTGAGAATGGGTACACCAGAACGAGTCAGTGCCCCAAAAGTACGACTAAAGCGGGCAACTGCGGATTTTTGAATCAAATCACCAAACAAAGGCACCTTTAGAGAAAGACGGTCGATAGTTTGTTTGCCAACAGGAGTTTTGTAATACTGCTTATAGGCAAACACAAATCCCATAATTCCAGCAATAATCACTAGAGACCAATAACTGCGTAATATTTCACTACAATTCATCAAGAATTGCGTTAAGGCAGGTAACTCTATTCCTATTTGTTTAAAAATGTTGGCAAAAATTGGAATCAGAAAAACAGTCATACCTACAAAGATTGCCGTTGCTAAAAAACCGACAACCATAGGATAAGACAACGCAGCTTTGATTTGGTTTTGTAAGCGTGCAACATCTTCTAATAACTTAGCTAAGCGATTTAATACGTCGTCGAGAACCCCACCAATTTCACCAGCTTGAACCATACTTACATACAAATTATCAAAGCAATCAGGATGCTTACGCATTGAATCTGAAAGATTTGTACCGCTTTGAACATCATTGCTAATATCATTCAAGGCTGCTTTTAATTTAGGATTGCTACACTGCTCACCTAGTACTCCTAAACTTCTAACGATCGCTACACCTGCATTCGTTAAAACGGCAAATTGACGAGAAAAAACCGCTTTATCCTTAACAGTAACTTTGACCATTGATGTCTGGAATTTCTTCAAATCAAAGCTGAATCCGCCTTGAGATTCTTTCAATTCTTGGACAACGAAACCTTGGTCTCTAAGATTAGTACGGGCTTGAGCTAAGGATTCAGCCGTAAATTTTTCAGTTCTGGATTTTCCTTGTGAGTCCCGGACACGGGCAACATAGCTAGGCATAGATTAATCCATTTAAAATAGTCAAGGGTTAAAGGTCAGAGAGACGCGATTAATCGCGTCTGTACTCAAGGGTTAAGGGTCAAGGGTTAAAGTAATTGGTTATTTCCCTTGTCTCCCCTGCTCCCTCATCCGCTATTAATGAGTTTTTGCAACACCATTAGCGCCAGGTTTTGCCCCTGCTGCTTGTGGTGCGCCACCAATGAGACGTTGGATTTCATCCGGCTTAGAAGTTTTAGAAATAGCAGCTTCAAAAGAGATAGTTCCAGCTTTATACAAATCGGCTAAGACTTTCTCCAGAGTTTGCATACCCAATTTACCGCCAGTCTGAATTGCTGAATAAATTTGAGATGTTTTTCCTTCTCGAATTAAGTTAGAAATAGCGGGAGTGATGATCATAATTTCTTGAGCCATCACCCGACCATATTCACCTGGTTTGGGGTTTTTCTTTGGTACCAAAGTTTGACTAAATACAGCTACTAGAGAGTTAGACAACTGCACCCGTACCTGGGTTTGTCGTTCATGGGGAAAAACGTCAATAATCCGGTCAACAGTCTGTGCCGCAGAACTGGTGTGCAAAGTTCCAAATACTAAATGTCCTGTTTCCGCAGCAGAAATAGCCAAAGAAATTGTTTCCAAATCGCGCATTTCTCCAACCAGAATAATATCTGGATCTTCCCGCAAAGCTGCTTTTAAAGCATTAGCAAAACTCTTGGTATCTTCACCAAGTTGTCGCTGGTGAACCAAGCTTTTAATTGGTTCATAAACAAATTCAATTGGATCTTCCACCGTCAAAATATGCTCTGCCTTGGTACGGTTAATTAAGTCAATCATTGCCGCCAAAGTAGTTGTCTTACCAGAACCGGTAGGGCCTGTCACCAAAATCAGCCCTCTCGGCTTTTCTGTCATTTCCCGCACTACATCTGGTAAACCCAATTTGTCAAAGTTGGGAATTTTTGAACTCAGAGCGCGTAAACAAGCAGCATAGGAACCACGATCTTTATAGACATTGACGCGGAAACGAGCCAAGCCTTTGACTCCATAAGAACAATCCAGTTCCCAAGTTTGCTCTAAGGTTTTACGCTGAGTATTGTTGAGCATACTAAAGATTAGTTTTTGACATTGATCTGCACTTAATGCCTCATCGCCAATCGGGGTTAGTTTGCCACTAATCCGGAAATAGGGAGGTAAACCAGCGGATAAATGCAGATCCGAACCACCCATCTCAATCATCTGCTCCATCAAATCTTCAATCATCATTTCCATAGTTTTGCTTCCCTGGTTGTTTGTTATTTGTTATTTGTGGTTTGTCATTGGTCATTTGACTTTTGACTAATCAGAAAAGCGAGGTGTCATGCAGTAGGGACAATCTAGCCATTCTGGTTGTAATGTGGCATCACAAGTGCGGCATGTTAGACCACTCTTGCGTTTAGCTTTTAACTCAGCTTCCAAACCGGTATCAGTGAAAGTGACTCGCTCGACTTCTTCTAGGGTGGTGGAGCCTTGACGTACTAAATCTAGGCTGTAAGCCAGCAAGGTTTTCATACCTTCTTCTACTGCTACTTCCTTAATACGTTCCGTTGGTGCTTCTTCGTTGATGAGAGTTTGCAAGTTTTCGGTGACTCGCATTACTTCATAAACACCACAACGTCCTTTGTAACCAACGCCATTACAAGTTGGACAAACCTGACCTTTGGTTTTCCCCTCTGACTGGGCTTCGTTCGACAAGCTGTTAGCTTTGTAGAAAGTGACATTAACTTCTTGCGAAACTGAGAGACCGTAACGAGCAAGTTCTTCGGGTGTAGGAGTATAGGGAATACGACACTCAGAACAAACACGTCTGACCAAGCGTTGTGCTAAAACGCCAATTAGAGAGCTAGAAACCATGAAAGGTTCAATACCCATTTCTCCCAAACGAGCGATCGCGCCTGGAGCATCATTAGTGTGTAAGGTAGTTAATACTAAGTGACCTGTTAAGGCTGCCTCAATCGCAGTTTTGGCGGTTTCCTTGTCTCGCGTTTCACCCACCAGCAACACATCTGGATCTTGCCGCAAAAAAGCCCGCAAAGCGGTAGCAAAATCCAGTCCTTTTTCCCGAATCACCTGTACTTGAGTAATCCCTGGTAAGCTGTATTCAATTGGGTCTTCTACAGTACTGATGTTAATTCCGGGATCGTTCTTTTCTGCTAGTGCAGAATACAGCGAGGTAGTTTTACCAGAACCAGTCGGGCCTGTAACCAAAATTAAACCAAAGGGACGGCTAACCATATCCATGACTATCTGTAAAGTCTCTGGATCGGTAATCAACTTATTCAATCCAAGTTGAGTTGAGGAGTTATCCAAAATCCGCAGACAAACCTTTTCCCCATAGCGGCTGGGTAAGGTATTGACGCGGAAATCCACTTTACGTCCCTCAAACATCCGCCGGATACGTCCGTCTTGGGGTAACCGTCTCTCAGCAATGTCCAAGCTGGAGATAATTTTGAACCGGGCTGTTATTGCCGGAATGATTTTTTTCGGCAGGGGGTCAAAAGCTTCACGCAGCACCCCATCCCTACGAAAGCGAATGCGGAGGTTTTCTTCCTGCGGTTCGATATGAATATCAGAAACCTTTTCATGCAAGGCTTTAGCAAGAATTCTATTGACGAGATTGATGACTGGTGCATCTTCTGCACCTTTCATCGCGGCTCCTAAGTCAGCCTCCATATCCTCAGGAGCATCATCTAGGTCAAGATTATTAAGATTTTCTAAATCTTGATTGATATCTGTAAACTTTTCTTGCTCTAAATGTTTTTGCCTAATAGCTAGTTCATCTAGGTAGTGATTGATTAGTTGTTGGTAGTCTTCTTGAGTAATTACCATGCGCTGCAAAGCTAAGCCTTGTGGGCGCAAGATACGGTTGAGGTCATCCGAAGCTTCCAGATTATCTGGATCGACCATCGCCACTAAAACACAAGGTGGGTTTTGGTCTTCATGTTTTGATAGTGGTATTAAGCGATGGCGACGACAAATGTCTACTGGAATGAGGGTTTCAATTAGCTTCCCCACCATCGTATTGGCAAGCTGGTTGACCTCTGGATCGAGGAATTCAACACCGTATAGGATTTTTAGTTCAAATAACTGTTGTTTCTTGTATTGTCTAACTAACTCAGGTGATAGTTGTCGCCCGGTGACTGACTCTAGCATCTCCGTTAGCGGGACACCAGACTTGCGGCTATCAATCAGCGCCTGCTTCATCTGTTCGCTATTAATATAGCCAGTCTGTACTAGCTTGTTGCCAAAAGGCGAAAACTCTGTTTTTGCGGTTAGAGCGGTACTGCGCCGTTGCGGTGACGAGTAAGTCATAAATGAGCAATGGGTAGGGAAAACCTCTGAATAAAGTATTCCCAGGCTGTGGTACAGAATTCTCATTTACATTCAGTAAATTTTAGGGACTAGGGGAAATAAGCCAATATTCCATACCATTACCAATTACCAATTACCCATTACCCAGTCCCTGCAAAAATGGTAATAAAAATAACTTATAACTAATAATCAAGGACAAGAGAGATGGATTGTTACTCGTCTGTAAGAGTACTGCTAAAGCCACCAAAGACGTTCGGGTTACCGCCCTAGGAGCATCTACGCTAATGCGTTCGCCATTTGTCACAATAAGATGACGGTGACATCACTTCCAGGAAAAATATGAGCAAAAAAACCACCTTGATTTGTGTGGTGAAATAATGCCGTAAATAGTATCTGGGATGAGTGGACAATGATAGACGAAAATAAACAGGTAAACAATACAAGCCAGCAATTGGGTGAACCAATAGAGGTAAAGCAAGCAATGATGAGCGACTCCGCAGCCCAAATAAACTTTAACGAATCTGGCAGCGAGGTGACTGAACCAGTGGCAGCCCAAACAAATGTATCAGGAGATACGCCAATTACACCTGAAAATGGCGTTTCAGCAGCTGAGAGAACTGAAGAGCAAACAGCAGCTTTAGCAGGATTGACTCAACAAATCGAGTCTCTCAAAGTGCAGCTAGAAGAGCGCAATACTCAATATCTGCGAATTGCGGCAGATTTTGAGAATTACCGCAAACGCAACCAAAAAGAAAAAGAAGATTTAGAGGCACAGGTGAAGCGTAATACGATTACGGAATTGCTGCCAGTAGTCGATAATTTTGAGCGGGCGCGATCGCACCTCAAACCTCAAACCGACACCGAAATGACAATTCATAAAAGTTATCAAGGCGTTTACAAACAATTAGTAGATTCCTTGAAACGCTTGGGTGTATCACCAATGCGTCCCGAAGGTCAAGAATTCGATCCCAATCTGCATGAAGCCGTAATGCGAGAACCTACGGATGAACATCCAGAAGGAACAGTGTTAGAAGAGTTAGTACGCGGATATTACTTGGGTGAACGCATACTGCGTCATGCAATGGTGAAGGTGGCTGCTCCCAAAGAAGATACACTACCTGCACAAGATCATCAGTCGAGTTCTGACAACTCTTAATCTCTAGTTGCTCGCCTCACTGACCAAAACTACCTTGGTTTTTGCAAGGGCGAGCATCACAGATCTTCAGGGTAAGTCTGTTGACGGTTAGGCGACGTTTTAGCAAGCCGTCATCTGGTAGTAGCTCACACACAAGGTGCGGCTATGTGACAAGAAGCCGCCCCCGAAAGTAAAAGCAACCCCCCACCGATCCAATGCTGTAACTACTTACCCCAGTAACCGGGTTTTTTTAGACGTTTTCGTGAGTATTAGCCTGTAGCAAAAAAATAACATAAGATAGTCCGCAAAGCCTCACGGCAGCATAAATACGTAAATATACTGGATATTATGGGAAAAGTTATTGGGATAGACTTAGGTACTACGAACAGCTGCGTAGCAGTGTTGGAAGGTGGTCAACCGGTGGTGATCGCTAATTCCGAGGGTGGACGCACTACTCCTAGTATTGTGGGATTTGGAAAAGGGGGCGATCGCTTGGTTGGTCAGCTGGCTAAGCGACAAGCCGTCACCAATGCGGAAAACACAATCTTCAGTATTAAAAGGTTTATCGGTCGTCGTTGGGAAGAAACTGCAACAGAACGCGATCGCTCGCCTTATCAATGTGTTAAGGGTCGAGACGATACCGTTGATGTCCAAATTCGCGGACTCAACTATACACCACAAGAAATTTCTGCCATGATCCTACAGAAGCTAAAACAGGATGCAGAAAATTTTTTGGGTGAGGCTGTTAGTCAGGCAGTAATTACCGTACCAGCATATTTCACAGATGCCCAAAGACAAGCTACCAAAGACGCAGGTACCATTGCAGGGCTAGAGGTCTTACGGATCATTAACGAACCTACTGCGGCGGCATTAGCCTTTGGTTTAGATAAGCACGACCAAGAACAGTTAATTTTAGTCTTTGACCTCGGAGGCGGTACCTTTGACGTATCGATCCTGCAACTGGGAGATGGTGTTTTTGAAGTCAAAGCGACTAATGGTAATAATCAACTGGGTGGTGACGACTTTGATGACTGCGTTATGCGCTGGATAATTGAACGCTTTCAGCAACAAGAGAACATCGACCTTTCTCTAGATAAGATGGCTCTGCAACGCCTAAGAGAAGCAGCGGAAAAGGCAAAAATTGAACTCTCTAGCATGGTAAGCACTTCGATTAACTTGCCTTTCATCACTGCTGATGAAACAGGCCCAAAGCATTTAGAAATTGAACTCAGCCGCTCGAAATTTGAAGAACTGACACTCCATTTAATTGAAGCTACCATCGAACCGATGATTCAAGCGCTCAAAGATACTGAGCGCAAAGCACAAGATATAGATCGGATCATTTTGGTCGGTGGTTCTACTCGCATTCCTTCTGTCCAAAACGCTCTGATCAAGTTTTTCAATGGCAAAACTCCTGATCGCTCTATTAACCCTGATGAAGCAGTTGCACTGGGTGCTGCTGTCCAAGCTGGGGTCATTGGTGGGGAAGTAGATAATCTCCTACTATTGGATGTTATTCCCTTGTCTTTGGGAATTGAAACTTTGGGAGAAGTTTTTACCAAAATCATTGAACGTAATACCACAATTCCTACCAGCAGATCGCAAGTTTTTTCTACAGCAGTTGATGGGCAAACTTCAGTAGAAATTCATGTCCTTCAAGGTGAACGCGCAATGGCGCGTGATAACAAGAGTCTTGGTAAGTTCCTATTGGCTGGAATTCCTCCTGCTTCCCGTGGCGTACCACAAATTGAAGTATCTTTTGAAATCGATGTTAATGGCATCCTCAAGGTTGCTGCCCAAGACAAAGGCACAGGTAGAGAACAGAGTATTCGCATTACCAATACAGGTGGCTTGAGTAACCAAGAAGTAGAGAAGATGCGGCAAGCAGCTGAAGCATTTGCTGAAGAAGATAAAAGGCGTAAAGAACTGGTAGAACTGAAAAACCAAGCAGAGAATTTATTCTTTAGTTACGATTCAACTTTAAAAGATAATCGCGATTTAATTGGCGAAGAGATAAAAGTTTTGGCAAATGAAAAAGTCAAGCAACTTCAAGCCGCTATGACTAACCCAAGTATTTCTTCACAAGAATTTCAGCAGTATTTGGATGACTTCCAAAAAACTTTATTTGCCATTGGTGCTAATGTCTACAACCGAGCTAACAACCAAATTGAAGAGGAAGTGGAAGTTTCCAAAGAACTGTTTGCCTCACAACAAGAGCAACCAATTAGTGGAACACTAATACCACAATTTAACTTTGATTTTGATGACGAAAATACTGCACAGGCTGATTACGAGGCGATAGATTAGGGATTGCGAATTGGGGACTGGGGATTAGTATCATTAAGCTCATCCCACCCCTAAAAGGAGTGGGATGAGAGCGGGCATAAGGCATGGGGCATGGGAAAAGCCATCAATGCCCTGCGGCCCCATGCCCCTCCTCGGCGGGCGGTGAGGCAGCGCGGTAGCGTTAGCGAAGCGGTAGCGAGTCATCGAGCGTCCGTAGGAGCGTCACCCGTTCGGCGAAGCCGTTCCCGCAGGGTAGGGTAGGGCGGTTCATCCCACCCCTCTTGTTGGAGTGGGCTTTCAAGCGCCGACTTTCTGTAATTCAGAAAATTCTTTCCTAATCCCTAGTCCCTAGTCCCTAATCCCGAAGTTTGCTAGATTGTAGAAGCGAATTGCCGTGGGCTAGAAGGTGTCCCAGCACAGATGCCAAAACGCATATGGGGGGTTTTCCACACCTATTGGTGCGGCTAGCCCCTCTGGTAGATGGCAGGGTTTTCCCTACCTAAGTAGCACAATTGTAAAAGAGACAGTCTCAGGCAGTGAGAAGTCAGAGCAGGTATTTGCTTTGCTCGTCATTTCCGTAGCTTTTATCGTCTTGCACGACGAAAGCACCTGTTGCTAAATATATGCTGGTGATTTTTGTAAAGGGGAAAAGGTAAAATCAATTATTAACAAAAATTAACTTCTACCTTTCGCCCTCTCCCTTCTACCATGCCACATGCTACCCTGCGGGAAAACCCGTTTAAGGCATTGGCTCTTCTGCTTTCTTCCTTCTAACTTTTACCTTTGCTATATGGCCCGCGACTATTATGAAATTCTGGGTGTCTCTCGTGACGCCGACAAAGAAGAAATCAAACAAGCCTACCGCCGCTTAGCCCGGAAGTATCACCCAGATGTGAACAAAGAACCGGGAGCAGAGGAGCGGTTTAAGGAAATTAACCGTGCTTATGAAGTGCTTTCCGAGCCGGAAATCAGAGAACGTTATAACCGTTTTGGTGAAGCTGGGATATCGGGTGGAGGTGGTGGCTTCCAAGATATGAATGATCCAGGCGGCTTTGCCGATATCTTTGAAAGCATTTTTAATGGCTTTGCTGGTGGAATGGGCGGCCCAACACAAAGAAGACGCAGTGGGCCTGTCCGGGGTGATGACCTGCGACTAGACTTGAAGTTAGATTTTCGGGAAGCGGTATTTGGTGGTGAAAAAGAAATTCGCATTTCTCATCTAGAAACCTGTGATGTTTGTAGTGGTTCTGGTGCAAAACCAGGAACTCGTCCGCGGACTTGTTCGACTTGTACAGGTTCCGGTCAAGTACGCCGCGTAACTAGAACACCCTTTGGTAGCTTCACGCAAGTTTCAACTTGTCCTACCTGTAATGGTACTGGTATGGTGATTGAAGATAAATGTGAAGCTTGCGACGGCAAAGGCACAAATCAAATCACTAAGAAACTCAAAATTACCATTCCTGCTGGTGTGGATAATGGTACGCGCTTGCGAATCTCTCAAGAAGGAGATGCGGGCCAACGAGGAGGCCCAGCCGGAGATTTGTACGTTTACTTATTTGTGAATGAGGACGAGGAATTTCATCGGGATGGGATTAACATTCTCTCAGAAATTAAAGTTAGTTACCTACAAGCCATTTTAGGTTGCCGTTTGGAAGTAGATACGGTCGATGGTGCAGTAGAATTAATCATTCCGCCAGGAACACAGCCGAGTACGGTGATGAAGCTAGAAAATCGTGGAGTTCCACGCTTGGGTAATCCTGTGAGTCGGGGTGACCATTTGCTGACAGTACTGATTGATATTCCGAATAAGGTAACCCCAGAGGAGAGAGAATTGTTAGAGAAGCTCGCTAAAATTAAGGGAGACCGCACTGGTAAAGGTGGTCTAGAAGGATTTTTGGGTAATCTGTTTAAGTAATGAAGCTATCTTCTCTATCATCTCCTGATGCTCAACTTGATTTACGCGGGACTCCTTGCCCGATTAATTTTGTGCGGACAAAACTACGTCTGGAAAAAATGCCACCGGGAGGTCTGCTAGAAGTCTGGCTAGATCCGGGAGAGCCAATTGAGCAAGTACCTGATAGCTTGGTAATGGCAGGCTACCAGGTAGAACAAATTGCAGATTGCACTGGTTATTTTTCCTTGTTGGTACGCCGTCCTGCGATCGCCCAATGACAGGAGAAGTTGATTTTGCCACTGGAGAGTTACTAGGTACAGTGTTAGCTGTACAGGCAAATTTTTATCAAGTACAGCTGGATCTAGAGTTGGGGGAGATGAGGGAGATGAGGGAGATGGGGGAGCAAAATCTTCCTCATCTCCCTCATCCTCCTCATCCCCCAATACTCCTCTGCACCCGCAGAACACGCTTGAAAAAAATTGGTCAACAGGTGATGGTGGGCGATCGCGTAGTCATTGAAGAACCTGATTGGGCTGGAGGACGAGGTGCGATCGCTGATGTCCTACCTCGTAAAACTGAGCTAGACCGTCCACCAATGGCTAATGCCAACCAAATTTTGCTGGTATTTGCTGTCGCCGATCCACCTTTGGAAGCCTATCAGTTAAGTCGCTTTCTGGTGAAGGCGGAATCTACTAGCTTAGATGTAGTTTTATGCCTAAATAAAAGTGATTTAGTTTCACCACAGGTGCAGCAGCAAATTAGCGATCGCCTTGTTGCTTGGGGTTATCAACCTTTATTTATTAGTGTACAAAAAGGTATAAATATTAACTCCTTATCTGAACAGCTAAATGATAAAACTACTGTAATTGCTGGCCCCTCTGGGGTTGGGAAATCAAGTTTAATTAACGCACTGGTTCCTAATGTAAATTTGCGCGTCGGTGAAATTTCGGGCAAATTAGCTCGCGGTCGCCACACAACCCGCCACGTAGAGCTATTTGAATTGCCAACAAAGGGCTTACTGGCTGATACTCCAGGCTTTAATCAGCCTGACCTTGATTGTACTCCCGAAGAATTAGTATATTATTTCCCCGAAGCGAGAGAGCGGTTAGCAGCTCTTCGCTGTCGGTTTAGTGATTGTCTGCATCGGGAAGAGCCTGATTGTGCCGTGCGGGGAGACTGGGAACGTTATCAACATTATCTAGAATTTTTGGCCGACGCGATCGCCTATCAAACTCAGCGTCACCAGCAAGCTGACCCCGAATCTACACTAAAGTTAAAAAGTAAAGGCAAAGGTCAGAGTCAATACGAACCAAAGTTAGAAAGTAAAAAATATCGCCGTGTGGCTCGGAAAACGCAACTGCAAGCTTTACAGGATTTATATCAAGATAGTGAAGAATAAGCAGATAGCAAAGCTTGTAACGCTAACATAAATACTAAATAATACTGTCATCTATTGATTTTGTATAGAATTAGCCAATCAAAAATTGACAAAAAATCACTATTTCTAATTTTGGCTTTATAGTGCTATGAACCAAACTATTTTTGATCGAGTCCGTTGGACAACCTCCGACTTAGAATTACTCGCCACCGATGAATGGAAGCGTTATGAAATCGTTGACGGAGAACTATTTGTGACTAGAGCGCCTCACTGGAAACATCAGCGAACTGCTGGTAATATTAATTTAGAATTACAAATTTGGTCTCGCTCCAGCGAACTAGGCGAAGCAATTACAACCCCCGGCATAATTTTTACAGATACCGATAATGTCATACCCGATGTAGTTTGGATTAGTAGTGAACGGTTAGCACAGTTGCTAGATGACGCAGGACATTTAAGAGGCGCGCCAGAACTGATTGTGGAAGTGCTATCTCCTGGCGCAACCAACGAACGCCGAGACAAAGAAGCCAAGCTAAAGCTTTACTCATCAACTGGAGTACGAGAATATTGGATTGCAAATTGGGAATTACAGCAGTTAGAAGTTTATCGCCGAGAAGCTGCTCAGTTGAAACTGGTAGCAACATTGCTAGCTGACGACGAAATTACATCACCAATATTACCAAGTTTTTGCGTTCGGGTTCAGCGCTTTTTTGCCCAAAATTAATCATTGCCTATCAAACTCAGCGTCACCAGCAAGCTGACCCCGAATCTACAATGAAGTTAAAAACTAAAGGCAAAGGTCAGGCTCAATACGAACCAAAGTTAGAAAGTAAAAAATATCGTCGTGTGGCTCGCAAAACTCAACTGCAAGCTTTACAGGACTTGTATCAAGATAGTGAAGAATAAGATTAGGACTAAGTATATGCGCCAGTTGCATAAGTCCTGCTAAATCTTTGGTGCAGAGCTTTTTTGGTGGAAATAGCGATTATGCCGCAGATGATAATTTTTTCTGTGCAAGGATATTTATGGAGAAAAATCATTAACTAATGTCACAATTCCCATAAAGTCTTAAAATATTGTTAATTTCTGCCAAACCCCTCGACCTTCAATTTCCACGTACCACCCCAGAATAATTATGGCTATCGGCTACGTTGCGCTTGTTCTCCACGCACATCTACCCTTCGTTCGTCACCCAGAAAGTGATTATGTGTTGGAGGAAGAATGGCTCTATGAAGCCATTACTGAAACTTATATACCATTATTGAAAGTATTTGAAGGGCTAAAGCGAGACGGTATCGACTTTAAAATCACGATGAGCATGACACCGCCGTTGGTATCAATGCTCCGCGATCCTCTCTTACAAGAACGCTATGATGCACACTTAGCTCAACTAGAAGAACTGATCGAACTAGAAGGTGAGCGTAATGTCCACAATGGGCATCTGAAGTATTTAGCGGAACATTACGCCACTGAGTTTAACGAAGCGCGTCAGATATGGGAACATTACAAAGGCGATTTGGTAACTGCTTTTAAGGAGTACCAAGATACTAACAACCTAGAAATTATTACTTGTGGTGCTACCCACGGCTACTTACCACTCATGAAAATGTACCCACAAGCTGTGTGGGCACAAATTCAGGTAGCTTGTGAACACTACGAGGAAACCTTTGGTAAAGCACCCAGAGGCATTTGGTTGCCTGAATGTGCTTACTATGAAGGTGTCGAGCGGATGCTGGCAGATGCAGGGTTGCGCTACTTCCTCACTGATGGTCATGGCATTCTTTACGCCCGCCCCCGTCCTCGGTTTGGCACTTATGCTCCTATATTTACTGAAACTGGTGTTGCAGCGTTTGGACGCGATCACGAATCTTCTCAACAGGTATGGTCTTCTGAGGTGGGCTATCCTGGTGCAGCAGAATACCGTGAGTTTTACAAAGATTTGGGCTGGGAAGCAGAATATGAGTATATTAAGCCCTACATTATGCCTAATGGTCAGCGTAAAAACACTGGTATTAAGTATCATAAAATTACTGGACGTGGCTTAGGACTTTCTGATAAAGCACTTTATGACCCTTACTGGGCAAGAGAAAAGGCAGCAGACCACGCTGCTAACTTTATGTATAATCGAGAACGGCAAGCTGCTCATCTACATGGGATAATGCAGCGCCCGCCGATTATCGTTTCGCCTTACGATGCAGAGTTATTTGGACATTGGTGGTATGAAGGTCCCTGGTTCATTGACTACCTATTCCGTAAATCATGGCATGACCAAAAAACCTATGCTATGACTCACTTAGCAGATTATTTACAGGAACAGCCAAATCAGCAAGTTTGTCGTCCTTCACAGTCGAGTTGGGGTTTCAAGGGATTTCATGAGTATTGGTTAAACGATACCAATGCATGGATTTATCCGCACTTGCATAAAGCGGCTGAACGGATGATTGAAATCTCGCATCTGGAGCCAGAAGATGAATTGCAATGGAAAGCATTAAACCAAGCAGCACGAGAGTTATTATTGGCACAATCTTCCGACTGGGCATTTATCATGCGGACAGGAACAATGGTACCCTATGCCGTCAGAAGAACGCGATCGCACTTGATGCGCTTCAATAAACTCTACGACGATGTGAAAATTGGCAAAGTTGATAGCGGTTGGTTAGAAAAAGTTGAGTTGATGGATAATATCTTCCCTAATATCAACTATCGCGTCTATCGTCCGTTGTAAGGCTAGGGACTAGGGAAGGTAATGGGGAATGGGGAATGGGTAATGAGAGTTCCTCCCCTGCTCCCCTGCTTTTTTATCTATGTCGCGTCTGGGCGATCGCCTGATGCCATGAGTCTAGTAAAGTTAAGCGATGATCATCGCTGATTTTTGGCTCAAACCATTGATCGGCTTGCCATTGATGCACAATTTCTGCTTCACTTTCCCAATAACCAATGGCTAAACCTGCTAAATAAGCGGCTCCCAAGGCGGTGGTTTCGGTAATTTTGGGACGAACAACAGGTACACCCAAAATATCTGCCTGAAACTGCATCAACAAATTATTGCGAGATGCACCGCCATCTACCCGCAGTTCTGAAAGATGCAGCTGAGAATCTTGGCGCATGGCATCAATTACATCAGATGTTTGATAGGCAATGCTTTCTAAGGCTGCACGGGCAATATGGGCACTGGTTGAGCCGCGAGTTATACCAGTAATCGTACCGCGAGCGTAACTGTCCCAATAAGGTGCGCCTAAACCAACGAATGCAGGCACAAAATACACACCAGCAGTATCAGGAACGTTACCAGCTAAGGCTTCAACATCTTCACTGTGCTTGATAATTTCCAGCCCATCACGCAGCCATTGCACAACTGCCCCAGCAATAAATACGCTGCCTTCTAAAGCATAATCAGTTCGTCCATTAATGCGCCAGGCGATCGTAGTCAGCAGCTTGTGGTGAGATTGCATCGGCTGATTCCCTGTATTCAGCAGTATAAAGCAACCTGTACCGTAAGTATTTTTCGCCATACCAGATTGCAACGATGCCTGCCCAAAGGTAGCTGCTTGTTGGTCTCCAGCAATTCCTGCAATGGGAATGCGGCTACCGAAAATACCTTCAGATGTATATCCATACACCTCTGACGAACTCCGCACTTCGGGGAGAAGGGAACGGGGAATATTGAGAATAGACAGCAATTCATCATCCCACTGCTGAGTGTGAATGTTGAATAACAACGTCCTGCAAGCATTAGTTACATCTGTGATGTGGAGTTCTCCTTGAGTGAGCTTCCACATTAACCAGCTATCGACGGTTCCAAATGCTAGTTCTCCGCGCTCGGCTTTTTCGCGGGCGTAAGGTACACGATCGAGTAACCACTTAACTTTAGTAGCGCTAAAGTAAGCATCAATTACCAATCCGGTTTTTTGCTGAAATATTGTCTCATGTCCTGCGGCTTTCAATTCATCGCAGTCAGCAGCAGTGCGGCGATCCTGCCAAACGATCGCATTATGAATCGGCTTACCTGTTTTTCGATCCCAGACTATAGTAGTTTCTCGTTGATTGGTAATGCCAATAGCGGCAATATCGCTAGCTTTGATACCAATGCGCGCTAGGGCTTCATTAGCAACACCAATTTGCGAAGACCAAATTTCGTCAGCATCATGCTCTACCCAACCAGGCTGCGGAAAGATTTGTGTAAATTCTTTCTGAGCAAGGGTGAGCATATCGCCATCACGGTTAAATATAATAGAGCGCGAGCTAGTAGTGCCTTGGTCGAATGCCAGAATATATTTAGTCATAGGATTAAGTAGCGCAACTTAATGGGACTTCCAAGGGACTTCCAACTAAAAAAATATCCTATCGCTGTTTAGGCAAGGGGGCAGGAGGCAGGGTGCAGGGGAGAAAGAAAAATATTATCTGAGTAAATTTGTTAATTTATTTTATGGAAGTCCCCAAATAAAAAAATGTCCCATTGCTTTGATAGCTTGTCATGATCCACATCCGATAATTCCTCGCTTCGCTGTCTACCCGCCAGAGAATAAATTCTCTGGCTCATAGCTAAAGTCTACTGAAGTAGACTCAGGTGCATATTCCAGTCCACTTGAGTGGACTTACGCTATTAGCCCTACAGTTCAGTGTAGGGCGGGATGTCGAAAATGCACGATATCTTTGACTGTTATTTAAATGCGGGTAATGACAAAGCATTGATGACAGGGGATAAATGCGATCGCCTAGAGAAGTGCGATCGCTCTCACTGTTAACGATCAAGATAAATTGGCGGTAGATAACCTCGAACTCAGCGCCAATATCTCCGTTCTGTCCGATCCACTACGTTGTTATGCCGCGTCTTCACCAATAGCTCAAGCTTACAAAATTTCATCGATCACAACCGAACCACCTTCGTAAAAGTCTACACTGAGGTGATAATCTTCGATCAGTGCAGTTCCAATCAGTGGACGACGACCTATCGCCAGCACCGCAACCTCACGCTCTACCCCATGCCAAACGATTGTTGCTAGATGAATCCGTGTCATGACATTCATATCATTAGCAAGATTGGCACTAATACGAGTGACATACGGTAACTCAAGAGAAGCAACGATATCAGGTGGTAAGGTTAAAGCTCCTTCAAAACCTGTATCGACAACACACTCTATTTCTACATCGGCTTGTTCCAGAGGACGAAGAATAATCTTAATTCTTGCTTGAAGTCCAACGACATTTCCATGTATCACGATGCATGGCATAAACTGCGTTAAACCCAATTCTCTCTGTCCAGAGAATTGCATTGCTATGTCGAGCTTGTAAGCGACGACAGGTTATCAGCAAGTCATCATCAATTTCATAATCACCCGATTCAATATCGATCGAAATGATTTTTCCAATGTTCTCTGCTGTTTCTACTTGGGTACGGATTTGCTTGTCGTAAATATCTTTGCCACGTTGAACAACTTCTTCGTCACTGAAAGTAGGATAGGGCATAGGTGTGATTTCCCCATTCAACAGGTTGCGGCGAGGAGTCCCCCGCTATACCTTTATGTTAGCGGCGGGAGGAACGCGATCGCACTTCTCTAGGCGATTGGTCATTGGTGTCGAAAAACAGCCAGAATAGATAAATACTCTTGAAATTTTTGTATTTTGGTGTGCCAGCAAAAGATATTTACCACAACACTGTAAAATTTGCCTTGCAGAAAGATGGCTGGACAATTACCCACGATCCCTTTCCATTGCAAATTGGCAAAAAGCGTCTATCTGCCGATTTAGGTGCCGAACGCCTCATCAGTGCCGAAAAAAGTAGCCAAAGAATCGTTGTAGAAGTGAAGAGTTTTGTGGGACAGTCTGATGTCAAAGACTTAGAGCAAGCATTAGGGCAGTATGTCCTGTATCGCCAAATACTTAACGAAATGAAGAGCGAGCGTCACCTTTATCTTGCAGTTTCTCAAGCAACGTTTAACAGCGTGTTTACCATAGAATTGGGGCAACTCTTACTCAAAAACCAAATTATCAAGCTAATTGTCTTTGATGCTGAAAGTGAGGCAATCGTGCAATGGATACCCGATTAAAATACCAAAACATTATTAAGAGCGTACTCCAAAATCACGCCGATTATCGAACTGCGCTAGGCGATGGTTATGGTTCTCAAGTTTTATTTGATGATGAACGAGGGCAATATTTAGTTTTAGACATAGGTTGGAGTGGTGATAAATATCTTCATGCCACACCCATCCATTTAAGTTTAATTGATGAAAAAATTTGGATTCAATGGGATGACACCGAAGAAGGTGTAGCAAGTGATTTGCTAGAAGCGGGAGTGCCTAAAGAAGATATAGTTCTTGGTTTTCGTCATCCGAAAATACGGCAACATACAGGTTTTGCTGTGGCGTAGCTTGAGTAAATCAATGCAAGAGTGTTGCGATCGCCTAGAGAAGTGCGATCGCTCTGTTGTCTTCTCGCTATTTTATAGGCTTACTCAAGGCGGCAACAAGATCATCTTTTTTCATTTTACTGATACCAGCAATGCCTCGTTTCTTCGCCATCACTTTTAGATCAGCTGTTGACATTGTTTTAAGCATATCAGCGTCGCTAATTGTATCTGGCATTGTTTGAGGAGTTAGATAAAAAACTTGATTTAAAGCATCAAGTTTTTTGCCTTTGGTAATTCCACATTTCAAATTAATGATTGGCTCTAATGTTTTCCAGTATTGACGAGGAGCTTCATCAATCCGGTTTGTAGCTATAGCAGGTTTAACTGTTTTGAGAATGCTATCTGGTTGCTTGACTAAATACTCTAATGCTGCTTTAATTTCATCCCTAGATGCTTTAGAAAGATTAATTTTTGGAATTTCTTCCCCGGCAAGTACTTTTGTAACTTCAACTGTCTCATCACTACCATCAGTGATAATGCACCAAACGCGATCCAATCCAGCCGCTTCTGCAATTGCATAAATGAAAGAGTTAGCAATTACTTGATACTTATCTTCGCCAGTTTCTTTTACAATCACTGGAATCCAATTGCGTCCACCCTTTTGATTAAGCAAATGGGCTGAAGCTTTGATTAAAAATTCAGGCGCATCAGTTCCTTCACCAGGATCAATTGCATCCAAATATAAATGCATTAAATTTCCAATATCGCTGAGGCTATTCATTGTAAAAAATACTCCTGTGCTAAATCTTTGTAATATTCATGAGCAGAGCGATCTCGATAAACCGCAGGAATACGCGAGAAAGCTGCACCAGCTATATTCGCGTAGCTTGGAATCTCATGAATATGAAGGTCTTTTTTGGCATTAGTATACTTGGGATAGAAGTAAGGAAGTAAATTAAATCCCTCTTTTTTAGCAGTTTTAAGAATGTTAGTAATTTCTTGTTGAGCAACTGCTAATTGAGGTGGTGTCATCTTTTCTCCATTGAAGAAAATTGGCAATGGAATTGGGCTACCATCGGCTTTTTGAAATTGTACTTCAGGAATGAATTGCTTCATTGCCATTGCTGCATTCTCTAAAGAGAAAAGATTGTTATGCTTTGTGGGGATGAGAATAACATCAGCTGCATAAACAGCCAATTGGCTAAATATTCGCCAGTTAGGTGGCGCATCTATCAGAATATAGTCATATTCTTGCCTTGAAAATTCTAGCTTGCGATAAAGAGTATTACTTTTCAGATGATTACGTAAAGAATGTTCAGGCTCATCTGTCAGTTTTTGATCAGCAGGAATAACATCAAACCTCAGTTCGCCATTAGGCTTTTTGAGAGGAAACTTATAAGGATGTAGAGTACCTTGAAGTTCTACATTTCTTTCTGTTAGAGCCTCAAAAACACTTCCGTTACTTAATGGAAGACCTAAAGAACTCGTTAAATCTTGCTGGTTAGGGTCAAAATCAATAGCTAAAACTTTCTTACCTAAAAAAGTTAAGATAGCCGCTAAATTTACGGTAGTTGTAGTTTTTCCAACTCCACCCTTGTTGTTATACACTGCAATGGTTAAAGCTTTAGCGGGGGTTTCAATTTTTTGCCGAACTGAAGCAATTATACTATCAATATTATCTGCATCAATTGCAAGACATTTTGTTGCCGGATAAATTACTTTTCCATGCTTGCGAAACAGTTGAATATGGCAGGAATTAGTGATTATTCCCCACTGTACGCTTTTGCAATTAGGAGCAAGTAGATAACGCTTCAGTTGATTAACAGTTATTTGATACTGTGCAGCATCTTCAGATAGGTTAATATCTCTACCCTTTAACTCTATTAGAAGGTATGGATTAGATTTTGTGTGTAAAAACACATCATCTCCAATGGTTTTTCTGGCTGCTTTATCAACAGCACCGTTGCCAGTGTTATATTCTGGATAAATTTCTTCAGATTGAAATCCTAGCGCCCTTAACAAGTGCGAAGCGAAAAGGTCATTTACAATAGGTTCCTGTGCAGTTTCGGGAAGGCTTTGCAGGACTTCGCGAAGACTGGTAATTGTCATGCTCATAGTATGGGTTAACTTCCAGCAAGGTTTTGTGGTAGGCGGTGATTTTAGGCACTTATTGATCCCCCCTAGCCCCCCTTTTTTAAAGGGGGGGAAACTCTCTCAAAGTCCCCCTTTTCAAGGGGGATTTAGGGGGATCTAAAAGTATTTGATACATCACTAAGGGCTTTTAAAACAACCTCTTAGTCTAGTGTTCCCATCTGAGGACAATTATGAATTAAATAAGGTGATAATATAGATAAAATCGATTTTAATAAGCAAAACGTTAGATTGCATATTCATCTTGGTATTTTATGCCAACAAAAAGGCAAATTATTTTCATAATTCACCTCTTTGTTGACTAATTCAAGTAATTCCAAATTTTAAACAATCACTCCGCAGATATCGCTGTTTGAACCGCAGGGCGTTTTTTCTTGCGGTTTGACTTGCGCGTTCCACCAGCCATGCCATACTCATCACTATTTTTGCCATAGTTAGATGCAACACTCAGCAACATCTGCTCGGAATAACTATTTAACTCACGTTCTGCTTCTTGTAATGCATTCTGTGTTTTATCCACTATGGCTCGTGCTTGGTTGTAAGCGGCTAGCTTTTCTCGGATCTCCAAAATTTTGCTGTTGTAACCGGGGATTGAGAAACCATTGCCAAAGTCTAACTCAGGATTAATCATCTGGATTCCTTCAATTCGTCGTTCAGCTTTGGTAAGTGCGGGAGAGTTGCGTTTGCGTTGCGCCATAAAGTTTTCCTGTTTGGATTTTCAACGGAGTTATTGAGATATCATTACAATACGCAACCAGCAAATGCACCAGCCTGAGTGAAGCTACAGAACTTTAAAAGCATAAAGATTAATTAGCAAACTGGATAAATACGGGTATGTTTGTTGAAATTAGTTGATAAAAGCAGGTTTATGAGTCGTGAAGGTAAAATGCGAATCAGAAACTTAATTTGCGAATCAGAAACTTAATTTGCGAATCAGAAACTTAATTTGCGAATCAGAAACT
>JAVRCF010000049.1:0-18653 GCA_034530935.1 Aulosira sp. DedQUE10 | reverse complement strand
TAATTTGCGAGTCAGAAACTTAATTTGCGAGTCAGAAACTTAATTTGCGAGTCGCAAAAGATTATTGATGGAGCGATCGCTCTCACTGTTAAAGACTGGGTTCATTTCTCACCAAGGCGTTGGTGAGATTGACTACAACCGTTCTAGAACATACCGCTTGGTATATTTTGAGTGTTGATTGAATCGAGTCTAGATACTTGTCAACTTGATAATACCAATTCTATGTGAGGCTGTATATTAACGCCCTGAGGCAGGGAGCTTTGTTATTACCCACATTTTTGTAACAGTCAAAGTATCGTGCTTACCGACATCCCGCCCAGAACTGAAGTTCCGGGCTAATAGCACAACTCCACTTAAGTGGACTGAAATATGCAGTTTAGTCTACTTGAGTAGACTTGAGCTATTAGCCAGAGAATTTATTCTCTGGCGGGATGGCAACGAAGCGATCGCATTGCTGATTGTATAGTTGAGAGAGTGCCAATTCTCCTGACACTGTTTATTTAAAGCGCACCACCTGTTATCAATGAAAAAAATCTCGGCAATTCAATCCCTTTCCCCTTTTCCCTTTTTCCCCTTTCCCCCATGTTTCTCAAGAGAAGATAACTTCATTCGCCGGCTTTCACGGGACAATGGTACTAATGCTGGGGCTTGACTTTGAATATTGCTTTGTTTAAAGCTTTCCACCACCTGAGATAAATCTGCAATTGTCGATGCTTCAAATATGCTACGCAAAGGTAACTCTAACCCAAAGCTGTCGCGCACTCTGGAGGTAAGCTGAGTTGCTAATAAAGAATGTCCGCCTAATTTAAAGAAATTGTCGTGAATCCCTACGTGCTTGATTCCTAGCACTTCAGCAAAAATTTTCACTAACACTTCTTCCACGGGAGTCCTAGGTGCAACATAACCTGCTGCTAATTCTGAGTTGATTAAATCGGGTACTTGTAAAGCGCGGCGATCGAGTTTACCATTAGCCGTCAGAGGTAAGTGCGATCGCACTACAAACATAGACGGTATCATATAGTCTGGCAGCTTTTGCGCTAAATAAATTTGCAATTGCGGTACTAACTTCCGCGCTGCTTTAGCTTGTAGGGGATTATTTGCATAAGATTGCCATGCACGTTTTTGGCTACTATGTGGAAAAACAATCTTTTGATTTATTGCTGCTTCCTGTACAAAAACTACATCATAATTTCCTTCACTATTTGAATCTGTCCAGCTAATCTCAACGCTGTAAGCTAGTTGATTAGCCAGACTATAAAAGTCTTCGGGATCTATTCCTAAATTCTCAATTTCTTGCAAAGCTTTACGCATCTGGGCTGATGTTTGCAAATCTTCCCCATTTGCTAACCATTCTGCCGTTTTAACTGCTGCCATTACTCGTGCATTGGGTACATTGGTAATAGCTAATATCTCTGGTTGCTGCTCAGTTAATAGCTGAGTTACTGAAGATATGGTAAAGTTATTTTCGCGCCAGTCTAGCCATTTTACTTCTCTGTTTTCCTGCTGCTCACTGCCAATATGAAGAATGGCATTATAACGAAACTGAGTTAACTCATTGCTTTCTTTTCCTCTAATCAGTTGAATTTGTACGTGGCTAATTTGGGGAAAGTGCTGCTTTAATGTATTAAAAAAATTTGGCTCGATAACTAATTCTGTTTCTTGGAAAAGTTCCATTTGTACGCGTTGCTGCAACTCGGCGCGAGTTAACGAAGGTTCAGCTTGATACAGTTGTACGGATGCATGAAAAGCTGACAAAAGCCGCAGATTACGCACATCTCCGATGAAGATATAACCTCCAGGTGCAGTTGCTTTTACAGCACCTTCGATTACGTGAATCAAATAATCAATACTAGGAAAATATTGCACAACAGAATTGAGGATTACTACATCAAAAGCTGCTGTTTCTACTCCCGCAAAATCATCAGCCATTTTTTGATGCAGCGTTACTTGGGAAATTTCTTGCTTTGCCAACTGTTGTTTAATATAGTTAATTGAAGCCTGGGAAAAATCCGTTCCATAATATTGAGTACAGTGAGGAGCGATTCTCAAAAGTACTAAGCCTGTTCCACAACCAATTTCTAATACTCGCTGCGGTTGTAAAGCTAAAATTTGCGAGACTTGATTATTTATCCACTCGTGCATCTGTTCTACTGGAATAGGTTGATTTGTGTAACTACTATTCCAGCCGATAAAATTAAATTTTGGATCTAAATTAGCAGCAGATTGATGATAAATTTCGTTATAGAGTATCTGCCATTGCAAAATCTGTTCTTCTTGCAATTGCATCAACTGCTGATTTTCTTGCTCTTTGCTGTATTCACTATTCAGAACAACAAAAGCTACTAAACGTTTCTCGCCTGCATCCTCATGATTTATGACTACAGTTTGCTCTACTGCTGGATGCTGGCTTAATACTGTTTCAATTTCTCCTAATTCAATGCGGTAGCCTCGAATTTTTACCTGCTCATCCAGACGACCTAAAAATTCAATATTACCATCTATTTGATAGCGAACTAAATCACCTGTTTTATAAAGCCGTGCTTTTGGCTTCTGGCTAAAAGGATGAGAAATAAAACATTCATTTGTTAAATCTGGAAGATTTAAATATCCACGCGCCAAGCCATCACCACTGATATATAATTCACCTGGAACACCAACAGGTACAGGTTGTAAATTTTTATCTAATATATAAACTTGTGTATTAGCGATAGGACAACCAATTGCAGGTGGTAAATTATCTGAATTTTTAACAAGAACTTGCCCAGAAGTCGTTACAACTGTATTTTCTGTAGGCCCATAGTTGTTAACTACCTGGAAAGTATGGGAAGGTAGAGAATATTCATGTAGTTTATCTCCACCTGTGAGTAATATTCTTAAAGGTGTATTTTTAGACCAATCTAATGGTATAATCTTCTCGGCTAAAGGTGTTGGTACAAAAGAAATTGTGATGGCTTGTGATATCAGCCAATCTCGGAGATGTTCAGGCGATCGCTTAATTTCATCATCTACAATATAGATACTTGCCCCAGCAGTAAGATACGGCCAGATTTCCCAGCCGCAAGCATCAAATGCAGCCCCAGCAATCTGCGTTGCTCTGTCAAGAGATGAAACTGCAAAGGCTTTTTGATGCCAAAAAACCAAATTTAACAATCCTCGATGTTCAATTTCTACGCCTTTCGGCTTTCCTGTTGAGCCAGAGGTATAAATGATATATGCAAGATTATTTACTGTAACTTCGTTGGTAAGATTATCTTCACTTTCTTGAGCAATAATTTCCCAATCTTTATCCAAGCAGATTACCTGTGAACTTTGGCTTCCTAAACGTTCAACCCATCGCTGATGAGTTAATAAAATTGGCACTTGTGCATCTGCCAACATAAATTTTAAACGCTCAGGCGGATAAGTTGGATCTAAAGGTAAATATGCTCCACCCGCTTTCAAAATGGCTAACATCCCGATTACCATCTCAAAAGAACGTTCTACACAAAGCCCTACTAGAACTTCAGAGCCAACGCCTAATTTTTTGAGATAATGTGCAAGTTGATTGCTGCGTTTATTTAACTCTTGATAGCTAAGTTGCTGTTCTTGAAATACAAGTGCTGTATTATCAGGATTTTGTTCTACAATTTGCTCAAATAACTGATGGATACACTTATCTTGAGGATAATCTATTTGGGTGTTATTCCATGCAACTAACAGCCGATGTAATTCTGCGTCACTTAAAAGTGGTAAATTAGCAATTTTCTGTTCTGGATTTGCAACTATCCCCTCAAGTAATATTTGGAAATGTCCTAGCATCCGATTAATAGTTGCGTCATCAAATAAATCGGTGCTGTAAATCACAAAACCGCTAATTCCTGCTGAACTATCTACCCATAACCCATTATTTGCTTCTTGCTCCCATAGGTGAAATTCTAAATCAAAGCGCGTTGTTTCACTATCAAATTGCCAAGGACTGAGTGTTAATCCTGGTAGTTCTAACGCCGACATCGGCGCATTTTGCAGTGCAAATGCTACTTGAAATAGGGGGTTTTGATTTAAACTCCGCTCTGGATGTAGTTCCTCTACCAGCTTTTCAAAAGGCACATCTTGATGAGCATAAGCTCCAAAAGCTACCTCTTTAACTTGACTCAATAATTCTCTAAAAGTTGGGTTTCCTGATAAATTAGTACGCAACACCAAACTATTAACAAAAAATCCAATTAATCCTTCAATTTCACTGCGGTTACGGTTGGCGATAGGCGAACCCACAGCAATATCTTCTTGTTGGGTGTAGCGATAAAGTAATATTTGGAATGCCGCCAGCAGAGTCATAAACAAAGTTACTCCTTCCTGCTGAGAAATAGCTACAAGTGCAGCGCTCAAACTTTTAGGTAGTTTGATAAATTGCCTTGCACCTCGGTGAGATTGCACGGCTGGACGTGGTTTGTTTGTAGGGAGATTTAGTATAGAAATATTATCTAATTGCTTTCGCCAGTAATTTAATTGAGTTTCTAAAACTTCCCCTTGCAGCAATTGGCGTTGCCATTGAGCAAAGTCTGCATATTGAATTGTTAGTTGCGATAATGGGGAAGGTTGGTTATTAGTAAAAGCTGTGTATATTGCTGCGATTTCCTGAACCAGCACCCCAATAGACCAACCATCGGAAACAATATGGTGCATATTTAGCAACAAAATATATTCTGCTTCATCCAATTGCAAAAGTGTTACCCGCAACAATGGCTCAGTTGCTAAATTAAAAGGTATTTGAGCTTCTTGGGTAATGATTTTTCGTGCTTGGGTTTCGCGTTCTGCTGGTGGCTGTTGCCGCAAATCTATGATTGGTAATAATATTTTTAATCTAGATTTAATTACCTGAACTGGTTGCCCTGACTGCATAACAAAATTAGTGCGTAAAGCTTCGTGACGTTGCACAATTTTGTTAAAAGTTTGCTCTAGTGCTGCTAAATTGAGCCTACCTTTTAAATGCAGCGCTGCCGGAACGTTATAAAAAGGATTGTTAGGTAATAATTGGTCAAGAAACCATAATCTTTGTTGAGCAAATGAAAGGGGAATATTTTCTGTGCGGGAAATAGGTATAAGCGGTGTAAAATTATTATTACGATTAGCGGTTTGCAAAAATTCAATAATTTCTGCTTTACGCTTTTGAATTTCTGTACGAAGTTCTGCTGTTAAATGTCCTTCAGGAGCGTTACAGCGCAATATTTCACCATCAATAAAAACTTGAATATCTAAGCTGCGAAGATAAGATAAGAACTCAAACGTCTTCAAAATGACACCCCTTCGCAACAATTGTTACTTACTAGTATTCAATCCCAAATTTTTATCACACCCATACCAGCGTAGAAATCATTCTTGGGGTTGAAAGTTTCATCATTGTAACTATGGTATGTAGCTAAAAGACAACACAGTTTGCAAGGTTTAGGCTTATGATCTTCATGCCTCATAATTTCCTGTTGATATGGCTAGTTCAACTATTGT
This sequence comes from Aulosira sp. DedQUE10, assembly GCA_034530935.1. Classification (GTDB taxonomy): domain Bacteria; phylum Cyanobacteriota; class Cyanobacteriia; order Cyanobacteriales; family Nostocaceae; genus Aulosira. The sequence continues at coordinate 13,172 of JAVRCF010000049.1, read as the reverse complement.
CGATTGGAATACTTGGCGGGGGAATATACATTCTCTATGAATGGTACGAACGAGAACTTGTGGGAATTTCCTACTTGGTGGCTGGACTAGTAATGGTGCTGTGGTCTTTTGGCGGTCGTTTTATCAGTTTGCCATTACTGCGTCGTCCTGGGTTGGAGGAACCTAATTTTATGCGTAGCCAAACCGTGCAACGTTTGTCACGACCAGATGGTAGTGTACTGCAAGTAGAGTTTTTTGGCCCTGAGGATGGTCAACCGATTATCTTGTCACACGGCTGGGGGCCGAATAGTACTGTATGGTATTATGCCAAGCGACAATTAAGCGATCGCTTTCGAGTTATTGTTTGGGATCTACCAGGGTTAGGAAAATCTTCTAGACCGAAAAACAAGGATTATTCTTTAGAAAAATATGCCCGTGATTTAGAAGCTGTTGTTGCCATAGCAGGAGATAAACCTGTTATTTTACTAGGACACAGCATGGGCGGTATGATTAACCTAACATTCTGTCGCCTGTTTCCAGAGCATTTGGGGCGCAGAGTTGCTGGCTTAGTTCTTGTAGATACCACTTACACCAATCCGTTAAAAACTTGTATCTTTAGCGGTGTGGTACGTAAATTACAAAAGCCGTTAATTGAACCTGTGTTGTACCTGACTACTGTGCTATCACCGATTTTTTGGTTGATGACTTGGCTTTCTTATCTCAATGGTTCGCTCTACATCCCTGTAGAACTATCGGGATTTACAGGTACAGAAACGCGCGGACAACTCAACTTTGCCGGCTTATTATCAGCTTTGGGTTCCCCTGGTGTTCTGGCTCGTGGCACACTAGCAATGTTCAAGTTCGATGAAACAAACACGCTGGCAAATATTCACGTTCCAGCGCTGGTAGTGTGTGGTGCTTCCGATATAGCAACTAAACCTGTGGCGAGCGATCGCATGAAAGCAGAATTACCTTATTCTGAAAAAGTTACCATCAAACCTGGTGGACACATGGCATTAATGGAGCAGAATCAGCAGTTTGCTGAAGCAGTCAGCGCTTTTGTGCTGAGTGTCAAGTAAATTGTTGGCAAGGATAAACCGCCAATGAACCAAGTTAGACCTATTGTTTAAAAGTCAGCAATATTCTATCGCAGTTTCATAATTACGAATTACATAGCTTGCTTCTCGCCGGAGGCGAGTATTACGAATTCCTATTATTTATTTCTATAGTATATTGCCAGCAATGTTACTATCCCACAGCTAATAAAACTAATTAAATTACCGTACATCAAAATCGAATCTTTTTGATAATATCCGTAGAGAATACCATCGAACTGAATAAGATTAAACCCTGCAAAAGTAATTAAAGAAATATTCTTAGCACTTCTCTTTTTCCAAATCCGCAGAGCTTGTGGAATAAACAGGCTAGCATTAAATACAAAACCTAAGCCAAAGAATAAACTTACTAATTCTTTCATGATTAGTATACAAACTTTAATATTTTATCATATTAAACTTTATATTTTTTACTTTAATATTTCACTTTGGAAGTAATTAATATAGATTCGCTATCTCTACCTATAAAATGATGGCTTAAATTACAAACTATGCGTATTAAGCCAAGTTAAACGGTGCTGTTAAGCAATGCGATCGCTGTTTTAGAGGATGTTTGAAAAAACAATGTGACAGATGGGTAGGGGCACAACAATTTTCATTGGTGTCAACTTAAAGTGAAACCCTTGTCAAGACGTGATATTCAGTTCTCTGACTTACCATCATTCTTCGCGTTACCCCACCCCGGTTTTGTCTAAAGTCAAAACCTCCCCTCCCCGCCTGCGGGGAGGGGATTGAGGGGAGGGGTAAAATGCTTGTGGGATAGGCGTTTGAGCTTAAGTTGACACGTATGAACAATTTTGTGCCCCTACGAATAATTTATGTGTTGCAAACAATATTGAGATTGGTATTCTGTATCTAAGAAATCTTTAGGCGATCGCAATTTACAATTTAGTCAAAATTCCACTTCTTCCCGGTGAGTTTCGCTAGTTTCAAGCTTACCCAAACCTTTTGTTGCCCAAGACATTGTTTCAATATATCTAGCTAGTTGTTCCACAGTTGGTGCTTCAAATAAATTGCGTACAGGTACATCTATTTTTAAAGTATCCCGGATTCGCGAAACTAACTGAGTCGCTAGTAGAGAATGACCACCCAATTCAAAGAAATTATCGTGGATACCTACTTGCTCTTTTCCTAAAACCTTAGCCCAAATTTCCACAAGCAAATCTTCAATCTGCGTTCTAGGTGCTACATAATCTTGTTGATTAAAAGTGAGTGTATTTGGTGCAGGTAAAGCACGGCGATCCACTTTGCCATTGGGTGATAATGGTAGAGATTCCAGTAACACGTATGCTGTTGGCACCATATATTCTGGTAACTTTGCTTTCAAGAATTGGCGTAAATCCATGCTTGTTGAAATCTGTCCTTGATGAGGAACAATATAAGCCACCAATTCCTTATCCCCAGGTATATCTTCAGCCGCAATTACTACAGTTTGCTGCACTGCTGGATGTTGACTTAGTACTGTTTCTATTTCGCCCAATTCGATGCGGAAACCGCGAATCTTGACTTGGCGATCAATGCGACCTAAAAATTCAATATTGCCATCTATTAAATAGCGGGCTAAATCACCAGTTTTGTAAAGTCTTGCTTCTGGAATAAACCCTGTTTCGGGAACTGTAATAAAGAATTCAGCAGTTAACTCAGGTCGGTTGAGATATTCTCGCGCCAGTCCATCACCCCCAATGTACAACTCGCCAGCAACGCCAACGGGAACAGATTGTAAATTAACATCTAGTAGATAAATCTGCGTATTTGTAATCGGGCGACCGATGGGAATAGATCTAGCTGATTCTGGTAATTCTTGCACCAGGTAATAAGAAGAAAATGTAGTATTTTCTGTAGGGCCATAAACATGAAGTAAGTGTTCTGGTGCCCCATGTTTGAGAATTTTTTTTATCCATCTAATATCAATAGTTTCGCCACCAAAGAGTAAATAACGCAAAGTTGCAAAAGCCTGGGGGACATCTCTAATAATTTGTTGAAATAAAGCAGTAGTTAAAAACAGAACACTGATGCCTTTTAGTTTTAGCTGTAATGTCAATTCTTGCGGCGAAAGGATGACATCTTTTTTAATACCAACAAGTTCAGCGCCGTTAAGTAGCGCTCCCCAAATCTCGAATGTCGCTGCATCAAAAGAAATATTTGAGGCTTGAGCAACTTTATCAGCAGGTTCTAAATTAATATAGTTTGTATTGCATACCAATCGATTTACAGCTTTGTGAGTTACAGCTACTCCCTTAGGCTTGCCTGTAGAACCCGAAGTGTAAATTACATAAGCTAAATTATTGCTGCTTACGTTACTTATAATATTTTCTTCGCTTTCTTGGGCAATAAGTTTCCAATCATTATCTATAAAAATAATTGAATTCGAGAATTCCTCAAAATGCTTAGTCAACTTTTCTTGCGTGATTAACACCGAAACCCGTGCATCTTCTAACATGAAATTTAGACGCTCTTGAGGATAGCTAGGGTCTAATGGCACATACACTCCACCTGCTTTGAGAATCCCCAGCAAACATACAATAAATTTTATTGATTGCTCTACACAAATACCTACTAAAACTTCCGATTTAACACCCAGTTTTTGTAAATATTGAGCTAGTTGATTACTGCGATTATTTAACTCTCGATAAGTGAGTTGCTCATTTCCAAAGCTTATAGCTATAGAATCAGTATGCTGCTCTACCTGCTCTTGAAATAATTGATGAATACAATTATATTGGGGATAATTTGTCTGGGTATTATTCCATTTTACTAATATCTGATGTTGCTCCTGCTCGCTCAATATTGGAAAAGCTGCAATACGTTGGTCTGGATTTTTCACAATGCTTGATAACAATACTTTAAAATGCTCTAGCATCCGGGTAATAGTAGCTTTCTCAAATAAATCTGTGTTGTAAGCCATTACACCTCTAATACCTTCAGAAAGCTGCCATTTTCCTCCCCACAGGCTTCTAAAATCTTCAGAACACTTCCACAAGTGCAACTCTAAATCAAAGCGGGTTTTCTGTAAGTCAATATTTATAAAACTAGGCACTAATTCAGGCAGTTCTAGGGCTGACATTGGGGCATTCTGAAAACCAAACACCACTTGAAATAGGGGATGGTGGCTCAAGTTTCGCTCTGGATGCAGTTCCTCCACTAACTTTTCAAAAGGTAAATCTTGGTGGCTGTAGGCTCCGAGTGTGACATCCCGTACTCTGCCTAACAGTTCTTTAAAAGTTGGGTTTCCGCTGAGGTTGGTACGTAGCACCAAACTATTAACAAAAAAACCAATCAATCCTTCAACTTCACTGCGATTACGATTAGCAATTGGTGAACCTACTGTAATATCTTCTTGATGAGAATAACGATAAATTAAGGTTTGAAATCCTGCCAGCAGAGTCATAAATAAAGTGATACCTTCTCGCTGGGATAGCGCTTCGAGTGCATTGGTTAGCTGTGGTGGTAACTCTAAAAATTCTATTGCGCCTTGATAGCTTTGTATATTTGTCCGTTTTTTATCTGTAGGCAAATCTAGCATCGAAATACCATTTAATTGCTGTCGCCAATAAGCTAATTGAGTTTCTAAAACTTCTCCTTGTAACCATTCACGTTGCCAATGGGCAAAGTCAGCGTACTGAAGAGGTAATTCTAACAAAGGCGCAAGCTGGTTTTGAGCAAAAGCAGTGTAAATAACGCTCAGTTCCCGAATTAGCACTCCAATAGACCAATCATCACAGATAATATGGTGCATATTCAGCAATAGAATATGTTCTGTTTGGGAAAGCACAAGTAACATTACTCGCAGCAACGGGCCAGAAGACAAATCAAAAGGATTTTCTATTTCTTTGCTAATAATGCGTTTTGCTTCAGCCTCGCGTTTATCGATTGGCAAGTGCTGTAGTTCTAATACATTCAGAGGTATTGTTAAGCTGGGTGATATAACTTGCAAAGGTTGCCCATCCAACACTGTAAGCGTAGTACGTAAAACTTCGTGGCGACGCACGATTTCGTTAAATGTCTGCTCTAAAGCTACTAAGTTCAGCGAACCTGTTAAACGAATTGCCGTGGGAATATTGTAAATAGTATTACCGGGATTCAACTGGTCAAGAAACCACAGCCTTTGTTGAGCAAAAGATGCGGGAAAGACAAAGACTTCATCAGAAGGCATATTGCACCTTATATCAATTTTAGATTAAAAATTATTACTATTAGAGAGTTACGTAAATTTCCAAAAATATTTACTATTTTGGTGATGTTTCAAACTTCTTTTAGCCAATTTAAAATACTGGCTTTACTATCTGTTAATCCTTTATAAATAAGTGATTCGGCTGACATAGACTCAATCGCAGCACACAACTTATCCCGTAACAGTGAATCTTGTTTGATTAAACTGCAATCTCTAAAATAAGTACGAATAGTAAATAATGCTGTTTCATCTTCCGGTAACCCCCAAATTACTTGTCGCTCAATTCGCAAGTACAGCCTGGGATTTTGGGGATCAAAGCTTCTACCTTGCCACTCACTAACTGACAAATCAGGCGGTGGTTCGGGATGGTGGTTAAGGCGGATGTCGGTACTCAAACCCCAAGCAAAACGCACCATTGGTTTACAGCTAATCATTGTATTAGCGATCGCATCTGCCCGGCGATTAATTTTTTCCATCCCTGCCACATGTGTATGTATTGCAGCAAAATCTTGACCGATTTTTTCCTCAGCTGCCCAATGATTGGGATAGCACAAGTGAACTGCACTCAGCCAATTGCAACCATCGTTTCCACGACAGATAACTGTGAAATCTTCTTGCACCTGCGCTGCTAGAGCATCTAGGGTAGAAGTGTAGACTGGGAAAACTGAACTACCCTCGACTCGCTGTAAATGCCAGTTTGCATCTAGATAAAGGGTTTCTTTGGTAAGTTGGCTATGGAATATCAAGGTATTGGCTGTTGATTTTTGGTAGCCAAAGTATTGTGGATGATCTTGGGTGAGGCGTTCAACTATCAAACGAGCGATCGCACCTGCCACAGCCGTAGAATATTTATGAGTCTGGTAGTATTTACTCAACCGTTCGGCACGGGCTAAAAGTTTAGCCTGACGATAATCGGTAAAATTTTCATCAATTTGAAATACTTGCCCATCAGCTTCACCATTACCTAAACAGCAGCCAAACGCCATCATTCCCGGTTTGACTTCGTAGCGTCCGTTCATCAGGGGGAAGTAGCAAGCCGGACTATTGAAGGCTTCAACTTTCTGGGTTTCCACAAGCCAGTAATTTAGAGAAGTGCCACTATAGATGGTTGCATAACAATTTTTACATTAGTCTATATTTTGTAGTGCGATCGCAAAAGTTAAAATTTGGGGCGAGAACCACAAGAAGCTTTCAAGCAATTTTTTAGGGTGGGCACTACCAAATTTTGCGTTCAAACCCTGATACTAACGAGTGCCCACCCTACGCTTTACTGAATAAATACTAGCCCCTAGCTAAGCTTTCTGTTCAATACAGTCTCTAAGCTGTGCAGCTAGAACTTGGATATGAGGCTTTGTCAACATGGTTAGGTGATTACCTGGAATAGGATGAATTTCTGTTTTCTCAACAGCCAACTTATCCCACCCCTTACTCAAATCTTCCTCAGCTATACTTGATGTCATGCTTGTTTTAAATAGAGTAATTTGCTTAGGGTAGACTTGCGGGATATATTTGATAACTGCTTGGCTATTAGCGTAGAAAGTACGCAATATTGGGATAATTTCTAACTCATTTATAAGCCCCAAATTAGTATTTTTAGAGATTAATTTACCTTTTGAACCTTCTTTTAAAAGCACGTGAGATAAGAGATTGGTATCAAACCATATATTAAATTTATTAAAATTTAAAAATCGAGAAATTAAATTGTTAATTTGATTCTTGTTATGAGCAGCTATTAGACAACAATATTCAAAGAAAAAAGGCCATATATCTCGCGCTACAGTTGTGAGAAGAAACTTGAAACCATTGCCAAAGGAAGGAATATTACTGGGAATTGGTGCTAAAGCGTCAAGCATAGCCAGTAAAGCCACCTCATCGCCAGACTTTTGCAATTGTTGCGCCATTTCAAAAGCAACCACACCGCCAAAAGACCAACCGCCTAAAAAATAAGGGCCTCTTGGCTGCACTTGACGTAATGCTTCAATGTAGTGAGTAGCCATATCTTCAACACTAGTTAGCGGAGCATTTTTACCATCAATCCCTATAGATTGCAGCCCATAGAATGGTTGATTTTTACCTAAATGATGAGCTAATTCGTAATAAGGAAAAACAACACCAAAGATAGGATGAACGCAGAAAAAAGGTGGATTTGAGCCATCTGGCTGAATGCTAACTAAAGGAGACCAAGGTAAAGAATCTGTTTTTATTGATAGAGAATTTGCCAAATTTTCAATTGTTGGGTTTAAAAATAAGGTAGATAGTGGTAAATCACGCTCAAATTGCTTGCATATCTGTTCTAATAGGCGTACAGACAGTAACGAATTACCTCCCAAGTCGAAAAAGTTATCACGAATACTTACACGCTCAATATTAAGAACTTCAGCCCAAATTTCAGCCAACTTTGCTTCGGTTGGGTTACGAGGAGGGATAAAGGTTTTATCTATTGAACGGCTATTTGGGATATCGAGTGCTGTTAGTGCTTGGCGGTTCACTTTGCCATTAGGAGTGAGTGGTAGAGAATCTAACAGTAGAAAATCTCTTGGAACCATGTAGCCCGGTAATTTTTCTTTGATAAATTTCCGTATTTCAGTTGTTGTTCTTGTTTGCTTTAACTTGGGAACAATATAAGCTAATAAGTCCTTGTCACCAGATACATTTTCTTTAGCTATTACTACCGATACCTTCACGTTTTCATGCTTATTTATCACGGCTTCAATCTCTGATAATTCAATGCGGAAACCGCGTATTTTCACTTGATTATCGATGCGATCTAAAAATTCAATATTGCCATCTGGTCGATAACGAGCTAAATCACCAGTTTTATACAGACGGCTGACTTCTACTTTTTTAAAAGGATTAGGAATAAATTTTTCAGCAGTTAATTTAGGACAATTGAGATAGCCTCGTGCTAGTCCTTCGCCACCGATATATATTTCACCAGTAATTCCGATTGGTACAGGTTGTAAATTCTGAGCTAATATATAAATTTGAGTGTTAGCAATAGGGCGACCAATGGGCGGTTTTTCATAAATAGAGGTAATCTCGGCAATGGTTGACCAAACAGTTGCTTCCGTAGGCCCATAAGCGTTAAAAAATCTCCGATTACAACTCCACCAACGTTTGACAATTTCACCAGAACAAGATTCGCCTGCACAAATGATAGTTTGCAATGCGGGGAGCGATTCTGTAGGTAGAACTGCCAAAACAGCAGGCGGAAGGGTAACGTGAGTAATAGAATTTTCGCGCAATAATTGAATTAATTTTTGACCAGGTAAAAGGGATTCTTTCTTTGCTAAATATAGAGTTGCTCCTGTTGCCAGCGCCATGACAATCTCAAAGATTGCGGCATCAAAACTCAATGATGCGAATTGCAGAATGCGGTTACTTGGTTGCAAGTTAAAAACCTCAATCTGAGCTTTTATTAAGTTAGAAAGTCCTCGGTGTTCTATTAAAACGCCTTTAGGCTCTCCTGTTGAGCCAGAGGTGTAAATTACATAAGCTAAATTGCTAGATGTTACACAGCTAGTAGGGTTTTCCTGGCTTTGGGAAGCGATCGCTTCTCTATCCTGATCCAAGCAAACTACAGATACCCCAGCGTTCCCAAAAAGCTCCACAAATTCCTGTTGAGTTACCAAAACTGACACTTTCGCGTCTTCTAGCATGAATTGAAGACGCGCTTGAGGATAGGTAGGATCTAAAGGTAGGTATGCTCCACCAGCCTTGAGGATGCCTAAAAGTGCAACAATCATCTCTAGCGAACGCTCTACGCAAATACCAACTAAAACATCCGCACCTACCCCCAATTGTTGCAGGTGGTGTGCAAGTTGGTTGGCTTGGGTATTTAGCTCGCGATAGGTTAAGTGTTTGTGTTCAAATACTAGCGCGATGGGCTGCGCCCCACCACAGGCGATCGCATTCTGACTTTTTTCTACTTGTGCTGTAAATAACTGATGAAATAACTCGTTTTCTGCGTATTCTCTTTGTGTATTATTCCAATCAATTAATAACTGCTGCCGTTCATTTGCAGTTAATAAAGGCAAGTCTGTTAAGTGCTGTTCTGGATTAGCAACAATACTGTCTAACAGTGTTTGGAAATGTCCCAGCATCCGCGTAATAGTAATATCATCAAATAAATCGCTGCTATATATAACTTGCCCTTTGAGGCTTTCCAAATCTTGCCACAGGTGAAACTCTAGATCGAGCTTTGCGGTTCTGCTGTCGAACTCGAACTGCGAAAGCCTTAATCCTGGTAAATCTAGCGCTTGAATGGGAGTGTTTTGCAGACTAAATACTACCTGAAACAAAGGATGGCGGCTCAAATCTCGTTCTTGTTGCAGTTCCTCTACTAGCTTTTCAAAAGGCAATTCTTGATGAGCATAGGCTGCCAAAGTTACCTCGCGCACACGATGCAACAATTCTTGAAACGTCGGGTTACCTGAAAAATCAGTACGTAGCACCAAACTATTGACAAAAAACCCAATTAACCCTTCTATTTCGCTACGGTTACGATTGGCAATAGGTGTACCGACTGCAATATCCTCTTGCTGAGTGTAGCGATAAAGTAAAGTCTCAAACGCAGCCAGCAAAGTCATGTACAATGTAACACCTGCTTGCTGACTAAGTTGCTCTAGCTTCTGAGTTAAATAGTGCGGGAGTTCAAGAAATTGTTTTGCACCCTGATAGGTGGAAACTGCTGGCCTTAATCTGTCTGTGGGAAGATTCAGCACCGCAACTCCATCTAACTGTTTTTGCCAGTAAGCTAATTGGGTTTCAAGGCGTGTACATCCGTTCGTTCCAACTTCTTGCAACCATTCCTGCTGCCATTCAGCAAAATCTGCATACTGAATGGGTAGTTCCGGCAATGGCAATGGCTTATCTTCAACAAAAGCTTTATATAATGCCCCCAGTTCTTTAATTAGCACGCCAATAGACCAACCATCGGCAACAATATGATGCAAATTTAGCAGTAGGATATATTCTGCTGCATCTAGTTGTAGCAGCGTCAATCGCAGCAATGGCCCGGTGTTCAGATTGAAAGAACGTTGAGCTTCTGCGATCGCGAGTCGCCGCGCTTGTTGTTCGCGTTCTGTGACTGATAAATTGCTTAAGTCTATGACGGGCAGAGGTATGTTTAAAGTGGGAGCTATTACCTGTAGGAGTTGCCCTTCTGCCATTACAAACGTGGTGCGTAAGGTTTCGTGACGGCGAACAATTTCGTTAAATGTCTGCTTTAAAGCGGTGAAGTTGAGAGAACCTGTCAGGCAAAGTGCTGTTGACACATTATAAAATTGATTGCCTGGTGCTAATTGGTCGAGAAACCATAACCGTTGCTGGGCAAAAGAAGCGGCAAAGACAAAAACTTCTGCTTCTTCAGTACCAGTGAGATTACCGGAAAGATGCTGACTCATAAATGTCTCAACTTCAGGACTATCGTCCAGCCTAAAGCAAGTCAATCAATTTTGGATTGCCGATAGAATCATCGACTCACCCTTGAGAAATATATTCTGTAGAGTAACTGGATGTCGTGTTAAAGTTAAAGATGAGGATAAAATTCGGACATAAATTTTGTTTTTAGTATTGACAGGCTGTGAATTTTTTTATTGGTCTGTATTTATTGGATATAGCATTAAATATCGTCTCAGAATGCTTGGGGTTAAACAAGGCTGATTATTTGAAAGAAATAGCTAAAAATGACCATTAGCTGGATTTTATCTAAGCCAATTTATTGATGAGGTTGAATAGAAATTGAAAATTAAAGCGTTGGATATTAAAGCAGGCGATCGCATCATTGCTTACTGCAAGAACAAAAGGCAAATCTGCAAGGTCAAACAAATTTTAGATCCCGATCAGAGCAATATCACGCTTTCAGTATTCACAACTGAATTTTATCGTGGCTGCTCAGTCTCATGCGTAGTAAGGTTTCAAGGAGATGCTTTAGTGGAATTAGTAAACTAAAAACTCTGGGCAACTTCGCCAAAATATTCGGTTGGATACGAGTGACAAGAATTTCAAGAACAAATTTTTGAGTGAATTATCCTGAGTCATAGTTATCTTGAATCCGCTTGAAATCTAACTCGAAATTTTGGCAATCAAGTTCGTTATAATTTTCAATTTTAAACTTATACTAAACCGCTATACTTCATACACCAATTTTCAGTTATTTGAACTGCTGTAAAGAGTTTATTGCTTAGCTGCTAGCTGAATCTTCAGCATTTTATTCTGTTCTCTAAGTGCCCCTGGTGAATCAATTCTACAATCGTTAAAAGTTACAGAGTCTACATCTAAAAATTGAGCGATCGCTAACTCAATCACCAATTCAGGGGGGAGTTGGGTTTCTTTGGAGTATTCCTCTATTGCTTGCCTAATACGCTCTGGTAAGTAGTCTAAAATATTTTTAAGTGTGCTGGTATCAGGTGTTTGCATAGTTCTTACTCTCCTGATGGGATTCTACTGTTATATTTAAGTTTATATATGTTTATCCCATAACCCAAAAGGCATTATCACTAATATGATTATATTTTGATTAAGAATCTGAAAATAATGACTTTAAATCTCGCTTTCCACTAACAACACGGATAATTATAACTTCATCATCAATTACTTTGTACAAAATAATATGACCATCAATAGGAATTCCTCGTAACAAGGGAGAAACATCTTCATAATTACGCTCCATATTCGGAAAATTTACCATATTTTTACACTTTTTCTCAAACTCATTGATAAAACGTTCCCCTGCTTCAACATTAATATTTGCAAAGTAATCGACAATTTCAGCCAAGTCCTTGCTGGCAGTTTGAGATATGATAGAACGACTCATGTTTGAGCCTCACGTTTTTGGCGCAGTTTATCTTTAAGTTGGTTAATAACAACTTCTGTATCGAGAACTTCGCCTCGTTCAATTTCTCCCAAACCAACCTCTACTTTCTTTTGAGTATCCTTTAGCCAAAGAGCATATTGCTGCTCCTGTTCTTCCAATAATTGAAATGCAACAGCAATTACTTCGTCCACATTTGCATATTTTCCACTTTCAATTTTAGATAAAACAAATTGCTCATGAGATGGATTAAGCGATATACTCATTTGCCTAGCGTGGGTATTGACTATCAGCTATCCATTAGTGTAGCAATTCTCTATGCTAACAAGCTGTCGAGGCAATCGTGGTTATCGCCTTGAGATAAAATAGTTTGAAAGCAGGTGTGCGATCGCTTTTCCCTTTCAGAACAGCCCGTGACAATACTCTTTTGTTTGCAAATTGCGCGGATGGGTAGGTGTTAAAAAAGTAGTTTCCGCAAAAATAGCTGAAACTATTTCTATATAAGACTTTCAAAGAATAATAGATGTCAAAACACCCGCGCTCCTTACAGGGAGTGGCTTTCAGCCATTTTGGTTTTGCTGTTTCACTCTTGCTCATGTTATTATGGCACTATCCGCGCTACCGAACCTTGAAAACTGCATATACGTTGACTTTGAAGCTTCCGCAGTTGAAATTTCATTTACTCCCTATTAGGGATTGAAACAAAATAAAGATATAAAACTAAATTTGGATACTAAGCACGTTGAAATTTCATTTACTCCCTATTAGGAATTGAGAATCTGTTCTTAATTTTTATTTTTTCTTTCTCCTTCGTAAAATTTGTGTCTTTGCGGTTTTTTTATCTCAAAATTAATATGATAAACCACTAGAGATGAAATTTAAATTTAATTGTGGAGATGCACTTTATTTTTAAAATGAACAGCCAAGAACGCCAAGAACGCAAAGAAAAGAGCCAGAAGAGAGATTGAATTATTTAGTGCAAGTTTATAGAGAATTAATCTTAGTTAGGTACAAATAATCGTAGGGGCACAACATGTTGTCATTGGTGTCAACTTAACGTAAAAGCCTTATCAGGACTTGATTTTGCATCAAA
>JAVRCF010000048.1:0-58144 GCA_034530935.1 Aulosira sp. DedQUE10 | reverse complement strand
AGTTTACTTGAATATCTGGCCCTCTCTAGCAAACTTTGCGGTTCTAGTTTTTTTCTAATAGTATAGCTTGTATTGATTGCCTCATAAGGCTTCTAACGATCGCCCTCCCGGAAAGTGACACAAGAAGGATAAACGCATCTCTTGAACAAAGGTTTCTGGGTTACTGCGAAGTGCTGAAAATACATCATTTGGTAGTGCGATGCTGATTTGTATGGTCATAATTTCAGTTGAATTGGCAGCTTATTTTTAGGCTAAGGCTAACATTAGTTTTGCTCAAGATACAATATTTAATAGTCTTGTTGCTAACCACGGAAAATTAATTACAATTGTGTTAAGTGTAGCCTTTCCTTCCCTACGGGACGCTGCGCGTAAGTAACCACGCAAAATTAACTACTGTCATTGCGAGCGAAATTCCTTCTGGCAATTGGCGACCGATGAAAAGCTCCACCCACAAGGGAATGGGGCATGGGGAAAAAGTTTCCAATGCCCAATGCCCAATGCCCCAAGCGACGGGGCGACTATCCCTCTCCACCCACTCTTGGGTTGGAGTTTCCCGTCGCTTTCAATGAATTAATCTGGTTCAGTCCAGTAGGGTGCGTCAGCGTAACGCACTCGCTCAGGTATCCGTTCTCTACTTTTACGCCAATTTGTAGTCAAGGAACTGGTTGCGTCTTTTTTAGTGGTTTGGTCTTTGTAGTGTCTGAATATTGAAACCCAAAAAGCCAAACCCTTCTGTGAAATGCGATATTTTGATTTTCTCCTAGGAGAGTGTAACCGATTGTTTCAAATCATAACGTTGATTATATTTCTCATCGATTATATTTCTCATCAATGATCCCAATAACTGCCAATGTGTTATTTGTTTGCTATACCCGCAGTACATCAAAAAATCCACACCACAACATTTGACAGGAGATACTATGAGCAGCGAAAGTGGATGCCCGTTTAAGGGCGGAGGTCAGAAACTTACGGCTCGTCATGTGCCGACGAACCGAGAGTGGTGGCCGCATTTTTTGAATCTGAGCCTCCTCCACCAGCACTCACCCCAGTCCAATCCTATGGGTGAGGCGTTCAACTACGCTCTTGAGTTCAAGAGTCTCGACTTAAATGCCCTGAGGCAAGATATCTTCGACCTGATGACCACCTCTCAGGACTGGTGGCCAGCTGACTACGGTCATTATGGGCCGCTCTTCATCCGGATGGCGTGGCATAGCGCAGGCACGTATCGTATTGGCGACGGTCGCGGCGGCGCGGGATCGGGTAGCCAGCGGTTTGAGCCCCTCAACAGTTGGCCCGACAATGCCAACCTCGACAAGGCGCGCATGTTGCTTTGGCCAGTCAAGCAGAAATACGGCAAGAAAATCTCGTGGGCCGACCTCATGATCTTCGCAGGCAACTGCGCGCTCGAGTCGATGGGCTTCAAGACGCTCGGGTTTGCTGGCGGGCGCGTGGACGTTTGGCAGCCAGAGGAAGACATCTACTGGGGCTCTGAGAAAGCCTGGCTCGGCGATGAGCGTTACAGTGGCGATCGGGTGCTACTGAATCCCCTCGCCGCCGTTCAGATGGGTCTGATCTACGTGAACCCGGAAGGTCCAAACGGCGAGCCTAATCCGGTTGGCTCAGGGCGCGACATTCGCGAGACCTTTGGTCGGATGGCGATGAACGATGAAGAAACAGTCGCGCTCGTTGCCGGTGGACATACCTTTGGCAAATGTCATGGTGCGGGCGAGTCATCGCACGTAGGTCATGAGCCTGGGGGGGCTAGCATCGTGGAGCAGGGCCTCGGCTGGAAGAGCACCTTCAACACGGGTATCGGAGTCGATGCGATCACCAGCGGTATCGAAGGCGCATGGACCCCCACTCCGACGCAATGGGACAACAGCTATCTCGAAACCCTGTTCAAATATGACTGGGAGCTTGTGAAAAGTCCTGCGGGTGCAAATCAATGGGCACCTAAAAATGGTGCTGGTGCGGGTACGGTGCCCGACGCGCACGATCCGTCAAAACGGCATGCTCCCATGATGACCACGGCGGACATGGCGATGAAGATGGACCCCATCTACGAGCCGATTTCGCGGCACTTCCATCAGAACCCGGATCAGTTCGCCGACGCGTTCGCCAAGGCGTGGTTCAAGCTAACGCATCGCGACATGGGTCCTCGCTCACGCTATCTCGGCGCAGAGGTTCCAGCCCAAGAGTTCTTGTGGCAAGATCCCATCCCCGCAGTCAACCATGAATTGATTGATGAGCAGGACATCGCCGCCCTTAAGAGCAAAATCCTCGCTTCGGGACTGTCTGTCTCCCAACTCGTTTCGACCGCTTGGGCATCGGCATCAACGTTCCGCTGCTCTGATATGCGCGGTGGAGCGAACGGGGCACGCATTCGTCTTGCGCCGCAGAAAGATTGGGAAGTCAACCAGCCGACTCAACTGGCAACAGTGCTGCAAACCCTGGAGGCAATCCAACAGGAGTTCAACAGCTCGCAGTCTGCCGGGAAGCAGGTTTCGCTTGCTGACTTGATCGTTCTGGGCGGATGCGCGGGTATTGAGCAAGCTGCGAAAAATGCCGATCACGACGTGACAGTTCCCTTCAAACCGGGACGTACTGATGCATCGCAAGAGAAAACGGATGTCGAGTCCTTTGCCGTGCTCGAGCCAACTGCAGACGGGTTCCGCAACTACACCAGCGGCAAACACAGCGAATCGCTCGAGGAGTTGCTGGTTGACCGGGCGCAATTGCTGAGCCTGTCAGCCCCTGATCTGACGGCTCTTGTGGGTGGCTTGCGCGTCCTGGGTGCGAACTTTGGAGCGTCCAAACATGGCGTCTTCACCAAGCGGCCAGAGACGCTAACCAATGACTTCTTCGTGAACCTGCTCGACCTGAGCACGACGTGGAAGGCGGTCTCGGAGGATGAATATGTGTTCGAGGGGAGCGATCGCAAAACGGGCGAACTCAAGTGGACTGGCACCCGTGTTGACCTCATTTTCGGTTCAAACTCTCAGCTACGAGCCCTTGCGGAAGTCTACGGATGTGGGGACTCGCAGCAAAAATTTGTGCATGACTTTGTGGCGGCGTGGGACAAGGTGATGAACCTTGACCGCTTTGACCTCGCCTAGTCTGGGCGAAAAGGTCTTCGAGGGTTTCTAGGCGTAAATTCGATCATTGGGTGATTAGAGGTCGAGGCTACGCAAAAGAGCGGGAATCCTGAACGCGGGTGGAAGCCAGAAACAAACATGAAAGCGGCGTTTCAACTTGTCTTGAAACGCCGACCTGGCTTAGTTCAGTTAAGGGTTATTGGTGTAAATAATCGGTCTTTGAAGACGCGATAAATTGCAGACGCGATAATTGCAGACGCGATAATTGCAGACGCGATAAATCGCGTCTCTACATTAGGGTTTTGGGCTTATCTGAACCGTATGATTAATTCCTTCACCTTGTTGATAATGCTCACTGGATCAATACCCTGATGTGGGTACTGTTCCCACAAACCGCCGCAACCTTCTTTATAAGTCCCAAGGTGAGCATATTTAGGAGTCAAGCCGCGCTCTAATAACCAGGAACCGAAACGACTACCTAAGCCAGTCCGACGGTTGAAGGCTTCTACTACTAAAACAAAGGGTGCTTTGCCAATTTTAGCGATCGCTTCTTCATCAACTACATTTAAAGTCGGCTTGTTAATCAAACCCACATCTAACCCTTCCTGCTTCAGACGCTCTACAGCATCAACTGAACGGTATAAAGCATCACCATAACTCACAATATAGCCTTGTGTTCCTTCGCGGATCACCTCATCTTTCCCAGGGACAAATTTGTAACCACTGCCAAACAACTCTTTGCCGTTACTATCCAAGATGTTGGGTACTTTGGAACGGGTGGAGAAAATAAACCGCAGTCCCGGCTCAGAAAACACAGTTTCTACACAGGCTGTCATTTGATTGACATCTGCGGGGAAGTACAGTTTTGTATCATAGCCGTCATCCAAGCCATTATCGGCAAACATATTGTTTAAACCGAAGTGGCAGGTGTTATCCGCCATGTCATCAATGCCTGCATGGGAGAAGTGACACAGAACATTGGAATAGTTCAGCCGCGCCATTGTGATTTCGGAAATACACATTTCCAAAAAGGCGCTGAAGGTGGCGAAAATCCCTTGCTTGCCTTTCTGCATACCAAATCCAGCCGCCGCCGAGAAGTTACCCCGTTCCATGATGCCAGAGGCGATAAAAATTTCGGGGTAGGTATCATGAATTTTCTTCAGTCCGCAGGAGCCTTCTAAGTCGCTATCAATTACTAAAACTTTTTCTTTGCGTTCTGCTTCACTCATGCGGCTGAGGACACCCACCACAGCTTCCCCAAAGACGTTGCGGTTAGCACCCCATTTGTCGCTGGAACCGAGAAATGTATAGGTTTGCTTAGGTTTCTCAATGCTCTTGAGGTATTCTACAGCCGCAGTTTGTCCGCGAGATTCGAGATATTTTACTGCTAAATCGACGGAAATTACATCATGTCCGTGGGTGGAACCTTCTAAGCCTTCAATACCGGGACACATGGGGCGTTTGTTAATAACTGCGATCGCACCGGGTGTAGTCGCGGCTGCACAAAGGCGGCTGTATAAGTCGTCTAAATCTTCCCCATCTCCCTGAAGTATCTTTAATCCATGACCTTCTAAGGTTTTGGCGACGGTGAAACCAGGTAAATATTTAGAAGGATGTCCCGCGATCGTGACATCATTATCATCAATAATTAGCTTGACATTGAGATGTTGGGCAATAGCTAAACGAGCCGCTTCCGCATCGTTACCTTCCTGCTGAGAACCATCAGAACCGAGGCAGAAAACCACTTTACCAGGATTCGCTATTGCGACACCATTGACATAAGGCCAAACGTGTCCCAGTCTTCCAGAACTAAATTTTACGCCTGGAGTCAGACCTAATTCTGGGTGTCCCGGTAAATGGGAATTTGCTGCTCGATAGCTTAAGAGTTGCTCTGCTGGTAAATCACCGTGCAGCGTTGCCATTAAGTACTGGGTGGCGACGCGATGTCCGGCTTCATCAAAGAAAATCGGGACAAATTGCTCAGATGCGCCCCGGAAGAAGGCATCAAGGATCATCACCTCTGGTACTGTATCGTAAGGCCCACCAGTGTGACCACCAACTCCTCTAGCCGCGCCTGTAGCTGTAAAAAAAACGATCGCATCTCGACAAAGTTGAATGTTCGCTTTTAGAGTATCTCGCTGTTCCGCCGTCAGGGTAGCATTCGCGGGATTGAGTGCCAAATATTTGTAAGCACCGATATCAATTGGAAATTGGGTCTTAGCAATAGTCATGGCTTATTTCTCGAATAGGGACTAATTTGAACAGACCAACCGCATGAGCAAATACCGAAAAATCAATATCCAACTCTTTCCCAAGCAAAAGTAGCCCTCTAGGAACCATTATTGAACCTTGTGGCTAGAGTTGGTATACGCTTAATTGCCGAAATCAATACATTCAACTGTGCATGAATATGCTTGAATGCAATTTAAGTTACGGTTAAATGTACAAAAACCTGCACATTCCCGCTATTTTTAAATGAATAGACTACATAGAGATATCTCCAAACCCTTTTCCTACAAGGAAAGAGCTTGGAAGTTCTATCTAGTTCTTGTTGTCTAGGAAATTAAAACCCGATGTCATAAGTATAAACTCACAAACGTGCAGTTTCAAGATAAAAAACGCAACTTCCAGAAAAATAATTATGCTAACTGCTGAACGCCGACAATTCATCTTAGAAATTCTGCGTCGTGATAAAAAGGTGCTATCAACGGAACTGAGTGCTGTGCTCAAGGTTTCGGAAGATACGATTCGTCGGGACTTGCGGGAATTAGCGGCAGCTGGACTATTACAGCGTGTACATGGCGGCGCACTGCTAACTTCTCCAGCCACCGCCAGTTACGCCGATCGCCAAAAACAAGCGCCCAAAGAAAAAGAAGTGATCGCCCGTGCAGCTGCCAAATTAGTTTGTCCCGGACAGGTGGTAATTTTAGATGGGGGGACAACAACGCTGCAAGTAACCCGCTATTTATCCCAAGATTTACACGCTACAGTCGTCACAAATAGTCCGCCAATTGCGATCGCCTTAGCAGAACATCCTCATATAGAAGTTGTAATGTTGGGTGGTAAGCTCTACAAAAAAGCCTTAGTGAACGTGGGGACTGTCACCATTGAGTCATTACGGATGATTCGTGCAGATTTGTGCCTGTTAGGAGTGTGCAGTTTGCATCCGGAAGTAGGAATTAGTGTCCCGAATTTGGATGAAGCCCATGTGAAACGAGCCATGATTGCTGGTTCGGCTGAGGTAGTGGGATTAGTCACAGCAGAAAAATTAGACACAGCCGCCCCTTATGTAGTGGAGTCGATTCATGCACTGACTTACCTTGTAACTGCACCGACAGTACCTAATCAAATGCTAGCTGCTTACAAATCTTTAGGATTGACAATTATTCGTGATGAGCATGAATAAAGTCCAAGATATTTGCTGAAGCACTACCAGGGTTAATCGCTTTAGAGTTAGTATTGCCTTTGCTACCCCAATATCTTGTTTAAACTGGAGAATTTACAGTTTGAGAAAGTGGATAATATGTCGATAGAATGCTCCAAAACAGCAAACAGATATGTTATGTTATGTCCGCAAAAGATAAATTTCACGATGTTGTAAAACTAGCATTACAAAAAGATGGCTGGACTATTACAGATGATCCGTTACGTATAGAGTGGGGTTTGGTTGAATTATATATTGATTTAGGAGCAGAAAAGATTATTGCGGCTGAAAGAGAAGGGCAAAAAATAGCTGTAGAGGTTAAAAGTTTTCTTGGGCAATCAACCATTGCAGAATTTCATACTGCACTTGGGCAGTTTATTAACTATCGGTTTGGACTTTCCCAAGAACAACCAGAACGTATTTTATATTTAGCAGTCCCTTCAGATACCTATGAAACTTTTTTTAAGCTGCCATTTCCTCAGATGATAATTCAACAGAATCAATTACGATTGCTCATTTATGACATAGAAAATCAGGTAGTTGCCAGATGGATAAATTAGAGGAATATAGAAATTATATTAAGCAGTTATTAATAGCATATAGTCAGCATGAAAAATCTGATAGTCAAGTGGAAGCACAGACTATATTTGATACTGAACACGACCATTATCAGTTAGTATATGTGGGCTGGAAAAACAAGCGACGTGTATATGGTTGTGTATTACATTTAGATATTAAGAACGAAAAAATTTGGATTCAGCATAATGGAACAGAAGCTAATGTTGCTGATGAATTAGTGGCTTTAGGCGTTGATAAACAAGATATTGTTTTAGGATTTCACTCGCCTTATAAAAGACAGTTTACAGATTTTGCTGTGGGTTAATATAGGTTCTTTATGAAGTATTTAGATTAGTTTACACTGTCACTTAAATTGAGTTTAGTCTGAAAAAATGGGGCGAACGCCTCAATACCTGCAAGTCGTGAAATTTGAACATTTTTTTGATTAACTAATCATAATAATTATCTTTTATATATAAAACGCTGGAGTAATATATGTTAAAAAGTATACGAAAAAATAGATATATCCGTGCTACGCTCATCGCTGTGACAATTGGATTTGTTGGCTGTGGAAACCAAGCAACAAGTACTTCTTTGACTCAAACCACTACTAGAGTCAACACAAATCTTCCACGAGTAGTTGCAACCACAAGTATTTTATGTGACCTTACTAGGCAGATTGCCAAGACTACAATTAACCTTACCTGCTTGATTCCCCCAGGTACAGATCCTCACGTTTACCAGCCAAAGCCGGAAGATCGTCAAGCTCTAGAACAGGCTGATCTGATTCTTTATAACGGCTATAATTTGGAACCAAGGCTGATCAAACAAATTAAAGCGATTAAGAGCAATGCACCTAAAATTGCTGTTGCGCCACTTGCTGTCCCAAAGCCACAGAAGTTTCGGGAAGATAGTAACATCGTCACCGATCCTCATATTTGGCACAATGCGAAGTATACAATCAGAATGGTTGAAGTAATTAGCAGTAAATTAGGAAAAGTAGAACCCAGTAATGCTAGAACTTATAGTAGTAATCAAAGAAAACTTACTAACGAACTCACTCAACTAGACCGCTGGATAAAGTCCAGAATTTCTAGTATTCCTAACAATAAACGCACAGTAGTAACAACCCATAATGCACTAGGTTATTACACCAACGCTTACGGTCTTTCATTAGCAGGTACTTTAGAAGGTATTAGCACCAATGACAGGCCAACAAGCACACAAGTGAAAAATTTAGCTAAAAATATTGAGCGGGCTAAAGTGCCAACAATTTTTGCAGAGACAGATATCAATTCTAATGTTATTCAGTCTGTAGCTAGAGAAGCCACAGTCAGAGTTTCTGAAAGAGGACTTTATGCTGATGGACTGGGAAAGCCAGGAAGTGATGGAGAAACCTATCAAAATATGATGGTTGCTAATACGCGCACACTTGTAGAAGGTTTAGGAGGAACCTACTTAATATTTGAACCAAAAGCTTCACAGTAGCGCTTTTAGGCGCAAGCACTAATAAAAAACCTCTTCACCAAACCCTGTTAAGAGTTACCTAAGTTTGAGGCGATCGCTTCCATTCTATTGCTCTTTTTTCCATATCCTTGATAAATCCATCTTTTCCATCCACATATCCTTGGAGATTTTCTGGGAACTGCTTGGCTAATTGACGCTTCAAGTCACTGTATTTGAGAGCATCATCAGGATGTGCAATCATGTAATCTCGAAACGCCAGGTGTCGCTGTAGTTCAGAAAAGTTAAACTCGAAGATGTGAATGTGATGTGTCCTTGTACCTGTTTCATCATCCTTACGAAAGAAACGACGACCAGGTACACCAAACTCACCCATGACTTCATAACCTAATGCAGTCATCGCTGAATTTTGCTCATCTAACTTGGCTATGTCTTTAACCTGAACCAACATATCAATGATCGGTTTAGCGTAGATATTGGGAATTGAGGTGCTACCAATATGGTGAATCGCAACTACATTCTCACCAAGTGCTAGCGCAACCAGCTTGGCTTCATCCTCAAACTTGACACGCCATGTTGGATCATGCGGTACCACTTCTACTTTCATGAGGAAATATTGATTAAGACTAATAAGCAATTATACGAAACTGTCTCTTAGTTGTGTTTTTTTCCGGAATATTATATGTATTTGACTGATTTATGAGGGTCATAGGTAGTAGATACAGAAACAGCGATCGCTACTCAAAACCAGCTTAGAGTCTAGAAAGCTTATATTATCAGAGTTAGAGCTTAGTTTTCAATTGCTTTTAGCCTCCAGAATACTAACCCAACTTTCAGGTTAATATCGCAAAATCAATGTTTAACACTGCTTTTTGGAGATATTTCCAGTCTTTTATTGCCTTTTTGTGGCATTTAATTCTTCTCCGTCGTGCATCGCTGTTATTCTTGTTAATCGGAGTATTTTTACCCCTACAAATCTTTGGGGAGTTAGCGGAAGAAGTTTGGGAGAACGAAGGCGGCTTTGCGTGGGATGTACCTATCCTGTTAGCAATTCACTCAACAGCCCAACCTCAACTAGATATTTTTGCGTCAACACTGACCAAATTGGGGGTATTCTGGGGTGTGTTTCCAGTTGCTAGTGCGATCGCATTGGCTTTGTTTATCCGACGACGATGGCGTAAACTTGCTTACTTTCTCACCACCCTGCTAGGAAGCATCATTATTAATCGCACAGCAAAAGTACTGTTGCATCGAGTACGTCCCCACCTGTGGGAATCACCAGCCCCAGAGTTTGACTACGGATTTCCTAGCGGTCATGCTATGTCAAGTATGACTCTGGTGGCAGCTTTAGTGATTCTGACTTGGGGTAGCCGCTGGGGTATGCTAGTTCTGATTGCTGGCGGTATATTTGTGTTAGCAATTGCCTGGACACGCCTATACTTAGGAGTTCACTATCCCAGCGATATTCTAGCAGGCTGGACAGCTTCAATCGCCTGGGCAATAGGAGTTAGTATGCTCATCAAGCCATATCGAACCAAGCGACAAGAATAAACGCTTTCATCTCCCTTGTAGCTTGGGAAAAGGTTAAGGTGAAAAGGAGAAAGGTTTAAATTCACCCTTTCCCATTTTCCCTTTCCTTTTTAACCGAACTGTATTAGGACATCTATTATTTACCATCCCCAACTACCAGGAATACCTTTAAAAGGCCCAACAATATCACTTGTGATCCAACCACCGTAAAAGTTACCAGGTTGCGGTTGCACTTTTTCTGCATCGACGTAGCAAACATCCATGATATGAGCATAAAAAGCTACATAATCTTTGAGAGATGCAAAAGCTGGTGTGGGATTAGGGTAGAACCAGCCAGCATTTTGGACTTCTTTATCACCAACACGAAGAGTGTAATAACCTGCACGTCCTTTCCATTCACAAAAGCTAGATTGTGGTGTCAGCAACAGGTATTCCATTTTGATATCCGCAGGAGGGATATAGTATACCGGTGGGTGGCTAGTTTCTAACACACGCTTGGCAGAGTTGGTATCGACAATTGTTACGTCATTGAAAATAATCTGAATATGTTTGCTTGTATCCTCCAGGCGTGGGGGACGGGGATAATCCCAAACTGATTCTTGTCCAGGTAAGGGTTCAATGCGTTGGGGATAAACCATAATATCAATTCAAAATTCAAATCTAAGCCAATGGTATTGTAGAGGATGTTCACCTGGCGCATGAGAGGGTTACTATGCCAGATGTTCGGTTTAATAAATACTACCGTTACGAAGACCTGACAAGCATCTTGCATAGTTATGCTGAGGAATTTCCTCACCTGGTACGCATAGAAAGCATTGGTAAGAGTTATGAAGGGCGTGACATTTGGCTTCTCACTGTTACAAATTTTGCCACTGGATCAGCTCAAGAAAAACCTGCTCTCTGGGTAGATGGCAATATCCACGCTACGGAATTAGCACCGTCGATTGTCTGCCTGTATCTGCTGCAAACATTAGTTACAGCCTATGGTACTCACCCAGATATTACTCGTTGTTTAGATACTCGCAGCTTCTACATTTGCCCACGTGTTAACCCTGATGGTGCGGAGTGGGCTTTGGCTGACAAACCAAAATTTATTCGTTCTGCTACCCGTCCCTATCCTGAAGGTAGGGAAAGCAACGATGGCTTAATCATGGAAGACATCGATGGCGATGGTCGAATTTTACTCATGCGTATCCCCGATACCAATGGTGCTTGGAAAATCTGTCCCACAGAACCGCGTTTATTGGTGCGTCGGGAAGCAACAGAAATAGGCGGTCAATATTACCGACTGCTACCCGAAGGAAGTATAGAAAATTACGATGGAGTCCAGATTAATCTCCAGCCTCCGCAACAGGGGTTAGACTTAAACCGCAATTTTCCGGCTATGTGGCGGCAAGAATTTCAGCAGCCAGGGGCAGGCCCATATCCAACATCGGAAGCTGAAGTGCGATCGCTTGTCCAATTTATTACTATTCATCCTAACATCACAGGGGCTGTAGCTTTTCACACTTTTGGCGGTGTACTCATCCGTCCTTTTAGCTACTACAGTGATGAAGAGTTCCCTGTTAACGACCTCCGCACTTATCAATACATCGGTAAAAAAGGTACAGAATTTACTGCATACCCAGCAATTTCTGCTTTTCATGACTTCCGCTATGACCCCAAAGATTTTGTCTCAGGGACTTTCGACGACTGGGCTTATGATGAACGGGGAGTATTTGCTTGGACTGTAGAAGTCTGGAGTCCGCAAAACCAAGCCGGAATTAAAGACTATAAACACGTCGAATGGCATCGAGAACACCCCTTAGAAGATGAACTGAAGTTGTTGCGCTGGAACGACGAACAACTCTCAGGTAAGGGATACATCGACTGGTATGCCTTTGAGCATCCCCAACTTGGTCAAGTAGAATTAGGTGGTTGGAATACCATGTATGCTTGGATTAATCCACCCCCAGAGTTCTTAGAGCAGGAGATAGCCCACTTTCCCGATTGGTTAGTGTGGCATCTGTTAATCTCTCCCCGGTTGGAGATTTATCAAACTGGTGTGCATAACTTAGGTAACGAGATATATCTGCTACAGTTAGTAGTGCATAATACAGGCTGGCTACCTACCTACGTTACCCAAAAAGCTCTAGATAAAAAGCTGGTCAAAGGCTGTATCTGTGAAATTGAATTACCTGATGGCGTAACTTTAGAAACAGGAAAACTTCGTCAAGAGTTAGGACAATTAGAGGGACGCGCCTATCAATCTTCATATCCTACTAGAAGACAGAGTGACCCTACCCAAGACCGAGCAAAAATAGAATGGTTTGTACGTGGGCCTCTTGGCAGCAAAGTTCAACTTTTAGCCCGTCATGAACGTGCTGGAGTTGTCCGCACTGAGGTAATATTAGCTTGATGTTGAATTGATATAAGTTTACGGAGGTTAGCTTTGTTCATTAGTCTGTTGGACGGGTAACTTCAGTTTAAAGGAGGCATCCCCGACTTGTACCCCTACTCTTAAGCAAGCTACACGCAGCGTCTGTGACAGGAGAAGCAACCATTTCAATCAGGCAAAAGCCTTGATATACAAACTTTTTGACTTTTGACTTCCAAGGCAGAGGTACTAGCCTGTGCGCGTTTTTGCTCGCAGCAAAAAGGCTCAAGCATAATGCTTGAGCCTCTGTCATAATTTAAAGGGCTAATTGAACAACAAACAGCCCATATCTTGTTATGTCACCACAGTAGGTTAGTAGCGATTCCGAGAACCACCACCGTAGCCACCACGGTTACCACCACCACCACCAAAGGAACCTCTATCTTCCTTAGGTTTAGCTTTATTGACTTTCAAGTCACGTCCCATCCACTCAGCACCATCAAGAGCTTCGATGGCAGCTGCTTCTTCAGCTTCTGAACCCATTTCCACAAAACCAAAGCCGCGTAAACGGCCTGTTTCACGGTCAGTAGGTAGCTGAACACGCTTTACAGTACCATATTCTGCAAATACAGCATTCAAGCTCTCTTCTGTAACTTCGTAGGAAAGATTGCCTACATAAACTGACATAAGTTGTCTCCAAAATCATAACGGTGTAGAGATTTAGATTTCGGAGAAAAGTTTGTGAATACCAAAAGGAAAAAGCCTGTAAATAATAAAAACAAACGTCGGTCGCCGAATTAACTCTCACTCAATATTTTGACACAGTAGCCCACTCACCGGGGGGAAGTCGGAAAAAGCGTTACAAAAAGTCATATAAACAATTACTTTATTAAGTATGAGCGATCGCTCTTTTGCCTCATTACAAACTCACACTGCTTGGATTGCCGATCCCAAAAATTGGTAGAGTTACTAAGAAATGCTCGTTTACAGAAAATGAATAACGACATTGTTCTATTTTTAATTGCTGCTGGTCTGCTTGTCGTATATCTATTGTTCTCAGCATTAACCGAGATGGGCACAAAGCCACCTTGGAAGAAGTAGGCTTTGTTGACAATGCCAATTTTTCCTAATTTTAAGTTAAAACGAGCGCGGCAGGGTTCGAACCTGCGACCAACGGATTAGAAATCCGTGGCTCTATCCACTGAGCTACGCGCCCACTACAATACCTGGCTCTTTAAGGAGTCATCTATGCCAATTATATCGTTTCCGCTAGCAATAAGCAATTGAAAATTGCAGATTTCCTAGTAGCAAGGCTAAGATGCTAGTCGCTAGTTAGTCAATCTACACTAAAAACGAAGTAAATGAACTATTTGTTAAATATATTGTGTGGTCAATGGGTTATTCGGGTATTGGCGTAAATCATCCTTGGGCGACTTACTGTAGAGCAGCCTCTTGCGATCGCGAGGCTTACCCCTACGTTACGCTAGGTAATCGCACTCTTGGCGATGCTTTGAAATCGGATTATAGATCGCATATTGAGAACGCCCCTGAGAGGAGTTATTTGCTAGTGCCATGTTTATTCTCAAACGGCAGGATGTAGAAATATCAAGCATTCCGCACCCTAAGCGAGATCAGCCAATGCCAGTCCTCCACTATCAGGGGCAAACTTTTCGCTTGATTAGTGTTTTTAAAGCTAGCCAAGAGGAAGAAGCCAGAGCCTTGTGGAGAGAATTAACAGACGGGCGAGGTAAAGCCTGTGTTTTGTTGGAAGAACCAGACCGCTATAGCATCTGGGGAAAAATCCGTTTAGAGCAGCTTGGTGCTGACACAGGTGGCCATAGCAAGATAGGAGTGTTTATCCAAGCTAGTATTTTGCTGCTGCAATCTGTATATCTAGAAATAGAAGATTTTTTAGGAGCTAAACAAGCGGCTTTATTTGAAAAAGATATTACGGAAGCATTGCGGCAGAAGCAATTGCCGCAAGCATCTTCACCAGAAGCCGTAAAATACTTGCTCAATGAAGACCCACTCGAAGCAACCAGCCTACCTTCTTGGCAAGAAAATCATGTAATTATGCTGTTACAAGAACTTCATAAGTTAGGGAAAACCTATTTTGGTAATGCTAACTTCGCCCATCCAGTAGTTGATCGGATACAAGATATGCCCGAAGGAGAGCGATCGCTGTTTATCAGTTGGCTAAATCAATCTCCAATGAGTAAACTGTGGCAATAGCATTAACAAAGTGGGAAAAAACTGCTGCCACGGATAGTTGCTCTTGGCATCTGATTGTGCATTATTTGGTAGAGCAATTGACTAGTACATCATGGCACAAGAAAAATCAAAAGCTGATATTTTGAGCTTTCTGGCTGTTTTGTAGACGCAAAGCATCTCTACTCTTACGAGTTATCCATACCCCTACTAGAGTAGCAAGCTACGCGTAGCAGCGTTTTAGTAGAAGGAGTAGCCCCAGGGTATACGAGTTTTATTTTTGCGAAGCTGTACTAGTACAGGACGGCGTAAATAAACCACCTATTGCAAATCAACGAAACGCTTACGCTGTATTAATTTTGAATTTTGCGGAAAGTTGAGCCAGTGCATTGGACGGGTTCCCCGGCTTAAAGCAACTGGCGTTGCATGGGCGGGTTTCCCGACTTGAGCAAACTTTCCAAGACGAATTTTGAATTCCGCCTTGCGGTACTAGTTGGTTTTCAGATCAAAAGCTTCCCACACAGTCACATACGTCAAAATCCTGCCAAAGTGTGTTTACATAGTTAAGTCCTATGAGTAGTTCTTACGAAAACTCCTACCGTTCTAAATCTATTTTCAGTACAGGAAACATAGTCTTGCTTAGCATTGGCTGGGCTGTACTAGCACTGTTATACTTTTTATTGTTTAGTGCTAAAGTCCCAGGTGCAGATGGCATAGAAACTCGTGCTGAGTGGTATGTAATAGGTACAAATATTTTTGAAGCGTTAGCTTACCTGGGTGCCGGTATCTTATGCTTGAAGAATTGGCGTAGTCAGCAAATTGTTAGTGGTCGAAACGTTTGGCTCGCTATTGGCATAGGTATGCTGTCTTATTTCCTAGGGGGGATATTTTTCGGTTATACGGAAATAATCTTAAAAGAAGAACCGGATGTTTCGATTGGCGATGTGTTTTTTGTAGTAACTTATCTGTGTCTTGGTACAGGCATGATTTTAGCAGCGGCTCACAGGCGAATTAATCTCGAAAAATGGCAATGGCTAATTGTATTAGCCATTGGCGTGTTTGGCAGTTTGTTAGCTGGGTGGATTTCTCTGCAACAGACAAAATCTCTAGATTTGCTAGGCACTGTGTTGAATTGGTTTTACATAGTTAGCGATGTAGCTATTTTAATTATTGCTACTACTTTGCTATTAGCTTTTTGGGGAGGAAGAGTTGCCCAGTCGTGGAGAATGATTGCAGCCGCTGCGTTTTCGCTATACATTGCAGATATGTGGTTTAAATACGCCCAAGGTCCCAGTTATCAAAGTGGAGAGATACTAGAAGTGTTTTGGGTT
Source organism: Aulosira sp. DedQUE10 (assembly GCA_034530935.1). Lineage (GTDB taxonomy): Bacteria > Cyanobacteriota > Cyanobacteriia > Cyanobacteriales > Nostocaceae > Aulosira. The sequence continues at coordinate 42,178 of JAVRCF010000048.1, read as the reverse complement.
TTTAGTGGAGTTTTATTTGGCATGGGCGCTGCTCTAGAATATGAGACATCATTGAGCCGATCGCGGCGGGAACGCGGACGCAAACGAGCTTAAAAAAGATTTTTGGTGTCTACCGTGAGAAAATTAACAGATTCTGACAAACAAGAAATTCTTAAGTTATATCGAGAAACTGCCGAAACCACCTCAACTTTGGCGGAGCACTATGGCGTTAGTAACTCGACAATTAGCCGCCTGCTCAAAAGTACGTTACCAGAAGACGAGTATGAATACCTCGTTTCCCTAAAACGTGCTGCTAGAACTCCTGAGGGTAGAGCGCAGGTAAGCTACGAACAGTTACCTCTGTTGAGTCAGCCACAGCCAGAAATAGAGATTCCTCGCCAACAAAACCGCCCCTTAGAGTTGTCTGAGGTTGAGCCAGAACAATTAGTTGAGGAGTTTAAGGACAAAGATAGCCCGGATATAGCCCCTCCTATCAGACGGGTACGGCGACGCTCTTCAGCAGAAGGAACAGAAACGCCTCCAGCAGCAGAGCAGCTAGAGATTTTACCAAAAAAACTACCAGAAATCGTCAGTATTCCCAGCCCTAAACCGCCGGAAATCGTCAGTATTCCCAGTCCCAAACTGCCGGAAATGCCCAGTCTTCCCACTCCCAAGCGGCAAGAAACTGCCAGTATTTCCAGCCCATTGTTAGACGATGAACGGAAAGAAGCCAACGTTTTGGCCCAAATGCTAGGCGAAGACTTGCTAGATGAGTCTGAGGATTTGGACGATTTAGACGACGATTTAGACGATGATGACTTCGAGGATGACGATGAGGAATATGATTTTGAGGAGTCAAGACCTTTAGTCACAAGACGCAGGCCAGGTGAAGCAGCAGTTCAAGTTTTACCATTGTCGTCAGCGCTCTTGCCCAAAACCTGCTATTTGGTCATCGACAGATCTTCAGAATTGATTACCCGTCCGCTGAAAGACTTTGGTGACTTGGGGCAAATTCCCAGCCCAGAAACCCAGCAAAGAACGCTACCAATATTCGATAATCACCGTGTAGCCAAGCGCTTTTCTACCAAGCGCGATCGCGTGATTAAAGTGCCTGATAGTAAAATGCTGCATAAGGCCCGTACCCATCTCCAAGCCAAAGGCATCACACGACTGTTAATTGATGGTCAGGTATATTCCTTATCTCCAGTTTAGATTTTAGGGATTGGGGGCTGGGGATTAGGTACTGAGGACTGGGGACTGGTTACTAGGGTAATGGGGTTTTTTACTCAGGACTCAGGACTCAGGACTCAGGACTCTTTCGCCCCAATTAACTATAAACAGCAGCCGCAAAACGAGTTGCCAAGTTAATAATGTCTTGTTTACGGGCGATTTGGTTAATCCACTCTTGAGGAATCTTCTCCATACCGTAATAAATTTTTGCTAACCCACCAGTGACGGCGGCAGTAGTGTCTGTATCGCCACCTAAGTTGACCGCTTTTAATACTGCCTCAGAATAAGATGAGGTATTTAACAAGCACCACAGCGATGCCTCAAGGGTATCAATCACATAGCCACCAGAATTAATCTCTTGTACTGGTAGCTTACCGATTTCGCCACTGTAGATTCTGGCAAAATGCGGTTTTTCTAACAAATATTCCCGCAGTGAATAAATTGTCTCCAGCTTATTTAAACTTTGTAGATAAGCCGCTTGGGGGTCAGCCCCTTCGAGTAGGGCAACGGCAATACTAATATAAATGCCACAGGCCATGAGCGATCGCGCATGGGCATGGGTAATCGCTGAAACGTCATGTACCCGTGAAATTAATTCGCTAAAAGTTAAAATTTTGTGACAATAAGCCATTGGCAGGATTCTCATCAAGGAACCATTGCCATTACTTTTTTCACTAGTCCCACCTGCTTTTCTTGGTAGGGTTCCTTGTTTCCAGTTCACAATTGCTAAAAATGTGGTGTTACCGATGTCAAATACATCTCCATGAGGTGTCCAGTAAGATTCGTTGTACCAGCGCCAGAAGGAATTGGCTATAGCGTCCAGTGAAAATTCCGCACAGAGACATTCTGCTAGGCAAAACGTTAAAGAACTGTCATCTGACCAAGTACCAGCAGGAACATCCCAAGTTCCATAACCCAACATAGATGTGACTGGAGATTTTAATCGCTCAGTGCGGCTGGTGAACTCCACTGGCACACCCAACGCATCACCGATACATAAACCCATCAAACCAGACAACGTTTTTGCAGCGGTTAGCATTTTTGAATCGGTATGAAACTTTTCTATAACTGATTTTACTTGTGAACACCCACTTATCAACCCCTTGCATAATTCACAATCGTTAATTAGCTGTAAACAGCAGCCGCAAAACGAGTTGCCAAGTTAATAATGTCTTGTTTGCGGGCGATTTGGTTCATCCATTCTTGAGGAATCTTCTCCATACCGTAATAAATTCCTGCTAACCCACCAGTGACGGCGGCAGTAGTGTCTGTATCGCCACCTAAGTTGACCGCTTTTAATACTGCCTCAGAATAAGATGAGGTATTTAACAAGCACCACAGCGATGCCTCAAGGGTATCAATCACATAGCCACCAGAATTAATCTCTTGTACTGGTAGCTTACCGATTTCGCCACTGTAGATTCTGGCAAAATGCGGTTTTTCTAACAAATATTCCCGCAGTGAATAAATTGTCTCCAGCTTATTTAAACTTTGTAGATAAGCCGCTTGGGGGTCAGCCCCTTCGAGTAGGGCAACGGCAATACTAATATAAATGCCACAGGCCATGAGCGATCGCGCATGGGCATGGGTAATCGCTGAAACGTCATGTACCCGTGAAATTAATTCGCTAAAAGTTAAAATTTTGTGACAATAAGCCATTGGCAGGATTCTCATCAGAGAACCATTGCCATTGGTATTTTCAATTTTACCCCCTGCTTCCCGGGGTAAAATCCCCTGCTTCAAGCGCATTATCGCGGCATGGGTGGTATTGCCAATATCAAATAATTGACCACGAGGAGTCCAGTAAGCGGCTTTGTACCAGCGCCAGAAGGAATTGGCTATAGCATCTAACGAATACCCTCTACAAAGACTTTCTGCCAAGCAAAACGTCAAAGAACTGTCATCTGACCAAGTTCCTGGCGGTTGATTCCATGTGCCATAACCTTGCATGGTTGTCACCGGCGATTGAACTCTTTCAGCGCGGCTAGTAAACTCCACCGGTACACCCAACGCATCACCGACACATAAACCCATCAAACCAGACAACGTTTTTGCAGCGGTTAGCATTGTTTAGTCTCCATAGAAGTTTCCAAAACTTTACTTTATAGATTCCTTATAGAGCTTGTTGCAATAGCTGCTACAACCTACGATTTCATACTATGTAAAAATGACCTATTTATTGAGTTGATAGGTTATTTTATCAAACTTATATCAGGTAATTTGTATTGATAATTATTGTGACAGTTTAAAAACTGTCTATCTTTGATTAAAACTCCCGGATATAAAGGAAATGTTTTGTATATATAACATTTTTATTGGAATTTATATAGAAATATTGATTCTAATTACCAGCATCAATAGCAACGAAATTTTAATATGAATTGGCGATTACTTGGAACCTTTTTTGTGAGTTTGCGACTTCTAATATATAAGCAAAAATTACAATATTTGGTCAAGATCATGAAAGGTGTTATTAAGTCTTTGCTGACAATTTCTGCATTGTCTTCTTTAGTAGTTGCTCCTCTGTTTTTAAATGCTGGTCAAGCTTCTGCACAAACACAGAAAGGTACTGATGCTAGCTATATCGGTGCTGGTGTTGCAGGTGGAGTGACTGATGGCGGCAAAGTTGGTCAGGATGCTCAATTTGGTGGTAACGTCACCGGCCGTTTAAAATTGGGCCCCACACCATTTTCTGCACGCACTCAAATCCTCTTTACCGATCAGACGACAGCAATCATTCCTCAAGTTTCCGTAGACGCACCAATTGCTAAAGGAACTAACGTCTTTTTAGGTGCTGGTTATTCTTTTGTGGAAACTGATGGTAAGCAAACTCCTTTAGGTGACAGGGATGGGGTAGCGCTAACGGCTGGTGTAGAATCTGAAGTCGCCAAAAACTTTTTGATCTACAGTAATGCGACCGTAGGTATGAAGACTTACCAAAATAGCCCTGCTTCTGCTGTCAGTATTCAAGGTGGTCTGGGTTATCGCTTTAGATAACAAGGATGAAGGGCAAAGGTAAAAGGGTGAAGGGGAAGGTAAAGGGGAAAAACTCTTGATCCTTCCCCTTTTTTCTGGAAGCGAAAAGTCTTGGGATGGGGGGAATAAGAATTTTTTGCTTGTTCCCTGATTACATAAATTATGTATGCTGGTTTTGTGAAGTGTTACATCACTGACAAAGCTGGCTTTTTGCCATGTTAAAATTAAGATATTCCTCACAATTCCGACCGGATATCCGGGGATCAACAAGCCGCATAGGTGCTTTTAAATTTGCAACTTCGGCCTCTACTCATGCTTTATTGAGAATAGTTTACAACTCTAATGGTTAAATCTCCTCCTTCCCCGACCGCTAGCCGTAAGCCTTCCAAAGTCGAAGGAATCAAGGAAAATAGTAATTTTTTGCGTGAACCTGTAGCCACCGAGATACTTCAAGATACTACTCACTTTAGCGAAAATGCAGTGCAGTTACTGAAGTTTCATGGTTCTTATCAACAAGATAACCGTGATCATCGCGTCAAGGGGCAGGAGAAAGATTACCAATTTATGCTGCGGACAAAAAATCCTGGTGGGTTAGTACCGCCGCAGCTGTATCTTGCTTTAGACAAGTTGTCTGATGAATATGGTAACCACACGTTGCGAGCGACTACTCGTCAAGGGTTTCAGCTACACGGGATTTTAAAGCAAAATCTCAAAGCTGCGATCGCTTCTATCGTCAACAATCTCGGTTCTACCTTGGGCGCTTGTGGCGATGTTAACCGCAATGTGATGGCACCCCCAGTACCCTGGAAGAATCGCCCAGAATACCAATATGCTTGGGAATATGCCCAGAATGTCGCTGATTTGTTGTCGCCCCAAACTGGTGCTTATTACGAAATCTGGCTAGATGACGAAAAGGTAATTAGCGCGGTTCGCGCAGCGTCTCGAAGAGAAGAAAGCCCAGAGGTGAAAGCAGCGCGACAAAGCGATAGTAATGGGACACTGATCAACAATTCCGAAGAACCCATCTATGGCACCTACTATATGCCGCGCAAATTCAAGGTTTGTGTGACAGTGCCGGGGGATAATTCCATTGATTTATATTCCCAAGACCTCACCTTAGTAGTCATTACCAATAAAAAAGGCAAACTCGAAGGATTTGACGTGTTTGCTGGTGGAGGCTTAGGGCGGACACACAACAAAGAAGAAACCTTCGCTAGGGTAGCAGATCCCATTGGCTATGTAGCAAAAGATGATGTTTACGACATCGTAAAAGCAATTGTTGCCACCCAACGAGATTATGGCGATCGCACTGAGCGTCGTCACGCCAGGTTAAAATATTTAATTCACGATTGGGGTGTAGAGAAGTTCCGCGCCAAGGTCGAAGAATATTTTGGCAAACCCATCGAACCGTTTAAAGAACTGCCAGAATTCAAATATCACGACTTCCTAGGATGGCATGAACAAGGTGATGGCAAGCTGTTCTTGGGTATTTCCATTGAGAACGGACGTGTAAAAGACGAAGGTTCGTTTCAATTGAAAACCGCCTTACGGGAAATTGTTGAGCAATTTAATTTGCCCATCCGCCTCACAGCCCACCAAAACCTAATTTTTTACGAAATTGCACCAGCAGATAAAGCCGCGATTCAAGAAATTCTCGACCGTTGTGGTGTGATCTCTGACCCCAGCCAAATTGCACCTCTAGAACGGTTGGCAATGGCTTGTCCGGCTTTACCAACTTGCGGCCTAGCAATCACCGAATCAGAACGCGCAATCCCAGGCATTTTAGAACGGATTACCACAGTTTTAGATAAAATTGGTTTACAAAATGAAGAGTTTGTGGTAAGAATGACAGGCTGCCCCAATGGCTGCGCTCGCCCTTACATGGCTGAATTGGCTTTTGTAGGGAGTGCGCCAGAAAGTTACCAAGTGTGGTTAGGCGGTTCGCCACACCAGACGCGGTTAGCACAGCCTTACATGGAACGGCTACACCATAACGACTTGGAAACCCAGCTAGAACCGATTTTTGTTTACTTTAAGCAGTCAAAAAAATCTGAAGAAAGCTTTGGGGATTTTTGCGATCGCGTCGGTTTTGATGCCATCCGCGAATTTGCTGCCAATTACGAAGCCGAAACCGTTGCAGCGCCAGAAGTTACAGACGATAGCGATGGTTTAGTAGAAACAATGGCAGATTCAAGTACCGCAGAAAGTGAAGGACAAGAAGTGGCGATCGCCAATACGACTATCGCCACCTATAAAACCCGTCGTCGTGTGAGCCTGCAACATGAGGTTTATAACAAGCTCAAAGCCGCAGCAGCTACCCAAGGTAAGCCGATGACTGAATTGGTAAATGAGGCGCTGGAAGCTTATTTACAGAATCTCTAGTTAGTAATTTCAACCGCCGATAAACGCCGATGATAGAGATAAATTATCGGCGTTTATCTGTGTTCATCGGCGGTTTCTAATCTCATGTCTCAACTACAACGAATTGCGATCGCACCTTCTCAACTCCAACAAGGGCAAATTTCTCTCACCAAAGAGCAACAACACTATCTAGCACGGGTGTTGCGGCTGCGTGAGGGCGATCGCTTTATTGCTATGGATGGTAGGGGTCAATGGTGGTTAACGCAGCTAGCAGGGGTGCAAGGACAGGTATTAGAAGCCTTGGTGGTGGAAACTGAATTACCCGTATCAATTACCCTGATGGTAGCTTTGCCTAAAGGTAATGGCTTTGATGAAGTAGTAAGGTGTTGTACAGAGTTGGGAGTAACTACTATTGCCCCAGTATTAAGCGATCGCACTTTGTTGCAACCCAGTCCCCAAAAACTCGAACGCTGGCGGCGAATTGCGGCGGAAGCTGCGGAACAATCGGAGCGCACTTTTATACCGACAATTTTGGAACCTGCGGCTTTTAGCAGTAGTTTGTCGTTTGAAAACAGCCAGCAATATATATGTGAGGCTCGTGGTAACTTGCCCCACCTCAAAAATTGTTTATCTGACAAAAAACAAATGACAAATGACCAAGGACTAATTATTGCTACTGGCCCTGAGGGTGGATGGACACAACAAGAAATAGAAAGTGCGATCGCGGCTGGGTTTCAAGGAGTTTCTCTTGGTCGTCGGATTTTGCGAGCCGTGACAGTGCCAGTAGTGGCTTTATCACTAGTTTCCGCAGCGTGTGAAGTATAAATGATGTATATCTCACGCATAGACGCGAGACATTCTTCCGGTGTGGATGTAAACAAAGTGATGATTGAACAAGTTGCCACTGCCTTTGAGCGTAAAGACTATACCACCGCAGCTAAATTACTCAAACAGCTGTTAAAAGAATCGCCAGAAAATCCTTGGGTGCAATTTTATCTGGGACGGCTACATGAAGTCTCCAGAAATTACGAGGATGCGGAAAAAAGTTATCGGCAACTGCTACGAAATACAACCAATACTAAAATCTTGATACAAGCGCGTCAGGGTTTGCAGCGACTACAAGAAATTGAGCAAGAAGCAAGACAAAGAGCTATTATCCAGGTGACAAATGAACCTAGTAATACAGAATTAGGCGTACTCGTCTTAGAACCTCTGAGTAATGAACTAAAAGCCCAAGCAGCCCCCAAATTTGCCCAGATATTGCAAATTGACACCTATACTGCAAGGTTAACCTTACCCACTCGCGGCTGGAAGTTATATCGCACTGGACAAGTCGGAGAACTTAAATTTTACGGTACACAATTACAAAAAGCTGGTATTCCCTGCTTTTGGGCAACAATTAGTGAAATTCAGCAGATTCAAGTGTTTCAGGTCAATTATTTTGCTGAATCTGCCGATAATACTACTGTTTTTTGCCGTAACCAAACAAATCAACTCGGTTCTTTAACCTTTAACTGGTCAGAAGTCAAAGCGCGGGTGTCAGGAATGTTGCCGATTTTTGAACAGGTTGTAGATGTTGACGCGCACCGTCAACTAGAACGCAAAACTCAAACTCAAGATTATGCCGAATTTTGTGATTTACACCTACCAGGTAGGCGTTGCATTTTGCGGCTTTGTGATCAAAGCTATCAATTCCAACAAGGACTAGAAATTTCTTCCCACCCTAACCAAAATACTATCAAAATTAATTGGAATCTTTTACAAGAATGGCTTGAGCAGCAACTTCCCCAAATCAAAGTATGGTCAGATTTCACACACTTTGCTCAGACAATATTAGATCAAACAGAAATGCTGAGTAACATTAAGTCTCACATTCTCCTACTTCGTAGGGATAAGACTAATTGGGACTCAGCATTTCATTTATATAGTGGACTTGTATTTTCAAACCTCACCGAACAAGGCAAAAGTTAAAAGCGCAAAGTAGGCGATGTCGGTTTCCGTCCCCGTTCGCGTTAGCGTCTCTGAAAGAGAAGTTTGCTCAACGCTCTTAACCCGCGCACGCAACTTCTCTTCGCCTAACTTTGTAAGAAGGCAAAAGAAAAAGAAAAAATGCTTTGTAATCTTCAGGATGCCACAGGCTAGCACCTAAATTTATGATGTTGTTGGCGAATTGATAGGGGGTTTAACCCATCAGCCGCAATCCATCGGAAATTTCTTTAGTTTCAGTGCGTTGAAACGCACTTTAGCTATTAGCCCGCAATTTATTGCTGGGCGGGAAAGCAATGCCAAACTAAGGTTTTCCGGGTGAGGTGTTTCACCCCTTGGGAATTGACCAACAACATCATTTATTTATGGGGATTCTCTTTGCACAGACGCGATAAATCGCGTCTCTACTTTTTACTTTTTAGCTATGCCCAATGCCTAAATTTAGCGAGGAGTTTTTACTTGACGTGCCATATCTAAATAAGCACTCATATTAGCCCCTGGACGGCGGCGACCGTTAGAACTTCCAACTCCAGCAGCAACATATTTAGGTGCAAAAGTGGTTTCTTTTGGTGGCTCTTTCACTACTTTGGCTGATGCGGCTTTGTCATTTTTGCCAGGTTCTACTTTCAAACCTTCGGCAGTCTGAACTAAGGCAACATCAGCTGGTTTTGGTTCTTTAGCTGATTTTTTCTTAGATTTAGATGCAGCAGTTTTTGTACCGTTTGATGATGCCGCCTGCGATGGCGCTGGTGCTTGTGATGTAACTGTTTCTGCTACTTTTTTGGTATTATCTGTAACTGTTTCTGCTGCTTTTTTGGCATTATCTGTAACTGTTTCTGCTGCTTTTTTGGCATTATCTGCAACTGCTTCTGCTGCTTTTTTGGCATTATCTGCAACTTCTTTAGCAGCCTCTTTAATAGCAGCTACTGGATTTGCATCCTTGGATTCATCAAGTTCCAAGTAGTAACCATTGCTTTTCTTATTTTTACCCGGTAATAGTCCAGTCAGAAAACTGACAATACCTGCAATTAACTTTTTGATAAAATCCATTACAATCTTCTCCCTGCCTTTTATATCTGGAATCTTGACCGTAATTGTTAAAAATTACGACATTATGTTACATTTTTTTACTTTTCGTCATCCTATTTCAAGATGACAACCAATATAGGTTTGTACTTAATCAACATTGTAATAGTAATACAGCACAAGTGTTTTCAACTTATTTGTGCCAGCACTTGCAACCTGCATACAATGCACACACCGAGAATTAATTATTAAATTTTAATGTAACGCAGAACAAGATTCTGAAAGTTAGCGTAATAAAAATTAACAATTTGTTATTTACTCAATACCAATTGCGATCTAAATGCAGTGGCTGGCTGTTAACCAGTGAAACGAGTGTCATAGTTTATTCATAAATGATAATAAGACTCAGTTAGATTTTCTACAGAAGCGATTAAGCAGAGATATGGAGATAAACACTAACCATCAGCAGCGCAATCCCGTGTTGTTAATACATGGTATCGATGACACAGGGGCAGTTTTCTATCGAATGGGAAAATATTTAAAACAACAAGGTTGGTCTGTATATGCCTTAGATCTAGTACCCAATAATGGTGCTGTAGGTTTGGATGAGTTGGCGAAGCAGGTAGCAGATTATGTAGCCACAGAATTTCCCCCAGAACAACCACTGGATTTAGTTGGCTTCAGCATGGGAGGAATTGTCAGTCGTTACTATATCCAGAGGCTTGAGGGAATTAAGCGTGTACAGAGGTTTATTACAATTGCTTCGCCCCATAATGGCACTGTCATTGCCTATGGTTCTCAGCGATCTGGTTGCGTGCAAATGCGCCCCAACAGTGCTTTTCTCCAAGATTTAAATTCTGATGTGGCTTTGTTGCAGCAGGTGAATTTTACATCAATCTGGACTCCTTATGATTTGATGATCGTCCCAGCCAAGAGTTCTCAAATGGCGGTGGGACGAGAGTTAGTATTGCCTGTAGGGTTACACCCTTGGATGCTGAACGATGCTAGGTGTTTGAAAGTAGTAGCTGAAATATTAGTAGAACCGATTAAACCCTATCCCCAATTTGCGTATACTGAGAACTTTCAAAAATCGCCTCTGGTTGACGGTAATATTTAAACTCCATGAAGTTGTAAAAGGGATCTTGTAAAAAGAAAGTGCGATGCTCTAAAGGCAAACCGACAAAGCGATATTTCGGTTCTTCTTTAAAAAGTAAGTTTTGCTGTTGTGCCTTTTCTAATAAATCTTGCCAGTCTTTTTCTGAGGTAAAAATTAACCCAAAGTGTCTGGGATAGATACCGCGTTGTGGTGTCAATGGTTCTTTGGTGACGTGAGCCACTAATTGATGACCGTACAAATTGAGTATCAAGGCGTGAGGGTTTTCACGCCCAGGAATGCAGCCTAAACCATCTACATAATATGCTTTGGTCTCGGCAATATTAGTTACAGGGAAAGCAAGATGAAATAAAGTTGCGCTCATAGCTTTTGCCTAGAACACTAGTAGTTGTTGATGCTATATACAATTTATTCTTGATTGCTTAAATATACTAATTTTGAGTAAGAGTCAAAAGTCAAGTGTCTAATGCCCAATGCCCTATTCAATGTGGAATTTCGCCCTGGGTACTAGCTTTATCCGGAAAGAGTAGAGAAATCTGGAATTCTTGGATTATAGGGTGGAGACGATTCAGCAGCAAAGTGAGAAATTCGCTATTCTGTTGATATTCGGGCCACACTAATTGTCATGTATTGCTGATGCTCTCTTTCTTTGATTCTGCAAATCCTTGGTTGCTAGGAGCCGGATTAAACGCCATTTTGTTGGCTTTAGTTTGGATTGCTCCCAAAAAGCTGCTGACTCCAGCAGGATTATTCCACGCCTGGGTATTGGGCGTAATAATTTGGGGAACATTGGGTTGGCGGGGGTATCTAGTAGTAGCGTTCTATTTTTTGGTAGGTTCTGGGGTAACGCGCATCGGGATAGCCCAAAAGGAAGCCGAAGGTATTGCAGAAAAGCGTTCTGGGGCTAGAGGCCCAGAGAATGTCTGGGGTTCGGCGTTGATTGCGGCGCTGTGTGCTTTAGGAATCGGAACGTTAAATGCGGGGTTATTTGCTTCTATTCCCCAGTCTTTAGTCACTATTCTCCAATCTCTACTGGTGTTGGGCTATGTGGCTAGTTTTAGTACCAAACTTTCTGACACCTGTGCTAGTGAGGTGGGTAAAGCATACGGTAAACGAACCTTTTTGATTACCACAATGCAACCAGTACCTCGCGGAACAGAAGGCGCTGTCAGTTTAGAAGGAACCTTCGCTGGGGTTGTGGCTTCAATTGCGATCGCCTCTCTCGGTTGGGGAGTCGGTTTGATAGACGCTTTCGGCGTGGCTTGGTGTGCGATCGCAGCTTTGATTGCTACTAATTTAGAAAGTGTAATTGGTGCAACACTGCAATCTCAATATAGCTGGCTCACCAATGAAGTGGTTAATATTGTCAATACCTTCATCGGTGCGATCGCGGCTATGTTAATTGCCTTTACCTGGGCAAGTCTTGTGGGTTAATTATCTCCTATAAATCTAAATATATGCATGATATGCATCATTCGTAGTTAGGCAAAAGCTGACTTTAGCAATTCCTTTCTATTAGAATAGTATTAGTAATTTACCAAAATGATTTACTAAATTATTTTAATTTATCGATTTTAAATAACGAGTTTTATCACTAAATACAAGGCTATATATATATTACTAAATTTGTCAGAGTATAAAAATTAATTTTAATTCTAAGTATTACTTTATGGAATCTTTATCATTTTTAACTGTTGATCACCAACCGATTTCTATTGAACAGGCAGTAAAATATCTCCAAGCCTCTGGCAAATTATCGCAGTTTATTGGTGATATTATTCGCCAGCACGTGATTGAGCAAGAAATCAGTACACGAGACGATATTGATATCAGTCCGGCTTTAACCGAACAGACAATTATTGATTTTCGTCTCAAAAATCAACTGACTGACCCCCAAATTTTCCAAGAATGGTTAAAGAAAAATGGCACAGATTACCCTACCTTTCATGCATCAGCTGCCTTTAACTTTAAGTTAGAAAAACTAAAAGCTGTAGTTACAGAACCGAAACTGTCAGAGTATTTCATTGAACGAAAGATTTATTTAGATCGGGTGGTACTATCAAGGATTTTTGTTGATAATCGCGAACTTGGTGAAGAACTACAAACTCAAATTGAAGAAGGAGGTAGTTTTGAGCAACTAGCTAAAGAGTATTCACTAGCAGAAGATCGCATTGTCAATGGCATGATGGGGGCAATAAGTCGGGGAACATTGCCTGATAAAGTTAGAGCCGCAGTTGATGCAGCAATTCCCGGACAATTGATTGGGCCAATAGAACTAGAAGGGCGTTATGGTTTGTTTCGATTAGAACAATTTCTGCCAGCCTCTTTAGAAGATACTCAACTAAAGCAAGCACTACAAAATGAGTTGTTTGAGAAATGGCTAGCAGAGAAAATTCAAAAGCTGACAGTCAAATTACAAGTGAAATAAAACTTCTGGATAATCAATCTTTACGAATAAACGTGCTAGCTTCTGTACCTTGGAATCAACCGCCGCTATGCTGGCTGACTCCTGAACAACAATCTCAATTACAAGATCGCTCAGAGATTCGTCGTTATCGTCTAGGGGAAAAAATCTGGTCAAATACAATAGGAGGTTATCAGTTTTTTATTGTCGCTGGTAAAGTTCGCTTGCGTGAAGAAGGTATTGGCAAGCCATTAGCAGCTTTACAACCAGGAGACTGGTTTGGGGACTTACAAAAGTTATCTGTCGAATGCAAAGCTGTCGCTGCTAGTAAAGAAGTCATTGTAGTGTGTTGGGAAACAGCACTTTGGGCAGAAGTTTCCACACCACAAATGGAAAGCTTCTGGCAAGGCTTAGAGGTGCAGGGGGGCAGGGGAACAGAGGAGCAGGGGAGCAGGGAGCAGGGAGCAGGGGGACAAGGGGAAATAACCAATTCCCTAATCCCTAATCCCCAGTCCCTAGTCCCCAGTCCCCAATCCCCGACAAGTTATAACTATCCGTTTGTGGCTAGCTGGAATACAGCCGCAGCTTGTTTAACGATGGTGGCGCAGCATTTGGATAATGCTGTGAAACTGGAATGGGTACAACGCCAACTGAGGGGACAACGCCCGAAAAATGTTGTGGAAGCAGCAGAAAAGTTAGGGTTGGTGTTGCAACGGTTGCAAATGAGTTGGAGTGATTTGCGCCAGTTGTCATTTCCGGCTTTGATGCAGTGGAATTCTGACTCACAAGCAAGTCCTAGCTGGGTAGTAGCCTATGGAGTAAAAGGCGATCGCTTAATTATCGCAAATCCCCTCAATAGCGATCGCACTTGTGAAAGTTTGCCCCAATCTGTGGTAGAAGCAGCGTGGGATGGGCAAATGTGGCAAGTAGAACTCATCTCTAAGCAAGAAAAATTTAACTTAAGTTGGTTTACTCCCGCAGTTTGGAAATACCGGAAATTATTAGGCGAAGTTTTGCTTGCGTCTTTTACATTGCAGCTTTTGGGGTTAACGACACCGCTAATTACCCAAGTTGTGATTGATAAAGTCATGGTGCAAGAGAGTTTACCGACTCTCGATGTCATGGCGATCGCACTTTTACTCGTAGCGATATTTGAAGCTGTACTCGGCATACTGCGGCTATTTATCTTCACCCATACAGCCCGACGTTTAGATTTAAGTTTATCAGCGCAGCTATTTCGTCACTTAATGCGTTTGCCTTTAGCTTATTTTGAGTCGCGGCGCGTCGGGGACACAGTAGCCAGAGTTCAAGAACTCGAACAAATCCGCCAGTTTCTTACAGGTACAGCCTTAACGGTGATTTTGGATAGCATCTTTGCTGTGGTGTATTTAGCATTGATGTTTTATTACAATATCCCTCTCACCTTTGTGGCTTTGGCAGTATTGCCATTATTTGCGACATTGACAATAGTTGCTACACCAATTCTGCGGAATTGGCTCAACGAAACATTTAACCGCAGTGCTGACAGCCAATCGTTTTTAGTAGAGACAGTTACCGGGATACACTCAGTTAAAGCCCATGCAGCCGAACCAGTAGCGCGCGATCGCTGGGAAGGTTTATTTGCTCGCTTCATTCGCACCAGTTTCAAAGCTTCAACTACCTCCAACATCAGCAGCAATCTCGGTGATTTTCTCACCAATTTGTCTACCTTATTAATTCTCTGGTTTGGCGCGAAATTAGTGATTGACCAAAAACTCACGATTGGTCAACTTGTAGCTTTTCAAATGTTATCAGGAAGAGTCACCGGTCCACTGTTGCGCCTAGTGCAGTTGTGGCAAAATCTCCAACAAGTTCTACTTTCTGTAGATAGGATTGGTGATATTCTCAACGTTGCGCCCGAAGCAGAACCAGGAACAGGTTTAGTATTACCAAGCTTGAATGGGCAAATCACTTTTGAGCAAGTATTTTTCCGTTATCAAGCAAGTACAGAACCAGTATTGCGCGGCATTTCTTTTAACGTTGAACCAGGGCAATTTGTTGGGATTGTCGGACGTAGTGGTTCCGGGAAAAGTACCCTGTCTAAATTATTGCAACGCCTCTATCAAATTGAATCAGGACGCGTCTTAATTGATGGTTTTGATATCAAAAGTGCCGATTTAGCTTCACTGCGGCAACAAATTGGTGTAGTTTTGCAAGAAGACTTTTTATTCAACGGTTCCGTCTTAGAAAATATTACTCTTGGCAACCCGGATATTACCGCCGAGCAAGTAGTAGAAGCAGCCAGGCTAGCAGTAGCCCACGATTTCATCAGTCAATTACCCTACGGTTACGAAAGCAACGTAGGAGAACGCGGTACAGCCTTATCTGGGGGACAGAGACAACGTATAGCCTTAGCGCGGTTGTTCCTTTCCTCAGCACCGATTTTAATTTTGGATGAAGCCACCAGCGCCTTAGATAGCGAAACTGAACAGCAAGTACTGCAAAATCTGCAAAAAATTTCTGCCAACCGCACTGTGTTTCTCATCGCCCACCGTTTCGCCCCCCTCAAACGTGCGGATTTGATTTTGGTGATGGAGCAAGGCGTAATTGCAGAACGTGGTACACACCCGCAATTGTTGCAGCAAAAGGGATTGTATTGGTCACTTTATCAACGGCAGCAAGCGAATATTTAGCTTGGTAAAATCGGCTGGATAGTTTTCTGAGCGATCGCTAAAGCCTGAATCTGCTGTTCCGTCTGGGGTTCAATTGCACCTAAACGGCGTATTAAAAGACGCAGTATTATCGCTACCTCTCCTTTTTGTAAACCTTTTTGCTCTCCCTTCTGCAAAATATCCTGATAAATTACAGATTCTTGCATAATATCCTCTCGAAAAAGCTGTTTAATCAAATTATTTTCAAATCGCAAACCAGCTAGAAGTTGTACGCAAGCTGATATATAGCGGTTCTCGTTTGGATGCAATACACAATAGGGCACAGCATTGCTCATTGGTGTCAACTTAAGCTCAAACGCTTATTCCACAGGCGTTTTACCCCACCCCTAACCCCTCCCCTTGGCAAGGGGAGGGGAGGTTTTGCGTCAGCAAAGCCGGGGTGGGGTAACGCGGATCGTGATGGTAAATGAGCGATGTCTATCTTGAAAAGTTCAGATCGGCGGAAACCGCCGCTCCGACTTTTCGCTACGACGGGCTACGCCTACGCATCTGGGCAAGAGTTTCACGTTAAGTTGACACGCATGAGCAATGCTGTGCCCCTACGAATGGTGGGTATTCTATGCAATTGAGAACCGCTATATTCTGTTGCTCATCTGTTTCTTCAATCATATCTACAGCAGCCGCAACTTGCGATCGCCTGAACAATTCCACAACGCGATCGCTTAAGTATATTTGCTGTTTAATGAGGAAAATAACCTCATTAATGAACCACTGAGCCTCATTCACGAGGAAAATAGCCTCATTAATGAACTTCTGAACCTCATTTACGAGGAAAATAACCTCATTAATGAACCTCTGAACCTCATTCACGAGGAAAATAACCTCATTAATGAACTCCTGAACTTCATTCACGAGGAAAATAACCTCATTAACGAACTTCTGAGCCTCATTTACGAGTATCAAAACTTTGCCAAGCAAAACCGCCGTGAGTTAAAACTAATACAACATCATGCCTGCTTGCGGGATATAGCGATTCTCATCGAGATCCGGTACAAAATTATATCGCCAAATGTAGGGGCACGGCAGTGCCGTGCCCTCAGGGTGTACCTCACGTAACCGAGAATTGCTATATCTAATTCAAACAATACCCAAATTGTAGTATAGGGATTCTCGAATGGATGCAATACACAGGAGGGCACAGCATTGCTGTGCCCCTACGAATGGTCTGTATTCTATGTAATTGAGAACCGCTATAGCACTGCACCAAATAATTTATTTTTGAGTATTCCTGATAAAAACTCAACCAAAATTGCCAGTTGCTACATTGAATAATATATATATTGATACGCAAAGTCCAGAAAGATAGGGTAATAACTAATGCTGGGGGATTTTTTCCAAAGAATTAGCCGTAAAATAGCCGCCAAGCTTGGATTATCCTCATCCCCAGACAACGAAGCGCAAAGAAACCCTATCTCCAACCTTCGGCTTGACTTTTTATTGCAGGTACTTCTGGCGACAGCAGAAAGTGACGGCAATGCTGAGGTGATTCACCCACTGCTGCAAACCAAGCATGAACTGCTGGATATGGAATTTGCCGAAGTTTTACGCAATTGGGCAACGGCAACTCTGGCAAACTTAGAGACAGCACAAGCGCAAGGTATTGTCAACGTTATTAACAATTTCAGTAATCGTTTGTGGGACTTTCCTTTAGGGAATCGGGCGAATAATCTAGAAATTGTCATTACAGGTTATGAAATCGCCTTCACAGTTTTTACTCAGGAACACTTTCCCATCGATTGGGCAATGACGCAAAACAACCTGGGCAATGCTTACAATGACCGCATCAAAGGGGAGAAAGCAGAGAATGTAGAACTAGCGATCCAATCCTACCAAGCTGCTTTGGATGAATACACCCGTGATTGCTTTCCCTACGAATGGGCAACCACGCATAACAACTTGGGTTTAGCTTACTGGAAACGTATCAAAGGGGAAAAAGCAGAGAATGTAGAACTAGCGATCCAATCCTACCAAGCCGCTTTGGATGAATACACCCGCGATCGCTTTCCCTATGAATGGGCAACCACGCATAACAACTTGGGTTTAGCTTACTGGAACCGCATCAAAGGGGAAAAAGCAGAGAATTTAGAATTAGCGATCCAATCCTACCAAGCCGCTTTGGATGAATATACCCGTGATCACTTTCCTATCGACTGGGCAACAACGCAAAACAACCTGGGCATTGCTTACTCTAACCGCATCAAAGGGCAGAAGGCTAAGAATTTAGAACTAGCGATCCAATCCTTCCAAGCGGCTTTAGATGAATACACCCGCGATCGCTTTCCCTACGAATGGGCAAGGACGCAATACAACCTGGGCGCTACTTACTATGACCACATCAAAGGGGAGAAAGCAGAGAATGTAGAACTAGCGATCCAATCCTACCAAGCGGCTTTGTTAGTTCGTACACGCGAGGCTTTGCCCCAAAACCATGCTGATACTGCCTTCAATTTGGGCTTGGCTTATATAAAAATAGAACGCTTTGCAGATGCTTACGACATTTTTAAATCTGCCATTAACACTGTAGAATTCCTGCGGGGTGAAATTGTCTCTGGCGATGATGTCAAACAAATACTGGCGGAAGAATGGAATGTGCTTTATAGCTTGATGGTTGAAGTTTGTCTGAAGTTAGAATACTTCGACCAAGCGGTGGAATATATTGAACGTAGCAAAACCCGTAACTTGGTGGAACTGCTGATAAATCAAGGTTCACCACAACTACAACAGCTAGAACAAGAAATTGAAACAGAAAAGCGCCGTCTATCAGCCACAGAAAACCCAGAACGAACACAGCTTAACCAACTGCGCCAACAACGCAAACAGTTAATTGAACAGGTGACTGGTAAACAAATTGAGTTTGCGGAAATTCCCAGGCTGTTAGATAACCACACTGCTATCGTCCAATGGTATCTATTTAATGATTGCTTCCGGGCGTTCATCATCACTCGCCAAAACTTCTCAAAGCCGGCAGTTCTAGTGTAGTCAGTAGCCTCTGGTCAGTAGATGACTTTGTAACTGCCTTATTAATGATTAGATTTTACGACAATCTGCCGTCTCTCCCCATTGCCCAAGCCCTTTGTGAAGCCCAATCTTGGTTACGCAACGCTACCCAACCCGATTTAATCAAGTGGACAGAAGAACACCCAAATATTAGTGAACAAAATAAGCAAACAATTCAGCATCGTTTAGTCAAACACTATGAATCTCAAAATCCCAACGATAAACCCTTTGGTAAACCTGCGGCTTGGGCTGGCTTTTGTGCAATTGGACATTAAAATCTCAAAGCGGATTTAGATCCCCGACTTCTTAGAGGATGTTTGAAAAGTCCTCTTCTCGGTAGCAAAACGTTCTAGATCCCCCTAAATCCCCCTTTTTAAGGGGGACTTTGATTCCGGTTCCCCCTTTTTTAAGGGGGGATCTGAAAGTGCTTAAAATCACAGCCAACCACTTTTCAAACACCCTCTTAAAGAAGTCGGGGATCTGCACAGCAAATATAAAATATAAAATCTTGATGGAGGTAGAATCATGGCAACTGATGAAGATAAAACAATAGTTGAGGCTTTTTTGGAAGTCGTAAAAGAGCAAGGATTTGTTTTTGATGAAGAAAGTAAAGCCGATTTGTCAACAATTAAGCAAACCCTGACAGAATTAGAGAATCAACCAATCTCAGTAGCATCTGATGCAATTGTCGCTTGGTATAAGCAATATCCAGATATCAGAGATGCTGTGCTATTTACCGCCAGAGAAATTACTATTAAAAAACGCAATCCCGCTAACCAAGAGGGAACCTTAATCAATCAGTTTCCCGATTACCAGCGTATTATTGATGAGCGACAAAATAACCCCCAGCCAGAAGCCACAAAAGAATCTAAGCAAAAATGAGTCCTAAAGTCTACGCGCCGAATGTGCATTTATTCGCCTTTTCTCTGCAACACAGCGCCGCATCTGGTGATGATGCAGATGTAAAGGATAAACATTGGCTGTGGCAAACCTGCAATGAAATCATCCACAAAATCTGGCAGCAAAAATTCGATTTGATGCAATGGCTGGACTTAGAAAAAGAACCGGATAATCCTTCTGTTGGTTTAATCAAAGACGATAAACAGATGGAATTAGCCCCTTTCGCAGGGGAAGTGATTGTAGATAGTCAATCATCTTCGCTATTAATTAAAGGGTTTGCCTATCCCCTCAGACTTTATGATAGTTATGGCTTGTGGCTAAATTTTCGCCGCCCTGAAATTGAAAATGATCAGCGCACTGAAGACGTAGATATTCAAATTCTCCGGCAGCTAAATCCAGATAATTGCTTGCTGCTAACAGGAAGCGATCGCTTTCTCGGTGAAACTTTAATTATTACTGCGTGGTTATCATCAGAACAAGACCCGCAAGACCAAAAAGCCTTAAAAAATCTGGCTGATGATTGTCTAAAAGCTTTCTTTCCCAACAACTACCCAATTCCACCATTTGCCCGTTCAGCTACTTTATTTGGTAATCCAATTTTTGAATACGGTCTTTTTAGTCATAGCCTCACGAATTACCACCATATTTTAGTTTGGTTATTCCAAGACACAGAAGCCGATGAGAAGTTGAATAGCTATCAAGAACAGCTATTAGATTTATGGTTCTTCCGCGCTAAGGTGGTGAAAGCTTTTCAAAAAAGCCGTGAAGTCTACGAAGACACCAATAAATATTATGCAAAAATCGAGAAAGAAATTAATAATTTGCAGCAATTTAATGATGATAAAATATTAACAGCAGAGAAGTTAGACGAATTCAGCGATAAATTAAAAACCCTACCCAAAATGGCATTAGACTATGCCAACTTGCTGCGATATTTAGAAGCATATCAAAATACAATTGCCATCAATGGGCGCAATTATGCAGACAAACTGCAACAAATTCGCGGCATCATTAAAGATGAAGATATCAGCTTTTTAGAAAAATTTAGCTTAGACAACTGTCCAGACTTCCAAGAACAGATTAAAGCCGAACTAGGCTATTTTACTCATGGTTCCAGCTTACTCGACAAAGCGATCGCCTCCATCCGCGGCCGAGTAGAGATAGACAGAACCAAAAGCGATCGCCTAGCAGAGAATAAGAAAGAGAAGAGCGATCGCAATTTGCAAATTAGCATTTTAGCCGTAGGTACTGGCATAGGCGCAGGCGGAATTATGGCATCCAGTTACACTTTAGTGCAAAGCGATCGCCTGCTCACACTTGTTAAAACTCCAGTGATAAATCGCTTTACCTTATCAATTGCTTACAGCTTACTTTTTGGTTTAGCAGTAGGCTTATTAATTTTGGGATGCGATAAAATCAGGCAATGCTTTCATCAGCCTAAAGAAGGCGAGGGTAAAGGGGAAAGGAAAAAGGGGAAAGGGTGACTTGTAAAGATTTTCTGGTAGATGAACCAAATTTTTATATCTCACGCAGAGGCGCAGAGGAAGAAAGAAATACACATATTAGCGTGGGGTATAAATCCATGAAAACTGCTGTAAACTTCTTTTTGTCCCTAATCCCCCAATACGGTTCGGTTAAGGGGGAAAGGGGGAAAGGGAAAAAGGGAAAGGTTTAAATTCACCCTTAACCCTTTTTCCCTTACCCTTTGCCCAAACTAAAAGGGAGATGAAAAGTGCTTATCCGAACCGTATTGCCTAATCCCCAATCCCCAGTCCCCTATTGTCAATGCTATACAGAAGATTTGGACGCACAGAATTACAGATGCCGGTGTTTTCCTGCGGTGGGATGAGATACCAGTTCAAATGGCAGGATGTTTCCCCAGCAGAGATTCCCCAAGATAATCAGGATAATCTTGCAGCGACGATTCGGCGAGCAATTGATTCGGGTATTAATCATATCGAAACTGCCCGTGGTTATGGCACCTCGGAAATGCAATTGGGGCAAATATTACCCAAGTTTCCCCGCGAAAAGTTGATTGTGCAGACGAAAGTCATTCCTGTTGCAGATCCTAAAGAATTTCGCGCAACATTTGAGCGATCGCTCAAATATCTTCAACTAGATTATGTTGACTTACTTGGATTACACGGTATTAATCATGCCGAGTCTTTAAACAATAGCATCCGTCCCGGTGGCTGTTTAGAAGTGGCGCAACAGTTGCAAGCTGAGGGAAAAGTCAGATTTATTGGCTTTTCTACCCACGGTGCTAGCGATTTAATTGTGGAAGCAATTAACACCAATCAATTTGATTATGTGAATCTGCATTGGTACTACATTAATCAATGGAATTGGCCAGCCATTGCCGCCGCGACACGCCACGATATGGGCGTGTTTATCATTAGCCCATCTGATAAAGGCGGGATGCTGTATAAACCACCGCAAAAATTAGTGGATTTATGTACGCCTTTGAGTCCGATAGTGTTTAATGATTTATTTTGTCTCAGTCATCCCCAGGTGCATACCCTCAGTTTGGGAGCATCTAAACCCCAAGATTTTGACGAACACCTAAAAACCTTAGATTTGCTAAACCGCGCCGACGAAATTTTACCGCCAATTATTGCCAAATTAGAAGCAGAAGCGATCGCGACTTTGGGAGAAGACTGGGTGAAAACCTGGCGAGTAAATTTGCCCCGTTTTGAGCAAACACCAGGCCAAGTCAATATACCAGTAATTTTGTGGCTGTGGAATTTAGCGATCGCCTACGATATGATTGACTATGCCAAAATGCGCTACAACTTACTAGGCAATGCTAGTCACTGGTTTCCTGGTAACAAAGCCGACAAAATAAACGAACTAGACTTGCGCTCATGTCTTGCTTCGAGTCCCCAAGCAAATAACATCCCCCAAATTTTGACACAAGCAGATCAATTATTAGGGGGTGAAGCGGTTAAACGTTTGTCACAAGAATAAGAGGGAACGGGGAACAGGGGAAAAGGGGCAAAGGGAAAAAGGGATTGAATTACGAATTACGAATTAGTAATTATTTTTAAATTTCAGCTTCAAGTTAGTAAAGTGCAAAATTGCTTTGATCATTTCTTGCTGTTCTGGTTGTAAACTCAGTTTTTCTAAAGCTTGATTGAATTTACTACCATGATGCAATTCTTGAGCTATTTTTGCGCGTTGAGATGAATTTAAAACAGCGTAAATTTCTTTATTTCTCCGTTGCCTTATAGCCTGAAGTCTTTGTTGCTGTAGAGGAGTTAAATCACTATCTGAATATGAGTTAGGAACTTGAGCAATGATTAAGCTAGACTGAGCATTGATTTGCTCTGGTAATGCGATCGCAATTCCAGGCAGCAATAATATCAGTACAAAAATATTAGCTAATATAGACAGCAGTTTAGTAAATTTAATTACCATATTCAATATTCCTAACTCAATTTATCAGCCGATACCAAATAATTTATAGCGTTTCCCGGTCTAATGAGGTACACCCGTAAGGGCACGGCAATGCCCATTGGTGTCAACTTAAGCTCAAACGCTTATCCCACAGGCATTTTACCCCACCCCTCAATCCCCTCCCCTTAGTAAGGGGAGGGGAGGTTTTGGCTTTAGACAAAACCGGGGTGGGGTGACGCGGATCTTGATGGTAAGTGAGTAGAACTCAAAATCACGTCTTCATCAAGGTTTCACGTTAAGTTGACACGTATGGGCATTGCCGTGCCCTTACAACTGCGTTCTACCCAACCTACGCATCTGTGGCATTATTTTTTTTAATTGGTATTAGGTATTAAGCAAAATCGATTCATTTTAATATTATGGGAAAACGGTATCAACTATCAAACTCTCAATATTTGTCGTTTAATGGCAAAAGGGGAAAGAGAAAAACTTTTTCCCTTTCCCCCTATACAACTTTACATAGTTAAGTGTAATCGCGACTACTTAAATACCCAGTAATAAATATCACTCAGACCTTTTGAGTCTATCAATTTCTCGCTGCAATTCTTCAATTTGACGGCGCAAATTTTCCGGATTATTTTCGGAAGTTTCGGATGCAACATTTACTGCTCCCGATGCAGGCGATCGCTGATAGTTTCCTCGGCGAATTTGCTGATATTCTTCTGATACTGCCCACTCCCGTAAATAGTGTACGCGTTCCACAGCAAAAGGATGAGTTAGCATCATGCCTTGAGCGCCATTGTACATCAAGAACTTATACACTTGATTCAGTCCATCTGCGTCCAATGCCTGATAATTTTCTGACTGGCGGATAAATTCTTGTAAACTACATTCGTGGGCATATTTGACACTGCCGCCAGAGACTTTCATCATCGAAGACATAACTGGATTCAAGTCATCCATCACCAACAGCGCCGCGCGATCGGCTGATAACTCCGCTTTGCGCCGCCATTCAAAAAAGGCGTAAATTAAGGCTTGAGTCACGAAATTGCCGAGACCAAAGGTTAATTCACCTAAGGCAGAAGCAGCACTCATCGCCCACATCGCCATTTGAATTAAAATAGTATGACCACATTTAATATGCCCCAGTTCATGGGCTAGCACCGCTCGAATTTCGACTTCTTCGAGTAAGTCTAGTATCCCTGTATTTAGGACTATGTAAGGATTCTCTTGCCCCAATGCATAGCTATTGGCTTGGGGATCTTGCAAGACAAACAGTGTCGGTTCTGGATAGATATCCAAATCCCGCACACATTCGCGAAATATCTGGTAAATAGTGGAATATTGACGTGGCCCAACTTGGATGGTGTTACCCATTAAATAAACTAATTGCGGGCGTTCGTAGATAAATTCCACAAATTTACGGGCAATTAAATCAAATCCCGGTAAATTTCGTAAAGCTTGCTCGGCTTGGCGATCCAGGGGATGCCTAAAGGCTTCGCTGGAAATTCCTGTGTAAATTGGCATAATTCAGGGAAATAAGTGATTGGTCATTGTTGACTACAAATGACTAGTGACCGATGACTAATGACAAGATAATAGAAATGGGGCAATTGGAAGTAAAAATCATTTTGTATGGGATTAGAAGCGTGTGATAGAAGCAGAAGTTCATTTGTCATTACATAACTTCCTGCGATCGCAGGCGGGGTTCCCTTCCTGGCCCCATCATTTGACGATGGCAAGGTTGGTAGCGCGCGCCTTGCGGTTGGGACGTAGCGCCTTAATTCAAGTCGGGGCGGTTAGTGGCTATCAAGGACGATATCGCACTAGTTTTGTAGCATCGGCATTGATGTGGCATGGCCCTGTAATTATTGTGGCTCCCCAAGCAGTGCAGCAACACTTGTTAAAAGTTGAAATTCCGCGCCTACAACAGTGGCTGCAAGCCAAAAAGCCAATTAGAACTGGTGACGATTGGCCTGGTTCTGAGTTCCAAGGGCTACTGCTGACTACCCCAGCAGCTTGGTTAAGCAGACAAATAAAAGATGTGGAACATTTTCCTGTGGGAATTCCCACAATTATTGATGGGGTAGACGATTTAGAAGATTGGGTACGTCATCAGCTTACCCAAAATATTCAACCCGACGACTGGGATCAACTGATACTTGCTTGTCCCGAACAAGCTGATTTGATTCGCGCTGCGCGATCGCAATTGACTAAAGAATTTTTGCAACACCCTGCTAATCCTTATGAGTGTTATCTAATTTCTCAACCAGAAGTAGAGGTTTTACAGCATCTGTATTTGACGTTAGATCACGCTGAACTTCCAGATGCTTGGCAAAATTTCTGGCACTACTTCCAAAATATTAATGAGAATTCCTCTCCCTCATCACCTCTACCTCCTCCTCTCCTCTGGGCGACAATTGCCCGTCATCACGGTTTATTTTCGTTACACTGCGCCCCGATTGAATTAGGGAAAATAGTCGCACCAATTTGGCAGCGACAACCTGTAGTTTTCATTGGTAGCGCCTTAGAACCAGAAACAGAAGCTCCTTTGTTCCGTCAGCGCTTGGAATTGGAGGATGTAACTTGCCTGAAGTTCTCGGCTGATAGCCAAACAGATGCTATCCAACTGTATGTACCCTATAAGTTGCCCCTACCAAACACGCCAGAATTTCAGGCGGCTTTTATTCACAAAGTACGGACACTGCTGTGTCTGAGTGCTACTGCACCAGGATTAACAGTTGTGTTAATTGGGGATGTGCCACTTAAGGCTCAAGTAGGAGCAATTCTGGCTTCTGAGTTTGGTTCGCGGGTGCAGGTAGAAAAAACTTGCTTGGATGAAAATGGTATTTTAATTAGCGGTTGGGAATTTTGGCGGGAACATCAAGGCGTTTTACCCGCACCCCATCTGTTAATTATTGCGACTTTGCCCTTGCCATCTTTAGAAAGTCCCCTCGTAGCTGGTAGGGTAGCTCACTATAAGCGATCGCATCAAGATTGGTTTCGTTTATATTTATTGCCCACAGCTTTAAATGAATTGCAACGGGCAGTTGCGCCAGTGCGAGAAAGCCAAGGTATTGTCGCTTTACTTGATGGGCGTGTCGTTAATCGCAGCTACGGCGCGCAAATTCTCTCATCTCTCAGCCCTCTAGCACGAATTAACTACCTCGATCCCAGTCTGTTCTCCCATGCCAACGAAGAAAATTCCGCTTAGTCTGTCTTTGCTTAACAGTTGACAAATGACCAATGACAAATGACAAATGACCAATGACAATTTACGTTTTGTCAACCAGAGCGCGATCGCTGCACAGTAAACGCTATCATCAACTTATTCAGGCATTCTATGATTCATAGACTGTCATACATTTTATTGGCACTGGAGATGAAATTCATCTGGGATCAATGCCAATCTAAACTTAGAACATAAATGAATTGAGAATTCTAAATTGCTGACTATGGGTGAAGCAAAGCGTCGCAAAACCACATTGGGAGAGAAATACGGTCAAGATACTCGCATCTTACCGTGGATTCCCATCACCAAAACTCAAGGTGAATTATTTGTTAGTTGGACTACTCGCGGTGCCTGGATAGGTATTGGTGCGATGGTTGTTGCTTGGGTTACCATCCGTTTTATTGGCCCCGCTTTCGGTTGGTGGCAAGTAGTGTCTTAAGAAAGGAACTAGAATTTTTACTCAGGACTCAGCACTCACTACTCAGGACTTTCAACCTAGAGTTAATTTAAATTGCTAATCAGGGGCACAATACTTTTGTGTCCCTTATTTATGTCTAAACAAAATAGGTAATATGGCAGGCAAACCGCATAATTACCTCTTAGTATAAACTTTTCTGTATTTTATGTAACATTTGATTATCATCTTTGAGATATTTTCAGTAGCGTAGAAAACATTTTCGTTATGATGTCAAAGGTGCTGAAAATCTTGCCTAAATGGCAACATAGGTTTCCTAAGTTTAGTTATTTTCAGTATTGAATCCATGAATTTTGGGTTTTATATTTGCCATCTTGCTGGCAGTATACTGTTGTATAAGATATACTCTCAAACCAGATGACGGCTGGAATTGCACATCTAAACGTTACACAAGCATCTGCCAAAAGCGAGATATGTGAGAGAATGTGACTCTGCATACCAAATCCGGGGCATTACCAAGCAGATGTTAGACAATAAACAAGTTCATTAAGCCAGTAATTGGCATTGAGGCTACAAAAAACAGTCTGCAAGGCATTACTAGTAGTAGATTGGGCTGCCCTAGCAGATAGAGATACAATATGTATCTTTTATATGGTTGACTAGTAACAAATTTAAGTTACTCTTAAAGCTGATCTTCTCTCGTAAGCATTTAGACTGACAGAAAAGCATAAAGACAATCTTAAATTTGGCGGTTCTGTCGGATATTTTCACTTTCCAAACTGAATACTTTGATACGGCAATCAAAACCGTTTTCCACTACCCTAAGCAAGATAGCCAATAAACAGAGTACCTAGATGACTGGTTATTGTAATCGATAGTTTACAATACCAGAGGAAGAGAAAATCTAAAGAAAATATAAAAGAGACTCAAATGACTGTGGTGTCTGGAGGACAAAAGTGTTTCTGAGACTAGCGCATCAACATCGGCAATTCGTTCAAGACTTGGTAATGAACCTACAAGCCTTGGCAATTGTACTAGAGCGACGTGGATATCCTGCGTCCTGTTATACCTGTGGCGACCAAATGAACAGTGCTTCATTTATGGTGAGCTTGGGAGATAATCACCTAATTCGGTTTTTGGTATCCGACTATGGGATTACTTGGACAGAAATGCGGGATGACCGTGAATTAATGAAGTTAGAAGGTGCAGAGGCGATTAGCCAACTCCAAGAGCTTGCTAATCTTGTCAAGCAATCTGGGCCAGCCTGCACAGGTAATAAAACCCTCGCCAAGAAGTTTTAAGGATTCTTGTGTCTAATGGGGTATTCGCAAACAAGCGCCAAGCGCTATCTGGTAATTGGGAATTGGTAATTTTGGGTAATTTTTGCCCATTCATTACCTATTCACTATTACCGTTAATTGATTGTTTTATTACTGGTATCAGCCACAAATCTCAGGGCAATATTTTTATAAGCTCATTGGCATTTAAGTTGCATACTCAGGGCAGGCAAGATGCCCATTCCAAAAGAGCTTGGTAAAATCTTGATATGCAAATCAGATTTTTTTAGCTTACAACCCATTGCCAATTAAAATGAAGGGTGCCCAATAGTAAGGATGACTCAAACCACTAGCTGTTGCTATGGGAACGTTTTTATTTTTTACCTTAGAGTCCCCATGAATCAAGGCAATTTGAGCTTGTCTTAAAGCTTCAGCTTTGGTAAGCTTACCTGGAGATAACAAGGCATAAAAAGCACTCATCAATGCTTGAGTACCGCCATCATCCACAGACCACAAGGAAGCAATAGTTGCTCTAGCGCCGGTTTTTTGCATTTGGTAGCCAAACCCTAAAATCTCCTCACCGTTACCTAACTTACCGCCCAAACCGGTTTCACAGGCACTTAAAACTACCAAATCCACATGGGTTAAAGACCAAGTGGCGACATCCCTAAGATTAACGCGATCGCCGTTGCCAAATAATATAAATGAATCTTCTGGTTTACCCACTACAAAGGCTGCATGTGTCGCAAAATGGACAATGGAATAATCATCCATTTGCGGTACAGTCGCTTTCGGGTTGAAGGCTTGATCAACAAGTTTTGTAGTCCCTGGAATAGTATTGGCTAGGCTGTCTACTTCCTGTCCGGCAAATGGTAAGCCAGAAAAAGCCAGCCTTTGATTACCCACCTCAACTTGATAGTTACCCTTAGTAAAAGCACCAGCTAAAACCCGCAAAGTCGATGCTGGTGGGGTGTTAAAGTTAGTTAGACTAGCAGCAGTGATGTAGTTAACACTAAAGCGTTCCACCAGCCATTGCTTGCCATCATATAAAGCAGCCAGAGGAATATAGCGTAACTGATCATCGGGTGCGTACATCAAATTCGTTGCACCGGAAATTTTTATCTCATTTTCTATGGGTTTGATCAGCCAGTTATATAACTGGGTTGCTGTTTTTTTGAATTCGTTCCGCTGGGGAGTTTGTAGTTCTTCACGGAAGGAAGCAATTGTCTGGTTGAGCTGTTCACGTGTTACAGCAACTTTACGATGGATTGGTACAGATTCTGGGCTAATGACGACCAATTCCAAGCTATCTTGCAAGACTAAGGGATAGATTAAGATTGATTTTTGCGGTAAACGTGCCAAATTATCCCGCAATTCGTTGATACTTGCCAAATCCAAACTTTGCCGCTTTGCTGTGACGCTAAGTTGTTCCAACTGTGCCTTGACTGGTGGACTGGCAATAAAATTGTTAAATTGCTCTAAGAGTTGCTGTTGACTTGATACTAGTTGCTCGATACGTTGTTTTTGTGCTGGCGATCGCTGTTCGGGCGCAATTTTACGAAGCTTTGTTAACTCCTTACCCAGTTCTACAGCATTATTTAAAGTTTGCTCTAACTTTTGTTTAGTTGCTTTTTCTCCTGGGGCGATCTCAATGCCTTTAGCAGTGCGTTGATTACCAGGTACGCCTTGAAGAAATCCCTGTAGTTCTTCAACTTTTAGCAGATCCATACTGCGTTGTGCTTCTACCACGCGTCCTTGTTTCAGGAGCTTTTCACCCAAAATCCGGTATGTTTGGGCAACAGTAATGCTATAAGCATCCGGTTGCGGTGCAGAAAGCACTGCCGGATTTTGGCGCGCAATTTCCCGATTAATCAAACAATGCTTGTAGAAGAAAATTGCTAACTCTGGCTGGTTTTGAATATCAAATAAGTAACCGATATTACTGTATGTTTTACCCAATTGGACGCGATCGCCAAGTTCTCTATTAATTAATAAAGCTTCTTGATAAGACTGGAGTGCTTGCGAGTAGTTAGCTTGTTTTTGGTATATTCTGCCAATATTGTTTAAGGTTACAGCTTCCCAAAAACGTTCTCCTAGTTCTCTGCTAATCTCTAAACCCTTCTCTAATCTCTGCAATGCTTCTTTTAAATTACCTTGCTGAGATATATTAACGGCCTCTTCATTGAGCGATTTGATTTGAGATTCTTTCTGAATATTGGGTGAGATCTGAGTTTTTGCTGTTGAGTCTTGTTGTGTAGTGACATTTGAATTTACCTGTTTTTTGTCTGGGTTTGTACAACCAGAAAAGATCAAGACAAGGATAGTAAAAGCAAAAAAATGGAACCGCTGAAAATAAGAGCGCATAACAAAACACTCCCGATTTTTGGGAGCGTAGATGCTTAACTTATAAATTTTACACATTTTCCCGGAAACTGGTGCTGCAACTTTAGTTCTACTTGTTGCATTTGATCCCAAACAAGTCTTGAACAATTGTGTCAAGCTATTCAATGTGGAAATTTAAAGGTATTCAGAAATTTAAAGATGTCACAAGCACAACCAAGTCAACCCAAATTACCACCAACTAGTGCCATTGACAGCCCATTACCTCATGCATCTGACAATTGGTTTGCCTATCCTGTGAGAGTCCAACCACACCACACCGATTATGCAGGTGTTGTCTGGCATGGTACATATATAGTTTGGATGGAAGAAGCACGAATAGAATGCTTGCGGTCTATTGGCATTGAATATGTCGATTTAGTAGCTTTAGGCTGTGATTTACCAGTTGTAGAGCTTTCCGTGCGCTACCATCGTTCTATCCAATTAGGTAAGGCGGTATTAGTTAAAACACGCATGGCTGATGTCACAGGTGTGCGGATTAATTGGGATTATGCAATTGTCTCAACTGATGGCCAGGAATTATACGCAACTGCCAAAGTAACTTTAGTTGCATTAGATCGTGAGCGAGGCAAGATCATGCGTCAGCTACCTCCAAATGTCAAGGATGCATTAGCAAGAGTTTCTTTATTAAACAATAATTAACTGAGAAAGCTTGAAGGGTGAAGTAGTAAACTTCATCCTTCGTCCTTCTTATTTTCCACTACGTATTTGGGACAGAGTTTGGGGCAAATTAATTATCTGCTCCCAAATATCTTGGGGAGTAATGCCAAAACTTAAGTTTAATAAGATCAGGATTGCAGCTATAGTCAGTGCAGTTCTTATAGTCGTTTTCACGATTTTCCACAATATTGCAAATACGATCCAAGCTAAAATTAGGGTAGGAATCATAAGTATAAATTACTGGACAACCTCCTTATACAAGAGGGTCTTAATTCAGAAAGGATAAATTTTTATTGTGCTAACAATTACGACTGCGAAAGCAAATTCTATCTTTTGATGTCAGAGGTTCCGTGAATTATACCAGAAAGTTTCACAAAAGTTCAGGTGTAAAGTAATAATTTTTGCAAAATTGGGGAAAATATTGTCAGGGATTGGGGCTGGGGGATGAGGAAGCAGAGGAGCAGAGGGAAGGGGACAAACAATTCAAAATTGTTCCCTGTTCCCTCTGAGAAATGCCAAATCCTAAATACCCATTTTCATGAGGGCTGTCTTTCTTTCTCAGAGAAGCAGGAATCTACTCAGAATCTTCATCCCTGCTAAAAATATTTTTAGGTGAAAATTTGCTCTTATCGGGTAAGTATTCAGAGCAGTCTTTTGCTTCTTCACTCATCACCAGAGAAGGATTAACTGCACACTTGAGATAATGGTTACTTGAATAATATTTACAATTTTTACAGGGAACTTTCTTTAAACCATTGATTATAAAAAAATTCTTATGATCTACCCTTCTTTGGCTTTTTCTTAGCATTAAAAAGAAAACTATCCAACTGATGAGCAAAGCAAGAGGAGTTAAAGATATGGCAACATCAGGTATGGTTAGATTGGGCTTGGCTTGTTCATATTTAACATCATTACGCATGATTTGAGGAAGATTGTCCTCTGCAACCACATTTTTTTGCAGTATTTGCTCAACAGACATATTATTTACCTTTGGTTATAGCTTTACACCTTGATTGTTGATGCCTAGTAACGCTACGCGGAATTATAAATTTTAAAATATAAAACCTTGTCTTTTGGATTTCTTAGACGCGTAGAGGCTTTAAGGCAGGTTATGTTAGCTTTGCGCCCACTATACTAGTAATTAGCATTACATATACTGTTAGCCGCCAGTAGAACGGAAGTATATTTTGTCTAGTATTTGCCTAGTATATTTGGGCAAATAATTAAAATCCTCTATCAAGAAAAATTAATTTTGATAAAGTGTGTACTGAACTTATTGGAAATTTAGATTTGTAAGGCTTCAATTATAGGTTTACCAAAATAGAAGTTAAGGTATATCTGCCAAGAGTTTTGCTTGTTATTTCTCTATATATATCTAAAGGAATATATTAATGCTTAATGGGCAATAAGCTTTTTTTGTGTTATAATATATCGGCTTGTATAAAGCTAATTCATTAGACAATTAATCATAAATAATTACAGCTGTTGCATAAGAAAAAAGCAAAATTTTGGATAACAGTCTGCTGAGTAAGCATAATATTAACTTATTTATAAATAGATACTAGTTTTATCCGAAGCATTTAATACGCCGCAGACTGAAGGTAATTTTCGTATTAAAAATCAAGTAATTCAGTAGCTGTATCAAATACGCAGCTTGGATTGGAAATAATAAAATCACCATTTTGCAAACAATAAAAAAGTATTTTTGTAAATTGCAATTTTTAAAATATTTTAAAATATTATGAATAGAGAATTTTACAGTAGAATTCCTTGGATACCTTTAGGATTACTCTGGCTAGCTTATGCTCTTTTGGGATGGTATCTTGCTATTCATCACATTATTTGGTTGGTGGGAGGTTTTATCACTGCTGTGGCTTTAGCTATAGTCAGGAAGAGCTTCTCTTGGTTAGAGCGCTTAATTAATTTTGGCTCTCAAACCTTAATTGTTATCTTAGTTTTAAGCCTATCAATTGCTATAGTTGCAACTTGGTCACTACTATTTAGTCTTTTTCTCATACCAGTGGCAACAACGCTTTTAGCAGATTTAGAAATGCGTTTTGCTGGTTTTAGTAAAATAGATGCATTTCTAGTTTTAACAATCTTAGCGGTATTGGGCTTGGCAGTAGGAGAAACTATAGATATTCTACTTTTACCAAGTAGCAGGTTATAGGTGGTCAAGAGTCAAGAGTCAAGTGTCAAAATTTAAAGTAATTTATAATGGCTAATTAATAATTCAGTGCTTGTGGTGGGCATTTGTATTAAACCCTAAATCAACCCAGAATATAGTAGTTAATTAGCACCCTACAGATACTCCCTGAATTTTAGATTTTGGATTTTAAATTTTGGATTGAAGAATTTTCCAATCTAAAATTCAAAATTGATTTAGGGACATCTAAAAATTAAATTACTCAATTCTTGCATCCAATACGACTATCAGATTTTTTCTCCCCCTGCTTTAAGAGATCACGAAAGCGATTATTAATTTTTTATTTGGAAGTCCCTTACCTAGCTTTATATGGGGTTGGATACCCAAAATTTCAACCTCGTAAAAATAACTGGGTAATGATGTAGGTATTTCCTTTGCGCCACACTCCCACACCCGTTTCCCTGAAAATGGGACGGAGAATATTTTCTTTGTGCCCAGGACTTGCTAACCAACCTTCAACGGCGGCTGGTACAGGCTGAGGAATATTTTTGCTTCTAAATAAGTTTTCTCCTACCATCCAATAGGAGATTCCAGCAGCGCGGACTCTGTCGCTAAGGGTACTACCATCAATTCCAGTGTGGCTGAAGAAGTTTTTTTCTGCCATTAGCTGACTGTAGTTTCGGGCTACCTGCGCCAATTTTTCATTATTTTGTAAAGGTTGAAGCCCATTTTTTTGGCGTACTTGGTTAATTTGTTGCCGAACTTGTGACTCAATTTGGGCAGTTTGAGGGGTTTGTGCAGGCTTTGGTGGCTGTGGCGGCTTGTTTGATGGAATTTCAATTTTTGGTAAGGGTGGCAAATACTTGATCGCTTGTTCACATCCTGTTAAACAAAGTGCGATCGCTGTCCATCCTGCTGCAATTATTTTAGATAAATGGCGTTGGCGCTGCAATATCCCATTGATCAACCAATGGAACAGTGCTAGCCTTGCGATCGCACCATTATGGTATATTTGCTTAGTCACGGAATACTTTTTGCTGCTTGATGTCCACTTTCACAAACAAATGTAACAAACTTAAACTCATGCGATCGCAGTTCAAACCAAATATTTAACTTACAAAGGCTGAATTGTTCGGCAGACTAATCACTTCACCAGCTGGGCGGCGGAGTTAAAAAATTGACGACATAAGCCTCGCGTCACTAACACTGTTGTGAGCAAGTTAGCAAAAGCAACCATGAACAACAGTAAAATTTCGTAGGATACAGCATCAGGGGGTTGTACTCCACCTAGTAGTTGTCCGGTGGTGATTCCTGGTAGTGCAACCATCCCGATGAGCATCATTTGATTTAAGGTAGGAATCAAACCAGCACGAATGGCTTCTCTGCGGTATTGGATAATAGCTTGCTGGGGAGTTGCACCTAAGCTTAAGTGAGTTTCTATTTCTACATGAGAAGAATTGATAGTATTTACCAAACGTTCACCAGCGATCGCAGCTGCATTCATGGCATTACCCAAAACTACCCCAGCTAGGGGAATCATATACTTAGGTTCGTACCATCTTTCTGGTTGCACAATCAAAAAGATGCTATAAAGCACAGTCAATGCTGTACTGAAAAAAATTGAACCCCAGACCCAAGCTAATACATGGGGAAGTTTTTGACTGATGCGGTTTCGTGCGACAATCGCCGTAATCGTCAGCATGATTGCTAGAATCGCCAAAACTGCCCAAACATTGTCTACAGCAAAGATGAAGTCCAAAACGTATCCCAATACGAGTAGTTGGAGAATAGTTCTCCCGGTAGCGAAAACGAAGTTCAACTCTAGCCCTAACTTTTCCCAAGCAGACAAACCAACTGCGATCGCCATTAAGCCGACTGCGATCGCCAAATCAGCTAAGTCTAGTTTGATCAAATCTTGCATTTGTTTACTACCTCCTAGGGTTGGGGACTGGGGTCTGGGGACTGGGGTCTGGGGGATAAGGGGATGAGGAAGAAATACCAAATGACAAAGCGCAAAGTCTGAGCGGAGGTTTCCTCCGTTCCTCGCAGGGGTTGCCGCAGGCATCAGAACTTTGTAAGAATGACAAATGACAAATCAGTATAAACCCTTAACAATACGTATTTTCAGCGACAGTCTGCTCTGAATTTCTGATTCACAATTCAATCAGCAACAATTGGCCGTCGAAGTGCATCTTTTGTATTTCCAGATCAATAAAAACTCATGATCCAAAGTGTAAATTCCGTTCCTGCCTTTGATATTAAACAGCAATATTCAACTCTTGAAGCAGAAGTGAGTGCTGCTGTTTTAGAAGTTCTGGCTTCTGGTCGTTATATTGGCGGGCCGTTAGTAGAAGGTTTTGAAAAACAGTTTGCCGCTTATCATGGTGTAACTGAATGTGTAGCTTGTAATTCCGGTACTGATGCACTTTTTCTCTCGCTACGCGCTTTGAATATTGGTGCAGGTGATGAAGTAATTACGACCACCTTTACTTTTATTGCTACGGCTGAGGTAATTAGTGCCGTAGGTGCCAAGCCTGTTTTCGTTGATATTGATGCGAATTTTAATCTCGATTTACAGCAGGTAGCAGCGGCAATTACACCCAAAACCAAAGCCATTATCCCAGTTCACCTGTTTGGGCAATCTGTAGATATGACAGCGCTAATGGCGATCGCGCAGTCTCACAATTTGGCAGTCATTGAAGATTGCGCTCAATCTACAGGTGCTACTTGGGGCGATCAAAAAGTTGGCAGCATTGGACACATTGGATGCTTTAGTTTTTACCCAACTAAGAACCTTGGTGGTTGCGGTGATGGCGGAGCAATTACTACTAATGACCCAGCTATTGCCAGTCAATTGCGGGTATTACGGGAGCATGGTAGCAAATTTCGCTACATTCATGAGGAAATCGGAGTAAATAGCCGCTTGGATGCGATACAGGCAGCGATTCTGGAAATTAAACTGCGTTATCTCGATAATTGGAATGAGCGACGACGAGCGATCGCAGCTTATTATAGCCAGTTCCTCAATCACCTTCCTAGTATCATTACTCCTCAAGAATTAGCCGGGGGTGCTGGGGTATGGAATCAATACACAATTCGCATCTCCAGTGAAGGGCGAAATGGTTCTACCGCCAAATATCGGGACTCAGTACGTCAGCAATTGCAGGAACGAGGCGTGAGTTCAATGGTTTACTACCCTCTACCTTTACATTTGCAGCCGATTTATCAAAATTTGGGCTATCAGCCAGGGCAATTACCAGTGGCAGAGCAAATCTGTCATGAGGTTATATCTTTACCCATGTTCCCAGAACTGACGCAAGAACAGCAAGACCAGGTGATTTATGCCCTCAAGGATTGTTTGGGGTAAAGAGGGCTTAGAGACATAGAGACGCGGCGATTAGATTGTTCTTAGATTCTCCGCGTCCCTCCAAGAGACCATTACAGCAGTAAAGACGCTAAAATTTACAGCAGTTGACAAGGGTTAGATCAATGAGTCCGTCACTGGAAAAAATTTTAAGCGAGATTGAGCAACTGACTCCCCAAGAGCAATTGACAGTGATGGGACATTTGGTAGAACGTGTGAAGAAACACATTACCCAAGCGCAACCAAAACGCAAGTGGAGCGATTTGAAAGGTATGGCTCCTTATCCGCTATTGGGTGAAGATGCTCAGGAATGGATTTCGCGGACTCGACGGTTCTCAGATGAGCATCGAGAACGGTTGTTGCGAGGAGAGTAATGCGGATTAGTGATGCGTTAAGTGGCGTTTCTCGCTTATTTCTCGATACAGCACCCGTAATTTATTTTGTAGAACGCAATCCGCAGTTTGTGGATTTAGTCGATCCAATATTTGATCGGTTAGAAGCTGACATTACAGCAGTAGTATCTGGAATCACTTTATCAGAGTGTTTGGTGGGTGCTATCCGTCTAGGGTTAGCGGATTTAGAGCAAGCTTTTCTCGATGTGTTGCAGCAGGATGAAGTAGTTTTTGTGGAAATTAATGCTGCTATGGCGCGAGAAGCTGCGAGAATTCGGGTGCGTTATAACCTTCAGTTATCCGATGCGTTGCAGGTAGCTGCGGCTTTAACGGCTAGTTGTGAGGCATTTTTGACTAATGATGATGCTTTGAAGCGAGTGACAGAGTTGAAGGTTTTAGTGGTGGGTGAGTTGGAAGTAGAGTGAGCAGGTAGTTCGTTTTCCTTTGGAAGGGGAGCCAGTCGCGTGCGGAGGTTCCCTCCGTTGAGCGAACTGGCGGTGCGTTAGGACTAAAGTCCATAACGCACAAAAAATCTTGAATGGTGCGTTAGCCTACGGCATAACACACTCTAATTGTGAAAGTTTTGGGGTAATTAGATTATTTGTGTGTAAGTTCTAAGCGATCGCACGACGGCTAGCAGTTGCCAAGGCTTCGACGATGCTACGAACAGCGGCAATCATAGCTACTTCGCTGTTGAGTTGGTTAATCGCGGAACCAACACCAACACCAGCTGCACCAGATGCGATCGCTAGTGGTGCTGTAACGCTAGAAATACCAGAAGCGCACAATACTGGTACTGAAACTGCACGGGAAATCTCGAAAGCTGCTGCTAAGGTGGGGGCAGCTTTTTCAATTAAACCCAAGGTTCCGGAGTGGACGGGGTTGCTGCTGGTGCCGCCTTCGGTTTGGATAATATCAGCGCCAGCTTTTACTAATTCTTCAGCTAGTTGTACCTGTTGATCTAGTTTCAGGATGTGAGGAACAGTCACAGATAGGGTGATTTCTGGCAGTAAGGCACGAGTTTGGTAAGTTAGCGCTAGAACTTCCTCAGCCTCAAATCTACGTCCTTGAGTATAGAAGGAATCGAAATTTCCGATTTCAATCAAATCTGCACCAGCTGCCACAGCTTGCACGAATTTTTCTGGATCTACTGCTGAAACGCAGATTGGTAAATTGGTTAACTTTTTCGCTAATTGTACTAAAGCAACATCGGCAGCGATATCAACAAAAGTAGCACCGCCCAGATCGGCAGCTTTGATAGTAGCGGCGACGCGATCGCTATCAAAGTTATTTAAACCGCTGATCGCTTTCAGGACGCAGCGGTTAGCAAAAGCACGTTGAAGAGAAAAATGCATTGTCATACTTCGTTGTTTGAAGCTACGAAATTAGGTACATTCTACCGTTCCTCAGTTGTCATTGGTCATTGGTCATTGGTCATTAGTTATTTCCCCACATCCCCGCGTCTCCTAGTCTCCCTCATCCCCCTCCCCAATTCCCACGGGGTAATTTAACTGTAAAAGTGCTACCCTTACTTAATTCGCTTTGTACATCTAAGCTACCGTGGTGTGTTTGGACAATTGCTTGGGCAATCGCTAATCCTAATCCAGAACCGCCAGTGCTGCGAGAGCGATCGCTGTTGACTCGGTAGAAGCGATCAAAAATTTGCGTCAACTCTGGCTGGGGAATACCAATACCTGTGTCTTGTACCTGAATCACAGCATAATTATCACTGCGTTCCACGCAAACCGTTACCTTTCCTCCTGGTGTGGTGTATTGAATGGCATTGACAATTAAGTTAGAAAACAAGCGATAAAGCTGATCTTGATTGCCGATAACATTCAGCGCATGAGAAACTCGGATTGAAGATGTAAGTGTAATTTCGGCTGCGATCGCCAACGCTGCAAATTCCTCTATTAAGTCGTTGATAATATCATCCAAACAGCAAATTTCACGTTGCATTGGTACTGATTGACGATCCAGGCGAGTCAGCAGTAGTAAATCTGTCACCAAAGTTGTAAGTCGCTGATTTTGACGTTGTGTAGTTCGCAGAATTTCCCGCGCTTCTGTTTCATCCAGGTGAGACATCATCAGCGCCGATTCTACTGTTGCTTGAGTTGCAGCTAAAGGTGTTCGCAATTCGTGTGCTGCATCGGCTGTAAATTGTTGAACTTGTCTATATGAGCGATAAATCGGTTGCATTGCTAATCCTGCTAACCACCAACTAGCAACGCTAACCAGAAGCATGATAATTGGTAATCCCAATACTAAAGTAAGTTTTACCGCAGTGAGATAACTATTAAAGTCCGCAAGACTGCGCCCTACTTGGATGTAACCCCAATCACGATTGTCTTGAGTGTGTAGAACAAAGGAAATTTGATGATAAAAGTTGCCTTTACTATCTTTAATAGTTTGCCAAAGTTCCTTATTTAAGATTCTAACTAACCCATCCGGATGACTACCTGCTATAGCAATCAAGCGTCCTGAATTATCGAAAAAACGTACATAGTAATTACTTTGATTGATAGCACTTAAAATATGGCGCTTGGAACTTGACTTTTCTTGAATGCAACTTTGACCAACTACGCAAATATTAGGTAAAATCTGCTGTAGAACTGGCTCTAATTGGCCTGGTTTTTGTAGTTTCAGTTCAATAGTATCGTGTAAGGTTCCCGCCACAGACTCTAATTCTCGGTCTAATGTCATCCAATGGGCATGGGAGATTATTCTGTAGATGCCAAATCCGCAAATGCTTAAAATTACTGCCATAACAAGCGCATACCACAGCGCCAAACGCAGGCGGGTTTGCTGAAATAGTGTATTTTGATTCATAATCAAACATATTTGGCAGCTATGCAGCTTGAGTCTGTAGAAGAAAATTATAAATGTCAGAAATTAACTAAAGTCTTATATCAATCTTGTGAATTTTTGGGAATCTTAGATGTAATAGCCTAATAGAGATTTTGATATGGATTACCCAAGAAATGGCTACCCCAAAAAATTCACGCCACAACAAATGAATATTTTAAATCATTTCTTTGACAGAGCGAGAGAGTTTGAGGTGCTAGACATGATTGAATATGTTTGGCACGAAGCCTCAAAGTTTTACTTATCCCCAAGGGTACACAAAAATTTGAGTGTCAGCTTTTGGGACAAAGATATAACCCAGGTAGGTAAAAATGGTCAGCCGATTTATGTGGCAGTCTTCTATATGGGATGTGAATCTCATCATGAAAAGCTGCAAATAAATAGTAGCTATATTTATGTCTCTCTATCACCTAAAAGCCTTGCCCGTATCACTGACAAAACTGAGGAGGATTCTTGGGATTTTTTAAAAGAACAAGCAGGTAACTTGAATTCCCAACTTTGTAAATGGACAAATCTTCCTAATTGGCATTTTCTGCCTCTAACCAAGATGGAACAGGCATCTACTTTTCTGAATGAAATCAATACATTTGTAGGTGTTTAGCTACAGATAGAAAATTCAAAATAGTTCTTCCATTACAAAATAATTATTTACAGCCTTTTTCAGGTAAATGAAGTATATGGTTAGGGGTAAAACAATGTTATGCCCTTACTATAATCTGTAAATCATCAACTTTTAAAAATTAGCGACTTTTTACTAATCAGTTTTCCACTCAGATTCGGGAATATCTGCGCCTATCATGATATTACGCAAAGTCCCAATTGGCAGATTACGACCTTTGTGATGGGGCACAATTACTTGTAGTTGGCGATCATCATTTCGCCATTTACGATGGCTACCTTTTTGAGAAATAAGCTCGAATCCGTAGTTTTGTAAAATTCTTTCAACCTCATCCGCATTCATGCGTCGGGTACGAGTCATCCTACCGTAACCTCGCGGGATATTGCTCCTGGTGCTAATTGAATTGGATCGGCTTCCAGATATAATTGAATTGCCTCGCGGATATTTTCTAAAGCTTCTTCTTCCGTATCACCTGCAGATGTACAACCAGGTAATTCGGGACACCAAACAGCCCATTCTCCGGTTTCTGGATCGGGTTCGAGAATTACTCGCCACTTCATAGTAAATATGCTTCCTTGGAATTTATTTGACAGTTATAGCTATTTTTGATTGTAACGGAATCTAAAATATCCGAAGCCCTTGCAATTGCGTCGTTTCACTCTGTTCCACTCGCAATGACATACCTTAAAATTTTCACATCGATCGCGCTTATAGAATTTCATGAGTAAGATTCAGACGATATCCCATCCCATGTAAAGTTTCAATCATGTTTTCGCAGCCACTATTAGCTAGTTTGCGACGCAGTAAACGCATTTGCGCTGCTACCACATTACTAACTGGTTCTGCACTCACTTCCCAAAGCTGATTGCGAATTTTTTCTGTGGTGACAATCTGGTTTGGGTGCTTCATAAAATACTCTAGTAGCTGAAATTCTTTATTAGTCAAAGGAATTTCCTGTTTTTTACCCAGAGAGTTCTGGCTGACAACCAAATTGTTGCCGTAATCTAGAGTTAGGTTACCTACTGTTAATTCTTGTGGCTGAAATTGGGGCGATCGCCTCTGTAATGCCCGCAATCTTGCTAACAATTCTGCCATGCCAAATGGCTTGACTAGATAGTCATCTGCGCCTGCATCCAGCCCAGCAACTTTATCTTCCATGCTGTCTTTAGCTGTTAGCATTAACACAGGTAGAGGATTTTGATGAGAGCGTAGCCGTTTGCACAACTCTAATCCTGATATTCCTGGTAGCATCCAATCAAAAATAGCTAGTGTATATTGTGTCCAACTATTTTCTAAATATGCCCAGGCATCATTACCATTAAGTACCCAATCTACTAAATATTTTTGTTGGGTAAGAGTTCGCTTAATAGCATCACCTAAATCTGCTTCATCTTCTACTAGTAGTACTCGCATATGTTAATTGTTGACTGTTGACTGGGAGTATTAAAGAAACTGGGGAACGCTGTATGCTAATTTGGTGGTGTTGAGTACGCGCAGGCTGAAGCTAAAAATTTTAAGGTGGAAGCTGTTACAGTCTACGGTAAACACGGAAAAGAGAAGGCGGGAGTTAATGTAGACTGCGTATGAGCCGCAAAAGTGAAAGCGGAAGTTACTTCAGGCTACGCGAAACACGGAAACGTGAAAGCGGAAGTTACTTCAGGGAAGGCGGGAGCTACTTCAGGCTACGCGAAACACGGAAACGTGAAAGCGGAAGTTACTTCAGGGAAG
>JAVRCF010000047.1:0-59705 GCA_034530935.1 Aulosira sp. DedQUE10 | reverse complement strand
CCTGGAGATTCCACAACTTCACCGTGTTGTCATCACTGGCAGAGGCAATGGTTTTGCCGTCGGGGCTGAATGCCACGCTATTGACCGCACTGCTATGACCTTTAAGTGTTTGCAACTCCTGCCCCTGGAGATTCCATAACTTCACATTGTTGTCATTACTTGCTGTGGCAATAGTTTTGCCGTCGGGGCTGAATGCTACGCCCCTGACCCCATCGCTATGACCTTTAAGGGTTTGCAACACCTGCCCCTGGAGATTCCATAACTTCACATTGTTGTCAGCACTGGCAGTGGCAATGGTTTTGCCATCGGGGCTGAATGCCACACTCATGACCCAAAAGTTATGACCTTCTAGTCGGTTTCGTTCCCTAACACCATAAACTACCTGTTGGAGAGTAGCTACTGCCAAAACGCGGGTATCTGCTTCGACATTTTTATCTGATTTTTGCAGTCGCTTGCCTAACTTCAAGCCTGCTATTAAAGCATCAAGCTCTAAATTCGATGCCAGCAGATTTTGTGACTTGAGACTCTCAGCGATAATTTCGGCATTAACACGGCGTTTTTCTGCATCTGCTTTGGCATTAATTGCTTCCTGTTCTTTCCGTGTAGCAATATCTCGCTGCTTTTTGGCTTCTCGCAAATTTTTCTCTGCTTGGCTTTTACGCTGTTCAGCGACCTGACGCTGTTGAGCTTCGGCATTTTTAGCCGCGTTGGCATTCTGGAGAGCAACTCTTAAGTCTACTCCACGTTGTTCGGCTAGCTGTTGTGCAGACTTTGCTTGCGCCTCTCCTTTTTCAGCTCTTTGCTGCATCTGTTGAGCAACGTGTTTTTGCTTTTCTGCTTCCTGGCGTTGCTGTTCTGCTCTTTGCTGCTGCTGTCGAGCATTTTCCGCTTGATGTTTTGCCTCATTACTTTGATGTTGTGCTTCTAGGCGCTGTTGTTCTTCACTATTGCGGGCATCTTGAGCAATTAATCGTTGCCCATTCACATACACAGCCAGTCCCGTCATTAACCCCGAAAATATTACCAGTCCCACCACATAAGGCAGTGCAGGTTTCAGCTGCTCCCACCTATCCCGCAAGTTAAAAGGCAAATGTTCATTCAGCCACTTACGGTCAAATACTTGCCGATAAATTTGATTTCTCACCTTTAAAACATTCTGCTCTCGCCGCACCACCCCCGACAACTTCAGGTGAGATTTAACTATTGACTGTTCCTCATCTACAACCGGACGCTTACCTAAACGAATCTCGCGGTATGTAGTCAAAACCTCAGAGTCAGGTGCGCGTTTAGTTAGCATATCCCGCACAAACTGCAAGTTATTATCTTGCTCACTCATTGCGCCGAAGAAAGTATTACTCACCACACGGTCAACATCAGTTTTTGACCAACTGCTTTTACCTTGCTCAGTTATGGTACGGCAAAGGCGCTGCGTTAAATAAGGATGTCCCCCAGTCCAATTCAGCACCCATCGCAGTACTTGTTGTGCTTCATCTGTGAGCAGTTTCAATCCCTCAGCTAGGGGTAAAGCTTCCTCAAAGGTAAAATCAGTCAAATCCACACGCTGACCAATATTAAACGGCGTGCGCTTGGCATCGCGGATTAAATCGCCGGGAGTTGCTACCCCCATCAACACCAAAGAAAGACGCTGAAACTCAGGATTAGTCGCACGGGCAACGTAGAGATAACGAATCGCCGTATAAAAATCATCGGTAAAATCTAAGCTGAGGGTGGAATCAATTTCATCGACAAAAATCACCACTCGTTCTTCTATCTCAGCCAGTAACACCTGCTGAAAAAACAGCGTCAGCCG
This sequence comes from Aulosira sp. DedQUE10, assembly GCA_034530935.1. Classification (GTDB taxonomy): domain Bacteria; phylum Cyanobacteriota; class Cyanobacteriia; order Cyanobacteriales; family Nostocaceae; genus Aulosira. The sequence continues at coordinate 57,895 of JAVRCF010000047.1, read as the reverse complement.
TTGCGAAACTCCCAAATGTTCGTGTTCTTGCCACCAACTTACCACATCTGTATCAAACATGAGTTGGTCATCCAGCTTCACCAAAAAGCCAAAATACCATTGTTCGGCTGTAACCTGCGCCCCCAATTCCTGAAGGTCAACAATAACAGCCCGTATCCCTTCGTCTGCCAATGTTTGCGCCGTGCGAACCATCAAACTCGACTTCCCCATCTGTCGCGGCGTGAGGACATAAGCAAAAGTCGCGTCCCGGCATAAATTCAATAATTCCTCATCAGCTTGGCGGGGAATGTAAATCCCACCACCAGCTTGCACCGTCCCGCCGACTGTGTAAATGGTTGGGTTAGACATGATTATTGCCCCCTCGCCCACTCGTTCTTTGACTGGATTGCAACGCCGTCGTCACCCCTCCCCAAAGCATCGCTACTGTGTACACATAAATCGGAGTTACTTTGAGATCCGGGTTTTACCCCCCTTAATCCCCCCTTATAAAGGGGGGAAACAAGAAAATCTAGTTCCTTCCCCTTTGCAAGGGGGGAAACCGGAAAATCTAGTTCCCTCCCCTTTCCAAGGGGAGGGTTAGGGTGGGGTAATTCGAGAACTGGTAGCGATGCGATAACTTGTGTGTACACCATAGCCTTACCCACGAAGATTCTCCCGGAAATAATCGGCGTAAAGTTGACAACGCGGTATGACTGTTCTCCCTTCCCGCCGCACTAAACCTGCACCCCGCAGCCGGAAGAAAACGCGCTCATCATCGCAGCTGTTATGGCGAATTATCTGGAGCATACTTGGCACTAACTCCGCTTTACTATGCAGCCGAAACAAATGATTACGCAAATGATTACCAAAGGGGCCATTGTCCGCCGTGGCTTTGGCAAATAATTCAGCACTGGTGAAGCGCTGACTCGCTATTAAATAAAGCGCCAGCCTGACTAAATAAGGGTGTCCACTCAGCAACGCCATTAACTGCTGTACTTCACTAGAGTTCAGCGGTGAACCGTGACGGCGATTAAGGTCACTAACTTGTGCGGTTGTAAAATCTTCTAAGTCAATTACCTCGCCCACATTAAAAGGAGATTGGTTGAGATTATCAATTAATTGGTAGGGTTCGGTGGAAGTCACCAGGGCTAAATCGAGTTGCTTCCAAATCGCTGTAGTGGCGCGGTTGTTGTGCCAACTGCGAAGCATTCCAAAGAAATCGGAACGGAATTCGGTATCAAAAGCCCTCTCAACTTCATCCATTGCTAATACCAAAGGCTGACCGAATTCTTTTAACAAATAGCGCCCAATATAGCGGGTGCAACGTTGACTATTACCCAAAGGCAAATTCCAATATTCAGCAACTCTATCCGCCATTTCTATTTCATCAGTTAGCCAAGTGCAGAATTGCCGAAAGAATAAGTCAGCATTAGTTAAGGCTGATTGATCAAATAATTGAAAATCCAAGAAAGCCACGCGCTTACCTGCATTCATCGCCGCGTTACAGGTGCGAATTAACAAGGAACTCTTGCCCATTTGTCGGGGGCCTTTAATGGTGATTGTCACACCTTGACGCTGAATCGCATTTAAAGCCAAAACATCACAAGCGCGTTCCACATAAAACTGAGATTCGCCATCCATTGTCCCTTCTGGCATTTCCAGGGATATCGGCTGTGCGGAAGGAAATGGCTGAGGTAAAGGTGATGCTTCCCGTGGCTGTAGTAAATCAGCTTTATTTGCCTCCCCAATCGTTAATTCACCCCCAGAAATCGCCTGCAACAATTCTGCAATCAAGCGCGGTGTATCTTCTGCATCTCGCCAGAATGCCCAACTAACCGCATTCAGATAAGCACTCAAAGGATACTGAAACGGCTCTCGATATGCCAACCTCACGGGGAGAATCATCGGTTTTCCGCCTTGTTCCTTGGCGAAGCGACTGGCGGTAGCAATTTCCGCTTCTACCATCTCGCTGTGAATTGAATGTTCGGAAAGGAAAACAATCAAGAAATCTGCTTGACAAAGTTCTGCCTCAATGCGTTCAGCCCAACGTGTGCCCACTGTGATGATTTGGTCGATGAAAACTGTGTGATATTGAGCAAGTGCCTGGTGGACTTGCGATGCAACTTGCTCATCGGGGGTGACATGACGCTTGTAGCTGATGAAGATGCGTTTGGGAGGGGAAAGGGGGGAATGGGGAAGGGGTAAAGCGGAAGGGGGTAAGATTTCTGGTGGTGTTAGTTGTTGTGCAAGTGAGGGGTTGCGGCTTTTGAGGACTGGGGTAGCATATTCAGGGATATTTTCTAAATCAATGGCAATGCGCCCAAACTCGTAAGCATCCTCATAAGTTCTACCTGCCCCTAGAGCATCATAAAACCCGACAGCGAATTTAATTGCGGCGCGATCGCCTATCGCTTGATTCATTCCCACTACATAATTAATATGTTGGTAAATCGCCTCTGCTTGCGCTTCACTATAGCAGGCGTTTAACAGCACACACTCTACCTTGTCCTGAAATAACCTAAACAGTCTGCCCAGTGACTCTGTACTCACCAGTTGCAACTGTCCGTTATTATCTTCCAAAACTAAACCTTTATCGCCTTCCCCATGTCCGGAGAAATGGACAATTTCAGGTTGATAATCTAAAAGCGCACGCCGCAAATCTTCAGGACGTACAGCCCATTTAGTAATCATCTCAAACTGCTCGCGAATCCGGGCACGCTCCAACCCAGCCTGAATTTCTCGTACTTGCTCATCCAAGCGCAGCTTCGCCGTATTCTGAGGATTTGCTGATAAAACCAGGATTTTTTTCACGCTGCCATTAAATATTGTCACCGGGCTTTCTCTCTAGTTGCAGTTTACTACAGCAGAGTTACGGAGAATTACGGGCAGAGTAAAGAAATCTGGGGGAAAGGGGAAAGGCGAAAGGGTAAAGGAATCGCGAATGAGATATAAATACTCGTGGACGAGTCTTTACTACTCGTGAATGAGTCTCAACTACTCGTGAATGAGGCTCAACTACTCGTGGACGAGTCTCAACTACTCGCGGACGAGTCTTTACTACTCGTGAACGAGTCTTTACTACTCGCGGACGAGTCTCAACTACTCATTCACGAGTCTTTTCTACTCGTGAATGAGTCTTTACTACTCGTGAATGAGGCTCAACTACTCGCGGACGAGTCTTTACTACTCGCGGACGAGTAGTTGAGGGTGTTTTAAAAGTCCCCTTATTGGTAGCAAAACGTTTATATCCTCCTAAATCACCCTTTCCAATGGGGACTTTGAGTGGTTTTTACCGGATAAGGAAAACCGAGGTATTAATTTTGGATAAAGTCGAGCTTAGTTCTGTAGGGTGCGTTATCGCGCCAGGGTAACGCACCGCAAATTTTTGGTGGTGCGTTAGGACTATCGTCCATAACACACCCTACTTTTGTACTTTATTTAATCCACGTTCTTTAGACAATAGCGAAATTTTTACAGTCAGGCGAATCTCAAACAGTTGCTTTTTTCACGCAGCGTGTATCTTTACCACTCTCTTTGCAGTCTTCAAAGATAATTTTACGAGCAGCAATCTCTTGCTTGGCATTCAAAGCCTTTTGCTTAACTGCTGACGGCACAGTTGCCCCAAATTTTCCTAAAAATAATATATCAGGTCTTTCAAGCCCAATTGTATATACTTGTCCTTTTAATTGTTTTTGTTTCGCTAATTCTGCTATATAAGCGATCGCTAAATCTAAGCGTTTAACTGCACTAGTTAAAACAGCTTTTGGCGCAACATCTAATTGATCGTTAGTATTACCAAAAGCATATATTCCTTTTTCACTAGCTGTTTGCAAAACTGCGGCTGAGGCATTGTCTAACCATTGATAGATGACATCTGCACCAGAAGATATTATTGCTAAAGTTGCTTCTTTAGCTTTAGCAACATCATTCCAATCACCTGTAAAAGTAGAAGTAATTTGAATATCTGGGTTCACAGACTTTGCGCCTAATTCAAATCCCCGCAGTTCTCCTTCGGTAGCGGGAAACTTTTCGCCAGCTATGTAAGCTAATTTATTAGATTTAGTCACAGAAGCGCCGATAATGCCACACAAATAGCTAGCTTGCAGATGATCTATTCGCAAAGAAGCAACGTTATCTCCCTTGAGATTACCATTCACACCCACAAAAAATGTGTTGGGGAATTGGGAGGCGACTTGTTCCACTGCGGCATCAAATTGTCCGCCATGCGCGAAAATGAGATTGTAGCCTTTACGCGCAAAATCAGTTAGCACTTCTGTTTGATCTGCTTGTGCTACTTTTTCTACATAGGCAATTTCTGCACCCAGCTTTTGTTTTGCGAGGTTAACTCCCTCATACCCAGATTGATTCCAAGCTTTATCGGTAATGATTCCAGGGAGAGCGATCGCTATTTTAAATCCTTGGGCACCACCTGTTGTAGCAATTGTGGGTGTGGTAGTTTGGTTGGTACTGCAAGCTTTCAGTAGTAGGCTAGTAGCAAACGCTGCTGAACCGGAAAAGATAAATTCACGCCGACTAAAGTTTGTTGTCATACACTAGCCTTGAGATAGAGAGTTATTTCCACACTTTAAAGTCGTAAGCAGCATTTTTGGAAGTAGTTTCTCAATTGTTATCACTGTTGGCTGAAGACAAAATTAGATCAATCAACAAAACTGAAGAAATGTGAGTAAATTGAGAATCAGGCAAATCTAATGTACAAAAATAAGGAACTTTGGCGTGTCATTCTGGCAGTAGCGATCATCATCGTAGGAGTAACGCACTTTCTGGTTCCACAACCATACGTCAAAATTATGCCTCCCCAACTGCCATATCCTTTAGAATTAGTTTACCTCAGTGGCTTTTATGAAATTTTAGGTGGTATCGGATTATTAGTCCCGCCAGTGAGTCAAGCAGCAGCCTGGGGATTAATTTTGTTATTTATTGCGGTTTTCCCTGCCAATATCAATATGGCGATTAATCATATTAAGATTGAAAGCATACCATATTCAGATTCACCTTGGTTGCAAGCAATCAGACTGCCTTTCCAAGCAGTTTTTATTGCTTGGGCTTGGTGGTATACAAAACCTTCAGACAAACAAAATCAAGCCTCAATAATTCCCAAGTCACTCATTCCTAAAGACCTAGAATGGGAATAATTTAAATTTTAAATCTGGATAAATTTTTATATGAGTACATCACAAACAGTCCAACAATTACAAGCACAATTGGTAACACCAGAAAATTTTCGGCGTTATGGACAAGTGATTGTTGCAAGTTCAGATGGTAAGGGTTTTGATACAGAAGATGCACAATTAAATCTGCAAAATGGGACTCCACACTTTTATATTATGCGACTGCATCGTAAAGGGCGCAGGTTCCATAAAATTACCCGTCATGTGCAATGTACTCAATGTTTAGGTTCCTTGGAAGGTAAGGATTGGTTAATTGCTGTTTGTCCTCCTAATAATCAGGTGAATGAACCTGCTTTAGAGGAAATAGCAGCTTTTCGCATTCCAGGGAATTGTTTTATTAAGTTAGAGGTAGGAACTTGGCACGCGGGGCCATATTTTGAGCATGAATTTGTGGATTTTTATAATTTAGAATTGAGTGATACAAATGTGGTAGATCATTTCACTCATGATTTTATGAAGAGTCATCAATTAGAGTTTGAAATGGCGTAAATGGCTTTACCGGACTTGTCATACTAAAGTAACACTCTATAAAAAGGAACAGGAAGTTTTGTTCTCTGTTTCCTTTCTGTTTAGGAAAGCTGCAAAAACTGATGACAAGTGACTTTATAAGTAACAAAAAGCAAATTTTTGACCTTTGGGCACCAAGCTACGACTGGCTTTTACCGTCTGTGTTTTACCAAACTGTCCACAAACGGTTGCTAGAATTTGTCGATTTACCACCTCGCCCGAATGTATTGGATTTAGGCTGTGGTACTGGACGACTGCTAGAACGCCTTGCTGCTAAGTTCCCCGATTTGCGCGGGACTGGATTAGATTTATCTAGTGAGATGTTGCGGGTAGCTAGACAGAAAAACTGCCATCGTCCACGGTTGATTTATGTTGAAGGTAAAGCTGAGTCGCTTCCCTTTGCTGAAGGCCAATTTGATGCGGTTTTCAACACGATAAGTTTTTTACACTATTTGGAACCGCAACAGATTTTGAACGAAGTTGCGCGAGTGCTTTCACCAGGTGGACGCTTTTATTTAGTTGACACAACATTGAAAAGTAAAGCCGAAGTGCAATTGACACTGGGTTCTCTGGGCAAAGTGAGACTTTATAGCCCTAGTCAACGGAAAGTGATGGGCGCTGCTGTTGGGCTAGGCTGTGTTGGTCATTACTATTTATTAGGGCCTGTTTTATTGACAATTTTTGCAAAACAACCCTAGAACCGCAACGCGGAAGTCAAAAGTCGGAGAGACGCGATTAATCGCGTCTGTACTCAAAAGTGTAGAACAATTTCTGTAGGGTGGGTACTGCTATATCTTTCGTTCAAACCCTGATAATAACTGGTACCCATCCTACGGCTTTCGTAATTAGGGCTTGCTGAAAAAGAAAAAGAAGCTCACAGTATATAGATTATCTGACCAAAGAAGTATATTCAGGTGCAAAACTTGAGGGTAGGATAGTCCAAAATCCTTGCATCAACGCAACCATCAGTACCAAAGGGTGCTGTTTGTAACTATGTACCGAAAACAGGGTCAAAATCCAATCTCACCAAATAACTTTGAACTTCCGTTTTCAGGCAAGTTATCATCAGATAATCGTTGGGTAGTTCTGGCATCTTTAGTACCCTGGGCAGAATTTGAAGACGAATATTCTGACGAATTCTCTAGAGAGATGGGAGCGCCAGCAAAGCCATTTAGGATGGCTTTAGGAGCATTAATAATTAGTGATGGCGAAACTGTCTCATACTTCTCTGACCTCTATTGCTATTACTTTTTTAGTAATGAATCTTTCTACTTACCTGTCACGGGTTTTTTGTGCATTTTTATGTCTATTTTTGAAAAATAGACCTTTTTTAGAGATTGACATAATTGAGCATTATAATTTTGCTAGCTATCGGTAACAAAAACTTATCTTTGACCTTGCTTAAATAACTAGTCAACCCTTAGATTGCTTTTTTATGACTTTTTCAGCAAGCCCTAACTAATAATTTGGCATAACAGGTACTGAAGAACCATAATCTTTGCTACAGATAAATTAATCTTAAGAGCACAACAATGTTGTGCCCCTACCCATCTGTTGATGATTTTTTCAACTTGATATTTTTTTGTTCTGCTTATTAATTACATAGCTTGCTTCTCGCGCCTTGGCAAGTATTACGCATTAGTAATTAATTTCGGTGCTTTTGTATTTGAACCATATAGCTCTACAAATCTTTTAAACAGCAACATCGTTTGATGATTGGAAGCTAAATTTATGTTGAATAAACGCTCAATGTTTTTCTCACCTAGATTGCGTAAATAAGGCAAATCTTCAAAGAGAGTCAAGCAAGCAGCAAAGTGCAATAAAATTTGCAGAATAGGCTTCGGCCAATCTAAATCACTGTAAATTTCTATAAATAGATGATGCTCATTGTGAGTTAGGGGTAATGCATAAAACATTACAGTGATTCTTTTGCCATTGTAGACCGGAATACTGAGTTCAACTGTATAAGGAGTATGTAAGATTAAATCCACCTCAACAATCGGTTGTCGCCAAATTCTTAGCGCATTCACCGGAGACTCTAAAATTGTTTGAAATTGAATCCTGCCACCGATAGCTGTAGGCTGGAAAGAGTTGATGTTAATCACCCGTAAATTGTTCAGGCTGAACTTATGAACTGTTTCTAAATGTTTTAAATTCAACAAATGATAGATTTGGCACAGATAAGAAAAAGGTAAAATATATTCCTGGCTGATCATGTGCCGCTTTTTCAACTCAAACCTGTTGTCTTGAATTGGACAGAGATATCCTGCATCGCTATTGACATCTTGTTCAGGTCTTAAATACAGCCAACTCAAGAAGAAGAAAGACGCTGTAAATAGCTGAAACACTTCCAGAGCCGATATATAACCATCAGCGAATGCCGCGAAACTTCTATCAGTTATGCCAAAAAGCCAAGAGGGAATCCCCGCCATCCAAATACCATTCTTGAGCTTTAGTATAAAAAGACCAAATTCTAGTTCTAGAGATTGAGTCCCACTTTTAGCGGCTTTATCACTATTTTGATGTACGAGGTTAGTAGACATAGTAATTCACAATAAAAATTAGCTCAATTGCGATAATTGCTATCTGTAATTACCTCAATCGTAGCTATTGACAATGCCATCAACCTCTACCTTTGGCTGTAAATAAAAATGTCAAATTTACTTGGTGATTTTATTAACAAATTCGCCAAAATTATTTCTTAAATATATAATCTTTTATTTAATCTAAAAGTAATTTTTATTACTTTAAAAATCAATAGTTACAGCTTTTATTTTCTAAATTTACTTAGCAATTTTTCTAAAAATCTTTCTTGGAGAAGAGGTCAATTTGCATAATCTGACCCAGGAAGTCAGGGAAGAGCAAAAATATTAGGTGTTATAGCTAACTACCACAAGCAATCTCATAAACTGGCAATGGAATAGTTCCACTAATTGAGGTTCACTAACTTATATCAATAAACTTGGAAACCAACAAAAATAACTGCTCATGTAAAATCAACACAACCATAAGCACCTAAGCCTATAGAATTACTACCGCTAACGCTGTATTATTTTTAAATATTTTCGCCAAAATTCCCCAGAGAAAGCAGCAATGACTATCCGCCATGCGACTGAAATTGACTTACCAGCTATTGTGGCAATTTACAATGCTGCAATTCCTACTCGCATGGCCAGCGCTGATTTAGAGCCGGTATCTGTAGAAAGTCGCCTAAATTGGTTTCGCGGGCGATCGCCTTCACAAAGACCCCTTTGGGTGATAGAAGTAGAGGGTATAATAGCTGGGTGGCTTAGTTTCCAATCTTTTTATGGACGGCCAGCTTACAGTAAGACTGCGGAAATTAGTATTTACATTGCCCCAAACTTTCAAAGATGCGGTTTAGGACAACAACTTTTAGCGCAAGCAATACACCACAGTCCGAATTTAGGTTTAAAGACTTTAATCGGCTTCATTTTTGCCCATAATCAGCCCAGTTTAAAGCTATTTGAAACATTCGGATTCACACCTTGGGGACATTTACCCCAAGTTGCAGAACTTGATGGCGTAGAACGTGACTTAGTAATTATGGGACTGCGACTCAAGGGCTAAGGGACTTGCAACTAAAAATATCCTATCGCTTTTTTGGCAGGGGGCAGGGAGTAGGGGGCAGGGGGAGAAAGAAAATATTATCTGAGTAAATTAGATATAGCGGTTCTCAAGCGTTCGCGAAGCGTGTGCGAAGCACTCTCGCATTGAATCAACCTTTAGACCGAATTTCTACTCAAATGGTTTTTCGCAGTTTATACCATTTTTCTCAAGCTGTTCTCCGTGGTGATACATCTGAGGCCGTTCCTTATCTTGTATAACATCAAAAGCTATGAAGATTAGTCAAAGCCAGGCGTAAGCGCCACCCTTGGATTGACGCTTACACTCAACAAATTTGGGTTTTACCTTCTTAAGTTGACACCAATGAGCATTGCTGTGCCCTATTGTGTATTACATCCAAACGAGAACCGCTATAATTTATTTTCTGGAAATCCCTAACCACTACGTAGTATTCAAAATTCCGAAATTCTTTGTCATCTGTTAAGAGTCAAAAGCTATTCTCCCTCATCTCCCCCATCCCCATTCCCCACCACTGTAGGGTGAAATACATCTGCACGTTCATGGCTGATAATAGCTACAATAAAAGCGCCAGTGAATACGGTGTAAAAGCTGGCGCTGATGTTATCGGTATTTGTGGAAGCATAATCTTATGCCAAGTAGTTATGATGCGCTAGAATGTGATACCCCTAATGGGTTTCGCCCCCAATTGACATTAAGCTGATTGCAGACGACATAGCACGAATTTATACAAATAAACTACATTACAAATATTTAACAAGGTAATTTGTAATTGATAATTCGTAATTAAAGATAGTTTTAGACGGGGTTAAAATCCCCCGTCTGAAAAATGAGCGGGTTTGGTAGTCTGCCTAAGCTTACCGGAAGTACCTCACTAAGCCACGTGTAAATGAGGCGGAATCAAGAGCGAAAATTACGTGGCTTGCTTCTCGCGCCTTGGTGAGTATTACGAATTAGTAATTAATGGTTAACTATTGCACCCCCACCCAAATATTTCCTTCTTCCACACGAGTAGGAAATACAGGAACTGCTTTTTCTTTAGCAATCAGACCCATCACCTTGTTAATACCAGGGGGAAAGGTAATCCATTCCGTAGGGTTGCCAGTGGCAAGGTCAAAAGCGCTACGATGAAATGGACAGACAATCGCACCATTATCTGTGATTTTTCCCTTCTTCAAGGGTAGCTTCATGTGGGGACAGGAATTTTCTAGTGCGTAGATTTGGTTGTTATGGTGAACTAATAAGATAGCGCGTTGTTCTACTTTTACCACTTTGCGATCATTAGGTGGCAGTTCATTTTCGGGAAGAACCTTGATCCAGTTCATAAATACCTCGCTGAACATCATCTACAGGGCCGCTGCTTGATGGAAGACCTTGGAATTGTATGTTCTTTTAGCCATCAACAAGCTGATTAACTACATCATTTCACAAGTTTGTAGCTCTATAGATAGCTTCATCAAGAACTATATGAACCATTTCCCACAAAAACAAGGCATCCACCTTACGATAAATGCTGCTATCTTATACCAATTTTTTAATTATAGGAATTTGGGATTGGGCAAGAGTATTTATGCTCTGTGTTACACCTAATATCCTATTCGCAACTAAATATTACAGTTGAATAAATTCAAAGACATCATAGCTGCTACCACGTAGCACTGATTCAGTATGTTTACCGACTAATCGCTTACCAAGAGCCTGTTCCAATGCTCCCCAAATAGCGCCAAGTGTATAAGTACATTTACGTGTAGAACCAGGCGCTTCACCCGCAGAACATAAAGTTTCTTTGGTAAAAATCTTGATAGTCTCGCCTTCTTGCTTGATTTGCTCAATGATACACAAGCGAGTACCATCTTTACCTAAAGCAAAGCTTAGTTTAGAGACTAAATTATCTAAGGGTAAATTGGTTTTTACTAGGTCTAATTCTTGTGCTAAGTGTTTGCCACGACTACGACCAGCAGCAGTTAAAGCGATCGCAGTTGCTTTTTCACCCAAAGCTTCTTCCATGCCCACAATTGCTGCCTTAAAACAAATAATACTACTGAAATCTCCCAATGTTGGACGTAACATCAACAATTAATTCTCCTACGAATATAACTTGAGATTCCCGATTTTTCCAAAGATGCAACATATGGATTGGTAGGGCAGGTAAACCCCGCCCTTTCCGACAAATCTTTAGTCAAAAATCACGTATCATGATTCTAATTTGTTGTGAAATCTGTAAATTTGAGGAGCAATCTATTTTGATTTTGGGATTTAATCTAAAAATCAAAGTATTGGCTATCTCGTATTCTCAGTAAGCTACTAAAGGTGCAATTTGAGCAACAGCACGTTTGATTTCTAGAAACAACAAGCCTTGTTTGACGGTGGCATTAGCTAAAACCAATAAAACTGCATCAGGACCACAGCTAACTACAATGCCAAAGCCTTTTTCACCTTCAACAACAATACGGTCAATCGTGCCGCGCACTAATTCGCTACCTATACGTTCACCTAAAGAAAGCATAGCTGCTGACATAGCAGCAGTACGGTCTTCATCCATTTCAACTGGTAGTACAGAAGCTAAAGCTAAACCATCAGGACTAACTAAAGCTGCACCTTGAATATTAGATGTGCTACTAACAAAGTTTTGTAGAACTTCTTGTAACATAGAAATATTAATCATGCTTTTTTCCTCAGGAATTATTGGTAAGTCTGGTTGATTACTTGCCAGTAAAGTTGTTTGTGAATTTATTGGCAAATTTGCAGTTTTATCTGCATCCAAAAAGATTTTTTTAAATCTTCTTGGGAGGAGCTTGAGAATATTGCCCAAATGCATTGATGCTCATCTGCTCACTACAATATGGATGTTTTAATTATTTTGGGTATAAGTACCGTTAAAGCCTCTTTAATGGAAGCTTTTTGGGTGGGATTCACCACAATTAAAGGTGGTTTGTTAGTTGAATTCTGCAATCCCAAAGCGATCGCAATTTTTTCCGGTTCCACAGTGCTGGGACAATCCATGTGAGTTAGCCCTATAAGTATCGGAATTTGCACCCTTTGGTTAACGAAATCGAGAATCTGAGTCCCATAGTGGAAATGCTCCGGACGATGAGCATCCACGAGCAAAATGCAGGCTTGAACCTGGCGAATCAGGATATCCCACATAAAATCAAATCGGGGTTGTCCTGGTGTGCCATAAAGGTGAAGTACTTGATTCGGTACTATGGTGAGCAGCCCAAAATCCAACGCTACCGTAGTTTTAGCCTTGAGTAGCGCTAGTTCATCTGTGCTGTTTTTATCGGTATCAACGACCTCAATTTCACTAATAGTACGAACAAAGCTCGTTTTCCCTGCACCTACGCTTCCTGCGATCGCAATGCGTAGGATTTCCATTTAAACCTCCGCAAGGATATTACTTCCCTAGCGACTAGGGAAAGTTAGGACAGTTGAGATAATTGCAAATCTGCCTTCTATGAGGGTGAAGCCAACAAGCATTGCCCACACTGATCTTAGAGTGCAAATATATTCTGCAAGCACATCAGTAGTTTTTGTCTGCTTTAAAAATTACGTCAGTAAATATTGTTCTCCAATGATGCAATTCACAAAGTAATCACACCAAACAATTTATGCACCCTAAAATCTGGCATCAGTATATTACCGGATTTTACACTAATATTAATTTACTTTTCAAACATTAACCTATTATATTTTTTTATATGACTATATGTAGTTGAAAATATTTAATATTAATTCTCAATATGCGAGGTATTCAGTTATATTGCGACAAATAAATGATAATTATCAGCTTATAGTACATATAGTTAATTATATTGACGCCTTACAGCATTTTGCAGTTTTTAGCAACCTTTATTGCTTCATTGTTGAAACTTCTCTATAAATAATTTTCTGGCGCTATCCAATCTTCGTAGGCTGCGTTAACGAAAGGTAAAGCACCATCTTGATTTGAGCGGCTGTAGCTTTAGCGAAACGTTGTAACACATGCTACAAATTAGAGATTTTTTAAATTGGAAGTCTTTTGTGTGAACAAAATGCCACACAATGATTCTGTAAAGGAATTTTGTCTGGATTCAAAATTAATTACTGCTAATGAAGGTGATTTGGAATTTATGCTTGGTTGCTTTCTTTTTGTTCGGGTGGAGTGGAAACGCCACTGCGGGGGAATTGTCTCAACGACTGGCTAATTTTCCCCAATGGGAAAAATTAACTTCTGTGCAACCAGCAACGGGGGATTTAGCTTATCCTGAATGGATGGCAGGTTCATGGCAGGTTACGAGTACATTAGTAGATCTGGTTGCACCTTTGGCACCAAAGATCATTACACCTGGATTTGAAGCTAATCGGCAACAACTCCATCAGCCTGTGAGTTTTCTGGTAAGATTTATTAGAGAAAATTTACCTGTTGCAAAATTAAAAATCCTTCCACAGATAGATAACAAATTAACCATTTTTATAGCTGACAGAGCATTTAATAGCTTGAATTTAGCACGAGCTTATTTAGGCGATCGGGCTGTCTTATCAGTGAAAGTAGATCCAGATTCCCCTAATCGTCAGATTACGTTATTGCGTGGAGAGCGGCAACTCGTTTCTATTGTCACAGCACGCGCCACAGAAACAACCTCTGATGGTAAATTCATTACTACAGAAGTGTTTCAACAACTGTTTAAAGGTGGTTATCGTCCTTATTTCAACTCTGTAGAATCTACCACTGCTTATCACAAACTTTCTAACTCCAATCCCGCAATCGAAGCAGATCAAGTGACTGCTGTCTACCTTTCACCCCAAGATCCAGATTACTTCATCGCAGGCTCTCGACCAGTCGCCCTTTATCGTTATCGCCTAGAATTTTTTCCCGTTTAATTGCTAACTACTCCCTAAGAATGATTTAGTCATTTAGCTCTTGACTACATTGTAGTATATATGTAGTATAAAGATTCCAAGCTCAAGCAAACGCTCTTGGAAGAGTGCATCATGACCAAATTTAGAGATATACTGCATTATTTCCGTCCTTACTGGGGACTGAGTATATTCAGTATTACAGCATCCAGTTTTTACGAAATTATTGATTTGGTTGTACCTTATGCCATTGGGCAAATTTTAAACATCTTGTCCGGTCAACCATTAGATAAACCACTTGTAGGAGCGATCGCAAATTTTTCCAACATAATTCATTACCCAGTTAATAAAAATCTATCTTTGGGTGTATTGCTGGGTTTAATTTTTGTAGTGACTGTTGTACGAGCGCCAACACAGCCTTGGTTAACCAGTTGGTTTCACTGGGACATAGCATTAAGAGCACGTCGAGAAAAAAGCCAAACAGCCATTGCTAAAATTCTGACTCTCCCACTGGAATTTTATGATGAAAATAACCCCGGACGTATTGCAGGCAGAATAGCTAGAGGTCTAACTAACTATACTTGGACATATCCCGAAATTGCTGGTCAATTAATTCCTAAACTGCTGCGAGTGCTGGGAATTTTTGGGTTTATATTGTGGATTGATTGGCGGATTGCGATTTTATATCTAATTTCTTTTGTAATGATCCTCTATTTTAGTTTGAGAGATCTACAAAGAATAATTGGGTACGAAAGCCGCCTAGATAAGTACATGGAAAATACCGAAAGTCGCACTTCCGAACTGATTACCAATATCAAAACGGTGAAAGCATTCGCTACGGAAGCTAAAGAACTAAAGCGACAACAGCAACGCTTGGCTAGGGAACTAAAAGTAGTGGATTATCGCATCCACAAAGGTTATGTAAATCTGCTAACTTGGCAAAAGACTGTAATTCAATTTTGCGTATTTGCAATCCTGGGCTTAACTTTAGCCGCAACAGTAGGTGGTCAAATTTCCCTTGGTCATTTTGTCATGACCTTAACACTTTCCAGCATGGCATATGCTGAGTTAGAACCTATCAGCAACCTAGCAGAAGTTTTTGCTCGCCGCTATTCTTCGATGGTGCGGTTTCACGAATTTCTTCAAGAGCCAGTTGGCTCTGACGCAGCTGGTTTATTAGCTGAAAGTAGTGAGAGAGAATCTCCTTATCAATTTACTGGCAAAATTGAATTATCGCACGTCCATTTTGGGTATGATGCCAACCGTATAGTTTTGCAAGATATCAACTTATTGATTGAGCCATACCAAACAGTAGCCTTAGTTGGGCGTTCGGGTTCTGGTAAATCTACCCTAGTAAAGCTGTTGTTGCGATATTTTGAACCGCAACAGGGTCAAATTATCATTGATGGTCAAGACATTCGCACATTGAATGTAGGTAATTACAGGCGAAGATTGGCGATCGTTCACCAAGAAGTAGATATCTTCAACGGGACATTGTTAGATAATCTCACCTATGGCAGACCAAATGCTACTTTTGAGCAGGTTCAAGAAGCTTGTAAGATTGCCAGAGTCGATGAAGTCGTAGAACACCTACCCCAAGGTTATTACACTGTTGTCGGGGAACGTGGTGTCAGATTATCTGGTGGACAAAGACAGCGCTTGGGAATTGCTCGGGCTTTGTTAGTAGAACCAGATGTGCTGGTTTTTGACGAAGCTACCTCCAGCCTAGATTACGAGTCTGAGCGTTCCATTCAGTTGGCGATGCGATCGATTCAAGGCACTCGCACTACAATTATCATTGCTCACCGCCTCAGTACAGTGCGGGAAGCCGATAAAATTGTCGTTCTCGATCAGGGAAAAATTGTAGAAGTGGGTAGCCACGAGGAACTTTTGCGTCAAGAAGGCATTTACCGCCGCTTGCATTCTTTGCAAGAAACAGGTGAACTCCTAAGCTAGTTCAACGGCGGTGGCAGCTACCACCGCCAATTTTTTTTAACCCCTTGCTATTTCTAAAAACTGGCGCTACTATTGTAAATCGTGAGACAAATGGGTCGGTGTCCGAGTGGTTAATGGAGACGGACTGTAAATCCGTTGGTTTACGCCTACGCTGGTTCAAATCCAGCCCGGCCCACCACTTCACAGTTATGAGTTATAATAGCTGAGAGAATGGTAAACTTCACAGCATTATAACTCTTGACTAAAAACAAAAGTTATATTTTGCCCGTGTGGCTCAGTGGTAGAGCACACCCTTGGTAAGGGTGAGGTCACGAGTTCAATCCTCGTCACGGGCTTTTTATTTTGTTAATATAATCAACGGTAAATTAAGGGTTTCAGTCTTTATGAAGGACTCAGATGGTCAAAAACTGAGTTATATACTGATATTTTTGACTATGATTTGACTATTGGATCAAAATTTTCGGTATACTGCTTGTTTTTTGACTATGATTTGACTATGATTTTAATAGAATACATTATTTTAATAGTCAATTTTTGTGAATAAAATACAAAAGGCATCTAAGGGAACAGTAAGTGTTGAATCATTTCAACATAGATTACGTCTGAGGTTGCCAAGGCAACTTTATGAAGGTACACAAAAGTATCTGACTCTAAATTTAGCTGATACACCTGAAAATTGTCAGCTAGCAGAACAGAAGGCACATCAGATAGAGTTAGACATTAAATCTGGCGAATTCGATGAAACATTGGTTAAGTACAAACCACAAAGACACTTATCAATAGTCAATCCAGATAAACCCCAAATAGTCTTAACAATTTCTGAACTATGGGATAGGTATATTGATTACAAACGCCAATCTCTCAAACCTAGAACAATCGATAAACTAGCCATATTAGAAAAACATATTAAACGCTGTCCCTATCAGAATTTAGATGAGGGTATCAAAATTAGACTTGCATTATTGCAACAAACAACTACATCACAAGCCAAAGATGTACTCATGTATCTGTCAGCAGCTTGTAAATGGGGAATGAAACTTGGTTTAGTAAGCTTTAATCCTTTTGCAGGAATGTATAACGAGCTTCCCAAGCATAAATGGCAGGATAATTCAAAACCCAATGCTTTCAGTGAAGAAGAAAAGCAAAAAATAATTCATGCTTTTAAAAATCACAAACCATCTAAAGGAACTGGATACAGTCATTATGCACCATTTGTACAATTTTTATTCTTGACAGGATGCCGACCTTCAGAAGCTATCGGTTTACAGTGGACACATATTGCAGATGATTATTCTAAAATTACTTTCGATGGCGCATTAGTTCAGGTAGGAAATGGTGAAAGAGTGCGAGTTAATGGTTCTAAAAATAACAAAATACGTGTTTTTAATTGTAACGAAATATTACAAAAATTACTATCCACAATCAAGCCGGAAAATCATGAATCCGAATCGTTAATATTTCCATCTCCAGAAGGATTATCCATACATTATAGAAACTTTTCACGTCGAGCTTGGGATAAAATTGTAGACCCATTAGTTGGTCGTAAAACAACTCCTTACTCGTGCCGTGATACTTTCATATCTGAGCAAATAGCTAAAGGAGTTCCTACTGCTGTAGTTGCTAAATGGTGTGATAATTCGGTAGAAATAATTGAAGAAAAATATCTTGACTCTCAAATCTTAGAGCAATTAAAACCACTTTAGTATATTTTTTTGTTTGTAGGTTAAATCTGCCATCAGTTGATCAAAGTGCAATTTTTTTATGGTAGTCATTGGCTACAACGTAAAAACAGTTTTTTTAGCCAAGATTAGGTATTTCCCATCTGGGAATTCTTGAGAATGTTGCAAGATATCAGGTAGTGTAATATTTGACGATGTTGCAATATGGAAAAATATGACTAAAAAATTAGTAGATGCAGTCAAAAATAATGATATCAACCTAGCAAAACAATTGATTGCTCAAGGTGCAGATGTAAACCAAACAGATAGTAGTGGCAATAGCTTGTTAATTGTGAGTTCAGCTAATGGCAATGCGGCAATGGTAAAGTTACTAATAGATGCTGGTGCTGATATTAATGCTGTAGATGCAAGCATGAAAGCAACTGCATTACACGCAGCTGCTTATTTAAGGCATTCAGAGGTGATGCAAGTCTTAGTTAATCATGGTATTGATATCAATGCTCAAGGCCCTTATAACGGCTACACCGCTTTGCATGATGCTGTTTGGCAAAATAATGTCGAAGGTGTGAAAATTTTAGTAAAATCAGGGGCTAATTTACATATTAAAGGTAATAACGGTGCTACACCGCTAGAATTAGCAACTCAGAACAGGCATAAAGAGATTATTGAAATTCTCAAAACTGCAAGTTCTTAGTTAATCTAGTAAAAAATTTTTGTAGGGGAGCCAGTGCGTTGGACGGGTTTCCCGGCATAAAGGAGACAGTGCCGTGGGCGGGTTTCCCGACTTGAGGCAACTGTCGTCAACTGGCGTTGGGCACAAGTTATCATAAGGGTTTCAACGAAAGATCTCGTGGTGCCCACCTTACGGTTTATTATCATCTACTACGGTTTGCTGAATACTGAATTGGTGTTCGTTGTGCAACGCCACATCCTTTAAGTCTGGCGACTGAATGGAGTGGCTCTCCTACCCATTTGTCGCATTCTTTTTTCAAATTGGTATAAGTTTTAAATCAGGGCTATTAAACTCTTTAATTGATAATTCACAAGTCTGATAAAAATGTCTATAGTTCAACTAAATTTGAAGTTTTGAAACTTGTTTATATAATAATTAATACTTATTGCCTCATGGAAAATTCACTATAAAAATGTTTACCATAAGGCAGATAGCTCAGGTGTAAAAATTATAAGAAAGTTTGATCTATATAGCACCAACGCCAATTTTCACCACGTTCAAATGACTGTACCAAGGGATGATTAGTTTCATGGAAGTGCTTGGTAGCGTGTTTGTTTTTTGAGGAATCACAGCAACCGATATGTCCACAAGTGAGGCACATACGTAAATGCACCCAGCGATCGCCTGTTTTAAGGCAGTCTTCACATCCTTGGGCGCTGGGGGTAACGCTTTGAACTTGATCGAGATGATTGCAGCGTGAACTCATAAATACCTCGGTTTAGCATGAGATGGGCAAATAGACTTAAACGGTAATCGCTTAGAGAATACAGAAGGTGTTCAAACTAGTCAAATACAGCTATATATATCTTTCTCAGAGGTTATTGCAACATTCTTTACCATCCGATTCAGAATATTCTTGTTCTTTGTTTGATTTTGAAAGATATATACAGTTTATGTGTAAAACTTTTTTGCACAATCTGAATGATTATAATTTTATCTATTAGTGGTATATTCCAGAACATATGATAAAAATCGTAAAATACTTTAATCTGAATTATATTTCATATAAAAAATGATTAAACTCGACCAATTTTTAAAGTTAGTAGGTATAGCCTCAACTGGAGGGCAAGCAAAACTGATGATTATTGATGGTGGTGTCAAAGTCAATGGCATAGTTGAAACCCGACGAGGACGAAAATTATTATCAGGCGATCAAGTAACAGTAGAAGGTCGAACTTTCCAGGTTGGCGAAGTAATCAATGAGTAGTCGTCATGAATTGGGGAATGGGATTGGGGACAAAGAAGAATATAGCGGTTCTCGTTTGGATGCAATACACAATAGGGCACAGCAATGCTGTGCCCCTACGAATGGTCTGTATTCTATGCAAATAACGAATGACGAATGACAAACGCCAAATGCCCAATACCTAATGTCTTATACAACCCAATCCACTACATGAGCTTCGGTAATATTGGGCACGTCTAGGCGATGTTTCAAGCGGGAAAGTACTTTCTCTGGAACTATGGCGATGCGATGTCTTAGACAACCCCTTCGGGGAACGCGGTTTCTCCGTAATAGTTCTTCCCAAGGTGTTTCTAAATAAACAATGCGAATATTACCTTGATAATTAGCAAACAGCCGAATCAGCATTCCTCGTAATTGGTGGCTGAGGTTGGTTGCATTCCAAACAAAGGATTGTCCATCTCGCATATATTCTTTAGCTAAAGCTTTAGCTGCATTGCCAACTGCACCTTGGTCGTCTTCGGGGTCGATTCCCATTTGCTGCCGCAGTTTATCTAGAGAAATTACCTGCCAGTCTGGGAGATTTTCTTGAATCCAAGTGTCTTTTCCCGACCCAGGTAATCCTGACATCATTACAACCTGAAAGCGGGTATCATCGTATGCTTCATAATCTGGGTTACCATTTTCTTTTTGAAAATAAATAAACCGACTGTGCGCTGATGGGAATGTTCGCGGCTGCTCAAAGCAGTGATTTTCTTGACAAAATTCCCGGAAAAACTGGATACGTTCGATTAATTGCGCTTGGTCATTGCAGTAACGCCCGCGCACGTCTGCTTCTGCTAGCAAACCCAGCATATCGCAACGGATTATTTGGCTAGCTTTGATAACTGCCCGTTCAGGGTTGGACTTGTCCCAAAACCATAGGGGTAAACTACCATATTTCACCAAAGAAGCGATCGCCTCCCGTTCTTTAAATGGTACTTGCAAATCCCAGAGAATATGCCGTGCCATTTTTGCACCTTGGACTACGTGACCTTTCGAGGATATAGTCCCATCGGCTGCGATTTGTGTAGCGGCAGGTTTCGCTACATCATGCAGTAAAGCTGCTGCAAATAAAAGCGATCGCTCTTTAGCTGGTAATGCTCGCCATTGGGGTAATGCTACTAATGCCTCGCATACTAATTTTGTATGAATGAGAACATCACCTTCAGCATGATAGCGTGGATCTTGGGGACAATCAGCAAGCGATCGCAACCAATCAAATTCTGCTTCCAGTGCAGACCAATTTATTGACCAATCGGTTTCGTTAGGACAATGAGGAAAAGACCAAGATTGAACAGAGGAATTCATAAATTTTGCTCTGGGGGGATGAGGCAGACAAATGACAAATGACGACTACCCAAACAAATCTGCATCAGAACGCAGAATATTGGGTATAATTGGGCGATTAAGCCAATGCCCATCGGATTGTTGGATGGTGGTTAAAAAGCTGGAACGCACGTATTTATAACGAGCAATTACCGTATCTTCTGGTTCAACTTTGATGTATAAACCTTCCATCAATGAACTTTGGTCAGTTTGTTTGAGGGAACGTTCAACATCAAGTCCTTTCTCCTGACAAATTTCACAGAAATGCTGCAAATGTGCGGCGGTTTGATAATGCGACTCACCCACCAAGCCAATCATTTGTTTGTAAGATTGGAGTTTGCCAGAAAACAGCACAGGTACAGAAAATAAAGGCAATCCAGCTAGTAACTGCTGGCGGCTTTTAGTGCTGAGAAATACTTGCTTTTCTAAATCCAGCACGTCGTACTCTAGAAAGTAGTGGGGTAAGGCATCATAAAATACCGTATGCTTGGCGTACAGCCATTCTCCAAAAAGAATATAACGACTTCCCAATACTTGCCAAAATACTGATGCGTGAGTATGCGCCCACTGTTTAAACAAGTTGAAGTGCTTTTCTCTCGCCCCACCAGTTAAATAGTGTCCCCGGCTTTGCAGTTGGATTTGACCATCAGCAGCAAAACTAATAGCTGCATTTGCACCATCAACTTTTTCTTCAACTACCACATACTGTTCTTTGAGCGCATCAAAGGGGATACTATCGAGGTCTTCATCCCCAGGTTGCAACCGCGAACCCTGAATGTGATGGGTACGCGGATATTTATAGATTTTTTCCATGACTTTTCTACCTTGGTGACTGCAATCAAATAATTTCGTGACGAATTGAAACGAATACGCAGTTTTCCTAGATGCGTTGATCTGGGATTGCTAACATTCGCCATTGAACGGAATTTGATTGAGATTAGGAATTACATATACCGTTACCGTATTTGTCCAAGAGTAGTACTTTTATAATACATATACTCCACAAGCTGGGGCAATGTTTCCGGAAGCTGGTAATAGTGAATTTTCACCAATAGGAAGAAACGCAGGGTACAGAGTACAGAAGAGAAGAATTTCTAGATCCATCTGTCTCCTGCATATTTGCCTTTTTAATCATAAGTCAGTAGACGAGAATAAAAGGTATAGCCTTTCCTAGTCTGCTGAGGTACAAATTTATCTGCGTTTATCTGTCTTGAAAAGTTTTGCGCCCCTGTTACCCGGACGCGCAACGCCCTTCGGGTTCACCAGTCGCCTACAGAAGGAAACCTTCTTGCAGCGCTGGTTCACCAGTTGACGGCAGTTGCTTCTCCCTTGGCGCAGCCTCTCCCAAAGGGAGAAGGGGAGACGCTACGCGTAGCTTGCTTCCCCGTAGGGGTACAAGCCGGGAAACCCGTCCAACGCACTGCCTCCTTTAAGCAGACGGCAGTCTGCACAACGGGGGGAACCCCCCGAAGTTTTGTGGACGGAAACCGTCCCCACAAACTTCTCTCCGCAAGCGGCTGCCTTGGAAACTCGGACAACGCACTGGCTCAACTTTTCGCTGCGTCCATCCTCTTCTATCGGCGGTTAATTCTTTCTTGCTGTACCTCACCAATGTGGGAACCGCTATAAAGGTTTTTCCGCTTACGTTTTTTCTTCTTAATATAGTTATGTTGATTCTGACAACCTACTTATTTCTATGATTATTATAATTCGTAATACTCGCCTCCAGCCAGAAGCAAGCTACGTAATTCGTAATTAAGAATTACTTGACTTGCGGGTATAACGATGCTTTACGCCAATGGGGAAATATTCTGGATCACCAGTAGGCGCTAATGCAACCTGTGGCATTTGATATTCTCTTGGGACATAGTTAGCAAACTCGCTGTTAAGGCGGAGAAGTTGCGAGAGAATTGAGGATGCGATCGCTTGTCTTTTTTCTTCGCTTGCCTCTACTCCTGCTGCTAACTCTACAACCACAGATAATAAGCGGTTCTGGTCTGCATCTTCTTTGACCTGCAACACAAATTTACCTGTCACCCATTCGGGAATTGGCGATCGCTCTAAACCTACTGTGACATTTTCGGGATAGATATTTGCGCCAAAGTAAGAAACTGTAAAATTAGAGCGTCCGAAGACATAAACAAAAGGTAAGGGGTGAATTCCTCTAGCTGGCTGAGTTGCAGTAATACTTGCATCCTTGAGTGGGTCAAATCCCCATGCTGCCAAAAACTTGAGCATGGCATCATAACTAATTATCCCACCTGTATCTAAGATGTTATAACGCACCAAGGGGATGCCATTGTTTCCAGAAAATAGCAATGTGCCATCCTCCACTTCAAAAAACCGACTGATGGGGTCATACTGTACCAATGTTGGTAAGCGAGATTCGCCAAATAATCCTTTAGCAGCATCGGGATGTTGTGCTAAAAAACGGCGAATGCATATACTCAAAGGAGTTTCATTCCCTAATACGCCTGCATCAGCAGTTCCGTAAAGTGATGCAAAGTCGTAGCCGGGATTTTGTGAACCTATGCGTTCACCAACCAAACTCCGCCATTCTTCACTAAATACTTCTCCCGCCATCACCAATTTAATATGATATTGCTGCCACTGTACACCACGGGCAATGCCTGTATCAATTACATCTTTTAAAAATGGCGGATATCCTAATAATACTACTTGCTCGAATCCTAAACCAAGTTCCTGCAGAACCCGCAAGATTTCATCTTTATTATTCCCAGGAGTAATCATTGTCACAGGGTAACCTTTACTGGCAAGATAGCGACAGCAATTAGTGGTAAACATTCCACCTACCCATGTACCCAAAGTGAAGCAAACCACTGCTAAGGTACGTTTGGTATCTGCATAAAAACTATCGTGAAAAATCTGCTCAAAGCGTGTAGCTATTTGTAGTTCATCGGTAAAGAAACGGGGCCAAAATGTCGGTTTACCCGTCGAACCGGAAGACGCAGCGATCATGTCACATTCTGACAACTGTCCGTGACGACACAAATCAGCTAAAGGATAACGCTGGATGTAATTTTCCTTGGCGATCGCTCTTAAGTTTTGGAAATCCGCTAAACTCTGGATAGTTGCAGGATCAATATTTTCTGCTGCCAGAAAAGCTTTGTAAGCTGGTACATTAGCAGCCACATCATGAAATAACGCCAAAGCAGCTGATTCTGTTGAAGTTTCGAGATGCTGTTGCAATAGCGTTTCCAGGGGAGTAGATAAAAAATCTTGAAACGCTGCGATCGCTTTTTGTGATTTGTTCATGGGATTGGGGGGAGATAGAGACTGGGGTGTTAACCAGAAAGTAACACCAAGAGGTAGGATTAATCACACAGAGGTACTATTTGGGGGGTGTTGATATAGAGAGACAAACGATAGAAGCATTGGTACGCGCCTATCTTGCCCTCCAGCAAATCATCGAAGACCTGTATGCAAAGGCCGACAACGCGGCTTCTTCCAGCAACTATAATGATGCTAGTCTTCTTACCAGCCAAGCAGAAATTCTCTATCAGGTAGCAGAGAATATGGAGACAGTCATTGCAGAGCATGAGGAGGAGTAATAGCTATGGATCTGGAATCCCAAATTAGACTTGAATCAAGCCAAGCAGCTTCTTTAAGCAAGGAAGCTAACCGTGCCTTTGCAGCCAGGAACTTTGTCCAGGGAAGAGAATTAATGAAACAGGCAGTAGAAGCAGGAAGGAGATGCCGCACACTGATCCAGCAACTCCAAGGTAATACAACTCCTAGCAGCTAGTTTGATTAGTAGTTGAAATATTACAAATACGCTTCTAAGAATAAAAGTTACACGCGAAGATTTTGACTCTACCTCTTGAGATGGCTGGGTCGATGGTCAAATCCAAGGCAGAGAAGGGTTATGGGTTTATGTTGAGCTTGGTAAAGAACAAGAGTAAATCCACAGACCCACCGATGACCCAAAAACCGAATACAGAATATTTTGGGGATGCAGTGTGTTCTTTGCCAATAGTCAGCAGCAACTAGAGCAAGGAGATTACTTAGCCGAAGAATCCAATGTAATACCAATTTAATGTGAAGTTACACATATCTAGATCCCCCAAAATCCCCCTTAAAAAGGGGGACTTTGATAGATATTTTCCGGTTCCCCCCTTATTAAGGGGAGCCAGCGCCGTGGGCGGGTTTCCCGACTTGAGGCGACTGGCGTGGGTTAGGGGGGATCGAATTATATGCAGCTTCATAAAAAATTGGTATAACAGTGATTATTTACTGCTAGACAGCAGTATTATCTTTGCTTACAGCTTTATCCCTGCGAGGGCCACGTCGCTGCACCCGACGAACTTGAATTTTATCTTGGTTTTTAGAGAGGTAATCTTCTAGTTCTTCCAAAGGAACCTCAATAATCTCTCCAGTTTTCAGTAAAATAGTAGGCATTGGACGCGCTCTGCTATTACTTGCTTTATCTGAATTTTACTCCAATATTTTATAGAAAACTAGCCTTCGGATCATCCTGAAGGTCTCCCGCCCAGGACGTTCTTCGCTACCGTGCGGCTGTTTTACATAAGCAGTGTCATCCTATATTAAGCAACATAACCTTCATCAAGTTTCAGCCTATGATTTCTGGTAGAGATGCGTTCTAGGCATGGATAAAAGCAAATGCGATTAATTTTATACACGAAACCTGGATGTCATTTATGTGAGGGTTTGCAGGAAAAGCTAGAAAAAATTCAAAGTATTAGTTTTGAGTTAGAACTTAGGGATATTACGACTTGTGATGATTGGTTTTTAGCGTATCAGTATGAGGTGCCGGTGCTTTATTTGTCTAACTGTAAAGGCGCAGAGGACACAGAGGAAAATTTAACAGAAAAACCTTTGCCACGTCCTTCTCCTCGTGCTAGTGTGCAGCAGTTGGAGCAAATGCTGTATAAGTATTTGTCTAATTAGTAAAATAATGCACAATAAACGCAAGAATAGTGTGTGACGAGGTTCACAAGATGAAACTGCGGGAATTACTAGCAGCGATAGACACTGTAGAGCAATTGCCAACCCATCCGGCTTTAGAGGATGCGGAAGTCAAGGGTTTGAAAACAAATTCTCACGCTTGCGGTTTGGGAGATTTCTTTATTGGGATGCCGGGAACACGGGTAGATGGTGGAGAATTTTGGCAAAGTGCGATCGCATTGGGTGCTGTAGGAGCAATTGTCTCTCCCCAAGCTGTGCAAAAAAATCCTCCCACAAGTGAGGCGTTTGTGGTCAGTGCCAGTAACATGACTAAAGCCTGTGCCCAATTAGCAGGTGCTTTTTATGGTTATCCTGGGCAAAAACTCAAACTGGTGGGTGTAACTGGTACTAATGGCAAAACTACAACTACTCACCTAATTGAGTTTCTGTTAGGGAAAGCAAATCTGCCGACAGCGTTGATGGGAACTCTCTACACTCGCTGGCCTGGTTTTGCGGAAACTGCTGTCCACACTACGCCGTTTGCGGTGGAACTACAACAGCAACTAGCGGCGGCGATGAATGCTGGTTGCGAGTTTGGGGTGATGGAAGTTAGTTCCCATGCTTTGGCCCAGGGTCGAGTTTTGGGTTGTAAGTTTGAGGTGGGGGTGTTTAGCAATCTCACCCAAGATCACTTGGACTATCACCGCGATATGGAAGATTATTTTGCGGCGAAGGCGTTGTTATTTAGTCCGGAGTATCTCAAAGGACGAGGGATAATTAATGCTGATGATCCTTACGGTCAAAGATTAATTGCATCTTTGGGTTCAGAAAGGGTTTGGAGTTACAGTGTCAATGATGCCAACGCTGATTTTTGGATGAGCGATCTTAATTATGAACCTAATGGTGTTAGCGGTACATTGCATACACCAAAGGGTGATGTAGCTTTTAGTTCACCTTTAGTTGGTCAATACAATTTAGAAAATCTGTTGGCAGCAGTCGGCGCAGTTTTACATTTGGGTTTAGATTTACAGCTAGTTGCAGCTGCAATTCCTGAGTTTCCTGGCGTTCCGGGGCGGATGGAAAGAGTGCAGATTTTGTCTGAACAAGATATCAGCGTGATTGTAGATTATGCTCACACACCAGACAGCTTGGAAAATTTACTCAAAGCGGCTCGTCCGTTTATTCCAGGTAAAATGATTTGTGTGTTTGGTTGTGGTGGCGATCGCGATCGCACTAAGCGCCCAAAGATGGGTAAAATTGCGGCTGAATTAGCAGATGTGGCAGTGGTAACTTCCGATAATCCCCGTACTGAAGACCCAGAAAAGATTTTGCAAGATATTTTGGCAGGAATTCCCGAAACTGCAAATCCCACAGTCATCGGCGATCGCGCTACCGCCATTCGCACTGCTATTTTACAAGCCCAACCTGGAGATGGTGTGCTATTGGCGGGTAAAGGTCATGAAGATTACCAAATTCTCGGTACTGAAAAAATCCACTTTGATGACCGCGAACACGCACGAGAAGCTTTACAAGCCAGAGTGAAAAGTTAAAGTAAAATCCCCTGCATTTCCTTTAGGGGAGTGCAGGGATGCAGAGGGGATGAGGGGAATGGGGAATGGGGAATGGGGAAGGGGGGAAGAGGGAAAGGGGACAAGAGAGAGAAATGACCTTTGACCAACATCTAACGACCAATAACAAAAATATCAACAATAAATCATAAAAATAATAAATTCTCAATGTATTTTAACTAAGAGCTACTTGCTACATTATATGGTAGATGATACACTCCATTAGTTTTATAATTTCTATTCCATAGATACTAATAAATATTAAATTTCGTAGCTTTTTTGTAATTAAGGTAAATATCAGGGTGAAAAGCAAAGGCAGAATTATTTATTCCCTTTATCCTTCCTCATTTTTCTTTCTTGTGCTTGACTCATGAATGATTTTCTAGCTCAGGATCTGTCCGTTTATCACTTGGTTTTGGGAGTGCAAGCGCCTCCCCAACCATCGCCCCTAAGTCCGGCGGCTCTGTTATCACTACTTAGGTCACAAATTGACTTACTGATTGAGCAGAAAATTGCCGCGACTTTATGGGTAAAGCTACCACCGGGAAAAATTTGGCATTCAGAATTAGAGCGTTATCAATCCGCAATGGATGCATCTGTTGCCATATATAACTGTCAGATGGAGGAGAAACGGAAAGGGGAAGAGAGAAGGAGTAGATATCAGAGTCCAGCACTGAATAACCAAGTCATTAAGTTATTACCAAATAGGCAACTGCAAAGGCAATATTTTTTTATTGTTGTTTCGCCACAGTTTTGTAGTTTAATTTTGGCTTACCGACCACTCAAAAGACGAAAGAATCCCATCTTCAAGAAGGCAAATCCCAATAAAATTGTACCTTTGTTAGCTATAAATACTGTTGAAGGTAGAGTAATTCAGCAAGTTATAGATGGCATTAAACAAGCAAGCACGCCAGAATCATCGCCAATTGTTCCGACTGATTTTCTTTTTCCCAGTGTGCCTGAATCAACACTGATGAATCAGCTTTTGGTTAAACAAATTCAGCGACAGGATGAAATTAATCTGCAACTGATCGCAAAGCGCACTACCAAGTTGCAGCAGCAAAACCAAAAACTGTACAACAGAGGACAAGTCAAGGATGACTACTTGAGCAATGTGTGTCAAGAGTTGCGTACACCTCTCACCCACATGAAGACAGCGTTGTCGTTGTTAAATTCTCCGACTCTCAAACCACCCCAGCGGCAACGTTATTTACATATGTTAAATAGCCAGTGCGATCGCCAAAATTCTTTAATTACTGGTCTATTAGATCTAGTGCATCTAGAGCGTAATTTGCAGGATACCACTTTAGAGTCGGTCAGTCTTGCAGATATTGTGCCAGGGATAGTGAGTACATACCAGCCTGTAGCCCAGGAAAAAGGCATCATGCTAGCCTACACAGTACCCACAGAACTGCCTTATGTATGGTGTGTGACTGGTGGATTGCGGCTGATTGTGATTAATCTGCTACATAACAGTATTAAGTTTACCCCCAGTGGTGGTCAAGTGTGGGTGCGATCGCGTGTGCATGGCAATTATGTGCAACTAGAATTCCGCGACACAGGTATTGGCATAGCCGAAACCGAGGTTCCCAAAATCTTTGACAGCTTTTATCGTGTGCGTTCTGGGACAACAGACGAATCTAGTGGGCCAGGATTGGGGTTAACGGTGGTGCAGCAGTTACTTTGGCGTTGTGGTGGTTTGATTACCGTCAGAAGTAAGCCTGCCGAAGGTTCGACATTTATCGTAAATTTATTGCGTGTTCAAGATCAGCCGATAGTTTAGCGCTAACGCTGGCGATCGCAAACCAGCAAAACAGTTGCATTAACAATTCAAAATTCAAAATTCGTCTTGAAAAGTTTCCTACAGCGGGAAACCTGCCTAAAGGTCAGAGCATTTTATCTGGACAAAAAATGGGTTAAATATTATTGGAACAACTCCTATAGGTCGTGCAACTTGCATTCGTTTTGATTTTAATGATCAAGACCACGATGATGGGTTTATTATAAATTCCCGTCAACTTTGGTTAACAGCAGGTTGGCATCCGCCTATTAATGATTTACGTCAATAATAATAAAATATCTCTCTTATAAGCACTAATAACTTGGACTTTTTAGAGTATTTGTATGAGGGTTTGGAATCCTAGCCATCGGCAAATAAAGTCGCTGCGATCGCCCTGTGGTCGATTACGAGATTTTGATGCTCTTGAAGCAATAATTTAACAACGTAAACTACATTTTTTTGGCGATCGCAAAACTTTTCAGTCTACCGATTATCGTAAACTTCCCGTGATATTAAATATCACCATTGTTTAGTGCTAACTTCCAAAGGTAAGAAAATAGTCATCACTTCCCCATAGTGGGGACGCTGACGGACAATAAGTTTGCCACCAATTGCTTGAAACAAATGCTTGGTTGCCGCAATATTGAGACTAATCGTACCGGTTTCTGGTTGAAACATCAGCAATTGACCCAAAGCTTTGCGAATCGGTGGCGTTGTTGGTGAGGTAGTATTACTAGTATCTTTGCACTGAGTTTGGGGCGATAATTGTAACTTTAATTGATCTCCCGCCGGGATTACCTGAACTTGAATATGGCTACCAGCAGGTAAGCTGCGGGTAAAATTCTCAATCAAATTAGTCAATACCCGGTCTAACATCGTCGGGTTGCTGACTACCGTTGGTAATTGCTGGGGTAAAATCACATCCAAAGTTAAGTTGCGTCGATTAGCAGCTTGTTCCCAACGCGGAATACTCTGCTGCAAAACTTGATCGAGAGACATTGGTGTAAGTTGAGTGTGTGGAGATTTCACCGAGTTAGATGTCTCTAGTTCTGCGGCTTTAAACAGCAACTCCATCCGGTCAATTTGCTCTGTACACTCGTGGTCAATCACTTCTAAGCGACTTATGACATTCGCAGGTAAATCTCGCCGCTTCAGCAGTAGGCGAGTCATGGTGCGAATTGTCGTTAACGGAGTGCGAACTTCATGAGCAAACGCTTGTAGTAATTCTACATCGGGACGAATAGGCGAAGATGTCGGGACTGGGACAGGGGAGGAAGTCGGGATATTCTCTTTATATTGTTCTGGTTCTGCGAATTCTTGCAGCAAAAACTGACTAAACTGCATAACAGTGCGGTAATCTGGAGGCACAATAGCATATTTTTGCACTAATGCGTCTAAATCGGCGTAAAAATCTGGATTACTCAGCATGACACGCGCACCTAAAGCCAGCCACGCTTGCTGCACTACCTCTGGCTCAAAGGAAAATAAAAATCTTTTTTGGCCGCTCTTGTGTTCTGCTAAAACTAGTACTAATCTAAATTTATCTGTAAAAACTAAGCAAAATTGTTCTGTCCCTAGAGGATCAGCAGACAACAAAGATAGTACTGATTCAGGAGGCGCAACTTCCTCTAGCGTTTCTAGGGGTATCGGCATTTCAAATGGCATCAGCGCCAAAGGATTAAATGGCTTAGCTGTAAAAGTTACCGTTTTTAAGCTTTGAATGAGTGATGGTTGGCTAAACAGGGGTGCTGGTGCAGCTAAAACTAATCCTTGGGTTGTATCAGGTGCAACAGTCGCTAAAGAATTGCTCAGCAAATGTTCTGTTGCTGCCAAGCTGATACGCCACTGCCATTCTGCTTTTGCTGATGAACATTCAGCCAGGGTTGACTGACTTTCAGCTAAAATTTCCTTCAGACTTGGCAATATCCATTCGTACACAGGTTTTCACCCCTTGATTGGAAAGCGACTCATAGCAGCTAGGTTAAGCATTTCACTACTTACCTACGAGGTTATAGCTATTTGCGTACTGGCGACAGTCGTATAACCGAACAAGATAGGCGCGATTTCCCCTGTACAGTCGCTATTCATAAGTTGTTTAAGGTTAACTCACCAAGAGCGATGCCTACGGCGGTAAACTACGCCACATTGATGAAAATCGCTAATAAAATATTATTAAATTTTGGGCAACTATGTGCCAAAAGTTTTTAAATCTGATAATATCTAGTTTCTATTGAGAGACTTAAATATAGCCTACCTTGAAGAAAGCTGCTTAGCATCTATGTTGAGACGATAGAGAGACATCAAGTGTATGCAAAGTCTGACTCATTAGTAGCCGTAACTGAAATTAAATCGGTACTTCTGTCATCGGCTGAAATATCCCAGTCTCCAGAAGTTTCCCAAATTTCAGATTCTAATCACCTGTGTGCTGAATTTAGCACTTGTGTAATTTCAACTTTAATTGTTTTTTAACATTCGCTCCTCAACATGACACACAGCTCAATTAATCGCTTCAACTACTCAATTCGGAGATTGATATGAAAAAGCTCATCCCATTGTTAGTCAGCAGTATTCTAGTAGTTGGTACTTTTGGTTGCCAAGATGCAACAAAAAATGCTTCAGAAACGCCTAGCACTACCAATGAAGCCAACAAAACAGCAGTAAAAGAAGCTGCTGCAAATACCAAAACCACTGCTAAAACTACTACTGAAACTGGCAAAACAGCAGTAAAACAAGCAGCTACTAACACCAAAACTACTGCTAAAACTACTACTGAAACTACTGCTAAAAGCCTAATTCTCAGCAAATTATCAGAAAAAATCCCTGGCAGCAAGTTAGTAGTTGAAGACAAAGATGGTGTTGTTACAGTCAAAGGAACAGTTCCCACTGCGGCTGACATCAAGAAAATTGAACCTTTAGTGAAAGAACAAAAAGGTGTCAAGAGCGTTAAGGTAGAAGCAAAAGCTGCATCTGCAAAAGCTCAATAGCAGCTTAAAAATCTTTAATTAAGAGTTAAATAACTCTCAACAGGACTTACGTTTGTGTAAGTCCTGTTTTTAATAGGCGGGTAATACCATTTCTCTAAATCCTTGCTATAGATAATTCTCCCCCTGCTCCCTGCCCTCTGCCCCCCTGCTGTCCATGTGTAGCTTTATTTTGAAGAATTGGTATAACTCGTTCTGGATGCTATAGCAGAAGGCAGAAGGCAGGGGGCAGGAGGTAAAAGTATTACTATTCCTAGCTTTCATGCTTTCAAAATGTCCTAACCTGTGTGACTACGGCTATAACCCAGTTTTTAATTATGAATTATGTTGCTTGCTTCTCGCCACAGGCGAGTATTACAAATTATCTCCACGAGCTTTTCTGGTCTAGATTTTTGGCTTTCTGTGTTAGTGCTGTTTTTTGTTTCTGTTGTCAAATTGGCGATCGCATCGCTCAAAGCTTTTTTAAGATAAGTATGTAAACTTTTTGGTGATTTTAGTTACTAATTCTTAATTTTTTATCATTGTAATCAATTTAGATTTTCTCAATAAATATTATTAGTTACCAATTGAAAATCATGAATTCTTTAATATGGGTATAGGCAATTCTATAAATTGGGGATATACCATGCCAAAACGCCTGATTACAGAGTTAAATAATTGGTTCCAAAGAGATAGAATTGTACAGAATTTAGAGATTTTTCAGGATTTTATTATCTCACTCTGTCTAGGTTTATTTTGCGTAATGCTGATCCGCTTGATAGATATGTTTGCTTCTTTTTTGCGTCCATTAGATTTACGGCAAGTAACATCTGATATTTTGTTTATTTTGATTCTGGTAGAGTTATTTCGCTTGTTAATTGATTACCTACAAGCACAACGAATATCTGTAGGAGCAGCAGTAGAAATTACGATTGTTTCAGCTTTGCGAGAGGTAATTTTACGCGGTGTACTTGAAATACCACGCGATCAAATTTTAGGCATTTCTGTATTTTTAGTAGTATTGGCAGGAATTTTAGTTGCTTTACCTTGGATGACTCGATTTTTTGAGCATGACAAGATTATTAACCCTGAAATTACAGAAACACTAACGCAATTGTTGACGGAAAAACCTCAATCTTAATTCGTAATTAATACCAATTTAAATAATGTTGGCGACACATAAATTATTGATAAAGGCACAATAATGTTGTGCAACGCCACATCCTTCTACCTCGGCGTTAGCCTCTCCCAAAGAAAGGGAGAAGAGGAGACGCTGCGCGTAGCTTGCTACTCTAGTAGGGGTACAAGTCTGGCGACCGAACGGAGTGGCTCCCTTACCCATCTGTGGCAGTATTTTTGAAAATTGGTATAAGAAGGTCAGAGCATCATGAATTTAAATTAATGCACTATTGAGAACTTCCTGACTCCATCAACATCAAGCGTGATTGTTCTAAACGCACGTACCAAGGAAAAGGCTGATCTGTCATCGTTAGCCATTTTTCTTTGAAGACTTCCGCTTGCAGATGGTAGTCATGAGGATCATTAGCGGGAGAATGTAGTTTCAAAAATAAAGTCATGCGATGAGGCGTTTCACTAGTTCTTACTAACCAGCAGGGAAATGTATTTTCTTGGTTAGCATCTTTAGTAAAGATAATTTGATGAGCACGAATGCCGACGTGAGATAATTGATCGGGAATTGGTTTAGTAACTTGAAGAGTACAACCCCAATCACGTGCTTCTATTTGTGATGCTTGCAAAAGCAGCGCACGGGAAAAGTTTTTACATCCCGTAATTTGGGCAACATTCGCAGTTACAGGATGTTGGAAAATACTGTATTTGGAATCATGTTGCACTACTCTACCATGCTCCAAAACCAACAAATTCGGACAGATCTGGTAAGCTTCTTCCATATTATGAGTAACAAATAAAGTCACACCTTGGTAACTAGCCAGCGTTTCCATCATTTGCTGTTCTAGTTGACTCCGCAGGTGGGTATCGAGTGCAGAAAACGGCTCATCTAAAAGTAATGCTTCTGGTTGACTAGCCAAGGCTCTGGCTAAAGCTACTCGTTGCTGCTGACCTCCAGAAAGTTGGTGTGGATAGCGTTCGCCTAATTCTTGTAACTGCATAGCTAATAGTTGCTGTTCTATCTTTACCCGAATACTGCCGTTAGATAGTCCCTTGGGTAAGCCAAAAGCAATATTTTCTGCCACAGTCATGTGGGGAAACAGTGCATAGTTTTGCACTAAAAAACCGATATGGCGATCGCGGCTGGGCAAATTAATTCCTTTTTCTGAGTCAAAAAGTACTCTACCATTCAGGATAATGCGTCCTCTTGTGGGTGTTTCTATCCCCGCAATGCAACGCAAAATCATGCTTTTACCCGCACCAGAACCACCCAACAGCCCCAAGGGTTGTTCATTGCTGTTCAAGGTAACTTTTAGATGAAAACTCGGTAGTTGCTTTTCAATATCTACAATTAGCCGAACTTGCGAGGATGTTGTAGACAACACAGACGATACACTCTCCTGTCTCCCTTGTCCCCTTGTCTTCCTGTCCCCTTTCCTCCCAGTCGCTTGCAGTTCTTGCCAAAAATTGACTGCAATAATTCCCGATAGCGAAATTACCATAATTGCGATCGCCCAAAACCAGGCTTCATCCATCGCACCTGCTTCCACAGCAAAGTAAATCGCCATTGGAATCGTCTGCGTTTGTCCGGGAATGTTACCAGCCAACATCAAAGTTGCACCGAATTCTCCCAAAGCACGCGCAAAAGCCAGGGTTGTGGCGGCGATAATTCCAGGGAGGGCTAAGGGTAAACTGATCCGCCAAAAGATAGTCTTTTCGTTAGCACCTAGAGTTTTTGCTACCCGCAGCAAATTGCCATCAATTTGTGCAAAAGCTCCCAGCGCAGTTTTATACATTAACGGAAAAGAAACCACTGTAGCTGCGATCGCAGCACCATACCAAGTAAAGACGATAGTAAAGTCAAAATTCTGCATGAGTTTTCCTACAGGGCCATTTTTGCCAAAAAATAGCAGCAACAAAAAGCCGACAACTGTAGGAGGTAAAATC
Organism: Aulosira sp. DedQUE10; assembly: GCA_034530935.1. Lineage (GTDB taxonomy): Bacteria > Cyanobacteriota > Cyanobacteriia > Cyanobacteriales > Nostocaceae > Aulosira. The sequence continues at coordinate 22,553 of JAVRCF010000047.1, read as the reverse complement.
AGAGGCGCAATAAATATCCCCTCAATCAACGATTTGGCTTTACCGCGATATTCCAGCATCCAATAGGCAGCAGCAATGCCTATAAAAAAGGTAATAAATGTTGCTAGTAAAGAAGTTTTAAGTGATATCCAGAGAGGCGATAAATCCTGAGGCATAGTTTTTTGTAGAGAAACTCAGTAGTCGTCAAGAGTCAAGAGTCAAAGGTCAAAAGTTATGGCTCATTTGTAATTTGTGATTTCTCTCGTGCTTCCCCTGCTTCCCCTGCTCCTCTGCTTCCTTATTACCCAATCCCTAATTCCCATGTTCAAGACAAACTAAAACCCTGTTTTTCAAACACAGTTCTGGCTGCATTCCCCGATAAAAATTGCACAAAATTCTTAGCTGCATCAATATATTTACTGCTTTTAAGCACTGCAATGGGATAAACAATTGGAGAATGGCTGTTTTCCGGCGCAGTTACCACAATTTTTACTTTTGGAGTACTTTTCGCGTCTGAAAGGTAAACTATCCCCGCATCAACATTGCCTGACTCTACATAATTGAGGGCTTGACGCACGTCTTTAGCATAGACTGATTTACTTTTAACTTGGTCGGCCAGTTTTAATGAGGTGAGAACTTGTTGTGCATATTGTCCTGCCGGCACACTTTTGGGTTCACCTAAAGCAATTTTCTTAATACGTGGCGAAGCCAAATCTGGAAAATCAGTGGCAATATTAGAATTTTTGGGCACGATTAACACTAACTGATTTTTCAACAAGTCTTTGCGGCTACCGTCAACTAACAAACCTTTTTGTTTTAAAGCATCAATTTGTTTATTTGCAGCTGAGATGAAAATGTCAACTCTTGCACCTTGTTCAATTTGTTGTTGCAGCGCACCTGATGAGCCAAAGTTGTAGGTGAGGTTGATGTTTGGCTGCTCTTTGCTGTAAAGAAGCTTGATTTCGTTCATTGCATCTTTTAAGCTAGCGGCAGCTGATACCGTCAAATTTACTACTTGGGCTTTTGGGCTAGCAGTTGAAGTAGGATTAGGCTGACTTGTTTGATTACAGCCAATGAAGAATAACAACGAGGTCAATACCCAACTAAGAAAAGTTAGGATTCGTTTATTGTTCATTTACAGTATCTTAAGGGTTTTTTGGTCAATTATTTCATAGTTTACCAACTAAGTAAATTAAAAGTTGGTATACCACCCTAAGTTACCAAAGAAAGGTAGAGATCTGGGGGAGCCAGGGGAGAAAGGGAAGTTGGGGAAGTCTTCGCATAGCGTCTCGTAGAGAAGAAGTTAAATTTAAACACTCTTTTTCCCCAGCTACCCCAGCTCGCCTAAACAGATAACTTTGTTAACCGAACCGTATTGAGGCTGCGCCTACAGCGTGGGAACAGGGTTAGAGCAACTCTTAACAGAGAAAGAATTAGCCCCGAACTTAAGAGTTTCAAGCCCCCAACTTATGTATGAAACAAATAAAAAGATTATTTTGCAACGAGAAGGTGCAAGAAAAGATACTTCCGCTTCAAATCCTCTAAGGGAAGTCCAAAAAATAAATTATCCAATTTCTACATCTAACAAGACCATCAGATTCTTCTCCCCCGGCCTTCCCAAGTTAAAAAGCGATTGGTTATTTTTTTATTTGGCAGTCCCTAATTTTAATTACGGGGATTTACATGTTGCCTGTTGCTCGTTCCCTATGCCTTTTAATAAATTTATCGCACCAGATTATACAGCGGTTTTAAGCGATCGCGTCGTGTTCTATTCACTGTCTAAAAGCCAAATGGCTTTCAGGCTTACTAGATTTTTTTGTAAGTTTGCTGGCAATGGGTTAATAAAAGATAAAAATCAGATTAAAAATGTAGGCTTGATGGACAATATAAGCAAAGTAAACTCAAATTTTAGGCAAGTTTGATGATTTTTATGAAGTTATAAGAGTTATTATCGATCGCAGGAATTAACTTGAAAAACTTGCAAAAACCCAATCAATTTAGTGAACTACCCCCCAGTTTACAGTTCAAAGCAAAACTGTCCCATTCATTTGGTTGGCAAAACGGGACAAGCGGTTCAGATTTCAATTCATTCTCCTAGTCGGTATATCTGTGCCAACTGCGAACGGATATTACCAGATTGGAAACCTCAGTCATCTTTATGGGTAGTGATTGTTTTACAACAATCACGATATCAATTGCAGGAAAGTATAGCAGTCATAGAGAAAGAGAAAGAACGCTTACGAGAAAAGTTTATGAGGTTTGGTTGTGATTTAGCATTTAATCTACGCGATCGCAACTATTTAACAGACTTGATAGATCCCCGCACTGGCTATCCGCTACTTTCTCATCCTGGAAGCGTTCCTCATGACGACACAGCAGTTGTAAAAGCCTTGCTAAATTACCAAGTCATCAAAAACAAATGCTGTGTGCTAGTACATCCTGACTGGGGTACAGCAGTTTATCCCAGCATTTTGATATCAGAAGCTCCCCCAATCATGATTGAATGGGTCACTAAAAGCATAGCGCCCATGCATGGATGGCAAGAGATGAGTTAGGTAGTCATCATGAACCGCGGATAACAATCATTGATGAAGAAGGCACTAGTACCGCAAGGTGGAATTTAAAATTCAAAATTGCGTTCGCGTAGCGTCTCCGTCAGGAGAAGAGAAGTGTTGCGAGCGTCAAGCCTTCTCTTTGTTACGCAATTTAAAATCTATTTGACTTTTGACTCATACCCAAGTCCCAATTTACTTACGATATTGATAGTAATGTTTGTAGCCTTTGTACTTAGTTTTATCTCCGTTAGCAACGATGCCTAAAATATTGATTGGAGAAATCTTTATACTATCTTGAGCTTGCATTAGCCCCAATTTGTCTGTTTTGTCTAACCGCACTACCATCACCACACCGTCAGTGTAGGGTGCTACCATTCTCGCATCAACTAATCCCACTATCGGCGGCATATCATAAATCACTAAGTCAAAGGTTCTATGGAAGTATCCCATCAGTTGCTTCATTTTGTCTGAGGAAAGCAACCTTGCTGGATCAGGTGGTATTGGCCCAGAGGTAATTACAGATAAGTTGTTCATTGTCGGCAGTTGCCTGATTACCTGTCCTGTTGGGATGTTGGTCGAAATTAAACTACTTAATCCCCACAGGTTATTTAAATCAGATAATTCGTGAATTTGGGGTCGGCGTAAATCAGCATCTACAAGTAGTACTTTTTTCCCCATTGCTGCCGCTATTTGGGCTAGTTGGAATGAAATTGTGGATTTGCCGTCTCCTGGTAGTGCTGAACTAATAACTAAGGAGCGAATGGGTTGATCGGAACTTAACAGTTGAATATTTGAATACAGTACCTGTAAGGATTCCCAAAATCTGCCTTGACCGTAATAGCGATCGTTTGCCGATTGTCGTTCTAATATATTAGACGTTTTACCCATTTTGCGGGCAAACCTCTTCGGCATGACTTTGGACAAAATCCCACTTTCGGAATTATTGGATCGACTATCTTGAATTCTCTTTTCAAAAGGTAAAATTGCTAACAATGGTAGTTTGATGTTTTCCTTGAGACTGTCAACAGAATGGTAGGTATTATCTACCTTTTCTATAAGTAAGCTGATGCCAATACTTAAAAGTAAACTAGCGACAAATCCTAACATCAAACTACGTTCAATATTAGGGGATATAGGTGATTCAGGCTGAAGCGCTCCTTTAATTAATTCCCAAGGTAGTTCTGTCTGGGCTACCTGTATTTGCAGAGTTTCACGAGTAGTTAAGAACCGATTTAGGCTCTCAGTAGCTATTTGTAAATCTCGTTGAAGTTCTGTATATCTTCGTGATAAAACTGGTAATAGCTTAACTTCTCGATCGAGTTGAATTTCTGCTTTTTTTAATTCTTGGCTCTGTACTTCTAGGCTCTGAATTTGAGTGGCTATTTCAGCAAATTTTACACCGACAACTCGTTTTGCTTCTTGTTGTAACAACGGCAATAAATTTTCTCGTTTTTGCTTTAAAGTCTGCAGGGGAGGGCTATCTTCTTGAAAACGAGTTAATTCCCCAGCTATTTGAGCTTCTAATTGACGTGTCTGAATAATTAATTGCTGATATACAGGTGCATTATTTAATGCTACTATTTCTGCTTCTTGTCCTTTCATATTTGCAAAATTTGCACGAGACGCAGCTAACTGCTGATCAATTACTAATCTTTGATTGCTCAATATCTGCACTTGGCTAGCAATTTGTGTTGCCTGAGCATCTGGACTAATAAAATCATATCTTTGACGGAATAATTGCAATTCTTTTTGCAGATTATCTACTCGATTTTTAATTGTTGGTAGCTGTTTATCAACAAACTGCACCCCTTGTCTTAACTTGGTTTGCCGTTTTTCAAGGCTGTAATCTAAATAATATTTTGCAATTAAATCTAGTACTACTTTAATCTGATGCTGATTGTCACTTTTGTAGCTTACTTCTATAATTTTAGTTTGTCCTAAACGCCGAATTGTTAACAATTTAAAAAGAGAATTGTATTCGAGGTCTGGATATGATTTTTGTAACTGTTTGACAATACTTGCCATCAGTTCTGGACTTTTGAGAACTTGAATTTGACTTTCGTAATCTAGACCACCAGACTTGTTTGAGTCAGTAGGATCAATAGTTAGTTGTAACAAAGGTTTTTCTTCATTTACAGGTTCTACTAAGAGTTGAAAACTACTTTCATAAATGGGTTTTTGCTTTAATGTTGAATAAGCAACAACACCCATTACAACAGTTGTAATTCCTACGATAATTAACAGCCGTCGCTGTACAACATTTAGGAATTGCCGTAAATCCCAATCATTACTTTCGTTTTGAAACCATGCAGGCGGTTGAGGTGAAAATGCTTGATGTGTTGCACTTCCATTCCGTTCGTAACTTGAGGCTTTAGTAAAATTATTCTCCATCATTAATTTATCTTGTGTAATCAGTTAGGTAATATTCGTCATTGCTGCTTGCAGTAAGGTAAGATACACTCTTGTCTTCTAATTAAGTGATATAAGTTGAAAAGTCAATACTTAACTTAGATAAATTCAATATTACTAATTTTTAAGTAGACATTTATTTGCCTTGCGCCATAAATTCTCAAAAAAATCAGAATTTATATAGCTGTTCTAGACTCCTATTGACAACTAGTCAATGTTTTTAGGGGAGAAGATATTATTTAGTATTTATACTTAGTATAATGTCAAACTAAACTAGCTTTTACAACAAAATACAGTTGGAATTGCTTGGGGTGATCTCCTCTGAGGTGTTGATTGGCTTAGTTAACTGCTGTCAAAGTAGTATTATGCATCTTTACTTAGGTTAAAATTTAGCTGTGTAGTAACTTAAACAGTATTATACTTAGGTAAGTATATTCTGGCTTACTTAAGTCAGCCTGAGTATATTTAAGATATAAAAGTATAAAATATAGTATGATATCCTACCTTGCTAAGGATGGAGATCCAAGGATAAAATCTTCTTCCTTCCGAGGAAGACTCGGCTTTAAACTATTCGCTGTCTTCACCCAGAACTGTTGACAGACTTGCTTTGATCTCAGGTAATTTTGCTCCCTTATCTGGATTTCAAATATCAAATAAGTCAGTCGGCGAGAAAAAACCAAACTATGTAACGAAAAGTAAAATCTCTGTAATTGGCTCGTAGTTGCGCTGTTTTCTCTGCGAGAGGCTGCGCCAACGCTAAAGCAAACCATGATGAATTATTTATTTGAGCTTACCTACTTAGGAGTCCTAGAGGATATTTTATTGCTGCATTGATTTTTTTTATTCTGGTAGATAGCCTCCTGCATTTCTGTGAATTATGTTATTAGAGAAATATTTAAGTTTTTTCTAGCATAATTTTAGTTAACAACACTAAATCTAAGTTTTTCGCAAAAGTCAAGGGGAGCCACTGCAGTTTTGGAGTCTCTGTTGAGCGAAGTGGTGTTCAAGGATCAAAAAAGATTAGATTTTTGATGCAGTATTTTAGCTTTGTCGCGCTACTAAGTTGCGAACGCACCTATATGATCTGAAGTTTAAGTCCTGGAAAGGTTGTTGTACCTAGGTTATGGAAAATAAAAAAATTTTCCAATTCACCTGCAGAATGTGGGATATATACAGTAATAACACTTAGCTTATATAAGCATATTTTTAAAATGCGATAGAAATTACGTGTAAATACGTTAGCGTAACATAGGCTGTTATGATTTAAAATTATCCTGCTACAAGCAGGGTGAAACTTAAGAATTATTTCTGAATTAAAAAAAAGAATAATTGAAATCATTGCTGTTATTTAACTTAGGCTTGTTTTAACAAATAAATGGTAAGTTTTGAAGAGAATGATAACTGTAAGTGTTTTTATTTTTCTTTTGAAAAAATAATTACTTTTGAACTGAAGCTACCGGATGTGTAATATCTTAACTCCATACAATAGCAGGACTATAAAGTAATGAAATTGAGCTTTATCACAAAAATTAACCCAGAAAAATTCCCAAAAATTCCCAAAAATTTTACTTTTTCACTAATTTCTTTATACATCGACTATAAAAGAATTGAACTGCAAGTATAAAGCGACCAAAGCAATAGATTGCTTAGATACCTTGCCAGTTGACTTTTTGGTCTAAAAATCATTTAAAAGGACGATATAGCCAATGACATTCAGTGAATGGCTGAAAAAATCGTTGCTAACCAAATCTACAAACAAGGATGTTCAAAATCAGCAATTAGTCACGGCTGATAGAGACTTGTTGTTAAGTGAGAAAGTTAACTTCGAGAACAGAAGAAACCAGAATGAGGAGGATTTTCACACATTTGCATTACCTTCAATAGTCACTGGCCAGTCTCTAGGAATGAATAAAACTTGGTACGAGCAACCACTGAAATTATCTGTGATTACTGAGTTTTTTCCCCCAGACTACGCTGCTACAGGCCAGTTGATTGAGGAACTGGTGAGACAGTTAAGTAAACAAGGAGTAAACATTGAGGTGTTTACAGGTCAACCTGGGTATGCGTTTGGCACTTCTAGCGCTCCTGCTGTAGAACAAGTAGGTCGAGTCAGAATTAAGCGATCGCGCACTGCTCAATTTTGGTCGCAGCGAGTTCGTGCTAAAGCCATCAAAGGCATCTTGTTTACCTTGCGTGCTGTGCTGCATCTAATTAGATGTCGCCGTCGCCAGGATGTAGTTTTGTTAACTTCAGCGCCGCCATTTTTACCAATAGTGGGATATCTTGCCCACCTGTGTTTTGGGCTTTCGTATGTCTGTTTAATTTATGACATTTATCCCGATATTGCGATCGCTCTGGGGGTAATCCCCAAAAATCACTGGCTGGCTGGATTCTGGCAAGCACTCAACAGAAAAATTTGGCAAAAAGCCAAAGGGATAGTGGTGCTGAGTCCAGCCATGAAACAGCGGGTGGTGGCAACTTGTCCTCTTATTGCAGATAAGGTATCTGTAATTCACAGTTGGGGAGATCCTGACTTGATCGTGCCAATTGTAAAAAAAGATAACTGGTTTGCGAAGAAACATGACTTAGTTAATAAATTTACTGTACTTTATTCAGGTAACATGGGTCGGTGTCACGATATGGACACCATCTTGGCAGCAGCCAAACAATTGCAAGGTGAGCCGATTCAGTTTGTTTGTATTGGCGGTGGCGCAAAACATGAAAGTGTGAGTGAAGAGGTCAATCGATTAGGGCTAAGTAATTTCCTGTTTTTACCGTATCAAGACAAAGAAGTACTGCCTTATTCTCTGACAGCTTGCGATCTATCCTTAGTCAGTGTAGAAGCCGGCATGGAAAGCTTAGTTGCACCAAGCAAGCTTTACCCCGCATTGGCTACAGGACGACCAGTCGCAGTGATTTGTTCAGAGTATTCTTACTTAAAACAACTAATCACAGATGCTCAATGTGGTGCTAGTTTTGAGAATGGTGACAGTTATGGACTAGTTGAATTTATTCGCTTATTGAATACCGACAAACAATTAGCAGAACGCATGGGCATGGCATCTCGTCAGTATTTGCAGTCGCATTTTACGCCGGAAATTATTGCTAAACAATATTTAAGAGTTCTCCGACAGGCTATTTCTTAAGGCTTTTGGGTGTTATTACGCATCATAATTCCCAAAAACGTATTAATTTACTTTCAATTTCGGCTTGACAATCGTAATTTGGGGCTATATAAACAAAGTGCATCTACCATTTAGGAACGCCAACTCTTAAAGTTATGCCTTGCAATTCAGCAAACGCAGACTTTCCTTCAGCAGGATTACTTAGACCTGCTACCAAAGAAGAGATAGTGAAGCATTTTCCTTAGAACTTGCACTGGTTCACAAGTTTTTCTTCTTAAATTGAATAACTAACTGTTGATTTAGAAGTGGGCTTTGATGGTCTTTATGATCTCAGTCCCTTCAACGCAACCTTCTTGTGGATTTGTTTTATGTCTACTGATATGGAGGGCCGAAGTGCAGAGAAGGTGTGATCGAAATCGAAAACGTTCTAAACGACGAGCTATATATTGTCCAGAACATGAATGTGATCTCAATAGTATGAGTCAAAAACACGGGTTATTTGCTGAGCGGGCTGGACAGCTACAACAGCGAGGGATGAAGCGACAAAATGCCTTGATGTTAGTAGCAGCCAAAACTACGGTTCCCTTAGAGGGTGAGTGGTTGGAAGCCTTTTGGTGTGATGAGTGCCAACAAACCAAGTGGTATCACGTTTGTAAGCGCGATTCCACTTATGAGTTATCAGTAGCACCACCAGAACTTTGGCAACAAGCAACGGGGGTAATTAATCCACATAGAAATCCTTCTGTGGGAGAGTTCACTAGTAGAAATGCTCGGACGCTTCGTTACAGAAGCATTGAGAATTTTAAGTTTATGTACTAATGCAAAAATTAAACTTCGTAAACTTTAAGTCAGCTAAAAAATCTGTCGTTCTGAGCGAAGCAGAAGCTTAAAAATAATTGGCTTCGATCAAAATGACACCTTTGAAGGCAGTTATAGCGATTCTCAACTGCATAAAATATAGACCATTCGTAGGGGCACAGCATTGCTCATGCGTGTCAACTTAACGTGAAACCCTAATGAAGACGTGATTTTAAATTCCTTCACTTACCATCAAAATCCACGTTACCCCACCCCAGTTTTGTCTAAAGCCAAAACGTAAGAGAAGTTTGCAAGGGCGCTCTTAAAGAGCGCACGCAACTTCTCTTCGCCAAACTTTGTAAGAGAAACCTACCATCTAAAAAGGGTAAAAAGCTTGAAGTATAAGTATTCTTTCTTTTTACTTTTGAGTACAGACGCGATTAATCGCGTCTCTCCGACTTTTGCCTTGTTGTACTAGTCTGAGTCAAGCGCGATCGCCTGGAGTCACCCTAAAATAAAAAAGCAGCGAATAAGTTGATCAAAATCACTGCTATGTACCAGACAGATCCGCCTCGTCCCCCTAGCGAAGTTCTACCCACGATGTACGATCTTCCTAGCGAAGATCCACAAGATCTGGAATTACCAGATGAGTTTAATCCTCGTCCACCTTGGGAAACCATGCCCACGATGTATGATCTTCCTAGTGAAGACCCAGAGGAGCCTGGTTTGCCTGACGAATTCCACGACTTCCAACCCCAATTATTGCGGGAAACTTGCCAGCCGCCAAATTATCCAACTGGGGAGATGTTCATCGGCACAGATTTAAACCTCTATTACGATGCTCGTCATCAGCTGTGGCAAAAGCGACCAGATTGGTTTTTAGTTTTAGGCGTATCTCGTGCCCAACAGCAACAAGATATGCGTAGAAGCTATGTTGTCTGGCAAGAAAGCATGGCACCATTTTTAGTGATTGAGTTATTGTCGCCTGGTACAGAAGCAGAAGATTTAGGGCAAACCTTAAGGGATGCCAACAAACCACCAACAAAATGGCAAGTTTACGAAGAAAAGTTACGAATCCCTTACTATGTTGTGTTTGACCGCTATCAAAATCAATTACGAGTATTTCAATTAGTCGCAACCCGATATCAAGTAGTAGAAGTTCCAGAGCAAAAATTTTGGTTTGAGGAATTGGAATTAGGTTTAGGAGTTTGGCAAGGTAGCTATCAGCAAACACAGGGTTTATGGCTGCGTTGGTATGATGCTACAAACAACTGGATTTCCACACCAGAAGAACGAGCCGAACAAGAACACCAACGGGCAGAACAAGAACGCCAACGGGCAGAACGATTAGCACAAAGATTGAGAGCGATGGGTGTCGATCCAGATAATTTATAATCAGGTCGCACTTCAAAAATATATATCCTCTAGAACTGCAAGCAAAATAATACAAACCATACCAACAGGTGTCGCTATGGCCTAGCCCGTGGTCACCGCACTATTGCTCTAGAATATAAGAAGTGCTAAGAATGGAAAATTGCGATGACATCCCAAACACTCAATATTACTGAGACATTAATTGCCCAACTGCAAACTCTACCACCAGAACAACAACAGATGGTGGCAAATTTTGTAGAATTTCTAGCGCACAAACATACTCAATCCCAACCTGTTGAGCAACGAGTGCTTGGTTTGAACCAAGGAGAGATTTGGATGAGTGAAGACTTCAATGATCCTTTACCAGATGAGTTTTGGACAGGTGAGCAGTGAATATATTGTTAGATACCCACGTATTTATCTGGTCTACAGGAAATCCATCCAGATTATCTCAGATGGTAACAGATTTATTGACTGATACTAGCAATACATGGATGCTGAGTATTGCTAGTGTTTGGGAAATGCAAATAAAACTTCAACTGGGTAAGCTTAATTTAAATTCATCTCTTCCCGTTTTGATAGACAATCAAAAGCGTGTAAATAATCTACAACTTTTATCTATTGAGTTAACTCATATTTACGCTTTAACTAATCTACCTAATCATCATCGTGACCCTTTTGACAGACTGTTAATAGCTCAGGCTACTGTGGAAAAAGTCCCAATTGTGAGCATTGATTCTGCTTTTGATGGTTATCCAATTCAAAGACTGTGGTAAATCTGCAAAGAGCAGTATCCCTGAGAACTGCCAGCAAAATGATACATCGCACTTTGCACAGTAGAAGGCGATCGCTTTTGAGTTAAAGGTAAATTTTCTGGTTGTCGTACTGTATCACACTGCGTAGACACGTTCGCGGAGCGTCTCGTTCGCGTAGCGTCTCCGTCAGGAGAAGAGAAGTGGCTTGTCGTCAGACATCGCACAATAGATAAAACACTGGAGGCGATCGCCCTTCAAAAGTATCCCCTAGAACTGCAAGCAAAGCAGTACTTTGTGAGAATTCGGCAATTTGCCCTCAAGGGAATTCCAATTAAAAAATAGACAAATTGATGAAGAAAGCACTTATTTGTGGAATATCAGGCCAAGATGGAGCCTATTTAGCGCAGTTGCTTCTCAATCAAGGCTATGAAGTTTGCGGTACTTCACGAGATGCTCAGATTTCCTCATTCCAAAATTTGGTTCACTTAGGAATTCGAGAGCAGGTAAAGCTAGAGTCAATGGCTTTAACTGACTTTCGCAGTGTCTTGCAGGTACTAACAAAAATCCAACCGAATGAAATCTACAACTTGGCAGGGCAAAGTTCAGTTGGTCTATCTTTTGGACAACCAGTAGAAACTTTAGAAAGCATTGCTACTGGTACGCTCAATTTACTAGAAGCTATTCGCTTTTTAAGAGTGCCAATCAAGCTCTACAATGCTGGTTCTAGTGAGTGTTTTGGTGATACTGGCAAGATAGCAGCTGATGAAACAACTCCATTCCGCCCTAGAAGTCCCTATGCTGTAGCAAAAGCCACTGCATTTTGGGAAGTTGCTAACTACCGAGAAGCTTATGGTTTATTTGCCTGTTCGGGGATTTTGTTTAATCATGAATCTCCCCTAAGACCAGAAAGATTTGTGACTCAAAAGATTGTAGCTGCTGCCTGTCGGATTGCTCAAGGTAGCGCTGAACAACTTTACTTGGGTAATATGCAGATTCAGCGTGACTGGGGTTGGGCACCGGAATATGTTGAAGCGATGTATTTAATGTTGCAACAAGAGCAGCCTGATGATTATGTGATTGCTACAGGAGAAAGTAGTTCATTAGAAGATTTTGTAGCAGCAGCATTTGCATGTGTGAATTTAGATTGGCGTGAGCATACCGTTATAGATAATAGTCTCCTGCGACCTACAGATTTGGCAGTGGGTGGAGGGAATCCAGCTAAAGCCAAGAACAATTTGCGATGGCAGGCAAAATACAAGATGAAAGATGTAGTGCAAATGATGGTGAAAGCAAGGTTAGCTAAGTCATGACAATGAAAGACAGCATTCATCAGCCCAATTTAGTAATTGAAGCTGGACGCACAGAACAGCAATATTGGAAAGACTTATGGCGATATAGAGAGTTGTTTTACTTTTTAGCATGGCGAGACATTTTAGTGCGATACAAGCAAACAGTAATTGGTATTGCTTGGGCACTAATTCGTCCGTTTTTAACAATGGTAGTGTTTACAGTTGTGTTTGGGCAATTGGCTAAGTTACCTTCGCAGGGTGCGCCTTATCCAATCTTGGTATTCTCTGCAATGTTGCCTTGGCAGTTCTTTTCAAATTCCCTCTCAGAGTGCAGCAATAGTTTGATTAGCAATGCCAATTTAATCTCTAAAGTTTACTTTCCTCGCTTAGTAGTTCCTACAAGTGCAGTAGTAGTGAGTTTTGTAGACTTTTTGGTTTCTGGCATGATTTTGTTGGGATTGATGGCTTGGTATAACTTTGTCCCCAATTGGCGGATATTAACACTGCCTCTATTTATTTGTATTGCCTTTGCTGCTTCAATGGGCGCTGGATTATGGCTGGCTTCGTTGAATGTGAAGTATCGAGATTTCCGTTATATTGTCCCTTTTATTGTGCAATTTGGTTTGTATATCTCGCCAGTAGGATTCAGCAGCAGTATTGTGCCAGAAGAGTGGCGGTTGCTCTACTCCTTAAATCCCATAGTAGGAGTAATTGATGGTTTCCGCTGGGCAATTTTAGGGGGTGAGTCGAAGTTATATCTACCAGGTTTTATTTTGTCTTTAGGATTAGTATTTTTACTATTTATTAGTGGAATTTGGTATTTCCGCAAAATGGAGAGAACTTTTGCAGATGTGATTTAAGATTTTTTAGAATGGACAAAAAAAATTTAACCCCAGCAATATCTACCTAAAATGCTAAATTTTTCAGGACTAAATTCTCTAATTTAAAAATAATAAACATCATTTCTGTTGATAGAAGCATTCCCTCTATTTATTCAGTAGACACAAAATTATAGTGACTAAATAACTAATGTCTGACACTGTTATCCAAGTTGAAAATTTAAGCAAAAAATATATTATTGGGCACCAACAGCAGGAACGCTATACATCTTTACGCGATGTGATTGCTAATCGAACAAAAAAGTTGCTTCATCCTTTTAAAAATTCCCAATCTCAAAGTGAAAATTATCAAGAAGAGTTTTGGGCATTAAAAGATGTTTCCTTTGAAATTAAACAGGGCGATCGCGTTGGAATTATTGGTAGAAATGGTGCAGGTAAATCAACTCTATTAAAAATTCTCAGCCGGATTACTGAACCTACAAAGGGACGCATCAATATTAAGGGAAGAGTTGCTAGTTTATTGGAGGTAGGTACAGGCTTTCATCCAGAATTGACAGGAAGAGAAAATATATTTCTCAATGGTGCAATTTTGGGGATGAGTAAAGCAGAAATTCAGCGTAACTTTGATGAGATTGTTTCGTTTGCTGAAGTAGAAAAATTTTTAGATACACCAGTAAAGCGATATTCTTCGGGAATGTATGTAAGATTAGCTTTTGCAGTAGCGGCGCATTTGGAACCAGAAATATTAATAGTTGATGAGGTTTTAGCCGTAGGTGACGCGCAGTTTCAGAAGAAGTGTTTAGGCAAAATGGAGGATGTAGGTAAAGAAGGACGGACAGTGTTATTTGTCAGCCATAATATGGCTACAATCACAACTCTGTGTCAGAGATGTATTTGGTTAGTTAATGGTCAGGTTAATTTAGATGGGTATACTGATCTGGTGACTAGCAAATATTTGACTTACGGAGCCGAACATTCTGGAGAAGTAGTCCTTAGCCATAAAAATAGAGATGAAAGATTTTGGTTTAAAAAAGTTTCTTTAATGAACTATGAGGAAAAAATAGCATCTGTATTAAATGTAAAACAACCATTTAAAATACGTATTGAATATTACGCAAATGAGTATATTAAAGGCTTAGAAGTTTCACTTCGAGTATATAATTCTTCCGGAATTGCAATATTTAGTATCAGTAGATCCTCTTCTATCTCTTCTGATATAACTCAAGGATATTACATTTCAGAGATTGAAATCCCATCTTTATTATTAGCTCCTGGTTCTTATAGTTTAGATTTAGGTGCACACTTTCCTAAAATTGAAGTAATTGCACATCATCAATCATTATTAAGTTTTGAGATTGAAGAAACAGGTAGTAGTATGACTCTGTATAAAGATTCAAATTACGGAGTAATAATAGTTGATTTTCCTTGGAAAGAATTGATGCATTCTACTTATTATTAAAAACAGGTAATTTATTGTGAGATTTGTGCACAATATAAAAGAAAAGATCCGTTATAAACTTTATCAATATATTAATAGCCTCATTTGTTACGGTCAACAAATTGATAAATATCATAGTTTTTGTAAAAATGCTCAAATCCATCCATCAGCTAAAATTGATCCTAAAGCAGGGATTGCAAATTATTCAGATGATTCAGAATTAATTAAAATTGGGGAAAATTCCGTAATTAGAGGAGAGTTAATTGTTTTTGCTGATGCAGGCAAGATAAAAATTGGAAAATGCTGCTATCTTGGCGAAGGTTCGCGAATATGGTCTGCTGATTCGATTGATATCGGTGATCGAGTGCTTATTTCACATAATGTCAATATTCATGATACAAACTCTCACCCTTTGGAACCTCTGTTAAGACATCAGCATTTTGCAAAAACAATGTCTGATAGTATACCTGTAACTAATAATTTTAATATTAAATCTCAGGCAGTTGTAATAGAAGACGACGTATGGATAGGATTTAACTCTACAATCCTTAAAGGAGTTAAAGTAGGTAAATGTTCTATTATAGCTGCTTGTTCAGTTGTTACTAAAGATGTTCCTGAATTTTCTATTGTTACTGGAAATCCAGCCAAAGTAATTAGAAGGTTATGATAAATAGTCATATGTTAAAACAAGCTTACCATAAACTCCAAAATTGGCGTAATGAAAAATCTAAAAATTACCAGCTTCAATCTTATATTAATAATGGGCGTAAACCTTGGTCTGAGGGTTATTGGTTATTCAAAGAGAATTTAATTCGGGAATATATCAATGATCATAATATTCTAAAACTTTTTCATGATTTTTCCTCATTACCTCAACATTATGGAGAATCGATAGATGAACGAATTGTGGAATATCCCTGGTTTATTTCACGAATAAATCAAGGAACTAGTAAATTGCTTGATGCAGGTTCAACACTTAACCATAGCTATATTCTCCAACATCCCAGTATTAAACAAAAAGAAATTACAATTTCTACTTTAGAGCCAGAAGAAAATTGCTACTGGCAAGATAAAGTAGCTTATGTTTTTTCTGATATAAGAAATTTGCCATTTAAAGATAACTTTTTTGATGAAGTAGCTTCTATATCAACTATTGAACATATTGGCATGAATAACTCTGTTTATTCATCTAATCCAGTATTTAATGAAAATAACCCTTTTGATTTTTTGCAAGCAGTATCTGAACTTAAAAGAGTAACAAGACCTGAAGGAAAAGTATATATTAGTGTGCCTTACGGAAAATACACTAATTTTGGATGGTATCAGCAATTCAATGCTGATATGATCAACAAGTTAATTGCTGAATTTGCGCCCACAAAAGTTATTGAAAGCTACTACTGCTATCAAGATGGTGGATGGGCAATTGCTGATAAGCAGCATTGCAAAGATTTTGAAGGCTTCAATCCACTAGATACAAAATTCTTTAATCCAAAAAGTACACAAGAATGTGCTCCTGATAATGCAGCTTGTAGCCGTGCGATTGCTGCTTTAGAGTTATGGAAATAATTTAAATGACTACTAAGTATTCATCTTCGTGGGAAGAGGCAGTTATCTGGTTACGTTGTCAGCCAGATCAACAAGAATTTTTACGCTACTGTTATTACGATGATCCTTTAGATGCAGCAGCAAATCGATTCAACATTAGTGAAGAATGGCAAACATTAAACAAGCTGCTTAGTAAATATATTCCAGGGAAAGTATTAGAATTAGGTGCTGGTAGAGGGATTTCTAGTTATGCTTTTGCTAAAGCTGGTTGCGAAGTAACAGCCTTAGAACCAGATTCAAGTTCTCTGGTTGGAGCCAAGGCTATTCAGTCTTTATTTGATAGCAACAACCTATCTATTGAAATTATTCAAGAATACGGCGAAACTTTACCATTTAAAGACAACACCTTCGATATTGTTTATGGGCGTGCTGTACTACATCATGCCAAAGATTTAACAAAATTCTGTCAAGAAGCAGCAAGAGTTTTGAAGCCAGGAGGAGTACTTATCTTTACTCGCGAACACGTAATTTCTAAAAAAGAAGATTTACAACAATTTTTAGATTCTCACCCTCTACATTTTCTCTATGGTGGAGAAAATGCCTATCTACTGAAAGAATACTTAAGAGCTATTACTAAAGCTGGATTAAAATTACAAAAAATAATTGCTCCTTTTGAGAGTGTTATCAATTACGCTCCGATGACTCAAAAAGAGTTTCAATCAACAGTTACATCTACTTTAAATCGTCGTTTTGGGAGCGTATTAGGTCATAAGTTATCAACTTTGCAAGCTACACAAAAGTTTTTTAGCTGGTATTTATCTCAAACGTCAAACACACCTGGTCGTAATTACTCGTTTTTAGCAGTGAAGAAATGACAATCTTACCCCAGGCAATTGTTATTACAGGTGTTGCAGGTTTTATTGGTCGTTATGTTGCTCGGTATTTTTTCCAGCAAGGTTGGTCTGTCATTGGTATAGACAACTCTCCTCCTGAAAATGCCCCCCTAGCTAACTTATCAGCTTACCATCAACTCCAGCTTCCAGATTCAGCATTGGGTATTTTACTTCAAAAGTACTCTCCACAAGTTTTTATCCATTGTGCTGGTCGAGCTTCTGTTGGTTTATCGATGAACGATCCTAACGCAGATTTCTACAGCAACACAGCCTTAACTTTTGAGATGCTTAATGCTCTAAGGCTTAATTCCCCAAGTTGTAGATTTATCCTTCTATCCAGTGCAGCAGTTTATGGTAATCCAGAATCACTACCTGTAAGTGAAACTCAATCTTCTGCTCCTGTTTCTCCTTACGGTTTTCATAAATTGCAGTGCGAACAATTATGTTTAGAATATGCAAAAGTTTACTCTATACCTACTGCTAGCGTGCGAATTTTTTCAGCATATGGTCCAGGTTTGCGGCGGCAAGTAGTTTGGGATATTTGTTATAAAGCAATATGCCAAAAATCAGTCAAACTACAAGGTACTGGTAGAGAAAGTCGAGATTTTATACATGCCCTTGATGTTGCCAATGCATTAATGGTTATATCTAAATCAGCTCCATTTAACGGAGAAGTATACAACCTGGGTACTGCTCGAGAAGTAGCCATTTCTGAATTAGCAAATATAGTTCTTAAGGCTTTAAATTACAGTCTTCCTATTGAATTCGATGGCATAGTTCCCCAAGGTCAACCTTTAAACTGGCAGGCTGATATATCCAAATTAATAAATTTAGGTTTTACTCCTGCTGTACCTTTAGAACAAGGGATTATAACTTTTGCCAACTGGTGTCGTGCTGAGTTGTTAGGTGTATGAGCAAACCATTACGAATTTGTTTGATTTTACAAGGTAGTTTTGGCCATGTTGGTGGTCTAGAATATACAACGAATATTATTCTGGCTCTAGGAAGTTTACCTTCTGAAGTTCGCTCTAAATTGGAAATATGTTTATTTGGTGACGTATCCTTTATTGAGCCTAGTTTATATAGTCGAATTGAGCCATACATTAGTAATGTTTACAATCCGGCTATACATTTAGAGCGTCCTACAATCCAAAATAGATTGCGTTGGAAAATTAGTAGTTTTGTCTTTAAAAAACAATATCCAATGTATGATACTTTCTTTAAAAAAGAGAGTATTGATTTTGTTTATCCTTACTTTAGTTTGACAAAATCTTCTTCATATCGTTCTGCTGCACTAATTTATGATTTTCAACATAAATACTTACCTGAGTTTTTCACTCAAGACGAGATAGAAAAACGTGATAAGTTATGTTCTTCAATTGCTAGTAATGCATCTGCGATTGTTTTGAGTAGTAAAGATGCTGAGTCAGATTTTCATAAATTCTTCCCTGAAGGAAATCTCAAAACAAAAGTTCTCTCATTTCATACAAGACCTTCACCCGAATGGTATGAAGCAAACCCCATAAAAACACAAAAAGAATATCATCTACCAGAGCGTTTTTTCCTTTTAAGTAATCAATTTTGGCAACACAAAAATCATTGTCTTGTTTTTGAAGCATTAAAAATATTGCAAGAGCAATCTATTTTTCCAAATATTGTGTTTACAGGTGGCATTTTTGACTACCGTCAACCAGACTACTCAAATAAAATATTACAGATTATTCATAAGTTTGGTATTGCTAAACAAGTCTACTTACTAGGTTTAATTCCTAAGTTTGATCAGATACAAATTATGCGGCTATCGCTAGCTGTGATTCAACCTTCATTGTTTGAAGGATGGAGTACATTAGTAGAAAATGCTAAATGTCTTGGCAAATCTATCATTCTCTCAGATTTACCCGTTCACAAAGAACAAAATCCTCCAAATAGCATTTTCTTTGAACGCAATTCTCCTAATCATTTAGCTTCTCTATTAGCTAAGTATTGGGAAGATAGTTCTCCAACACCAAATTTAGAGCAAGAGAAAATAGCAAGAAAAAATAACCTAAATGAAATACAAAATTTTGGTTATCGTTTTTTAGAAATAGCTCAGGCATATTAATGATTGATATGAAAATACCAAATTTGTTTTCCCATTTAGAATACAGATGATTTTTCATCCTTTAAAACTCAGCTTCCAACAAGCTTTTAATCCTAAAAATAATAGCTTAGGATTTATAAGATTGTTTTTAGCTATTCTCGTAGTTTTACAACATAGTTATCATCTTGGTGGTTTTGGAAATGAACCATTAACATCATTAAATGCTCAACTCAATTCAGGTACATTAGCAGTCCACAGCTTTTTTATTATCAGTGGATTTTTAATTACTAGCAGTTACTTAAAGCTTGCCAATATTTGGCAATATTTATGGCATAGAGTATTACGGATATTTCCTGCTTTCTGGGTTTGTTTAATTATTATCTCTTTATTCTTTGCGCCTCTAACTTATTTTGCTACATATAGAAGCTTGGCAATACCTATTAATAGCTCAATTAGTTATATCTTGCAAAACTTTTTGCTAATAATCAATCAACCAGATATTGAAAATCTTTTATCATCTCATATTGAACAATCTTTTAATGGCTCTTTATGGACTTTGCAATGGGAGTTCATATTATATATTTTTATTGGTGTTTTAGGATTATTTTCTTTATTCACTAAAAAGTATAAATACTTGGTTGTAGCTATATTTATTATATTTTTTATTACTAATTACATTATTGATCCTTGCCACTGTACAATTTTACTCAAGTATTATACTCATCCAAGAATTCCTCCTTTATTTTGTTTATTCTTAGCTGGTTCATTATTTTGTCTTTATCAAGACAAAATACCTCATGACAAGCGGTTTTTTGTTTTATCTTTATTGTTAAGCATAATTGCTTTAAAATTTAATTTTTATTTTTGGTTGGAAACTTTCACTTTACCTTATATTATATTATGTTTATCAATATATTTGCCCTGGAAAAATTTTGATACTAAATATGGTGATTATTCTTACGGTATATATATCTATCACTTTCCAATTTTACAGTTGCTAATTGCATATAAGCTTGAAAAGCTTGGTGTTTTAATTTATTCTTTAATCGGATTACTACTAACCTTACCTTTCGCATATGCTAGTTGGAATTTAATTGAAAAACCTTCTCTAAAGTTTAAAAATATAAATTTTAAACTCCCTATATATTTTAAATAAAATTTATTATTTTTAATTAAACATTAAATGATAAAAACTCAACATTATATGTCATTTTTTCCTAAAACACCTCGTTTATTAATTATTGGTGGTGGTGCTGTTGTTGCTGAATACTATCTTCCAGCATTGTATGTTCTAGGTTATGCAGAACAAGCGTTAATCATAGATGCTTCTGCCTCAACTTTAGCAATCTTGAAACAAAAATATCCTCAAATTCAAGTTCAGCAAGTAGATTTCCGTTCCTTCTTAGAGAACACAGCAAGTAATTTATTTGATGCTGTCGTTGTTGCTCTCCCTAATTGGTTACATGAAGAAGCTTGCTTAAAAGCACTTGAACGGGGTTGGCACATCTTATGTGAAAAACCCTTAACATTAAATAAATTATCCTGTTTAAAATTAGCGGAACAAGCAGAGCAATACCAGCGAATTCTAACAGTTGGTATGGTGCGGAGATTACTTCCTAGTGTAGGGGCATTACGTCAGGCTCTCCATCAAGGTTTAATTGGCAAACTTAATAGCGTTGATATTGAAGATGGTGGTATTTATGCTTGGCTATCTGACTCAGGTGCATTTTTCCGCAAAGAGAATGGCGGAGTTTTAGCAGATATTGGCATTCATTACTTAGATATGATTGAGAGTTTATTAGGAAAATTAACTCCTCTCAAATATCAAGACGATTATCAAGGAGGAGTAGAAGCCAATTTAGAGTTTTACTTAGAAACCAACTCTAAAATACCTGTCCGGTTAGCTTTATCACGAACTCGAAAACTCCAAAATCAAACAATTTTCAAGGGAGAGCTAGGAGAATTAATTATAGAGAAAAATATATTTGATCGTTGTTTTTGGCGTTCTCCAGATTCTCAATTAACGGCAGAACTTCAAGCAGTTCAACCTTTTAGCTCTAGCAATTGGTCTTTAAGTTTTGAGTCTTGCTTTGCAGAGCAATTTTTAAGATTTGCAATCATGATTGATCGCCAATCTAGTCCTGATGTAAGTGCAACAGAAGCAGCTTCGACTATTGGCTTAATTGAATGGGCTTATTCTTATCGAACTCAACTTAAATCTTACGCCTTACCAACTGAACTAGAGTCTAAAAGGCCAAAGCTACCTGTAGCACCAGCGATAGTAACAGGTGGAACAGGTTTTATTGGTATCAATTTGGTAGAGCGTTTATATGAATTAGGATTTAATCAAATTACTGTTCCTGTGAGAAACTATCGAACTTGTGCAGAAGTAGCCAGATTTCCTGTGCAGTTACCCCTAATTGATTTACTCAATTATGAGCAAGTTAAAACAGCGATCGCCGGAAAGCATTATGTATTTCATTTAGCTTATGGGCGGGACGGTAACCAAACTGCTCAAGTAACAGTACAAGGGACGAAAAATGTAGTTGAAGCAGCAATTGAAGTTGGTGCTGAATGCGTGGTCGTTTTAAGTACCATGTACGTTTTTGGTCATCCAGATACTAAAGACCAAGTAGACGAAACATGGCCTTATGCATCGACTGGAGGAGAATATGGAAAAACTAAAGCACAGATGGAGCAATGGTGTTTAGAACGTGCTAAATCTTCTCCAAAAACTAGGATTGTAGTTCTCAATCCCTCCTGTGTTTATGGGCCAGGTGGAAAAACTTATAGTCAAATGCCTTTACAAATGGCACAACACGGAGGATTTTGTTGGATTGAAGAAGGCAAGGGAATTGCCAACTATGTTTTTGTAAATAATTTAATTGATGCAATATTATTAGCAGTGCAATCTCCCAAAGCACATGGAGAAAGATTTTTAATTACGGATGGAGTAGCCACTTGGAGAGAATTTATAACACCTTTATTAGGTAATGAGGCTAAATTACCTTCTTATACTAAAGAGCAATTACTACTATTGAACAATAATATTCCGCATACTAAATTAGTCGATGTCTTAAAAGCGATCGCTAAAGAGCCTAATGTTATGGACAAATTGCGGCAAACATATCTTTTTAAAGGCATTAAAAATATTACTCAAAGCCTAAATCCAAAATTGATAGATCAGGCTAGAAAAATTAAACAACCTCCTAAACAATCTGTAATCATACAATCTGCAACAAACAAAAAAAATATTTTCCCGATTTGGTTAGCTGATTTATTTGGTACAACGTCAACAATATTTTCATCTGCCAAAGCACATCAAATTTTAGGTTGGCAACCTTTGATTAGCTTAGAACAGGGTCAAAAACTTACAAAAGACTGGTTGCGTTTTATTAATTTGCTTAAGGATAAATAACTAGGGCTTGCTGAAAAAGAAAGAAAAGCTGACACTCCAAGATTATGAGACTAAAG
>JAVRCF010000046.1:0-64111 GCA_034530935.1 Aulosira sp. DedQUE10 | reverse complement strand
CGCTCTCAGGCACTTATCTAATATATCGAGCCTAATTAACTTTGTCAACTCTTTTCGGAAATTTTGTTTCGACTTTGTTTTTGCGTCCCAAAACTCCTCACAGTGTTGGGTTTAGGTAACAATGGTTGATGCACTGTGCTGACTAAGGAAAGGTAGAGCGTGAATTTTCAGTCGGTAATAGCCTCATTGCATGAATTCTGGGGGAATCGTGGTTGCTTAATTGCCCAACCCTACGATATTGAGAAAGGAGCAGGCACTAAAAATCCCCATACTTTTTTGAGAGCGCTGGGGCCAGAACCTTGGGCGGTTGCATATGTGGAACCCTGTCGTCGTCCTACAGATGGACGCTATGGTGAAAACCCCAATCGCTTTCAATACTATTATCAGTACCAAGTTCTCATTAAACCTTCGCCAGATAATATCCAAGAAATTTATCTCGATTCCTTAAGAGGGTTAGGTATTTATCCTGAAGACCATGACATTCGGTTTGTCGAGGACAACTGGGAAGATGCGACTGTAGGTGCTTGGGGTACTGGTTGGGAAGTTTGGTTAGATGGGATGGAAATTACTCAATTTACCTACTTTCAACAGTGCGGGGGAATTGACTGCCGTCCGGTATCGATTGAGATTACCTATGGACTAGAGCGGTTGACAATGTACCTCCAGCAGGTGGAAGCCATCACTAAGATTAAGTGGACGGACAATATTACTTATGGTGATGTGTTTCTCCAAGGAGAAATTGAGCAGTGTACTTATAACTTTGAAGCGTCGAATCCAGAGATGTTGCTGACATTGTTTACTTTGTATGAGCAAGAAGCTACCCAATTGACAGATCGCGGATTAGTTTTACCGGGCTTAGACTATGTAATTAAGTGTTCCCATACTTTTAATTTACTGGATGCCAGAGGCGTAATTTCAGTTACAGAGCGGACTCGCTATATTGCCAGGATTCGTCATCTAGCAAGAAAAGTGGCTACTTTATATGTTGAGCAAAGGGAGAAGTTGGGTTTTCCGTTACTCAAAAATGCCGTAAGTTAAAGAGTAGAGATTTACACTGAGGATAATTACAGCTTGAGTATATCCCTATAACCTCCCCTCAAAAAGGGAGGTTCGGTAGTATTTGAGAGAGCAAATAGTGATGGTATGTGAGAAATGTTGAATTGGAGCGAGTTGTTAGAACCAATCGCTGCTTGGTTTCGTTCTCTGGCACTTCCCTATGCAATTGTGCATTGGGGACATCCTTTGATGATGGCGATTGTTGTATTTGTAATGGGTAGTTTTGTGGGAGTGGCAGGTTGGAGGGGAAGGCTGACAGAAGATAAAGATGCAGCAATTAAAAGCCGCAGTCAGCATCGTAAACTAGCACCCTGGCTATTTTTCTTTCTGGCGACTGGTTATACAGGTGGGGTGCTGTCTTTGGTGATGCAGCATCAACCAATTTTAGAAAGTCCCCATTTTTTAACAGGTTCTATTGTGCTGTTACTGCTACTTGGTAATGCTGCGATTTCTCTAAATGGATTTGCCGGTAATAATAGGGGATTACGCAGTATTCATGCGTATTTAGGGACTACAGCACTTTTTATTTTGTTTATCCATGCTGTACTGGGGTTTAAGTTGGGCACATCTTTTTGATAAAGTTATTGCAAAAAGTTCTACAAATAAAGCCTATGCCCCTGAGACCTGTTAGTCACTGGCTCTACAAACACAGCCCGCATATGCGGGTTTCATTTTATAGTCAGCAAATACTGATATTAGAAGTCTTATGATTCAGGCTAGTGGTGTAATTATCTGTCTTGGCTATATTCTTGGACTACTATTTACAGCAGCACCTTGGGGTGGTGCGTGGATTTTGGTTCTAGGGATATTGGCAGCAGTTGTGTTGCGACTACAATCTCTCAAATCACGGCAACTTGCTCAAAAACCAGAAAATGCTGGCACAAAGACAAAACCAATATCTAGCTTCTGGCAAAATATTCCCCATCCTAGAATTTGGCTAGCTGCTGGTTTGGTAGGTTTGCTGGCTACCCTGTATTTTCAATGGAGGTTACCAGAACCAGGGGCAAAAGATATTAGTAAATTTGTTCCACCAGGAAATAGTAGTAATCAAGAACAACTTGTGATTGTGCGTGGCGAAGTGGCAAGTACACCACGATTGACTCGCACTCAGCGAGGGCAATTTTGGTTAGAAGCAACTCAGCTAGATGAAGTTAAAAAAGATGATGGCCCAGCAAGTGTCAGTAAAGGCGTAACGGGTAAATTGTATGTGACAGTGCCGATACTTCAGGCAACTGGTTTATACCCAGGTCAACAAATTGCTGTAACGGGAGTTTTGTACAAACCAAAAGCAGCATCTAACCCTGGTGCTTTTGACTTTCAGAAGTTTCTCAAACAAGAGGCAACATTTGCGGGTTTGACGGGCAGACAAATAAATATATTAGATGAAGAGCAGCGTAAATGGGGATGGTGGCAAGTTAGGGAACGAATTGTGCGATCGCAAGTTCGGTGGTTAGGTATCCCTGAAGGTCCACTTGTAAGTGCAATGGTTTTAGGCAGCAAAGCAGTTGATTTACCTTATGATATCCGCGATCTATTTGTCCAGGCTGGATTGGCTCATGCTTTGGCAGCTTCTGGATTTCAGACTTCGTTGATTTTAGGAGTAATATTACAGCTGACACGGCGTGCAAAAAAGGCAACGCAATTTACTCTCGGTTTTTTGAGTTTAATTATTTTCCTGAGTTTAACTGGTTTTCAGCCTGCGGTTTTAAGAGCCGTAATTATGGGTTTTGCGGCATTAGTGGGATTAGTTTTAAAAAGAAAGATAAAACAGTTAGGCTCACTGCTACTGGCAGCAACGCTATTATTACTATTTAACCCTTTGTGGATTTGGGACTTAGGTTTTCAACTGAGCTTTTTAGCGACGCTGGGATTAATTGTGACAGTACCACCCATCATTCAACGTCTGGGTTGGTTACCACCTGCGATCGCATCATTGATTGCTGTTCCCCTCGCGGCGACAATTTGGACTTTACCTTTGCAGCTATTCGTCTTTGGGGTTGTACCCTCTTACAGCTTAATACTAAATATTCTTAGCACTCCATTTATTTCTATTATTAGTATCGGTGGAATTATTAGTGCCCTGGCAGCATTAATTTGGCCGGAAGCCGGAAGTGTTTTAGCTGGAATTTTGCATTACCCGACTGATTGGCTAATCAAATTAGTGGAATTTTTTAGTAAGCTACCAGGAAACTCCTTTGCTGTTGGTAGCATATCTCCTTGGCAGATGCTAACTCTTTATACATTAATTTTATTAGTTGTATTGATGCGCTGGTGGCGACAACGTTGGTGGTTTGCTAGTTTTATTGCCATAGGTTTAGTACTCATCCCAGTTTGGCATTCTGCTAACAATTTGTTTAGGATAACTGTACTTGCAGCAGGTGCAGAACCAGTTTTAGTCATTCAAGATAGAGGAACAGTCACCCTGATTAATAGTGGAGACGAAAGTACAGGCCGCTTTACGATCTTACCGTTTTTACAACAGCAGGGTGTGAATCAAATCGATTGGGCGATCGCTACTGATTTTCAAAATAATGATAGTAGTGGTTGGCTGGAAGTTATGCAGCGCTTACCGATCAAAAATTTTTACAGCTATCCTCCCAAGCCAGAAAATATTGTTGAAACGCAGGTAATTCAACAGGAGATACAACAGCGTCAAGGTGTGTATCAACCTTTAGCCCTTGGTCAAGCAATGACTGTTGGCCCGGTAGTAGCACAATTAATTAATGACCAGTTGCCGATGTTACAGTTGCAAATTCAAGGTAAAAACTGGTTATTAGTAGGTAACCTCAAATCGAAAGAAATAGCACAGTTAGTCAAGTCTGGGGGTTTACCTCGTCCTCAAGTTCTCTGGTGCGTTCCTCAGTCTTTGAAAGATTTAGTTTTAACCCTACAACCAGAAATTGCGATCGCTTCTTCTCCAGATTTGGAAGCAAAAGTTTTGTCTGAACTTAGCCAAAGCCAAACAAAACTTTTCTTTACAGGACGAGATGGCGCTATCCAATGGACTCCAGGTAGTGATTTTGAAGCATTTATCCAAGCGACAGAAAACAAGTCTTCTGTGTTGTAAATGTTGCGGTGCATTAGCGGTTCTCATTTGGATGCAATACACAGTAAGGGCACAGCATTGCTCATACGTGTCAACTTAAGCTAAAACGCTTATTCCACAGGCGTTTTACCCCACCCCTCAATCCCCTCCCCCGAAGTTTGCTCAACGGGGGGAACCCCCGCACGCAACTTCTCTTCGCCTGCGGGGAGGGGACGTTTTGGCTTTAGACAAAACTGGGGTGGGGTGACGCGGATCTTGATGGGAAGCAAAAAAAACCAAAATCACGTATTGATAAGGGTTTCACGTTAAGTTGACACCAATGAGCATTGCTGTGCCCCTACGAACGGTCTATATTCTATGCAATTGAGAAGCGCTATCAGACTTGTGCCACATGGAAGTTCAGCTTAAGATGCCCGTAGGCGATTTTGCATCCGTTCGGGACTACCAGTGGGAATCGCAGCTATTAAATTCTGTGTATATTCTTCTTTGGGTTCGCGGTAGATACTTTCTGCTGTACCTTGTTCGACAATTTGACCGCGATTCATCACCAAAATGCGATCGCTCATAAATTTGACTACACTTAAATCGTGAGAAATGAAAATGTAAGTTAGTTGAAAATCTTCCTGCAATTCTTTGAGCAGATTCAAGACTTGCGCTTGTACCGATACATCCAGCGCAGAAACTGATTCGTCGCAGATGATAAACTTGGGATTTAATGCCAACGAACGGGCAATACAAATTCTTTGACGTTGACCCCCAGAAAACTGATGGGGATAGCGGTTGATTGCATCTGCACCCAATCCTACCCGTTCTAAAAGTTCTACTACACGTTCTTGCCGTTGTCGCTTTGTCTTCCCTATAGAGTGAATTACCAAAGGTTCCATAACTGCGTTCCCAACTTTCATGCGTGGATCGAGGGAGCTAAAAGGATTTTGGAAGACTATTTGCATTTCTCGCCGCAGTTTCTGCAATGGTTCGCCTTTGAGGGTGGTAATATCTTGGCCCTCAAATATAATCTGGCCACTCATCGGTTCAATTAAACGCAGCAAAGTTCTGCCAAGGGTAGTTTTACCGCAACCAGATTCTCCTACCAATCCCAATGTTTCCCCAGGTTTGACATCAAAGGAAACGTTATTCACAGCCATAGTGTAGCGTTTGATGCCTCCAAGCAAGCCTTTCACAGGGAAGCCAACCTTGAGATTGCGGACTTCTAATAAAGGTTGCTTTTGATTGAGGTCTGCCAATCTTTTCACTATTTCTTCGCTGGTAACTTCTGGGGGTGGTGAAGGTTCTTTAGCCTGAATTACCAATTCTCCGTTGGGACTATGTTCCACAGTCATGTAATCGGAAACAGTCAGGAGTTTCTGGGGATGGCGGGTAAGTGTAGGGCGACAAGCTACTAAACCTTTAGTATATGGATGCTGGGGATTACTAAAAATTGCCGTAGCCGAATTGTATTCGACAATTTTACCTCTATACATCACCGCTACTTGATCAGCAATTTCCGAAATTAATCCTAAGTCATGGGTGATGAAAATCATTGCCATGTCGCGGCGCTGCTGCAATTCTCGCATTAATTCCAGAATTGTTGCTTGTACCGTCACATCTAAGGCTGTGGTTGGTTCATCAGCAATCAATAACAATGGGTTACAGGAAATTGCCATTGCAATCATCACCCGTTGTAACTGACCCCCAGAAAGCTGATGCGGGTAACGTTCTAGCATCGATTCTTTGTGCTGTTTCACTAACTCTGCCAGTTTATGTCCCTCTGGTTTAGGTGTTTTTGAGTTAGTTTGGCTCCAAGTCTCGAGATATTGCTGTGCTATCTGTTCATCACTGGGGAGGAGTTTGACTTCTTGTAAAAGAGCGATCGCAATTTGTCGCGCTTCATTTGCTGACACCTTTTGATGTCGCATTATCGCTTCTGTTAGCTGAAACCCAATGTTATAAACTGGATTGAGGGAACTCATTGGTTCTTGAAAAATCATGGCGATGTCGCCGCCTCGGTATAGCTGTATTTGCTCTGGCGGTAACTCTACTAAGTTGATTGGTGTGCCATTTTCTTGAGGAGAAAACCAAATTTCTCCGCCACTAACTCTACCAGGACTCTGCAACAAACCCATTACTGCTAGGGATGTTACTGATTTACCACTTCCCGACTCTCCCACTATTCCTAAAGTCTCGCCCCGACGCAGTTGAAAAGAAAGACCATCAACGGCTTTGAGGATGTTGCCATCACTGGAAAATTCAACTTGAAGATTGCGAACCTCTAGGATAGTTTCTCTCATAAGAGTTGGTTAGGAATTTTTACTAAATAGTTATTTGGAGTTTAACAGTGATTTTGAGTGATGTTAGGGGTCGCGAGGCATTTAGCCCGTGCTGAGTAGTTCTGATCTGTAGTTAATAGATAAAGAGAATAAATAAAAATATAACGGATGTCGGGGATAGTTTATCTTTGCGTCTCAAAAATAACTCATTCCTGACATCCGTTATTAATCTTGAACTTTGCCGCACTGGTGGTTAGAAGGGAATATCATCGATATTCGGTTCTTCGACTGCTGGATAAGTAGTGCGTTCAAAATTGGCTGGTTGAGGTATAGGTTCGGGATTGTTAACTTTAGGAACAACGCTAGCCTTACTGGTAGCTGGGGCTGGTGTGGGACGTGGTGAATCATAGCTAGTCGCGTTTGTCTCTTGAGGAGTCGAAGCGACAGGGGCGGCGGCTGGAGGTGAGTAGGTTTCTGTTACTGATGGAGTTTTGGTTGCTGATGGCGGTGAACTAAGATCAAAACTGCCCCCGACATTTTGAATTTGCTGTACTGTCAATTCAGCACGTTTTTCTTTAAAACCTTCTTGGCGGTCGATGGTATTCATTCCTAATCTTCCTACCAAAATGACGCGATCGCCTTGATGGTAGTTTTGCTGAATATCTGTGGCTAAATTTCCCCAACCAATAACTTTCAAGGTTGCTGGCGCATCTTCTGGACGCTGGGAATTAGGAAACTGCACAAGCATTTCCGTGACTGCTAAGTTATCTGCTGTATAGCGTAGTTGCGGTTCTTGAATGATTTCCGCCATCAAAACGCAGCTATTCATGAAAATCCTCCTGATAATCAAACGTGCTGGTTGGGAAGTTGGGTTTTAATATGTAGCTCTACTAATTAAGTAGATGATTACAAATAAACAGAACTATATTTCAAAGGGAAAAGAAGAATGGGAAAAGCGAAAAAACCTTACCCCTTCACCCTTTCCCTGTACCCTACAAAATGTTACATACTTTGGTTTAATCGTACCAACTTTAACTTTTGCATTTTTGATATATTCTTCATTTTCAGTCAGTTTTAGCATAAAAGCCAAGCGATGGATGCTTTCGCAACCTTCGCTTGACTAAAGCAAGCATTGAATTCTACAACTGAGTAGTATAATTGTACCATTCTATCTGTGGTTTTACACAGAAATTATCAGGGGACAAGAGAAGGAGGACGAAATTTGTGGTGAAAAGAGAGTGTTGTTTAAGCCTTTGAACCTTTGAGCTTGGAAGTTGCACCTTTGAGCCTGGAAGTTGCACCTTTGAGCCTGGAAGTTGCACCTTTGAGCTTGGAAGTTGTACCTTTGAACCTGGAAGTTGCGCCTTTGAGCCTGGAAGTTGCGCCTTTAAGCTTGAAAGTTGCACCTTTGAACCTGGAAGTTGCGCCTTTGAGCTTGGAAGTTGCGCCTTTGAGCCTGGAAGTTGCGCCTTTGAGCCTGGAAGTTGCGCCTTTGAGCCTGGAAGCTATACCTTTAAAACCAAAATTTTAAGCCCATCTCTTGACTTTTGACTCTTAACCAATGTCCAATGCCCTAATAGTTACGTTCGGACATGAACTGGGAAAACACCCAAGCCGATTAATCTAGCGGGGAAGTCACGCAAGATAGGTAAGCGCAGAAAAGCGGGTGGTTGAAAAGTTTGATCAGATGTAAGAATACGGGCAAATATCTGTTTTTGGATTAAGGTTTGAAATCCTTGAATAATCCGTGTGGGTAATTCTCTTTGGCGCTGTACCTTTGCTAAGTCCTTAAGTTCTAAATTCTGATTTTTAAGTGGTTTACCGATCGCATTAGCCGTGGCAACAGCATCTTGAATTGCGTAGTTAATGCCAACGCCACCGACTGGAGACATAACATGGGCTGCATCACCGATGAGTAATAATCCCGGACGATACCAACGCTTGACGCGGCTGGATTCTACGGAGAGAAAGGCAACTTGTGACCAATCATGTAAATTGGAGATGCGATCGCTTAATTCTGGGACAACTTCCACAACAGATTTTTTTAATTCCTCTAAACCAGCAGCACGTAGTTTTTGATAGCCGTCTTTAGGAATAACATAAGCAAGTTGCCATTCGTCACCGCGATCAAGCATGACGATGATGTGTCCTAGAGAAATCCGTCCCATACCTCCTTCTGCATCTTCTGGCTTACGGGGTAGGCGGAACCAAAGGACATCCATTGGTGGGGAAGTTTCTATTGATTCAAATTCACCCAGTTGTCTTAGCTTGGAGTGGCGACCATCTGCACCAACAGTAAGTTTTGCTCGTAT
This sequence comes from Aulosira sp. DedQUE10, assembly GCA_034530935.1. Lineage (GTDB taxonomy): Bacteria > Cyanobacteriota > Cyanobacteriia > Cyanobacteriales > Nostocaceae > Aulosira. The sequence continues at coordinate 55,430 of JAVRCF010000046.1, read as the reverse complement.
TTCATGCCAACCACCCCCTCCCCGATAGCGTACACCGTGAATTAGCCCATCTTCCGTAATTAATTCTTGGACATTCGCCCCCATTACTAACTGAAAATTGGGATATTTCTGCGCTTCTTGGGTGATAAATTCCAAGAATTTCACTTGGGGAAGCATTGTGATGAAGGGGTAATTAGTTTTCAGGTGACTAAAATCTGCCAAAGTGACGCTATCTTCGGCAGTTTGAATCCGCAGTTGGCGAATTTTAGTATGGTGTAGTCGCAACAAGCGATCGCTTAAGCCCAATTCCTCCATAATCTCCATCACCGATGGGTGAATTGTGTCACCCCGAAAATCGCGATCAAAATCTTTGTGTGCTTCTAATAGCATCACAGAAATGCCTTGACGCACTAGCAACAGTGCCAACACAGCCCCAGCCGGGCCGCCACCCACAATGCAACAATCAGTGGTTTGTACGTCTACAATGTCATGAACAGGATTAACTGCTGACTTTGGAGTAGGATTTTCGGATACAGAGTTATTCATAATCTGACCTTGGGAAAGCCCTAAAATTAAGGTTAGTTTCCTTTTGATGCGGAAAGCCAGTTTTTTAACTTTTCGTATTCAGGTGGAATGTTTAAGATCAGCGCTAAACTGTCATGTGTCATGTGTCCTTTGTTATTTGTCCAGTGCCCAATGACAATGACCAATGACTAATGACTCATAACCAATGAGAATCATTAACACTCGTGTCCCAAGTTATCTTAGAAAATATTTATAAAAGTTTTTCCCCTCGTAAAGGGGAAAGTCCCGCCTCAGCAACCCCATATGTCTTATCTTCTGGCAAGAAAAGTGATGCACAGCAAGAACTTCGAGAGAATATTAACGTCTTGCGGCGCATTAACCTGACGATCGCGGATGGGGAATTTATGGTACTTGTAGGGCCTTCTGGTTGTGGTAAAAGTACCCTACTGCGCTTAATCGCAGGCTTGGAAGAGATGACAGGCGGCAATATTTGGGTAGGCGATCGCTTGATCAATGAACTTCCTCCCAAAGAACGAGATATCGCAATGGTGTTCCAAAATTACGCCCTTTATCCCCATATGTCGGTGTATGACAATATCGCCTTTGGACTGCGCCGCCGCTTTGGAGTTGGGGAAACTGGGGGAGAAGAGAGAGTATCTTCTTCCCTGTCGCCCTTATCCACCTCATCTTCCCTTCGTCCCCCTTGGCTGGAACATCTTTTCGTGGGGATGACGCGAAATTTGCCTAAAGGACTCCGTTATATTTCTGACAAAGAACGGGAAGTAGATCGCCAGGTGCGGAATGTTGCCCAATTGTTACAAATTGAAGCTTTGCTGAATCGCTTACCCAAACAGCTATCTGGGGGACAAAGACAGCGAGTTGCATTAGGAAGAGCGATCGCGCGAAATCCTCAAGTATTTTTAATGGATGAGCCGCTATCTAATTTAGATGCGAAACTGCGTGCGGAAACTCGCGCTCAAATCGTCAAATTACAGCGCCAGTTAGGGACAACCACAATTTACGTCACCCACGATCAAACAGAAGCGATGACAATGGGCGATCGCATTGCGATTATGAATCAGGGACAAATTCAGCAAGTTGCTTCTCCCCTAGAACTTTATAACCGCCCAGCCAATCGCTTTGTTGCCGAATTCATTGGTTCGCCGCCAATGAATTTCATTCCTGTAGATTTTCATGCTCCCCTATTAATTACCCATTCCCAGTTTCGTTTTACCTTGCCAGAAATTTGGGTAAGGGCCTTACAAAAATATGATGGGAAAACTCTCATTTTAGGTGTTCGTCCCGAACACTTCATTGTTAGCGTACCTGCTACAAAAAATCTCCCTGTGCAAGTAGATTTAGTTGAAAACCTGGGTAACGACAGTTTTATCAGTGTCAAACTTGCTGAATCTGAATCTTCCAGCGCTAACACAGGTGATTACCTACAAGTGCGAGTCCCATCAGAACGATTAGTGAGTGCTGGCGATCAATTATGGTTATCGCTAATGCCAGATAAAATTCACTTTTTTGACCCTGAAACAGATTTAGCAATATTTGCATAAATCGTGATTATCAGCGTTCATCTGCGTTTATCGGCGGTTACATATTTGCCGGATAATTTGCGAATTTGCATCAAAAATAATCGCTGTGTCTATGATGGTTTTGCAAAACCCAACGGCGAAACAGTTCTACAATAATTTGCCAGCGTCCCTCAGTCTGTGCAACCACATCATGACGCGTTAACATACCGAGCGCTGTTTGTAACTGTTCGCTACCCAAAGCCGTAGACTGAGCTAAAGCATCTAAACTTAACCCCTCTGGGTGCGGTGCAAGTACCTGTATTATCGCCTGCTGACCATCAGCACCCCGCATCGCCTGACCCCAAACCCCATCAAAATAGTAACGTCCCCGCTTAAAAAACTCAGAATCATTGATAACTGCTGCTACATCTTCCACCGTGAAAACCGGACTGCGCGATCGCCCTTGCTCAAATACAAAGTCATTGTAGCCGCGCACTAGCTGGAATCCCAACAGTTGCACTAAATAAGGTTGACCATGCGTTAAGGCATAAATTTCATCTAGCGCTTCCGGCGTGTAGTCGAGGAGGAAGTCATCATCTGGGTTAGCAAGAATTTGCCTAGTAGCTGCACGTTCCTGAAAGCCTACATGAATGGGGATGACACTGGCAAAGAAAGGCTGAAAATAATCTGCCGTCATTTCCTCCAAGGTGTGCAACCCAGCAAAAGCAAAGGCAACCTTAGAACTCATTTGCACCAACCCCCGCAGAAAACCCATAAAATCTTGGGGGATTCTTCCAGCTTCAATTAGTTCTTCAATTTTCTCGAACTCATCTAAGGCGATGATTAACCCTCCTTCTAACTGTGCTTCTACCTGTTTCAAATAACGTTCAAAAGTCCGGTAGGGTAGGTTGAGCAAATCTGCATCAGCTGGGGGTGGTATTTTTACAGCTTGGGATATTTCATCAGTAATTGCCATTAGCACCTCGCCAACTCCTTGCGGAGTATCTCCCAACCGCAGCAGGTTGACATAAACTATTTGTATCCCCGCACCTAGAGAATTAGCTGCGTTAACGAGGATAGAAGTTTTACCCATGCGCCTGTGACCGTAGAGAACTACAGACTGGAGTTGATGACCCATCAACCAGAGTTCTTCTAGCTGTCTGATAATATCTTCTCGCCCAACGAAGAGATTACCTTGAACGGGGTCGCCTACTATATAAGGATTAAGCACAGGCTTAGTGATGGTAATTTCCCCCACCTCACCAGCTATTTGTAACAAACTTTCTTTCCAAGTTTGGGCAATATCTACAATTAGTCCCCGTTCTGCTTGCGGCAAACTGTCAGCTTGATTCAAAATATTTGTGAGTTCACCTAAAGCGCGATTGAGAGCTAAAGATTTGGCGGAACGTGACACGCTGCGATTAACAAACTGGACATCTTCAACAACTCGACGCAGGCTAGTAATTGCTTTCCAAGTGACTGGACGCAAAAGTGGTTCTGGTGGAAATGTAGGTAATTGCACAGCAGCAATCGAGACTGGTTCTTTAGCGTAGTAAAACTCCGCTAAAGTTTGGGCAAGAGTATACATTTCCTCACCATAGAGAAGAGAACGCACTACAGTAAAAGCCTCTGTTGCTTTTACTGGTTCTTTTTCATGCAGATACCAAAAACCAGCAGCAGCAGCACGAGCAGGAGTATCTAAGCGTGTGTCTGTGAGCAAACGAGCCTGTAACCTTTCCCGCCAAGAGTGAGGTAAGAACAAGAAACCATCTATTGCTCTTGACTTTAGCTTTTCATGTAGAGAAGCTGAGGCAAAACGTACTAAATCCCAATCAAAAGGATTTGCAGCTAGCCGAGAAGTGCACCAAATTATTTGCTCTGATGGGGTTTTGGCAAGTACCTTATTAACTGCTTGCACAACAGGAATAAATTGCAGGGTATATGCTAGCAATTCATTAGTATTATGCAAAGCTGTTTCCCAATCTTGTTGGAGCCAATTCTGCAACCACTTATCAAGATTCGGTAAGGGAATTGAAGTGATATGAGGAAGTAAAAAACTACCATTTGGGATTTTTTGTAAATTTAAAGGTAAGCCAACTAGCCAATTCTCTGGACGCATAAACGCCACGCCTCCTGCCACGCCCAACGCCACGCCGACCTCCACGCCGACCGCCAAGCCGACCGCCAAGCCTCCCGCCACGCCGACCTCCACGCCTCCTGCTACGCCGAACGCCACGCCCAACGCCACCACCACGCCCAACCACACGCCCAACCACACGCCCAACCACACGCCTCCTGCCACGCCTCCTGCCACGCCGAACGCCACGCCCAACGCCACTCCTCCCGCCACGCCTACCGCCACGCCTACCGCCACGCCGAAAACTACGCCTACCGCCACTCCTCCCGCCACGCCTACCGCCACGCCGAAAACTACGCCTACCGCCACGCCCAACGCCACGCCTACCGCCACGCCCAACGCCACGCCTACCGCCACGCCGAAAACTACGCCTACCGCCACGCCGAAAACTACGTCAAACCATCTGACAGGAACGCCTATCGTTTCCAAAATTAGGTTTATAATCACTGGTGTAGCTACTGTTAAAACTAAACCTTGGAAAAGTAATTGACGCTGGATAGGATTTTGACGCAACAACTCTAATCCCTTTCGCCAATTCATTTCACTTGCAGGTATATACCCACCCCCGAAGGTGTCCACATACCACCGCAAAGCTTGGGGAAAGAAAAACACCCAGTACAACAGACGCAGGTAATCTAACGGATTCCATAGCGAGAGGGTACGGCGTAATTTGGGTGCTAAATCTAAACGTGGTACAGGCTGGTGTTGGCTCATAATTCAGTTTTCATCATCTCTAGATACCGCGAGTAAGTTCGATGACACAAATACATCAGTCGCTGGGGATGTCCGCCACTTTCTTGGATAAGTTGAATGATTTCCTCTTCAGTAAAACTAACCAGAGTATTCGCTAAACGTCTGTCAATAAACCCACGAACCATATTTTCATTCCAAGGCTGGATAAGTTCTTCAATGCAAACGCCTTGAAACGGTGAAGGATTATCTCGGCTATCAGGAAATAAAACATCCAGGTGTTCGCTAGCTGCAATCACCAAGCGCAGTGGTGGGTTAGCTTGTCCGTCAGCCAAACCGCGCAGTTGTTGGCGTAATTCCCTTGTAAAACCATCCCAAGCCATTTGTTGTACTTCGTCTAATAACAGCAATAATTGCTGTTTTTGTAACTCACGAATTAATTGCCGACCTTTACTAACGGCAATTCCCACCTTATTACAGAGTTCATCATAAAAGTCTTCATCATTAAAAATTAAGCTTAAGTTGAGATAAATTGCCTTGCGTGGTTTGAGCAGCCGATGTTGTGCTTGTTGGTAAATAGCTTGGAGTAGAGAAGACTTGCCGATTTTTTTCTCTCCAATTAGGGCTACGCTACTGCCACTGTTTAGGGTTTCAAATACTCTTGTAATCTCTCTTTCTCGCCCGAATAATAGATGCTGTTCGGTGATGATGTCATTGAGGGGAATAAATGGGTTATCTGTGGAAGCAGGAACGGGAGGAGCAATGTTATGGTTTTGGGTTCTCAACCATTCCAAATATTTCGGTTGAAGCCAAGAGAGAAATCTGGCATCTTTATCTCGACTTTTCAGGTTGTAATCTGGGAACCCTTCTCGGTCTTGTTGAGGAGATAATCGCCTGTTATATATTGTCCACATCTGCCTCCTAATAGTCTCATCCGAGATGGGATCTGGCAGATTTTTTGATAATTCTTCTGCAACCTGATTATTGTCATTGACAGTATTCTTATCAGGAAATTTTGCCAGGATAATAGCTTCTTCCTTCTGGCTCAAACCATAGTTACGAGATACCTCCATCAACAGAAAAGTTTGCCAAGAGTTCATCATTCTGCAATACCCCTCGACACCATTACAAGCGAGGCTGCACTTGCAAGGCTGAATTTAGCTGAATTTAAATATAGCGTTTTTCCGATTATCTGAGAATACGGAAAAATTTTTCCGGTATTTTGCGAAATAACCGGAAAGCTCTTTCTGGGACTTATTTAAAGGAGAAATATATGATTTTGATATTAAAGCGGTTAAGCCGAAATTTTGCATGATTAGGGCGGTCAAGATGCCCACCTCACAAGCAATTGATAGGAATCTTTGTGTAAATTAAAAGCGTAACAGCTTATCAATATAGTGATTTGGATAAAAAAGTAAGTTGGTGGAGGTAAATTAATATGAGATTTTCAATGGAGAAAGTAATCGTCCCTGTCACAGTAGCTTTAATTGGCTTTGCAGGTGTTGTAGTTGCTGCCTTGATTAGTGATAATAAAAAGGGTGAATCAGAAGTAAAACTTTTTCCAATACCCAATAATACCACTGCTTTACAATGTAACCCAAATATTGCATCTAAAATATGTGTTGCTAATCTCACTGTGCAGATTAATAGTGATGAGCCTGTACAAGTGAATAATCATAAGCGGATTTCTCTCCTAGCTGGAGATAATTTAAAGGTTTTAAATCTCAGCTATTGTGTACCTAATGAAGTTAGTTTAAATAAATTAGAAGTGAAAGCTTATCTTTTCAAAAATGGAGTTGAGAGTTATCAAGATGTTATGTTCACTCCTAATCATTTCCCAATTCATGCTGGTGTTTGTCATAAGGTGGACAATTTACCCAAAGGCTGGAAAGTTGAACCAGGAATACACCAAGTTATGATTCCTATTATCAAACATGACGGCAGTAATAAAATCGTTGACAAGAGTTTTTACTTTACTTTGGATGTTGGAAAGTAAGTAGGTGTGATGGAACCGAACTGTGCAAGGTTTTTTAAGGGGGAAAGGGTAAAGGGCACACCTTTAACCTTTCCCCAAACCAAATTTAAGTTTAAAATCCTTAACCGAGCAGTATTGACCTGAGAGTAACGAAAAGTCCATTACCTCTGTGCTGTGCGTGAGCCTTAGTGAGGCTATTGAGTTGCTGCTAAAATGCGATCGCCTAATTGTCTGATAGCCTTAAGCAGTATTATATTTGATTGGTTCATATACTTGTTGCAAAATTAACTACGTTCTTAAAAGTTAGTAATTATACATTTTATCTTCGTCACTTTACTAGCGTGTCTCTAATTTAATACTAAGTAATTAAACTGAATTAGCACAAAATTCACGTAAAACTAGTAATTTTGATGCTATTACAGATTCAGTTTAAATAACAGTGTCACTATTGAAATATCATTGTTACAATCTTGAAATTGAACAGTTGCTTACGCACCTACTCTGGGTAGTTGCGGCTTGTTTGGATTGTTTTCATACCAGTAGTATCTAAATCTTGTTGCTCTCTTTGTAGATTTCAATTAACGTAAAAACATACTGTTAGCCAAGATTGGATATCTAACTCTAGCAATTCAAATAATTAATAACAAATAACAAATCACTTGTAATTAATTTATCATCACTCATGACAAACTCTTTAATGGTGATTTATCCCTATCAGCTAGCTCAAACATGGGTATTTGATGATGAACGTATGGGACTAGCCCAAGAACCATTTATCAGTGGCATACCTGAGATGATTGAAATTCTGGTTAAGGATATAGCTAATGTTGATGAAGGGTTTAAACTTCTGTTTTCTGCTAATCCTTTTCCTGGGTATCAGGTGGAACTGTTTTGGTTAAGAGTAGAAAATAACGGTCACTGGTACTACTGGAGTAAAAAGAAATTGCAAGGATGGCTATGTCCAGCCTTGCTAAATTACTTTAACCAGCCTCCAAATAAGATATATTGTAGGGCTGAAAGTCTTTATTCTTAGCTCAAATCTGGCTCGATAATTATATGGATATTCCACCTTCTATTAGCGCCATTATTCAGCAACAGCCTTACCCCATTTTATTTGCCACTATTAGTGGTTCTCATTTATATGGCTTTCCATCAAAAGATTCAGATTATGATTTGCGTGGTGTGCATATTTTACCAGTGGCAGAAGTAGTTGGGTTACATACTGCCGCTGAAACTATTGAAATATCAGAAATCCGTGATTCTGTACAGATTGATTTAGTAACTCACGATATCAAAAAATTCTTTTTGCTACTTCTCAAAAAAAATGGCTACGTTCTAGAACAACTCTATTCACCTTTAATATTAAAAAATCTACCAGAATATGAGGAGTTACAAGTTATTGCCAAAGATTGTATTACCCGTCATCACAGTTACCATTACTTTGGTTTTGCTGCAACACAATGGAAACTTTTTGAGAAAGAACAGCCACACCGAGTTAAGCCATTACTTTATGTTTATCGAGTGCTGTTGACTGGCATTTATTTAATGCAAACTGGGGTAGTTGAAGCTAATCTAGTTAAGCTAAATGAAGTATTCAATCTACCTTATATTCCTGATTTAATTTCTCAAAAGCTAGCAGGTGAGGAACATTCTTATTTATCAGAGGTTGATATTGCTTTTCATGAAAAAGAATATCAGCAATTGCGCGATCGCTTGCAGGATTCCTACGCAAAAAGCCAACTACCTGAATTACCTATGGCAAAGGCGGCTTTACATGACTTACTGTTACGCCTAAGAATGAGGAGTTAGAAAGGCTAAACTCTTTATCTCTAACTCCTCATTCTTTTAAAATTTTAAACTCCAAGCGGCGATCGCTAAAGCACCCCAACCAGCTATAAAAGCTGCTCCTCCTAGAGGTGCAATTGCGCCCAAAGATTTAGCACCAGTCAAGCTCAAGGCGTACAGGCTCCCTGAGAAAATAGCAATACCAATAATAAACAGCCAACCACTTGCTATTAGGGTGGCTGGAGGTGACTCGGTGCGACTGAGTAGCAGTGCTACTATCAAAAGTGCTAGAGCGTGGTACATTTGGTAACGAGCGCCAGTGTCAAAAATTTCTAGCGATCGCTCACTGAGTTTTTCCTTTAAGGCATGGGCACCAAAGGCTCCGCCGGCAACAGATAAACCGCCTAAAACGGCAGCTATGCTCAAAAAAAACTGCGTCATGAGACCTAGCTGTAAAATGGTGTGTGAGCTAGCGGCAAATCAAAATCAACCGCTAACGGAGATTTAGTTTAAATCTCAAAATGATATGATATAGCGCCGTCTTCGCTCACCTTAAAATTAGCATTGAATTCTTTAGCTTTCTCATCTAAATACTGCCTAGCCGCGATTGCAGGTAATTCCGATTTAATTGCAAAGCCGACAAGGGTCATTCTGCCCTTATTATCTTGTAGCATTTGATAAAAAATCGATTGCAGGCGATCGCTCATTTGTTGATTTATCGCTTTCTTCTCTTGCCTACTTTGACTATATAATCCTAAGCTGAGCCATCCCCCTAAAATTAAAGTAGGAACGCCGAAAATTAGACCTTGCTTAGCAGTAGTATCGAGTAGATACAGAGCCTCTTTATTAACAAAATTCGGCCCATCATCCTCTTCTATTGTCGTTAGGATTGGCTTCAACATATTATGTTTCTCAATTCCTGCTGAGACTGATAGAGTTAAAAACATGAATCCGAGTGTGAGTAGCCAGCCTGCGGCTAATTTTTCAGCAGTTTTCATAGTTCCATCTCAGAGTTGAACCTTGATTGCGATTCTAACCTTACTTTGCCTCAGCTTCCAGTAATTGCGAAAGCATAGTTAATGTATTAACTCTTTTGGTCAAGTAAAATTTCTTGCAGACATCTTCGGGATTGTTGCATAAAACTTAACCCATTAACAGAGTAGTTATATCCTCAAAAAGTTTTTGCAACACAACCATAATTACAGCAGTCGAAACGGAAGGTTACAGCCACAAGAAACTGATGTGCGTCTGCTTTCCTTGCACACTTTTTGCTGACGGTTGATGCTGACGATACCAGTCAAGGGTAGCTCGAAGCGCCACATCAAGAGGTGTCGCAGACCATCTGAACGTCTGTTCAAATTCGTGCGATATCACAATCTGCGGCTCAGTATATTGATAGAACATTTCGACAAATTCACGCATATTGGCATCGAATAAACCAATCGCCTGAATTGCCAGTTTCGGTAATGCCTGAATGCGGACGGGGTGTCCGATTTGCTCACCAATCAACTGCACCATTTGCCGCTGCGTCACTGGAGGCGCGACAACGGGCAGCAGCCATGCACAACCCAATGCTTCGGGACGTGCTCCCAGCGTTGCTAAACCCCGTGCCACATCCTCGATGTAGGTATAGCTGTGGGGTAGGTCAAGATTGCCGAGCAACTGCACAGATTTCTTCGCGAACACAGAGGGAAACACGCGATCGCCCAGTGCCGAGTTGAGGACGCGCGGGCCGAAGAAGTCAGCCGATCGCCCCAGTGCCACCTGCACTGTTCCTGCTTGGTGCGCTGCTAAATAGGTTTGTGCAACTTGGGCGCGCATCCGCCCCTTGCGCGTCGTAGCGGCATAAGGGGTGGCTTCTGTCATCGGCTCCCCCTGTGTTTCACCGTACACATACAGCGTATCGAGCACAATCAGCTTTGCCTTGGCGCGTGCTGCACCGTCGATGATGTTGGTTTGAAAGCGGGGAATCAACTCGACTTGCTGGGGATAGGGTGCGTTCGCACAATGATAGACAACAGTTGCTCCAGCACAAAGCGATCGCACCTGCTCTACGTCCAGCACATCGCCAGCCACAACGCTAATTCCTGGCGTTACCGCAGCTTTCCCACTGCGATTGATGCAGCGCACCTGCTTGCCTTGAGCGTGTAAGACTTCGGCGAGTGTCGTGCCAGCAGGACCTGTCCCAAAAATCAGATGCATTTCGTTGGTCGTCATGATCAAGTCCTCGTAGAACTAATGAAGATAGAACGCTCAAGGGCATTTCTGAATCCTCATGAGTTGCGGATGTCGTAAATGTGAGCTACAACTCGTATAATATGAGCAATAACTCATGTTTGCAACTCGCATTTGCGCAATGACAGTCCATGACCACCAAACGTCGCACAACACCCCGTAAACTGCCGCAGCAAGACCGCTCCAAATTCACAGTAGATGTTATCTTGACGGCAACCGCTCACATTTTGATTGAAGAAGGCTACGACAAAGCGAGTACTAATCGGATTGCAGAACGCGCGGGGGTCAGCATTGGCTCGTTATATCAGTACTTTCCGAACAAAGCATCGCTAATTGCTGCCCTGCACGAACGCCATGTCAGCACCATGATGACGGTAATCGAATCAAAGCTCACAGACTTATTTGAGTCGCCGATCGCAGTGGTGTTGCCCACAATCGTGAAAGCCAATATCGCAGCTCATGCGATCGACCCCACGTTGCACAGAGTCCTACATGAGCAAGTACCCAGACTTAGTGGAACTGAGCAAGAAGTTAGCATGACAAAATTGCTACGAACTTACTTGAGCAAGCAGTGCGATCGCATCGAGCCGCAAAAGCTCGACTACATGGTGTTTATCGTTGAGCAAACGATCGAAGCGCTCACTCATGCGGCGGTTATCGAACGCTCAGACCTGCTTCAGGATGAACAGCTTGAGCAAGAAATTAGTCAAATGCTGCTGTCCTATCTCACCCAGAACTGTCGAGTCTCAGATTAAACTCTTACCAACTTCTCTATCTCCCAGTAGAATTTAGATTTTTTGTACTTATCCTACATTGCTTGAGAATGCTGTAATCTCATCTTCCCAGCAAGTTTAATACCAAGTTACCAAAGTTAGTCTTGTTTGGAATTTAGGTCTCTACTAGACTGGCTTTCGAGGAAATAATATGATCAAACACAACTTGGTATAAATTGATATAATCCTGGTATTTTCACATGATTAAATACGTGTTGCTTCTAAAAGCCGTGAGAAATAGAAGCGAGTCTTAGTCAGGGATTTTCGTTGTACAGCAAAACCGTTACTTTCTAAAATTTTCATGACATCGGCTTCGCGGTGTAGATAGGCGCGAGTTGTTTTACTTGGGCCAGGAAAGAAACTACCTATTTTCTTGAGTATAGTCAAAGCGCAGGTTTTGGGTGCAAAACTCAGAATTAGCCGTGATTGTGCCAATGAGCATAGATGAGAAATCATCTCATCGGCTTTATCTTGAGGGTAGTGAATGAGAACATCCAGGCAAATCACAGTATGGTAACTACCATTTAAGGATTCTAAATCTTGCACAGCAAACGTGGGATTTTCAGAATTTCCCAAGGTTTCTAAGGCTCTCTGTTTGCCCTCTGTCACCATTTTTTCAGAAATATCGCTGGCATAAACTTTAGCGCCTTCTGCCGCCAAGGGAATGCTGAGACTACCTACACCACATCCAGCATCGCAGATTGACAAGGTTGCTAAATTGTTATCAGCTTTCAACCAGCCGATTACTGTATCCACTGTTTGTTGATGTCCGTTGCGGATGTCTAGCTGGACTTTGTTAACTTCGCCATCGCCATAAATCCGCTTCCATCGGTCAAAACCTGTGGAATTAAAATACTCGCGAACAATCGTTTTATCGTCGGCTGCGTTCATAAAGTTTGATTTCTAAGGTCTCCCAATGCTTAAAATTATCATTGATAGGAACCGCTAAGAACGCTTCTGTCTAAAGATTTTCTCCATTAATAATTTCACGTGTATGGGAAAATACTAGTTTGTGGATAGCAGTCAGAGCATTAGCTTGTAGTGATCTGAACTTAGTAGAAATGCCGTTTGCTAACTTTTAATCAGTTTCTAGCCTTAATTTTAGTAGCTCACTCTAGAAAGTTTTCCTATTATGTAGTCAGCACTACCCTAACTTCAGCCACTCTGTGTCTACAGACTTAAAAATCGGGACTGAAATCCTTACTACGAATGTATACTTATATCTGTCCTTTACTTAATTGATAACGGTTACATTTATATATTTAAATTTTTAATATGGTGGAAGGTGGATTTGTTTTAGCTAAAAATTTATATATTTCATAGTTTCATAAATCATGAGTTATTTATATTATTTATTCCTATTGATATAAAAATTACTATCTTTAGGTAGAACTACAAATAAGATGGAAACATTTATGATCCTAAAGACTAATTTTTAAATATTGCAATAGACTGAAAAGTATCAAGATTAATAGAAGTTGTCTCAGCATCTTAAAATGTAATTTAGGATGCTTACTTTTTTCAAGTTAGTTTTTACTTAAAAATGACACTAAACTCCTTGGCAGACAGTCCGATCATTGCATTTACAATTCTCCTGGCAGTAATCTTTACTGTACCTCCGATATTTGAGCGATTGCGGCTACCTGGATTAGTCGGTTTACTTATAGCAGGTGTAGTCTTAGGACAAAACGGTTTAAAATTGTTAGATTCTGAGTCAGACACTATCAAACTGCTCTCAGATATTGGCAAAATTTATTTGATGTTTGTGGCAGGTTTAGAAATTGATTTAGAACAATTTCGTAAAACTAAAAATCGCTCAATTGGTTTTGGAACTTTGACATTTTTAGTACCGCTCATTGCTGGGATTATTACCGGACGTTTATTTAATTTTAGTTGGAATACTTCCTTTCTAATTGGCTCTTTGCTAGCCTCCCATACTCTTTTAGCTTATCCAATTGTAAGTCGTCTAGGAGTAGTGACTAATGAAGCTGTCACAGTCACAATTGGTGCTACTATTTTTACTGACACAGGTGCTTTACTGGTGCTAGCAATTTGTGTGGGAATTCATGGTGGGGAATTCTCTGCGATGAGTTTAGCAACTTTGTTGGGTGGTTTAGCAATTTATTCTGTTGTGGTTCTATTTGGCTTTGATTGGGCAGGAAAACAGTTTTTTCGTCGCACTGGAGATGAACAAAGTAACCAGTTTCTGTTTATATTACTAGCATTGTTTTTAGCATCTGTCGGGGCGCAGGTAATTGGAGTAGAAAAAATTGTTGGTGCATTTTTAGCAGGTTTAGCAGTCAACGACGTTCTCGGACGCAGCCCAGTTAAGGAAAAAATTGAGTTTATTGGCAGTGTTTTGTTTATCCCTTGTTTCTTTGTAGACATGGGATTATTAATTGATATTCCAGCATTTATCAAAACGCTCAGTTCAATTTGGTTGACTGTAGTAATTGTAGTAGCTTTAATTGGTAGCAAATTTATAGCGGCATTGTTAGCTAAACTGCTTTACCGTTACAACACAGCAGAAATGCTGACGATGTGGTCATTGTCTCTGCCGCAGGTAGCAGCCACGCTAGCAGCAACATTGGTTGCTTATCAAGCTGTCAATCCTGCAGGTGAAAGGCTAGTTAATGAAGCTGTATTGAATAGTGTGATTGTCTTGATGTTGATAACGGCAATTCTTGGGCCAATAATTACAGCACGAGTTGCTAGTTCTTTACAACTTTCTGAATCAGATTCTGAAACAGATAGGTTGACAACTTTATGGGACAATTCTGCGGAGCAATTAGCAGAAAAAAAACACGAGCCATTCACTATAGTAGTACCAATATACAATCCTCAAACTCAACGTTATCTGATAGAAATGGCAGCACTGCTCGGTCGTCATGAATCAGGACGGATTGTGCCATTAGCTATTACTAAAGCTCATATGCAGATGGATGATCCGCAATTAGTAACAGCACTAGAGCAAACTAAACAAAGATTAAATTTGGCTAGAGAAATCAGTCAAGAATTTGATGTGGAAGTGTCACCAACAATTCGGATTGATGACGATGCAGCTTTAGGAATTAGCCGCACCAGTCGAGAACAAAACGCTAGTTTGGTTGTAATGGGTTGGTCACAGACAACAGGCTTGCGGGCCCGGTTATTTGGTAGTGTGATTGATAGTGTCTTCTGGTCTTCTCACTGTCTGGTAGCTGTGACACGTCTTTTAAGCAGTCCCACGACTATTGAAAGAATTCTTGTACCAGTTGGAGATTTAACAAGACAAACTATAGGCGCTATCAGGTTTGCCCAAATTTTAGCTGATGTAAATCAGGCAGAAGTGGTATTGTTACACGTGAGCGATCGCAAAACTCCCCCACATTTAGTAGAAAAATTTACCTCTCAATTGTCTGAAATCTCTGCTAAAAGCCAGTTACAGGTAAATACCAACATTCAAATCATCAAGGGCGATGATGTCGCTAGAGTCATAATTCAAGAAGCGGAGAAATTTGATTTAGCTGTATTACGTTCTGTCCGTTACCGTACAGCGGGCGGATTAGCCGTTAGCTATGTCACAACTCAGGTGCTTAGAGAATTGAAATGCTCAATTGTGTTGCTGGGAGAACCTGGTTATTAGTTGGGGAAGGGGGAATGGGGAACTCGGGGCCCCCTCTGGGGATTAAGGGCAATGGGGACTGGGGGACAAGGGGGATGAGGGGGATGAGGAAGACCAAATGCCAAATGACAAATGCCAAACACCAATAAAAAACCCCAGCGCTGTTAGCTGAGGTGACTGGGAGAATCTAAATCACGATGGGAGTTTTCGATACAGAAGTAAAAAAATATATAAACTATACTCAACGTTTTACACATCCTATGCCGACCGTGCAAACGCTAAATCTCGTATTAGCTGTTTTCTAGAGAATATGTAAGCTGTCAGAGAATTAATTTCTTCACAGCTGAGTGCTGTTATGCTATCAACCTGTTCTAACAACTGCTTGGCTAAATCTGTATCACTCAGCCCAACAAGAGTACTGGTCTGGGTTTGTTCAATCACAGACCACAATTGACGTAATGTTTTTGAGTTCATAAGGCATACATTCATGACAAACCCTCCGACTCTTGCTAAAACATAAAAGTGCTGCGAAGAATCTAAATAAAATATTAAATTATGAATTCTAAAGAAAAGCTTAAATTTCACAAAAGTTAATTCATTAGATGAAAGTCTAAATTCCGTTTCAAGAAGAGATTTAAGCGAACAATCGCTGCCAAGCCAGTTCTTGTCTAGCTTCATCCCAATGCCAACGTAATAAATTGGCAGGTTGACTGGGGGAAATTCCTGGCAGAGCGATCGCTCGTCTGGGTGCATCCGTGGCCAGTATAATGGCTGTCTCTACGTCACAAATGCCCCACTTCACTAAATTTTGCACACCGACCAATAAGGGTAAAGTTGTACCGGATAATGTCCCATCGGGAAGCCGTGCAGTACCCTTACTCACTTCAATTTGCCGACTGTCCCAAGGATACACCCCATCGGTTAGACCAAGAGGCGCAAGGGCATCGCTGACGAGAAATAATCCTGGGGTGGCACGGATGAGAATTTGCAGCATCGTTGGTGCAACGTGCTGTCCATCGGCAATAAAACCAGACATCACATGAGGATGGGTAATTGCCGCCCCTAATAATCCTGGTTCACGGTGATGTAATGGTGGCATAGCGTTGAAAGCGTGGGTAACCATTGTTGCCCCAAGTTCAAAGGCGCGTTGTGCTTGGACGGCTGTAGCCTGAGAATGCCCTAAACTGACGGTGATGCCTAAAGAACGCAAATATGGAATGACTTCCCCAGTCAGATCTAACTCTGGGGCGAGGGTGATAACTTTCACCACATGGGCATAGTTACCCAACACCCGTTTTACTTCATCCAGTTTTAAAGGTAAGAGATATTGGGCGGGATGTGCGCCGCGTTTTTGAGAATTTAAAAATGGCCCTTCTAGATGTACACCCAGAATTTGGGAACCTGCTGTTTGAGTTTGGATAAAATCAGCGATGATATTTAGCGATCGCTGAATATTTTCTACGGAAGTTGTTACCAATGTGGGTAAAAATCCATCAACCCCCACATTCCACAAAAATTGCGATATTTTAGGCAATAAGTCAGCATTATCACTTTGTAATTCCGGAAATGCTAAACCTAACGCGCCATTAATCTGCAAATCTACACCACCCAAGGAAACCCAGTCGCCCGCAACATCCAGCACTTGCAAATTTGGGGAAGCAACCCGTTTAAACACAGTATCCATTGGCAGGATTTGCTCTATAATTCCAGCTTGATTAATTACCAGCATCTGCAAGTTTTTGTAACCAGGGACTCTGGCATTGATAATATCTACATTTGTAGCGATCGCGCTTGATGTTGCTTTAGTCATCACATTAACGGCAAAATAACTAAATCTCAACCGATTTTAGTTGTAATAGTCGGCAATAATCCAAAATCCAAAATCTAAAATCTAAAATCCAAAATCTAAAATCCAAAATCCAAAATCCAAAATCTAAAATCTAAAATCCAAAATCTAAAATCCAAAATCTAAAATCTAAAATCCAAAATCCAAAATCTAAAATCTAAAATCCAAAATCTAAAATCCTATGTCTCCCCTCGTCGGTATTATCATGGGCAGTGATTCTGATTTGCCCACTATGAAAGATGCGATCGCAGTTTGTGAAGAGTTTGGTGTAGAAACTGAAGTGGCGATCGTTTCTGCTCATCGTACCCCAGAACGTATGGTGGAATATGCACAAAAAGCACACGAACGTGGTATTAAAGTGATTATCGCTGGTGCTGGTGGTGCTGCCCATCTTCCGGGAATGGTTGCTTCTTTAACTCCGCTTCCAGTAATTGGTGTTCCTGTTGCTACTCGTAACTTGCAAGGTGTTGATTCTTTGTATTCAATTGTACAGATGCCTAGTGGTATTCCTGTAGCCACAGTAGCAATTGGTAATGCCAAAAATGCAGGACTTTTGGCAGTGCAAATTCTCGCTACCCAGCAACCAGAATTATTAGAAAAAGTCCAAAAATACCGTCAAACACTTACGGAATCAGTTATTGCAAAGCAAGCCAAACTGGAACATCTAGGCTATCAAGAATATTTAAAAACGGAATTGCCATAGATGTTAGATAAAAATGTCAGGGTTAATTGTAATTTTTAAGTGTTATTATATTAACATTTTACATAGAATATATACTGTAAGCGTAATGTTATCAATGATGCAATGTAAACATTAAAACATCATTTACAAGCGCTGAGATGATTAATCTTTTTTATAAAATTTAATATTTTGCTCAAGATGTCGGAAAATCCTGACAATTTAGAGAATTTAAGTTTGTTGATCTCTTAAATGAGACGCTAAAGTCAGAGCAAAACAAAGAAATCGTATCTGATGATACAGAATTATCATTTTGGTAACATAGACAATCAATCAAATTTATTAATGCCTGCATAAAAGTTATCTACGGGAATTCTTTGTATTGTTCCAGTAAATGAATTTTCTTGGCATTAAATTTATGTTATGG
The DNA here is from genome assembly GCA_034530935.1 of Aulosira sp. DedQUE10. Lineage (GTDB taxonomy): Bacteria > Cyanobacteriota > Cyanobacteriia > Cyanobacteriales > Nostocaceae > Aulosira. The sequence continues at coordinate 37,255 of JAVRCF010000046.1, read as the reverse complement.
AGGTAGATTTTCACTCTCTAAAAAGTTTTGATGTTTATCATCAAGATTGAAGAACAATTTTCTTAACCTCATAGTTAAAATTTAAAGATTCAGTGAACAAGACTTGACTTTTTTACAAAGAAAAATTTCTGCGTAAGCAGAATCACAATCTTGAAACAATATTTACAAAAGTAGCAATACTTTCTTAAACTCCTATGTAGGATATTTGAGTTTCTGATTTGCAACCAAATTGCTTGAATGAGAAATATTAACAACTCGTTGATGACAATTCAAGTGCTAGTTCTGTTTGCTTAACTAAATTATTTCCTGAAAAATTTATTGAGAGTAAAATGTTCAAACTTACGCAAAAACAGAAATTAAAAGCCAAAAGTAGGCATAGATCGGCAACAGGTCACTTTAAAAGTTCAAAATCTCAATCAAAAATCAAGCTATTCACTCTCGCTATTAAGCGGCTGTCTCCCAATTGGCAAGCCAGCCTAGCCTTAGCTAGTTTAATCGTATTGGGATGGGGCTATGCAGCCGTTGCTCAAGCACCCGCCGCAGGGCCAACAACAGCAGAACTAAAAGTTGCTATTGACACGCTATGGGTAGCGATCGCAGCCTTTTTGGTGTTCTTTATGAACGCTGGTTTTTGTATGTTAGAAACTGGCTTCTGTCGCCAAAAAAATGCTGTCAACGTTCTAGCTAAAAACTTGATTGTTTTTGCCCTCTCTACAGTAGCTTTTTGGACGATCGGGTTTGCGTTGATGTTTGGCGATGGTAATGATTTTATTGGACTGAATGGGTTTTTCCTCGGTGGTGCAGATAACAGTCCCGCCACTGGAGAAGCTTACAAAGGTATTTTTAGTGCTCTGAATTGGGCCGGGGTTCCTTTAGCTGGTAAATTTTTATTCCAATTAGTGTTTGCTGGAACAGCAGCCACAATTGTTTCTGGTGCAGTTGCAGAACGAATTAAGTTTGTTGACTTCCTCATTTTCAGCCTCTTACTCGTAGGTATTGCCTACCCCATTACCGGACATTGGATTTGGGGTGCTGGTTGGTTGGCTGATATGGGCTTCTGGGATTTTGCTGGTTCTACAGTCGTTCACTCAGTTGGTGGTTGGGCAGCTTTGATGGGTGCAGCATTCCTCGGCCCACGTATTGGTAAATATCAAGATAAGCAAGTTGTTGCCTTACCAGGTCACAACATGAGTATTGCCACCTTAGGCTGTTTAATTCTCTGGTTGGGCTGGTTTGGATTTAACCCCGGTTCAGTGATGGCTGCTGACCCAGGTGCAATTACTCACATTGCTTTAACAACCAACATGGCAGGTGCAGTTGGAGGGATTGCAGCAACAGTTACAGCTTGGCTGTACTTGGGTAAGCCAGATCTATCGATGATTATCAACGGTATTTTGGCTGGCTTAGTTGGGATTACAGCATCTTGTGCTTACGTCAACATTGGCAGTTCTATCATCATTGGTTTAGTTGCTGGTATTCTAGTCGTTTTTTCTGTTCCCTTCTTTGATCGTATCGGCATTGACGACCCAGTAGGCGCTACCTCGGTTCACTTAGTTTGTGGTATTTGGGGAACTTTCGCAGTTGGTCTGTTCTCTGTAGGCCCTGGTGGATATCCTTGGCTGGTTGACTTAGCGGGTAAGCCAATAGGACCACACGGATTATTCTTTGGTGGTGGCTTCGGCACACTCATTCCGCAAATAGTGGGTATTCTTTCTGTAGGCGGTATTACAGTGCTGCTAAGTAGTATATTTTGGCTGGTACTAAAAGCAACTTTAGGTATTAGAGTATCTCGTCAAGAGGAATTAGAAGGCTTAGATATCGGCGAACACGGTATGGAAGGTTACAGCGGATTCCTTAAAGAAGCAAGTACAGATGGATTTTCTGAAGATCATAGCTCTAGTGGGATTTCACCAAGTCGTGACTTACCAAATCCTCTGTAAATTTTGAGTTTTTTGGTTTAATTGCTGATAAAAACCCACCTCTGTAGCTTTCATCCTCATACAGATGGTGGGATTTTATTTCACAGTTAAAAGCTCATAACTTCGTCAAATGATTAAGTCTCTGTTTTATTTTGTCTGGGCTGGGTTATTTGAAATCGGAGGTGGTTACTTGATATGGTTGTGGTTGCGCGAAGGTAAGCCTATTTGGTGGGGAATATTAGGAGGAATTGCTTTGGCTATTTATGGAGTAATAGCTACCCAACAACCTGCAAACTTTGGCAGAGTTTATGCTGCTTATGGCGGGGTTTTTATTGTAATGGCAATGCTTTGGGGTTGGCAGGTAGATAAGGTAAATCCAGACCGCTATGACTTAATTGGAGCCTTTTTAGCTTTATTGAGTGTTTTCGTGATTATGTATGCACCTAGAATATAGTCAAAAATTCTGTTCACTGACTTCTTTGAGCATTGATTACTGAGATTTGCTGTGTAGCAGCGTCTTTAAATCAAATAGAAATAAGAATTATTACATAAATGTGTAACTCTAGAGAGTAATCTGGTATGAATTTTTGTCATACTTACTAATTACTCTTAAGTAGTTGTTAGTAATAATTATATTTAAAGAAGTGTTGTTTTGGTATAACTTAAACAAAATGCTATTACAAGAATAGAAAAATGAAGTTATTGCATCTTCATACTAATTATTCAAAATTTAGCATCTGCAATTAGTATGATATTTTTATAAACCTTTCTAAACAACTAAAGTGGAGTAACTTATCTAGACAAAAAGTATAAAAAACTACTTATATTGTCTAAAAGCGAAACAACAATGTTGGTGTTCGGGGACAAAAACAAGTGTTGAAGAAAGTTGTAATTATTGGGGCTATGACCCTATTGTTGCTGGGGGGACCGCTAATGGGCAATGCTTTTGCCCAAGCAGCAGCCGCAGCACCACCGACTGCCGATACTGGAGATACAGCATTTATGCTGATTTGTTCAGCATTAGTTCTGCTAATGACACCAGGATTGGCATTCTTCTATGGTGGATTTGTGCGATCACGCAACATCCTAAACACATTGATGATGAGCTTTGTGTTGATGGCGATCGTCGGGGTTACCTGGATTTTGTGGGGCTATAGCCTTTCCTTTGCACCAGGTTTACCCTTCATTGGGGGATTACAGTGGCTAGGTTTGAATGGTGTGGGATTAGAAGTCACTGATTATCTTAAAGGTTCCAACCCACCTGAGGTTGTTTCTTATGCCGGGACAATTCCTCACCAAGCATTCATGATCTATCAAGCCATGTTTGCCATTATTACCCCAGCGTTGATTTCTGGGGCAATAGTTGAGCGGATTAGCTTCCGCGCATATGCTTTGTTTGTGCTGCTGTGGTCAACCTTTGTTTACACCCCTCTCGCCCACATGGTATGGGCAAAAGGTGGATTTTTGGGTTTGTATGGTGGTTTGGGTGCCCTTGACTTTGCTGGTGGTACAGTAGTTCACATCAGTTCAGGTGTTTCGGCTCTTGTCGCCGCGATCGTCCTTGGCCCCCGCAAAACTCATCCCGATCGCCTGAGTCCTCCGCATAACGTTCCCTTTATTTTGTTAGGTGCCGGCTTACTTTGGTTTGGCTGGTTCGGCTTCAATGCAGGGAGTGCTTTGTCTGCTGCTGGTGGAACCTCGGGTAATATAGTCACAAATGTAGCAACGACAGCTTTTGTTGCTACTAATACAGCAGCAGCAGCAGCAGCGTTAATGTGGCTGATTTTAGAAGCAGTTTTACGCGGTAAACCCACCGCAGTAGGAGCCGCAACAGGAGCCGTTGCAGGTTTAGTAGGCATCACCCCAGCCGCCGGGTTTGTGACTCCACTATCAGCAATTTTGATTGGTTTCATCACCGCTTTTGTCTGCTTCTATGCTGTAAGTTTCAAGCACAAGCTACAAATTGATGATGCCTTAGATACTTTCCCTGTACATGGTGTTGGTGGTACAGTAGGTGCAATTTTAACCGCAGTCTTTGCTACCACACAAGTTAACGGCGGCGGTAAAGATGGCGTACTGCGCGGTAACTTTGGCGAACTAGGAGTTCAACTAGCAGCCATTGTGATTGCTTATGTGATTGCTGCGGTTGGTACTTGGGTCATTCTCAAGATTATCGATGCGACAGTTGGTCTGCGTGTCAAGGAGGAAGCAGAACACCAAGGTCTAGATATTAACGAACACGGGGAAGAAGGTTACAACTCTGAGTTTAGCGATCGCATTAATGTTTCTAAGTAATTCGAGAATTAGCTCTCAAGAGTCAAAAGTTGCTTTGGACTATCTACTTTTGGCTCTTAACCAGCGAAACCGCTAAATTTAAATGCGCGTTAGCTGATCAATTCCACGCCCTCTGATGATTTGCCCCACATATAAGGCAATCGTCAGAGGGCGGTTGTTTTTTCGGGGATTGGGGACAAGGGAGATGAGGGAGACAAGGAGGATAAGGGAGAAATAACAAATAACAAATGATATGACTCTGTTGCTTGTGGCAATTGGAGAGAAGGATTGAGAGGATCTCCTATTAGGTAGTGATTAGCGTGGAAATGAGGCAGTGAGGCAGGTATTAAGTCAGGTGTTAACGTATGTAGCCCAGGAACATTTACGTGTACATTACCCTTGACATCGGTTGCTATAGAGGGCATGGAAACAACATTGTTAGGTTGTGATGTAGTTGTTTTATTCCCTCCAGCTATTTTTGCTGCCACAGATTCAGCAGCGGTTTTACTGGCGTTATTGAGTCTAGCCATCTTTTAAGAACCTCCTAGTGTTGATTAGGGATTGGTACATAATTTGCAGTTCTCGGAATTGAGCATCTATTGAGTTAAATTCTTGCTCTAGAGATGCATCTAAATCGTGCTGTTCAAGCACCTGCTTTAACTCGTGTTCATCCGTTTTTAAGTCCTCTACTTGCTGATGTATATCGTGTGCATAAAATTAGCTAAACTGTTCTATACTGCGTATATTGAATGTTTTAAAGACAAAATAAGATGTATATTACAGTGTCATTGTCAGAGGTTAAGCGTGTGGGTAGACCTAAGCGCGAAGATAAAACAGAAAGAGCTAATTTAAAATTAAATTCAGGGGTTCGCACAATACTAAAAAATCTCGCAAGCTTAGATAGTCGTAGTGAGAGTTCAGAAGTAGAGAGATTAATCATAGAAATTCAAGCTTTAAGAAACATTCTTAAAACTAATTCTGAGCTAGCATCATTGTTGCTACCACTGCTAAATGAAGAAATAAGTAAAGTGTTAGAAAGTTTGGAAGAGGTATAAAAATGAAAACCGAAAAGGAAGTAGCGTGATTTACGACGTTGAAATACAAAAGGGAGCATTAAACAGCTTAGAAGTTATAAATCTAAGACTTATCGAAATAATTACCAGAGGTCAAAATTAATAAGTAAATAACAATAAACTGTAACTAAAAAAAGGTAAAAATCATGACGCAATCTCTACAAAAACTATTTACATTTGATGAATTTGTAGAATTTTTAGAAACACAACCAGAAAATATTCGCTACGAATTATACGACGGGGATATTATTCAAATGCCACAACCAAAAGGAAAACATGAGGAAATTATTGCTTTTTTAGCAGCGATTTTAGGATACGAATTTGTAAGACTTAAGCTGAAATACGGTATATCTAATAAGGGACTAGTACAGTCGGGAAATAAACATTCAGGGTACTTTCCAGATATTCTTGTATTAAATATCTCCAATTTAGTAAACGAACCACGCTGGCAAGAAGAGTCTATTTTAACTCAACCTGAATCAATACCATTGGTGATTGAAGTGGCCAGTACTAACTGGAGAGATGATTATTACAAAAAGTTTGCTGATTATGTTCGCGTAGCGTCTCGAAGAGAAGAAATGAGTATCAAAGAATATTGGATTGTAGATTATGCTGCTTTGGGTAGCAAAGTGTTAATAGGCGACCCCAAACAGCCAACAATCACAATTTACTCTTTAAGTGATGATGGTGAATATAGGGGTAAACAATTTAGAGGAGACGACCGTATAGAGTCATCTACATTTCCAGAATTAAATTTAACTGCTCAACAGATTTTTTCAGCGAGTTATTAATTGAAGTAGAGATTCTTAGTAGTGGAGAGATGTTAATAAAATGAGTGATTATTTAAGCCTTAATTCTCAAGAATTGAAGCCATAAAAAAACTCATCCCCAAGATGAAGAAGCTTTCCAACAATCTGGAAAAGTTAATTAAGCCTCCTCTCCGGTCACGGCTTCGCCCCTACGGTTGACAACCTTTTTGAGGTTATCCATCTTTTTTTGAGGTTAGTCACAAGAAGATCAGCGTTTGCCCTGCTCAAATTATGCGATAGCCCTTGGCTTAAGCTTCGCTTATCGCAATCATGCGGGCGGTTCCCCCGGGAGCTAACCGACACTCTTTGACTTTTACAGATGCGGTGAAAAGTCAGGACGGCTGCCCTTCATTGAACATGGTATTCTAATGCCAATTTAAATTGGATACAGGGCAGATGAGGTAAACTGAGAATCGTCGTTTAGATACCTCTACCGATGGTTGGAGTAACCTCAATTGAAGTCAAGGAAAGTTTGGATGAATTGGTAGAAAGGTTGCGTCAAGCAGAAACAGCGATAGCAAAAGAACGCTTGCAAGTGCTGTACTGGCTTAAACAGGAGAATGCACCGACGATCAGTGCGATGCCTTCGGCAAGCCGCTAAGAGCGTCTACGCTAAAGCCATCGGGAAACATCGCAATACGGTGCAAAGAAAGGTTATTGAAATACCGTAAAGGCGGAGTGGATGAGATGCTGGAACTCAAGCGATCGCTCTTGTGGAGTCAGGGTAATTCCGCAATGGGCAGAAACGGCGTTGGCAAAGCGATTAGAGGAGCCGCATCATGGGTTTGAAAGCTACGGAGCAGTGCAGCAATGGTTGGCACAGACTTTGGGAGTGGAAGCAGAATATCACACGGTATATCAGATGACCCATAATCGGCTCTAGGCTAAGCTAAAAGTTCCACGTCCACAACACAATAAGCAGAAGCCCCAACAGCGAGAGTCGTTTAAAAAAAACTTGCAGACAACCTGGAGTTGTTGAGCCAGTATGATCGACAAATTCGCCAACAAGAACGCGCGATTCGCTATTTTGGTCAAGACGAGAGTCGTTTTGGACTACACACAATGCTCGGACGCTTGATTACGGCCTGTGGAGTCAAACCGATAGGGCGATGGCAGTGGTTATTCAAAGCCTTTTGGCTTTATGGCGTAGTGGAACCAGCAACCGGAGAATCCAACTTGATTGCAATTTTCTCATGTTGATACAAGCGTGTTATCAACAGTTCTTGAATGATTTTTCTCAAGCTTATCCAGATAGTCTCAATATTCTTCAAGTTGATCAAGGGCGCTTTCATACAAGTAAAAATTTGATTGTGCGTGAGAATGTCGTTTTGTTATTTCAACCTCCTTACTGTCCAGAACTCAATCCGATTGAGCGGCTATGGGCACATCTCAAAGCGGATCTTAAATGGGCTTGTTTCCAGACACTTGATCAACTTTGGCTTGCAGTTGATCAACTCTTGGCTGAGTTAACACCGTCCGTGATTATGTCCATTACGGGGTATTCCTTCATTCTCGATGCCCTATCTGCCCTAAACACCATTTAAATTGGTATGACAAATGACAAATGACAAATTCCCAGCAAAATCTACGCACTTTGATTTGTCTGAGTTATGATACCAAGCACTACAGAGATATCACTAACCAAAACAAAGGTAAAAATATAACTTAAATAAAGGGTGTAAGCCTCTGTAAGTATTATTACTTGAACGTGGAAACTCCTCATCTACTAAACGGTTGATGGGAGCAGCTCACAATTTGATGCAAAATAATTGGTAAATTTCTTTAGTCGTGTTCACTTCTGCAAAAAACTTTCCTCTCTGGGCATTTTTCTCTTTAGTAACTAACGGCCTATTAATGTTGGCGATTATTCTGCTAATTTTGCAACAGCAGAAATTGACCAATATTGTTGGGGCGACAACTGCGGCTACAGTTAGTGAACCCCAGGCTGTTAAACCGGATTTAGGCCCACGTCTCCAACTCAATTACCAGCAATGGGTAGACATCTTAAACAAAGAAGCCAAGGTTGCTGCACAAAAACCCCCTCAGCATCTCACCATATTGGCAGGAGATTCTTTGAGTTTATGGTTTCCCTCAGAGTTATTACCTGAAGACAGAAGTTGGCTAAATCAGGCCATTTCTGGGGAAACTAGTGAAGGACTATTAAAAAGATTAGATTTATTTGATCGCACTCAGCCAAAAGAGATTTTCGTGATGATTGGGATTAATGACTTAATTCGGGGAGTCAGTGATGAGGCAATTTTAGAAAATCAAAGGCAAATTATGAATTACTTGCGTCGGGTGCATCCAAAAGCGCAAATCTTTGTTCAGTCAATTTTGCCGCATGGGGGAGAAGAATCAACTTGGGAAGGACGAGAGCAACTTTTAGCCATTGCTAACGATCGCATTTACCACCTCAACCAACAACTGCAAACCATAGCTACAAAACAAGGCATTAAATATATTGACTTATATTCCCTGTTTAGCAACCAGCAAGGTAATCTGCGCCGCGAATTTACTACTGATGGCTTACACTTGAGTCCCCAAGGTTATATGGTTTGGCGGACTGCTTTGCAGATTTATAGTCAAAACAGTCGTAGTTAAGTCCAATCTCTACGAATTCGCTCAATGGCTTGATTTAAATCTTCGCTGTGAATAGATTTCACGAACCCACCGTAAATAATTTTGTTATTTATATCCCCAACAAAAACATGATCAACCCCAAAGAAATTTTTCCAAGTTCTGACAATCGAGCCATCTTTCAGCCTCATAATTGCATGAGAATTCTTAAAGTCTCGATGATGGGCGCGCTTTATACCAGGGACGCTCTCTAAAATAGCTATAGCCTCTTGAGTGTGATCTTGTAGGTAATCAAGCAACTCATCAGTGCTTGAACCCTGAGCAACCTCGACCCAATTATAACCATCGCCACCGCCAGCTACTTGCCAATTGCACAGTGTTAAATCAGGCGATGTGACAAGAGCTATTATAAAATTTGTTTGGTCATACCAATCGACACCGAAGGTAATTTCAATGTAAAGCTTATGGTCAATAACGTCGATTTGTGAGTAAATCCAAGTGCTGGCTGGCTCATCCGTTTTTTTTGCGTCCAGCATTTTTTCGTAAGTGCGTGTGTCAAGGTAGTTTTCATAAAGCAAATCGTGCTGATAAGTATCTGGATCAAAAAACTCTTTGTTGAGAACAAAGTCAGACGGTAGATGTTGACTAACTAGAGTCGAGAGGCTTTGGGCATCATCTGGGGCAAAAGTCGCTGCAAAATAATAATTTGGGCCTCCCCCCGTCTTTCTGATTTGCCAGTACCAATCCCGCTGTTTTCTCATTTCCTGACACCGATATTTTCCTTTAGCTGTTAACCCCAAGCGTTCACGCAACATCCCGCAGTGAATCCAACCCACGAATCCACTTTAAAATGCGATCGCATTCAATCTCTATAATTTTGCTCCTGCCTTCTTGAGGATGGCAACTATTTTTTGCCAATTACCTTGAGTAGCAACACTCAATGGTGATGCACCCATCTGGTTTTTGACGTTCAGCTGTGCCCCCTTAGCAATTAGCATCTTCACAACTTTTGCATAATCATCTTCATAGTGTTGAGCGACGGGGGAGCAAGCAAACATTAGTGCAGTGCTACCTTTTAGGCTTTTAGCATTAACTACAGCACCTTTGTCCAGCAGCAACTTCGTCATTTCGACCCCAGCACGATAGGTATACCTGGCTGCAACCATCAAGGGAGTGATTCCATTTGTATCGCCATAATTCACATTTGCTCCTCGCAGCAGCATTAGTTGCACACTCTGCATTGCACCATCACTCACCGCCAGCGCAAAATATCTATTGGGATCGCCGCCTTGATCAAGAAACTGCTTCAATATCTCAACCTGATCCGTTGAAACCGCCTCAATTAATATGTCTTCTGGGTTTTCTGTTTCTGTTTGAGCAAAAGCAACAGAGGGTATCCAGAGTAATATCAGTGCTAACAGTAATCCCAGCTTCCGGTGTAAGTGTTGTGTGTTCATAGCTCAAGCAAAATATACTGGAGCCAAACTTCACTTTAATAACGATCATTTCCGGACTGTATCAATTTTTCTCAATCAATGAGTAAGGGTCAAGGGTCAAAGGTCAAGGGTCAAAGGTCAAAGGTCAAGGGAAATTTGTCTGCTTTGTAAACTTATTTCCACTGACAACATTGATAATTAGAGAAAGTAAGAGCGATCGCTCTTTTGTCAACATTTTGAAATTTTTAATCTCCTTGCGGGGAATATGTAGGCGGAAAGTTTCGCTCACCACGTCTACCACGGAGACATCCGCGACGTTTCAATCCCCTTGCGGGGAATATGTAGGCGGAAAGTTGCTACTATAAAACCCATATGTCACAATGAAAAGTTTAAATCCCCTTGCGGGGAATATGTAGGCGGAAAGGAAGAAGCTTATTTAAACTATGTTATGCATTCTTCGTTTCAATCCCCTTGCGGGGAATATGTAGGCGGAAAGAACGAATGAGCGTCCTCCACAGCTATTGACTTCTGTAGTTTCAATCCCCTTGCGGGGAATATGTAGGCGGAAAGTCCGCGCTTGGAAAACGAGATTATGAGCAGACTCTAGACAGGATTTTGGCAAGACCCTATTTTTTGTCCAAAAATTAGGGTACAAAAACTGTCAATTGAAACTCTTTGAAACCCAAAACTATTATATTGTCTAGGTTCTGGCTGTTTGGCGGAACCCCCAGGGTTTTCGCCCCTGCTTTGCCCTGCCAAAATGCTTCTTACAGATTAGAATTTAGCAACCTATTTGTCAATCTTGATTTTAACAGGACTTACGCAAGCAAAATTTGTCATTGCGACCGAAACGTAGTGTAGGGAAGCAATGCCAGAATTTTAGGCGATTGCGTCGCTACGCTCGTAATGACGTAATTCTGTGACTTTTGCGTAAGTCCTATTTAAAAGAGAATAGGCAATAGGGGACATAAAATCCACTTACTTAAAAGCTGCGGAACAGTCCCTATTTGAAATCTAATAACCAGAATCTCCAGTATTTGCTGACTCTTGAATTATGACTTGCGACTGTTGAGCATTAACTGTTGACCCGCCTTTTCTCGCAATTTGTTGCTGCGAAAACATTTCTCGCAGAACCATTGCTGGGTCTACATAGTTGGTATCATACTTCAAACCCCAGTGCAAGTGAGGCCCAGTAGTTCGTCCAGTCATTCCTACTCGGCCAATTCTAATACCAGTGGGGACTTGTTGACCTTCAGCGATTTGAATTCCACCTGTGCGATCAACTAGATAACGGCGACCGGAGATGTTTTCAACATTTCCTTGCATGTGACAATAAGTATGCTCCCATGCTCCGGATTTAATTATTATATGGGTGCCACAGGCATTGCGATCGCCAACTTTAACAACTCTACCAGCCCACCAATTGCGAATGTAACTACCTTGTGGGGCAGCAATATCTAAGCCTCCATGAAATTCCCAGTTACTACCACCAGTAGCAGAACGGCGATAACCAAAAGCAGAGGAGTAAGCTTGAAAGTTTTCTACAGGAAAAGATGCGGCTAGCCAAGCGTTGCTTGAATTTGCTTTGTTTGACTTAACCTCTCTAGCTCCAGCAATTTCTGGCTTAGGTAAGAGAGTAATTAAACTTACAAGACTAAATCCTATTGTTAATAAGGTAGCTCCGTATACTAATACTCTTGTTTGCCGCTTACTCATTTTTTCGTCCTCAATCCAATTGATTTATCAGTAAATTGCTTGAAAATTACAGTTGAATATGTTTAAAAAAGCTGCTATTTCAGCCAATTTATTATTGATATCGCAATATCAAGACATGATAATATATCACTTGTAACCATTGTCATGTCAAGTTATCTGGCTAATAATATCAGAGTTTTTCAATATCAAATTTGTCGGTTCAATTATTGCAATTGAAAACCAAATAATCAGATTTAATCCAGCATTTATCATACATTTCAGTACACAAGTATAATCGCTAATCGACGTAGCGGTTAGCTAGGAATTACGGATTAATTTAATATATAGTAAAGAACATATGTGCTAGTTTTCACGGAGGTATAGTGTATGCAAATTCATTAATTAGTGGCTACAAACAAAGTCCTGGCTGAGATAATTTACAACTAGGTGAATTGCACATCCGGCAAAATACTGTTAATTTCAGGTTGAAAATTCATAAAAAAGCGAATTGAGATCGATCCCAGCTTTAGCGCTAAAATTAGGCATTTGCGACACTCCGACAAGCTATGCTGACAGAACTTTTGCCTTTCCAGTTTGAATTGGATACAATCGCGATCGCTGGAGCGAGTTTGTGGTCTTTGGCGCTATATTTAGCTTTTTCACGAGTTAGTGAATGGGTAATTGTGCAGCTAAACCGTTGGTTTAACTTCGCCGAGCGATCGCTCTACACCAGTCAATCAGAATTTGAAAAAACTCGTCAAGCCAGAGAATCCCAAAACGCTTTCTACGCTTCCTTGTTTAGTATTGTGCCTTTTTTGATAGTTGGCGCTTTAGTTTACTGGGTTGTGGAAATCAGTTTAGGTCGTAGTTGGGGAATCAGCACAGGGATACTTGCTTGTATTTCTTCTGGTATTTATGAACTAGGACGACGAGATGGGAGTTCTTCTGATTAGGATACAAAGAAACAGGGGGACTTCCAAATAAAAAAATAATCAATCGCTTTGGTGAGCAGGGTGAGCAGGGGGAGAACAAATCTGATAGTCGTATTGGATGCAGGAATTGAGTGCAGTTATTTTTGGATGTCCCTAATCGATACCACCCGTGCTATCTTGGAAACCCATAATACACTTCTGTCCCCATACCAGTTAAGGATTTTCAACTGGAATTTTGTTTAGGGTAAGAGTTAAAGATCTTTTCTTTCCCTTTTTCCCTTCCCCTTTAACCCTTAACCTTCCATGAATAGTGCGTAGGATGTAGCCTATCGTAGACATAGCAGCATATTCAATAAACAAGCGATAGCATTTATTCAAACATAAAGACACTGCTAAATAAATATGACACTATAGAAGCAGTCAAATAATCTCAAACACGTGAGTCAACCAGATCCACTTTTAGCAAAAATCCTATCGGGGATATCTGATACAGCAATTCCTTTTGCTCAACTATGGCAACTTTTAAACAGATTAGGCTTTGATGAACATATTCGTGGCGGCCATTACATCTTTACTAAACAAGGTGTCGAGGAAATATTAAACTTACAACACCAGAATGGAAAAGCCAAAGGCTACCAAATTAAACTAGTGCGTGCAGTAATTCTGAAATACCAGTTAGGAAGTAAAAATGAACCTTCGCTATGAAATAATCCTCTACTGGAGTAAAGAAGACCAAGCATTTATTGCTGAAGTTCCAGAATTACCCGGATGTGCTGCTGATGGGCAAACTTATCAAGAAGCACTGCAAAATATAGAAATTATTATGAAAGAATGGGTTGAAACTGCTAAAAAATTAGGTCGTCAAATTCCTGAACCTAAACAGCGCATAATATTTACGTAAAATAGGAAAACAGCAAGAGCGATCGCAGTCTAGAATTCAGACTATTATCTATTGAGCGATGTCTCTTGCTACTATCTGGGTGGGATATTGAGTCTTCTCACCTCAAACAATACCTGAAACTATCCATTTGACTTATCAAATAGTTCTAGCAAACCAACTGTACCGACAAAAAAAGTATAAGTAGCATATTGTATGGGCAGCTTTTTTCTGGAAGGTGCATAAAAACCCGCGATAACTGCTTCAATTAAATGACAGGAAACAGCAAAACGCTCAAACCAAAAAATTGGATTCAGGTTACTAGCTACTTGAATATTATTGGTGATTGCATAAATATTCCACAATTCTAAGCTAATTGCACTGGCTATTAGAACTGTAGATATAACTTTGATAACAGGTAAAATTTTTTCCTTGATATACTTGAAATTCATGCTATGCAATCCTATTTAATTTGTGCTTTTTTTGCGTAAATGTTATTTTTATTCATTACTATAGCGGTTCTCGTTTTGATGTAATAGACATTAAGGGCACAGCATTGCTGTGCCCCTATGAATGGTCTGTATTCTATGCAATTGAGAACCGCTATAATTTGTCATTCTTATATCAGTTTGAAAAAAGAATGCTATAGATGGGTAGGGGCACAACGTTATTGTGCCTTTAAGAATAATTTATATATCACAAACATTTTTTGAATTGGTATTAGTTTATCAAAAATGATTTAGGATGGCTAGATTTTGTCATGAAAATAGTTTGCTGTGTCAATTACACATAATTTTTTTGATTTTGTATTCACCCTGGTGTAAAAATTGCAGCGTTTCAAGAATTCGTAGTTAATTATCAAGAAAAACTCTCTGCGTTTTAAATTATTTATCCCCCTGCTTCTTGTTTTGCATACAGCCTTATACCTAATTTATTAAATCTGCACGGGGTTTAAAAGTTTCAATTTCCCGCAATTTCTCGTAGAGTTCCCGTTCTTCAGAACTAATAGTTTTAGGAGTAAGTATTTGAATTTCGACCAATTGATCGCCACGTTTACCACTTTCGTTAGGGTAGCCTTTATTTGCCAAGCGGAATCTTTGACCAGACCTAACTCCTGAAGGAATGGTCATTTTCACCGGGCCATCAAGAGTTGGCGCTTCTACATGTCCTCCCAAGACTGCTTCACTAGGAGTCACTGGTACTTGGCAGAAAATGTTAGAACCGTCTAGCTTAAACAAAGGATGCGGTTCGACAGTAATTTTTAAGTACAAATCTCCGCCGCCAATACCTTGGTTTCGCAGTCGGATAGTTTGACCCGTTACCATCCCAGCAGGCATATTTACTTCTAGCGATCGCCCATCCTCAAGTCTAATCCGTTCATTACCACCTACATAAGCTTTTTCTAATGGTAGGGTTAATCTAGCTTCTATATCCCGACGGGTGGGGCGTGGTTGGCTTTTTGGTACTGTATATTCAACTCGGCTTTTAGGGGTACGAAATGGATCGCTATTCGTGCTGTTAGCGCCACCATTTCTGCTGTCTTTACCATTACCTACACCAATTACTTGATTAATAAAACTTTCAAAATCTGCAAATTGGCTGGGATCTACTTCTTGATTGTTGTTACGATTGTTATTGCGATTATCCCAAGTTTTACTTTTGGGTGTCTGTTTATTATTAGCAAAGCCTTTTTGTTTCCAGTAGCGGCTAAACTGGTCGTATTGCGCCCGCTTTGCTGGATCGGAAAGGACTTCATAAGCTTCCCCAATATCCTTAAATTTGTCCTCGGCGGCTTTATTTCCGGGATTCAGATCAGGGTGATACTGTCGCGCTAAACGCCGATAAACCTTTTTGATTTCCTCACTTGAGGCTTCTTTAGGTACTCCTAAAATCTCGTAGTAATCGCGAAAATTCTGCAAATTTTGCATAGTTCAGTTATTCAACTTTAAATTTGAGATTATAGTTTTTGGTAACAAGTAATGGATACAGTCAGTTGCCAGCTTTTGTTTCGCCTAATGCTGACTAATAACAAATTACCAATCACCAATTACCAAATCCGAATTTTGAATCAATTTTTCTCGCTTTGGGGAACTACTAGTGCCTCTGCGCGGAAGTCGGAAGTCGGAGAGACGCGATTAATCGCGTCTGTACTCAAAAGTCAAAAAGCTTAATTTACAAGCTTTATTTCTTCAGCCTTCTGGCAATAGTAGCTAGGAGTACTACAGCCAATCATCATCATCATCCCAGTTATCTTGGTAGCTGGGACGCGATCGCCGCGAAGACCGATTATCAGAGGAGGAACGATTATCTCTGCCATAATCTCTGTTAGAGTCTCTACCATAGTCCTTATTAGAGTCTCTACCATAGTCCCGATTAGAGTCTCGGTTAGAATCTCTACCATAGTCCCGATTAGAGTCTCTACCATAGTCTCGATTAGAGTCTCTACCAGAATTCCTACCATAAGAATCATTATCCCAGTATGAATCTCTGGGCAAATCGCGTTCTCGTTCCCGTTCTTTGTCGCCGCCACCAGTAAAGATGTCGCGAATCGTACCAAATAAATCGTCGTCTTCGTCCTCAGCATAATACTGGCGGACTTCCCGATTTAGTTCATACAAAGCATCTTGCAGGTCGGAGTAAGCTTGGTCAATTCCGCGATCATCGTCTTGCTGTAAACTGTCCTTGAGTTCGCGAGAAATATTATCAATGCGTTGGCGACGGCTGCGGGCAAACTGCATCCCAAACTCTAAAGCGACTTCTCTAAGTTGTCGTTCAGCTTGTAAAATCAATGCTTCAGAACGAGTCCGCTTATCTACTCTTTCTTTACGTTCCCGGTCAATATCGGCGTATTTCTGAGCATCCTGAATCATCCGATTTACTTCTGATTCACTCAAGGTAGAAGCCCCTTGAATTGTGATACTCTGCTCTCTGCCAGTGGTTCTATCCAGGGCTGTTACTTGTAAAATGCCATTAGCATCAATATCAAATGATACCTGGACTTGAGGAATTCCTCTTGGCGCTGGAGGAATACCATAGAGCTTGAATCGTCCTAATGACTTATTATTGGCTGCCATTTCCCGTTCGCCTTGAACTACGTGGATTTCCACAGTATTCTGGTTATTTTCTGACGTAGAGAAAATATCAGAACGGCGTACAGGGATAGTAGTGTTGCGGGGAATCAATTTTTTCATCACACCGCCGATGGTTTCCAAGCCTACAGATAGGGGGCTGACATCCAATAGCAGCACATCTTTGAGTTCCCCTGCCAGAATACCCGCTTGAATGGCTGCACCTACTGCTACTACTTCATCGGGGTTAACATTTTCACTGGGTTCTTCACCAATTAAGTCACGCACTAACTGCTTCACCATTGGAATCCGTGTAGAACCGCCTACTAACACCACTTCTTCAATGTCTGCGGGTGAAAGACCAGAGTCTTTCAGGGCGCGTTTAACTGGGGTGCGTAAACGTCCGACTAAATCACCACACAAACCCTCAAATTGGGAACGAGTCAGGCGAGTTTCCAGATGTTTGGGGCCGTCTTCAGTAGCGGTGATAAAAGGCAGGTTAATATCGGTAACGCTGACCGCAGAAAGTTCAATTTTAGCTTTTTCCGCGGCTTCCATTAGACGTTGCAAAGCTTGGCGATCGCGTCTTAAGTCTACGCCTTCAACTTCTAAAAATTGCTCTGCTAACCAATCGACAATTTTTCTGTCAAAATCATTACCACCAAGCTGAGTATCCCCACTAGTGGCTTTAACTTCAAAAACCCCATCACCTACTTCTAGAATCGATACGTCAAAGGTGCCACCGCCCAAATCGAAGACTAAGATTGTCTCAGTATCACCACGATCCAATCCGTAAGCTAAAGAAGCGGCTGTAGGTTCATTGAGAATCCGCATCACATCTAAACCTGCAATTCTGCCTGCATCTCTAGTTGCTTGGCGCTGGGAATCATTAAAATAAGCGGGAACTGTAATTACTGCCCCTGTCACCGGTTCACCCAAATAGCGGCTAGCATCGTCTGCCAATTTCTTCAGCACCATTGCCGAAATTTCTTCTGGGGCGAATTCCTTATTTAATCGGGGACAGGCAACTTTAATATTACCGATTTCATCTTTGCGAATAGTATAGGGTACACGTTTCGATTCTGGATTCAATTCGCCATACTTCCGCCCAATAAAACGTTTCACCGCAAAAAAAGTATTTTGTGGGTTGAGGACGGTTTGTCGCCGTGCCATTTGCCCCACTACCCTTTCACCTTCTTTACTAAAGCCAACAACGGAGGGGGTTGTTCGCATTCCTTCTGCATTGGCAATCACCACCGGCTTGCCACCCTCCATCACGGCGACTACTGAGTTGGTTGTACCCAAGTCGATGCCGACTACCTTGCCCATGCGTTACTCTTCTCCTAATGTGTCTTACTATATATATTATGATTGGGAGAGACTGCCTATAGCTTTATGCTCTGGAATCGGAGTACCTCAACGATATAATATTCATTATTAAGGTAATAAGGCTCAGATTATTAGCTAGAGAAGCTAGTTGCAAGACTAGGATAACATTGACATAAAGAATTGAATTTAAAAGAACGATTACAAGCTTACCTAACGGAAATAGCGCGAGAACGCGATCCATACATGGCGACAGCTGGACATTTTTTTGTCCAAGAATATATTCGTCAGCAATTTACCCAATGGGGAAGTGTGGAAATCCACACCTTTGAAGTCGGGGGAAAAATCTGCCAGAATCTGATTTTAAATTTGCCTGCGGAAGCTAAACGGCAAAAGCTAGATTTACCACCAATTTTAATTGCTGCTCACTATGATGGTGTACCTGGAACAGTAGCCGCTGATGATAATGCTACAGGTGTAGCGGTTTTATTGGAATTGGCCAGGAAGTTTGCGACTGAACCAGCCAGATATCCCTTACGACTGGTGGCTTTTGATATGGAGGAATATGGCTTACTAGGTAGTGCTGACTACGCAGCCTTATTGCGTCAACAAAAGCAACCACTACGCTTGATGTTGTCCTTAGAAATGCTGGGTTATAAAGATTCTATCCCTGGTAGCCAAAGTTACCCGTCTCCGTTAGAACGCTTTTACCCCAATCGCGGTGATTTTATTGCTTTAATTGGAAATCTGCGAACAATTCCTGACTTAATTAGTATGAGCCGCAATATTCGCCAAGTTGGTATATCAAGTCAGTGGTTACCAGTACCTAATCGAGGTTTAATCGTTCCACAAACTAGACTCAGCGATCATGCACCTTTTTGGGATGCAGGCTATCCAGCAATTATGGTGACAGATACAGCATTCTTACGCAACCCGCATTATCACAAACCGAGTGATACTATCGCCAGTTTAGATTTAGATTTTCTCACAGGTGTATGTGAAGGGCTAGAAATTGCGATTCGGCGGTTATGAAATTGCAAGCGTATCCATGCCAGCGTCCCGTAGTTCAGGGTGGGCAACAGTTATCATTAGGGTTGGAACGAGAGATTTAGCACTGCCCACCCGACAAACTACAAAAATTAGTGTTTTACCCTCAATTACCAATGCTAAAATCTTCTGTGTTGGTCACATTGCTGGGATGCGATCGCACATTTGGCGTTAAGGTGATTAAATCATCAATATTGAGTTTCATTGTCTTGCAAATTGTATCGAGTGGTAAGTCATTAGGATCATAACCAAAGGGGTTTTCTATTTCTAAGCCAATGGCTTCAATGCCAAATAGAGTAAAACTTACTAAAGCAGAAATTAAACCTGTCCACCAACCAAGGCTTTGTACCATTTGAAACGGCAGCAAGAAACAATAAAGAAATAATAGTTGCTTCAAATGAATTGCATAAGCCAACGGCATAGGTGTTTTTAAAATCCGTTCGCAAATTCCCAAATTATCTACCAAATTATTTAATAATTCTTGCAGAGATGTTAACTGGTAGCTATTGATGCAATTGCGGTTATATTGTCGCTGTAAATAATCTCCAATCCAAAAAGCCACCTCTATTGGCGGATTATTCATTATCTTAAGTTCTAAATACATAGACGAAGGCATTAATTCTTTTAACTCATGATTTACGGGTTCGCCTCGTAAATGCAATTTCGTCGCCACAGCAAAAGCTGCTAATAGATATAAAGCTGTAATTTTATCTTTTCTATCTTCTGGAGAGATTTCATCAACACTTACCCAAATTTGCCGAGCCAAATTCCTAACAGTATTGACTATCGAACCCCAACTTTTTCTACCTTCCCAAAAACGTTCATAAGCTGTATTGGTGCGGAAAACTAGTAATAAACCTAAAACAATACTAGGAATAACACTGCCTAAAATAGGTTGAGAAACCGGAAATTTATAATACTGAAGTATAGAAATAATAATTCCGAAAATTCCAAATAAGAAAACATTTTTAGCAATTGCGGAGATAACCGAGCCTTTAAGCTGTAAAACCATTGGAACCCGTTTTCCTTTGTCAGCTGTCATGCAATTTACCTAAATAAGCAATTAAATGAGCGTTTGATAATACCAATTTAATATGAAGCTGCACTTAATTCACGTAGGGGCAATTCATGAATTGCCCCTACAGTTTGTAGTTCTACATCAGTTTTATCAGCGCATCTTCATACAGAAATGGTATAACTTAAAAATAATAGCTCTAGGTATAGCACAATTAACAACAATTATGATAATAGAAATTTTGCCCAAGGCATAGTCAGCACTTTAAGCGCTGGCTACATACCCGGATTTTATATCCTGGCACATTCATTTCCGACTGACGCTAGCTTCGTTTTATGTCTCTCGACTGATTCATTAGTTTTGCACCCTCAAGATAATGAGCAAGTAATAAAACAGCAGCGAGGACAACTCATGACTGAAG
Organism: Aulosira sp. DedQUE10; assembly: GCA_034530935.1. GTDB lineage: Bacteria > Cyanobacteriota > Cyanobacteriia > Cyanobacteriales > Nostocaceae > Aulosira. Next base: position 16,786 of record JAVRCF010000046.1, on the reverse strand, counting down.
AGTTTAAGAAAGGCGATAAGGTGAAGTGGAACACAGCACAAGGTGAAACCACAGGTGAAGTGGAAAAAAAGATTACTTCGCCTACAGATATTAAAGGACATCATGTAGCCGCTTCTCAAGACAATCCAGAGTACTTGGTAAAAAGCGACAAAACCGGAAAACAAGCCGCGCATAAGCCTGATGCACTGGAAAAGGCTGAGGAGTAATTTTAGATTATGAGTAAAGATGTAAAATCTGTAATAGATGACTTTAATGCTTCAGTCAACATGACACCGCAGGAATTAGAATCTTGGCTGAAAACAGAAGAATCTCAATCTGTGGGACAAAAGAAAAATGATGATGAATCGATTGGACACAAATCTGGGAAGCGCATCATAGATTTGCTGCAAAAAAAAGAAGATAATTACACTGATGATGATTTATCACACATGAAAAAAGTCGTCAGCTACATCCATCGTCACTCAGCACAGCAGCCTGAAGGTGATTTGGAACATACGCGGTGGCGCTACTCATTAATGAATTGGGGACACGATCCCCTAAAAGTTAAATCTTAATAATTAGGAGTTTTTTTAACTCTTGCAAAAAGAGTCAAGAGTCAAAGGTTAAGACTTTAGAATCCAAAATGGATAGAATTAAAGTCCTGACACGGAAATTTTGCATTTTAGGATTTTAACCTTTGACTATTTTTGTTTTAGAAATATATTATTTGTTTCTAAACATTTAAAGTTCCGATGAATCTACTTAAGGAAATCTGACGCAGACTTGCTAATTCTGCCAAATCTTGAAGATATTTTGCTTGCAGTTGTTCTATCTGCTCAGCTAAACCTAATAATTCTCCGTATTCATAACTTGTCAGATTAGCAAATTCTGCTTTAGCCATTAATTCGTCATAATACTTTTTAATATCTAAAGGAATGCCCCGGTTAATATTTATTGAGAATTTAGCCTCAGCTTCCAGCTTGTTTTTAGCTTGGCGTTGAGCTTGTAGCGCTATAAGTTGAGATACAAAGTTATCTAAATCTTGCTGGCTCAATTGCTCAACAGCTTTTAGTAATTGTTCTAAAGACAGTTGGACTTCAACTTTGACTGTTGACATTTTAATGTATCTCGGCACCTAATTTCTAGGTATTGTATCAAGCAATCAAAGATAGTGGGTGTTGAGAAGCTAGGGAAAAAGACCACTCCAACCTTAATACCAACCAAAGCTGGAGTGTGAGGAATGAATAGCGATCGCTTGGTTATGAGTAGAATTAAATTTATCTTTTGATTAGCAAGATAAATTTAAGGCTGTCTCACAACATCAATCACCACAAGCTATTGTATAAATATTAACCAAACCAGTGAGATGGTTCCAGACCAGGTTGAACTTTTTCACACAGGTGATGGCTAATCCAATCGGATTTATCTTGAAAGATGGCGTAAATGCCTTGGTGAATCAAATTTTGTACGTGTAGTTGTTGTTCCAAAGGACTGCGAGGTAACTTAGAGTTTAGCAAGTACTCTTTGTCCTCTTCGGAAAACCCAATTTGTACCTCAAGATTTGAGTAAAAAAGGCAGGGAATACGATTAAGGACAAAGGTAATTAATTCTTGGCGCAAGTCAGGAATTGCAAAGGCTTGTTGATAAGGGTTATATGGATATGTATCCAAGACACTTTCAATCTCACCTACGACTGATTGCTGTGTTAACTTAACTACTGTTTTCATAACTCTCCATCTCCTTTGTTATCCAGTCAATAAACTTGTACAGGAATAAATTTTCTAGGTGGCAAAGATGCCATAAGAACCAGCTAGTACAACAAGGCAAAAGTCAAAAGTCAAAAGGTGAACCACTGCGGTGGACCTCCCGGCATATAGCAAGTGGTGTTAGCGTAGCGGTAGCGTTCGCGCAGCGTCTCGTAGAGAGGAACGAGCGTCACCCGAAGGACAAAAGAAAGAACGCTGATTTTGTAGGATGTCTAGCGATTTTAAATGGGTGGTTGTCTTACAAAGTTTGGCTTTATAGAAGTTGCGTGCGCTCTTAAAGAGCGCCCTTGCAAACTTCGGGGACGGTTCAGGCATCCGCCAACGCCAGTTGACGGCAGTTGCTTCTCCCAAGGGGAGACGCTACGCGAACAAGTCGGGCATTGCCCGCCCAACGCACTGCCTCCTTTAAGCCGGGGAACCCATCCAACACACTGGCTCAACTTTGCGCTATTTACGCCGTTCTGTACTAGAAGTGATTTACATTAAGAGATGCTCTAACCCTGAAAATGAAATTTTATCTCGGTACAATTATTAAATACTTATGTCTATTTTAGTTAAAAACTATACTGAGTGCTGGTATAAATCATAGAAATAGCACTTAATAAAATGGGTAAGTACCGATGTTGTATCTCTCTAATGTTAATTATTCCAAATTTTCCATTATGTATGAGTAAACTACACAAAACGCAGCATAACTAGTTGGGGATCAATTTTTTGGCAAAAATTAATTAAGGTTAACTTCGATTTGGCGTTTACATTACTTATTAAATTTGACTACAGTTATTACTGAAGTATTTCGATATTTGAATTAAGGACTGCAAACTTAATAACCTGCAATTCTGATGGAAGTGGTAATGCTGCCGTACTTGCAGCGTTAACACGCCACTACTTTTGCACTTTATTTAATCCACGTTCCTAAGTGATTTAGCAAATCTATTATTTTTTACATAAATTTTAAAAAATTCCTGAAAAAGTAACGTACTATACTGAGCAATAAGTGTATTCATAGATAAAATTATTCGGGAGAAAAGTTTAAAAACTTAACATTAGGTAAATGCCGTAGCTGATTGTTAATTTCAACCGCAGCAGCGACACCAGAAAGCATTGCACCTTCTACGAGATTGCCACCACACCAATCACCACAGCAGACTAAAGGTAAAGAAGTGCTAGCAGATAAAAAAGCTTGGTGCCAAGGACGGCTAACAAAGGCGTAACGCCAGCGATGTACTTGCATCCACTCAGGATTTTCCAGCCAAGGAAGTGCTAGATTTTGGGCTGCACGTTGCAACATATATTGTCCAGCTGAGTTTAAATCTGTGGATTCTAGATGAAGTTGGGCAAAAGCAGCACTACTTTGCACTACAAAGTGTGGTTGCTGAGGATTAGGGCGCTTGCTACTATCTAAGCCAATCCATGCGAGATCTTTATCATCGACAAAATTTAGGGCTTTCCACTGGGGTAGCGGTTGGGATGTAGGGGGATATCCAGCGATCGCACTAATACATGGCTGAAATTCTACAGAACTGAGATGATCGATAAAAGCGGCATCTAAAAAACTCCCGCCCAAGGGCGCTAAAAGAGTCAAAGCTTGGGGTGCAGGAATCGCCACAACTAAGGCATTAGCTGTGATTTCTTCGTTACTCGATTCTAGGGTGAGCTGCCAGCTATGCTCCGGAGTTGCGGTAATGGCAACAACACGCTGATTTAGTACAATATCCAAATCCTGAGCGAGAAATTTGGCAACAGCACTCATTCCCTGAGGTGCAACATAACGGGGGCTACGGCCGGAGGATGCAACAATAGCAGCACCTGCTTGAAATTCGTAAACTGTATCTGTCCAAATTTCCAAAACATGGGCATTGCACAATAACTCTATAAAACCTCCCAACAATTCACCTTTGGGTGTGAGGTAACAAGCCCCATGATCTGCCCAAGTTCCGTGTAAACGACGTGTGGCTAATCTTCCGCCTAAACCACGGGATTTTTCGACAACTATTACCGAATATCCAGCTTGTCTTAACTGCTGGGCGCAGACTAAACCTGCCATCCCCGCACCAATGACTGCAACATCAATCATGAATTAATCGTCCTTGGTTAGAAGCGGTCATTGGTTATTATCAGATGACAAAGCGACAAAGACTACTAATTGACTGCTGAAAGCTAATAGTAGAATAAGGTACAGAGAGCAGCACGGAAGGGAGGAAGGGAAATTGGATGAACTGAGGGCGGCTTTAGAGCTAGCAACTGAAGATGAATTGCAGGATTTAACGGCAATTTTGTTTAGTCGTAAGTTCAATCCTTTAGACTACGTTCACACACCTGAACCGATTGAAGTTCAAAGCCAAGACAGGAAAGCTTGGTTAGATACACTAGAAAATCGTTTTCGTTTTTTGGCCGCAGATGGGATGACAGTGTTACGGGGACGCACCAACCAGGTAACTTACCGAGAAGCACTAATTCAAGTATGTAAGTATTTAAAAATCCCTTATTCTAGTCAACTGGCAACCGTCGATCTAGAAGCAGAAGTATTTTTGCATCTATTAGGGCAAGTGTGGAAAAAATTGCCTGAACAGGAAAAGCAAAAATTAACTGTGCGGGTACAGCGTCAATTGATGAAGTCAGAACTCAAACAACCCCTACCACTGTTATTACAACAAGACCCCTTAGGATTAATTTTTAAAGGTGGTAGTGCCTTAGCCGTTACTTCTGTGATCCAACCAATCGTGCTTAAACAAATAGCCCGCCAATTTGCTGCACACTTTGCTACATATCAAGTGGCTAAACAAGCAGCAATTCAAGGATCGACAGCAGCAACAGCACAGTTTCAAAACTATATAGCGTTGCAAATGGCACGGCGGGGTATGACTGTCAATGCTGCTCGTTATGGGACAGTACGTAGTATTTTTGCCTTTATGGGGCCAGTCATGTGGGCTTGGTTTTTTGCAGATTTAGGTTGGAGAGCGATCGCTACTAATTACGGTCGGATCATTCCTACAATCTTCGCTTTGGCGCAAATTCGTCTCACCCGTAGTGAATGTTGGGAGTTAGCTTGAAGCAAGCTGTTAACCATCCAAATCCAGCTTTGCAATTGCCTTGGAATTTAACTCAATGTGGACTGTGTATGTTCCCATTGAGTCCCTTTTTGGGGGCTGTGTTGATAGTTTTGGCATCCTTAATTACTTTGGTGCGCCAATTCAGGAAAATTATCCGCCGTCCTCTCAATTGGGGATTTGCTCTTCTGAGTGTATTGCTAATAATTACGGCTGGGTTTGCCTATGAAAAAACCCCAGCTTTCGTTGGGTTATTTAATTTTATCCCCTACTTTATCGTTTTCGCCGGACTCAGTGCCCTGATTCAGAAACCCGCCCAATTGCGGCAATTGGCTTGGATTTTGGTAATTGCTTCTGTGCCAATCACAATTTTGGGCTTGGGGCAGCTATTTTTAGGCTGGACTCTAGATTTAACGGTTTTGTGGATTGTTTTACAGTGGGCGATCGCACCTGGCGGAAATCCACCAGGTCGTATGGCTTCCATCTTAATGCACGCTAACACCTTAGCTGCTTATCTGGTAATAGTTTTTACTCTAGGCTTAGGTTTAGGTCTAGAACAATGGCGGTTGCTCAACAGGAAAACTCAACATTCCCCATTACCCCTGATCTTCCTAGCTATAACAGCAATTATTAACTTCATTGCCTTAATTTTTACTAACTCACGCAATGGATGGGCGATCACAATTTTTGTCTGTTTAGCTTATGCACTATATCAAGGTTGGCGCATTCTTGTAAGTAGTGTTGCTGGTGTTGTGACTACTGTCCTGTTAGCAGCTTTTGCACCTTCACCAGTCGCTCAGTTTTTTCGCCGCTACGTTCCGGCTTTCTTTTGGGCGCGGTTAAACGACGACATGTATCCCGATAGACCAGTTGCTTTAATGCGAAAAACGCAATGGCAGTTTGCTTGGTCTTTAACTCAACAACATCCTTGGACTGGCTGGGGTTTACGCAATTTCACTCCACTTTACGAAGCGAAAACGCAAATTTCTTTAGGTCATCCCCACAACTTATTTTTGATGCTATCTGCTGAAACTGGAATATTCACTACTCTATTATTTTTTTGTTTAATCGGTTGGATTTTAATTGCATCTGTTCAAGTTTTGCAAAAGCCACAATTTTTAGAGCAGGAAGACAGATTGATATTTTTTAGTTATCTCTTAGTTTTGTTTGGGTGGCTACTATTTAATACTGTTGATGTTACCCTCTACGATTTCCGCTTGAATACGCTTTTTTGGATGATATTATCTGCGGTTTGTGGATTGAGCTATCGCTACAACTACGACTCTAAAATTCAAGCTAAATAAGATTAGAAATTAGGGTTTAGTGGCTATAATATCGTGTTCGGAGAAAGACTTACTATTAAGGGTTCAGTGGGAGAGAGAGTTTTTGCTTTGCACAGATGGGGCAATTATAGCAATTCCCACATTCGTCAATCAATTTTGGATTTTAGATTTTGCGTACTCCTGCAAAGAAGCAAGCTACGCGTAGCTTCCCCTGCTCCCCCTGCTCATTTCACAACAATCTCACTTTTTCGCGTTGCTCCCTTTTGGAGGGGGCTTGGGGGACGCAACCGTCCCCCAATCGGGGGTCTGGGGGAGAATCCCCCACGTTTTTGGCTTTTTCAATACGTGACAAATCAATCTCTAATTACCTTAATTAAACCGTATTGAATTATAACTAATAACAATTATCTAAAATCCGGCAACAGATTCAAAACTTAAAACCTAGATTATGTCGAACTCACGTTAATTACGAATTACGAATTATTATTAGAGTGGAGACACCTTACTTCTAAGAGTTTGACTATCATATTAATCAATTTAGCTGGCTCAATTGGCTTAGAAGCATACATATCAAAACCGGCTTCTATAGCTTCTGTAGAGTCTTCTTCTCTAGCATAGGCTGTTAAAGCAATGGCTGGAATCTGTCCGCCTTGTTCTGGTTCAAGAAGTCGGACTTTACGGATTAGTGCATAGCCATCTTCTTCCGGCATCCCAATATCACTAATTAATATCTCTGGTGGATATTGTTGAATTTCTAACATTGCTTCGCTAACTGAGCTAACGGCTCTGACTGTGGCTCCAGACTGCTGTAGTGCTGCGGTGAGAAAATTGCGTGTATCAGTATCGTCATCCACAACTAGCAATTGCACATTATTTAGCGGTAAGGGAGGTAAAGATATAGATTCTGCGGTTTCGGCTTTTTCTGTATTTTGCGGCTGTTTTGCTTCTAAAAGCGGCAATTTAACAGTAAAGGTTGCACCTTGTTCTTCACCAGGACTATCTGCATGGATAGTTCCGCGGTGTAATTCTACTAAGTGACGGGCGATCGCTAATCCTAATCCTAGTCCAGTGTGGCTTCTAGTTGTACTACCGTCAGCTTGACGAAAGCGATCAAAAACATATCTGATAAAGTCTGATTTGATACCAATTCCTGTATCACTCACCTGAATTTGGGCCTGTCTGTTGATAGTGGAGAGGATAATTTTTACGCTACCGTTTTCTGGTGTGAACTTAATCGCATTGGTGAGTAGATTCCAGACAACTTGCTGTAAGCGATCCGGATCGCCGGAAACCATAAACGGTGAGGACAGATGATTAGTAAGAGAAAAATGACCGTTATTATCTTTGTTCTTTGGGATGTTTTCTTGAGCCGTGGGTGCGATGGCTACGCCCGCCGCAGGCATCGCAAATTCAAATAAAATATTTTTCGCCTCAGCTTGCAGACGCACAGTTTCAACTGCGGTTTCAATCACTGTTACGAGGTTTACAGGACAAATATTTAACACCAACTTGCCCCGAATAATCCGTGAGACATCCAAAATATCCTCGATCAGCTGCTCCTGCAAACGTGCATTGCGTTCAATTGTTTCTAAAGCACGGGCTGTAGCTTTCTCATCGAGTTTGCGATTGCGGAGTAGTTTAGACCAACCTAGGATGGAATTAAGAGGTGTACGGAGTTCGTGAGACAGAGTAGCAAGAAACTCATCCTTCATGCGGTTTGTGGTTTCCGCTTCCTTGAGTGCTGCTTGTTCGCGGATTAATTTAGCACGTTCTTCTTCAGCTTGCTTGCGATCGCTAATATCTTCGACTGTGCCTACATAACCAATAACTTCGCCTTCATTTGAAAGCATTGGTGAGGAACGCAAAGTTAACCAGCGCAAAACTCCGTCTGCTGTGACAATACTAAACTCACTATAGTATTCTCTCCCCTGTTGAGCAGCAGCAGACCACTCGGCAAATATCTCTTCTCTATCTTCAGGACGAAGCGATCGCAACCAACCTGTGCCTAAACAATCCTGAGCAGAGATACCCAAAATAGTTTGGTAGCGGGGGTTAGTATAAGTACAATTACCAGTAATATCTGTTAAAAAAATTCCTACTGGTGAGCAAGCAGATAACGAGCTAAACTGTTCTTCGCTTTTTCTGAGATCGGCATTTAAGGCGGCTAGTTGGTTAGCTTGTCTTTCCACCTTTGCCGTTTTCTGAAACAAATCGACAAATGCTGCTACTTTCGATTTTAAAATTTCCGGTTCAATTGGTTTAAATAAATAGTCTACTGCTCCTAGGGAATAGCCTTTAAATACCATTGAGTCATTAGTGCTAAATGCCGTCAAAAAAATGATTGGTGTATGACGCGATCGCTCTCGTTGGCGAATTAGCGTAGCCGTTTCAAATCCATCCATTTCTGGCATTTGCACGTCGAGCAAAATCACCGCAAAATCTTGATTGAGTAAACATCTCAAAGCTTGGGCACCTGATGTCGCCCTGACCAAATTTTGACCTAAGCTTTCTAATATTGCTTCTAAAGCCAACAAGTTTTCGGAATGGTCATCAACCAGGAGAATATTTACTGGTAGTTCGGACGGCATTATAGGTATAGACTCCTAGGTAGACTAAAAATTTATTTCTATGCTTTTTTATAGACTTTCAACCGTGGAAGGGGTGTTTTACAACTATCTATGGTTACAAATTTCTGGGAATAGGGGAATTGGTAATTGGGGATTGGTAATTGGGGATTGGGGGATGAGGTCTAATACAGCTCAGTTAAGAAATAGAACACTAATTTTGGAGGGGGTTTGGGGGACGCAACCGTCCTCCAATCGGGGGTTTGGGGGATTCTCCCCCAAAATTTGGCTTTTTCAACAAATGACAAATCAATCTCTAATTACCTTAACTGAACTGTATTGGGATGAGGTCTACACTATATAAATATGCAAATTAAATCAGAACACAATATGACACAGGTATCGCACCCACGACGCACCCGCATATTACCGCCATCTCCTATAGTGCCAGAAGAAAACAGCCGCCGCCAAGAACAACGTGATGCCCTGGCAGCAAAATGCCGTGTTATTTTTGAGCGCTTGCGTCCGCAACTTAGAGAGACATATTACAACTGGCATATTGCCATCGACCTTGAGACAGAACAATACCTCATTGACCCAACTTTGAAAGGAATAACGCAAAAAATCCGTGATATATACCCTAATACTAACGAAGTAAAACTCACTATCTTTCGACTCAACGATACTGGAACTTGTGGCAGGCTATGGCTATAGGTTCATTCGGGGATAACGGCGAGCTATTTTTTGAAATTCAGCTTCTTGTACCCAATCCCCATGCCCCATTATCTGTATAACCAAACACGCAATAAAGAAAGCAACTGTTCGGTATCTACAGGTTTGGTAATGTAATCCGATGCACCTGCTTCAATACACTTTTCGCGATCGCCTTGCATGGCTTTGGCGGTGAGGGCAATAATCGGTAAAGTTTTCAAATGATTGTTCTGGCGGATCAGGCGTGTGGTTTCGTAACCGTCCATTTCTGGCATCATCACGTCCATTAGCACAACATCAATATCGGAGTTATTTTCTAAAAAGGCAATACCTTCTCTACCGTTTTCTGCATATACTACCTGCATTTGATAACGCTCTAGCATACTTGTAAGAGCGAAGATGTTACGCACATCGTCGTCTACAATCAAAACTTTTTTACCAGTGAGTAAGTAGTCCCTAGCGTGTAGCTGTTCGAGGATTTCGCGCTTGGGTGCAGGCAAATTCGCCTGGACTCGGTGCAAGAATAACGCTGTTTCATCTAAGAGACGTTCGGGCGATCGCACGTCTTTGACAATAATCGTGTCTGCTATGCGGCGCAGTTCTGTTTCTTGGACTCTGTTCAGTTCTTGACCTGTATAAACAACTACTGGCAAGGATTCACCATTAGGTAGCAGTTTGATTTGCTCGATCAATTCAACACCAGTCATATCTGGGAGTCCTAAATCAAGCACCAGACAATCAAAATGCTGGGCACGAATGGCTTCTAAGGCGGCTGCACCTGTAGCCACTGCGGTGGTGGTTACGTCACTGTTGCCAATTAATTCGACAATGCTATGGCGTTGATTTTCGTCATCTTCCACTACTAGCAGGCTTTTCACCCGACGGTCGATAAAACCTTTGATTTTGGTTAAAGCCCCGGATATGATTTCGCTGGTTAAAGGCTTTTGCAGATATGCGATCGCTCCTAATTGTAAACCGCGTTGCCGTCCTTCTTCTACGGTCATGATATGTATGGGGATATGACGGGTACGGGGGTTATGTTTCAAGCGATCTAGTACCGTCCAACCATCGATTTCTGGCAAGCGGATATCCAGCAAGATGGCTGATGGTAGATATTGCTGTGCTAGGGTTAGTCCGATGCTACCGTTTTGGGCAGTAATCACCTTAAATCCCTGCTGTCGTGCCATATCTAAAAGGATACGCGCAAAGTGAATGTCATCTTCCACAATCAACAGTACGCGATCGTCATCTGTGAGGATAGCGCGATCGTCAAATAGAGATTGGGGACTGTGGACTAGAGACTGGAGACTGGGGACTAGGGACTGGGTACTGGGAAGTGTTCTTACTGATAAAGACTCAGCAGCCAGCACTCTCGACTCCGGAGTTAATTGCGGGAGGTAGAAAGTAAAGGTGCTACCTTGATTGGGGTGACTGACAAGTTTAATTTCGCCACCAAACAGGCGGGCGATTTCGCGGCTAATTGATAAGCCTAATCCTGTACCACCGTATTTGCGGCTAGTGCTACCATCGGCTTGTTGAAAAGCTTCAAAAATCACTTTCTGTTTTTCTGGCGCAATTCCTATACCTGTATCGCTAACAGAGAAAGCAATAACATTTTGGGCGCTATTTAAAGTTTCGTGAGAAATGCTCCAACCTTGTTTTGCTACCGCCACCCGCAAGCTTACCTCGCCAGTTTCGGTAAATTTAAAGGCATTGGAAAGTAAATTTTTCAGTACTTGTTGTAAACGTTTAGCATCGGTGTAAATGCTTTGTGGTAATTCGGGTGCAAATTCCACTGTAAAAGCGAGTTCTTTGTTCTGGGCGATTTGCCCAAAGGTGCGCTCAAGTTGATCGCCCAACTCGGAAAATGACATTTGGCTGATGTCAATTGACATGGTTCCCGATTCGATTTTGGCTAAATCCAAGATGTCATTAATTAATGTCAACAAGTCGTTACCAGCTGAGTAAATTGTCTGGCTGTATTCCACTTGCTTGCTAGTCAGATTGCCATCTATGTTATCTGTTAATAGCTTCGCCAAAATTAACAAGCTGTTTAGCGGTGTCCGCAGTTCATGGGACATATTCGCCAAAAACTCAGATTTATATTTGGATGAGAGGGCTAATTGTTCGGCTTTATCTTCCAAAGAACGTCTTGCTTGTTCAATTTCTAAATTTTTGCGCTCGACTTCTTTCTTTTGCAGCGCCAATAACTCGGCTTTTTCTTCTAATTCGGCGTTGGTTTGTTGCAGTTCTTCTTGCTGTCCTTTGAGTAAATCTTCGGAAGCTTTGAGCGATTGGGCTTGTTGTTCTAGACGCTTGTTGGTTTCCCGGAGTTCGTTTTGCTGGGTTTGCAGTTCTTCAGCCAAAGATTGGGACTGCTTGAGCAATTCTTCTGTCCGCATTGAAGCCGCGATCGTATTCAAGACGATCGCAATACTTTCGGTGAGTTGATCGAAGAAGGTTAAATGAATCTCGCTGAAGCGGCGGAAGGAAGCTAATTCAACTACTGCTGTTACTTGTCCTTCAAACAACACTGGTAACACAACGGCATTTAGTGGCGCAGCTTCTCCTAAACCAGAGCTGATTTTGACATAATCACCAGGCACATCTGTTAAGAGGATTCGCTCTTTTTCCAAAGCGCATTGTCCTACCAAACCTTCACCTAGGTAAAAGCGGTTAGCTAAATGCCGACGTTCACGGTAAGCATAGCTACTCAATAGCTTGAGGTATGTCTGAGTCTCTGCGGCTTCCATCATGTAGAATACGCCATGTTGCGCTCCTACTAACGGTGCTAATTCTGAAAGAATGAGTTTAGAGACAGTTTCTAAATCACGCTGACCTTGCAGCATCCGCGTAAACTTGGCGAGGTTAGTTTTTAGCCAATCCTGTTCAGTATTTTTCTGCGTTGTCTCGCGCAGGTTAGCGATCATTTGGTTGATGTTGTCTTTGAGGATTGCTACTTCCCCTAAAGCTTCAACTGCAATTGATCGGGTTAAATCGCCCTTAGTTACCGCAGTTGCAACTTCTGCGATCGCCCTTAACTGAGTAGTCAGAGTTGCTGCTAGTTCGTTGACGTTATCTGTCAAATCTTTCCACGTCCCCGCCGCCCCAGGTACTCTAGCTTGACCCCCTAATTTCCCTTCAATTCCCACTTCCCGCGCTACTGTGGTTACCTGATTGGCAAAGGTGGCTAGGGTATCAATCATTTCGTTGATTGTCTCTGCTAGGGTTTCAATTTCTCCCTTAGCATCCAGCATTAATTTACGTTTTAAGTCCCCATTCGCCACCGCCGTCACCACTTTGGCGATACCGCGTACCTGGGCTGTTAAGTTACCCGCCATTGAGTTAACATTGTCGGTCAAATCTTTCCAAGTCCCCGCTACACCTTTGACTTGGGCTTGACCACCCAATTTTCCTTCTGTGCCCACCTCCCGCGCTACCCTGGTAACTTCCGATGCAAAGGAACTCAGTTGATCCACCATTGTATTAATGGTGTCTTTCAACTCCAAAATTTCGCCCCTAACATCAACGGTGATTTTCTTGGATAAATCGCCATTCGCCACCGCTTTGGTGACTTCCGCAATGTTCCGCACCTGGGCTGTAAGGTTCCCCGCCATTGAGTTAACGTTGTCTGTCAAATCCTTCCAAGTGCCGGCGACTCCCTTGACATAAGCTTGTGCCCCCAATTTTCCCTCGGTTCCCACCTCCCTTGCCACCCTAGTTACTTCCGATGCAAAGGAGTTGAGTTGATCCACCATTGTGTTGATGGTGTTTTTGAGTTCCTGAATTTCGCCTTTGACATCAACGGTGATTTTCTTGGAGAGGTCGCCATTTGCCACCGCCGTTGTCACTTCCGCAATATTCCGCACCTGTGCCGTCAAGCTTCCCGCCATGAAGTTCACGCTGTCGGTGAGGTCTTTCCACGTACCCGCGACTCCCTTCACCTCGGCTTGTACGCCCAGTTTCCCTTCTGTTCCCACCTCACGCGCCACCCGCGTTACTTCCGACGCAAAGGAGTTGAGTTGATCCACCATTGTATTGACGGTGTTCTTCAACTCTAAAATTTCACCTTTGACATCCACAGAAATTTTCTTGGATAAATCACCATTCGCCACGGCGGTGGTGACTGCGGCGATGTTCCGCACCTGTGCTGTCAAACTGCCCGCCATGAAATTCACGCTGTCGGTCAAGTCTTTCCACGTCCCAGCTACACCTCTGACATCTGCTTGTACGCCCAGCTTACCTTCACTTCCTACTTCCCGTGCCACCCTGGTGACCTCCGAAGCAAAGGAATTTAGCTGATCCACCATAATATTGATGGTGTTCTTCAACTCCAAAATTTCGCCTTTAACTTGCACGGTGATTTTCTTGGAGAGGTCACCATTTGCGATCGCAGTCGCAACTTCTGCAATGTTCCGTACTTGGTCGGTGAGGTTCCCCGCCATCATGTTCACCGCACCTGTTAAATCCTTCCAGGTTCCAGCCACGCCGCGCACTTCGGCTTGTACGCCCAACTTTCCTTCCGTTCCCACTTCCCGCGCTACCCTGGTGACTTCTGATGCAAAGGAACTCAGTTGATCCACCATTGTATTGATGGTGTTTTTCAACTCCAGAATTTCCCCCTTCACATCCACAGTGATTTTCTTTGATAAGTCGCCTGTAGCTACAGCCGTGGTCACCTCGGCAATATTCCGCACCTGCGCCGTCAAACTTCCCGCCATGAAGTTTACGCTGTCAGTTAAATCTTTCCACGTCCCAGCTACGCCCCTGACATCGGCTTGTACGCCCAGTTTTCCTTCACTACCAACCTCCCGCGCTACCCTGGTGACTTCTGATGCAAAGGAATTAAGTTGATCCACCATTGTGTTGATGGTGTTTTTCAACTCCAAAATTTCGCCCTTCACATCCACAGTGATTTTCTTGGAAAGGTCGCCTGTAGCTACAGCCGTTGTCACCTCGGCAATATTCCGCACCTGTGCCGTCAAACTCCCCGCCATGAAGTTCACGCTGTCGGTTAAATCCTTCCAAGTCCCCGCCACACCGCGCACTTCTGCTTGACCGCCCAATTTTCCTTCCGCACCCACTTCTCGCGCCACCCTGGTAACTTCTGATGCAAAGGAGTTGAGTTGATCCACCATGATATTAACGGTGTTTTTCAACTCCAAAATTTCACCTTTGACATCCACAGTGATTTTCTTCGAGAGGTCGCCATTTGCCACCGCCGTTGTCACTTCCGCAATATTACGTACCTGTGCAGTTAAATTTCCTGCCATTAAGTTGACGTTATCGGTCAAATCTTTCCAAGTCCCCGCCACACCCCGGACTTCTGCTTGTACGCCCAACTTCCCTTCGGTTCCCACCTCCCGCGCTACCCGCGTCACTTCCGATGCAAAGGAATTGAGCTGATCCACCATCGTGTTGATGGTGTTTTTCAACTCTAAAATTTCGCCCTTGACATCCACAGTGATTTTCTTGGATAAATCGCCATTCGCTACCGCCGTTGTCACTTCCGCAATATTCCGCACCTGCGCCGTCAAACTTCCCGCCATGAAGTTCACGCTGTCGGTTAAATCCTTCCATGTTCCCGCCACACCGCGCACTTCTGCTTGACCGCCCAATTTTCCTTCGGCACCCACTTCCCTTGCTACTCTGGTTACTTCTGATGCAAAAGAGTTGAGTTGATCCACCATGATATTGACGGTGTTTTTCAACTCTAAAATTTCACCCTTGACATCCACAGTAATTTTCTTGGAAAGGTCGCCATTCGCCACCGCCGTTGTCACTTCCGCAATATTACGTACCTGTGCAGTTAAATTTCCTGCCATTAAGTTGACGTTATCGGTCAAATCTTTCCAAGTCCCCGCTACACCCCGGACTTCGGCTTGTACACCCAACTTACCTTCGGTTCCCACCTCTCTAGCAACTCGTGTAACTTCCGATGCAAAGGAATTGAGCTGATCCACCATCGTGTTGACAGTGTTCTTCAACTCCAGAATTTCGCCTTTGACATTAACTGTAATTTTCTTCGACAAGTCACCGTTGGCGATCGCAGTTGCAACTTCTGCGATGTTCCGCACTTGTCCGGTGAGATTACCCGCCATTAAGTTGACGTTATCAGTCAAATCCTTCCAAGTCCCCGCCACACCCCGGACTTCGGCTTGTACACCCAACTTACCTTCGGTTCCCACCTCTCGCGCCACCCGCGTTACTTCCGATGCAAAGGAACCGAGGCGTTCTACCATTGTGTTCACAATCTTGGCAGTTTGGAGAAACTCTCCCTTCAGGGGTCTACCTTCAAGTTCTGGTGCGATCGTTTGAGATAAATCGCCATTAGCTACAGCCCTGATAACACGGGTAGTTTCTGCTGTTGGCTGGACTAAATCTGTAATAAGTGTGTTGACAGAATTAACGCAACTTAACCACGAACCACGCACATTTCCTAGAGAAGCACGTTCCGAGACTTTCCCATCTTTACCAACAACATTGCCGATTCGCTGTAGCTCTGCTGCCATGCGCTCATTCTGGTCAATAATATCATTGAGCGTATCAGCTATTTTCCCTGCCATTCCTGTTTGTTCACCTGGCATTCTCGCGGAAAAATCGCCTTTTTTGACAGCATTTAGGGTTTTTAATAACTGTTTTAAATCTAAATTATCGCTTTCTTTAGTTAACTGTTCAGTTACCATAACCTTACCCTTTAGAAATTTATATATTTTTTGATCCCCCGTTTGTATTTGGGGGTAGTGTTAAATTTATCATTGGCGCTATTTCGCTATGGGAATAACTTAAGCCTATGCTCAAACCCATGAAATAAAGCTGCTGCCAACACTTCTTGGAACATCATTTAGCCAATCATAACTTTTTCATAATTCCTAAGATAGCTGTTTCAAGCAGATTTTTTACGGCATATCTATCTCCAGTTTGATCCCCTATTCCTTTAGGAGTATGTCTAAAAGAATAATAGATTGCTCAATCCTCTTAAAAAACACGGGGAAAATGGTGACCATGCAGTGCTTAACAAAGAAGTTCTGAAATTATAAACTTGGCAATTACTATAGGACTTCTATACAAAATTCAACTCAGCATTACCATCATGACTGCTGAAAAACTTTTACCAAGCTGTACTAGGTAAGTACTTAAACATACAGCGTATTTCAGGTAAATGTAGTACATGAGTAGGGGCAAAACATTGTTCATTAGTGTCAACTTAACGTGAAACCCTTTTGCTGACAAGGTTTTACCCTCACCCCCAACCCCTCTCTTACTCGTGAGGGGAGCCAGAGATTCAATTCCCCTTCTCCCGTGAGAGAAGGGGATAGGGGATGAGGGCGTGAGGTGTAGTTTCATTCAAAAGGTGAGAACTTTCATTCAAAAGGTGAGAACTTTCATTCAGAAGGTAAGAACTTTCATTCAGAAGGTAAGAACTTTCATTC